>JAUYRZ010000019.1 GCA_030695565.1 Archangium sp.
AGCTTCCGCCGGCCCGTCGATCGACCTCGAGGCGTTGATGATGACGATCGTGGCCGAGAAGACCGGCTACCCGAAGGAGATGCTCGGCGCGCAGATGGAGCTCGAAGCCGACCTCGGCCTCGACTCGATCAAGCGCGTCGAGATCCTCTCCGCGATGCGCGAGCGCGCGCCGAACCTGCCTGAGGTGAAGCCGACTGAGCTGGCCACCCTGCGCACGCTCGGTCAGATCGTCGATCACATGAAGGCCGCTGGTGGTGCCGCGTTCCAGTCGGCGCCTGTTGCACCTGCTGCGTCCTCGACCTCGCTCGGACAGACCAGTGCGCCTTCGGTCGATCTCGAAGCGCTGATGATGACCATCGTGGCCGAGAAGACCGGCTACCCGAAGGACATGCTCGGTGCGCACATGGAGCTCGAAGCCGACCTCGGCATCGACTCGATCAAGCGCGTGGAGATCCTCTCCGCGATGCGTGAGCGCGCGCCGAACCTGCCTGAGGTGAAGCCGACCGAACTGGCCACCCTGCGTACGCTCGGTCAGATCGTGAACCACATGAAGGCCGCCGGTGGTGCGGCGTTCCAGTCGGCGCCTGCCGTCACTGCGGCGCCCGTCGCTGCGGCTCCTGCTGCGGGCCCGTCGATCGATCTCGAAGCGCTGATGATGACCATCGTGGCCGAGAAGACCGGCTACCCGAAGGACATGCTCGGCGCGCATATGGAGCTGGAAGCCGACCTCGGCATCGACTCGATCAAACGAGTCGAGATCCTCTCCGCGATGCGTGAGCGCGCACCGAACCTGCCCGAGGTGAAGCCGACCGAGCTGGCCACCCTGCGCACGCTCGGCCAGATCGTGAACCACATGAAGGCCGCCGGTGCGCCCTCCGCACCTTCGGCCCCCGCGCCCGTCGCCGCTGCGACCGGCCCCAAAGCGAACGTCGAACGTTTCGCGCTGCGTGAAGTGCCCGCGACTTCGGTGGGCATGGCGCTCTCCGGAATCCTCGGCGCACAGCGCATGGCCATCACCGACGACGGCGCCGGCATCGCCGCCGCCCTGGTGACCTCGCTCGCGAAACACGGCGTGAAGGCCACCGTGGTGACCACCGTTCCGGCTGACGCCGACGCGGTGATTTTCCTCGGCGGTCTGCGCACCGTGAAGACCATCGACGAAGCGGTCGCTGTCAACCGCGAGGCCTTCCGGGCCACGCGCGCCGTGGCCGCCCGCTTCGGCGAGACCGGCGGCACCTTCGTCACCGTGCAGGACACCGGAGGTGACTTCGGTCTCTCCGGCCGCGACGGAACCCGCGCCTACCTCGGCGGCGTCAGCGCGCTCGCCCGCACGGCCGCCCTCGAGTGGCCCAAGGCGGCCGTGAAGGCCATCGACCTCGAGCGCGGTGCACGCGACGCGAGCGCCACGGCCCACGTCATCGCGCACGAGCTGCTCGGTGGCGGCACCACGTTGGAGGTCGGTCTCCACGCCGACGGCCGCCGCACCAGCCTCGCCTCGGTCCACACCGCTTCTCCCTCCACCGCGGCCGCGACGATGAACTCGTCTTCCGTGGTGGTCGCCTCGGGTGGTGGCCGTGGCGTGACCGCCGCGGGCCTCATCGAACTCGCCAAGGCGAAGAAGCCGCGCATCGTGCTGCTCGGCCGCACCCCGCTGGGTGAAGAGCCCTCGGAGCTGCGTGGCATCAACGACGAGCCCGGCCTCAAGCGGGCCCTGATGCAGCGCGCGCAGGCCGAGGGCAAGAAGGCCACGCCGGCCGAGCTCAACGGTCAGCTCGCGTCGTTGCTCGCGCTGCGTGAGATCCGCGCCACCATGGCGGCGCTCAAGGCGGCGGGCTCCGACTCGCGCTACGTGGCGGTCGACGTCGCCAACGCGGCGGCGCTCTCTGCAGCACTCGAGACGGTGCGCCAGGAGTGGGGCCCCATCACCGCCATCGTTCACGGCGCGGGTGTGCTGGCTGACAAGAAGATCGCCGAGAAGACCGACGAGCAGTTCGATCGCGTGTTCGACACCAAGGTCAGCGGCCTGCGGGCGCTGCTCGCGGCCACCGCGAAGGATCCGCTCACCTCGTTGTGCCTGTTCTCCTCCATCGCCGCGCGCACCGGGAACCCCGGGCAGTGCGACTACGCGATGGCCAACGAAGTGCTGAACCTCGTCGCCTGCGCCGAGCGTGCACGCCGCGGTTCGACCTGCACGGTGCGCTCGATTGGTTGGGGCCCGTGGGAAGGCGGCATGGTGACGCCGAGCCTCAAGGCGCACTTCCAGCAGATGGGCGTCGCGCTCATTCCGCTCGACACCGGTGCACAGCGTTTCGTCGACGAGCTGATCGGCAGTGGTGACGACGTCACCGTGGTCGTCGGTGGTTCGCATGGCGAAGGCGCGTTGGGCGCGAAGGTGGTCCCTTCGGCGACCGTCGAAGTGCGCGTCGACTCGAAGTCGCACCCCTACCTGGCGGACCACGCGATCGCCGGCGTGCCGGTGGTTCCGATGGTGCTGGCGGTGGAGTGGTTCCTTCGTGCAGCGCGCGCGTGCCGGCCTGACCTGGTGCTGGCGGCCGTCAAGCAGGTGAAGGTGCTGCGCGGCATCAAGCTCGACGGCTTTGGCGGTGCGGGTGATCGCTTCGTGATCAGCGCCAGGCAGCTGTCGAACGGTTCAGGCGCTGAGATCGGCGTCGAGCTCCGCGGCAAGGGCGACCTGCTGCACTACAGCGCGACCGTGAAGATGACGACGGGCACCGTGGCGCAGCCGGAGCTCGAAGCGGCGCCGGTGCTGGAGAAGTGGACGCAGGCCGCGGTGTACGACGGTCACGTGCTCTTCCACGGCCCGAGCTTCCAGGTGATCGACTCGGTCAAGGGCGTCTCACGTGAAGGCATCGTGGGCACGCTCTCGGGCACGCAGAAGTCGGCGTGGGCCGGCGAGTCGTGGCGCAGCGACGCAGCCGCGATGGATGGTGGTCTCCAACTGGCGCTGCTCTGGTCGCGGCACGTGCTCGGCGGCGCGGTGTTGCCGATGGCGATGGGCGAGTACCGCAGCTACCGCGACGGGCTGACCGAAGGCCCGATGCAGGGCGTGGTGCACGGCCGGAAGATCCACGATCAGCGCACGGTCTGCGACATCGCCTTCTCGGATGCGAGCGGCCACGTGGTGGCTGAGATCATCGGCGTGGAGACCGTTCTCCGCCCCGATAGCGCACGTAACTGACCTCCCTTTCTCCCTCTCCCTGCGAAAGCGGGGAGAGGGTCGGGGTGAGGGGCCTCACAGGATCAAATGAACCAGTTCGAACCCATCGCCATCGTTGGCCAGTCCTGCGTGTTGCCGGGAGCACACTCACCCGCGCAGCTGTGGGCGAACGTGCTCGCGGGCAAAAGCGCCATCTCCGCCGTCCCCGCGGAACGTTGGGGTCTGCCCCGCGACTCAGTGATGGGAACGCCGTCCAACGCCTCCGACCGAACCTGGTCGGACAAGGGCGGCTACGTCACCGGCTTCCAGTTCGACGCGACCGGCACCACCATCGACGCCGCCGAGCTGCGTGCGCTCGATCCGCTCTTCCAGCTCACCATCCACACGGTCCGTGAAGCGCTGCGAAACGCGAACCTGCAAGGCACGCCCACCACGGGCCTGGTGCTGGGCAACCTGTCTTTCCCTTCGGCCGGACAAGCCCGCTACGCGGAGAGCGTCTGGCTGGGAAAGTCGCCCCGCCCGCACGCGAAGAACCGCTTCAACTCGGGCCTGCCCGCGCACCTGACCGCTCGTGCGCTGGGTCTGGGCGCCGGCGCCTTCGCGCTCGACGCCGCCTGCGCTTCCTCTCTCTACGCGATCAAGCTCGCCTGCGATCGCCTGCACGACCGCAGCGCCGACGTGATGATCGCGGGCGCGGTGAACCAGGCAGACGATCTCTTCATCCACGTCGGCTTCTGCGCGTTGTCTGCGATGAGCAAGACGGGGCAGAGCCGCCCGTTCCACCGTGACGCCGACGGACTGGTGCCTGCTGAAGGTGCGGGCTTCGTGGTGCTCGAGCGCCTCTCTGACGCGATCGCCAGGGGGCACAAGGTCCTCGGCGTCATCCGCGGAGTCGGTCTCTCGAACGACGGTCGCGGCCGCGGCCTGCTCGCGCCTTCTGAAGAAGGCCAGGAGCGTGCACTTCGCAGCGCCTACGAGCAAGCCGGTCTCCAGCCCTCCGACGTGAGCCTGCTCGAGTGTCACGCGACGGGAACGCCGGTGGGCGACGCGACTGAGCTGCGCAGCATGGCGCGGGTGTTCGCGGGCACGAGCGGCATTCCCATCGGCTCGCTCAAGTCGAACCTGGGTCACCTGATCACCGCCGCGGGTGTGGCCGGGCTGATCAAAGTCCTCGCCGCGATGGAGCACGGCAAGAAGCCGCCCACGCTGCACGTGGATCAGCCGAACCCCGCACTCGAAGGCACGCCGTTCCGGGTGCTGCGTGAAGCGGAAGCGTGGACGGGGCCGAAACGAGCGGGCATCAGCGCGTTCGGTTTCGGAGGCAACAACGCGCACCTGATCGTGGAGTCGGTGGAGCTGACTCCCTCTCCCTCGAGGGAGAGGGTCGGGGTGAGGGCCTCGTCACAGATCGCCATCGTCGGAATCGGGGCCCGAGTCGGGCAGGGCGACAGCGCCTCCGATTTCACGCGCGAACTCCTCACCGGCAAGGTCTCAAACGGTCCACGCCAGACCGTCACGGTGGGCCTCGAAGGGCTCAAGTTCCCGCCGAATGATCTGCAGCAGTCGCTCTCGCAGCAGACGACGGTGCTCGAAGCTGCGCGTGAAGCAGCGCACGGCATCAAACTTCCCCGCGAACGCACCTCGGTGCTGATCGGCATGGGCTGCGACGCGGAGGTCTCACGTTACGGAGCACGCTGGCGTCTGGCGAGTGAAGGCACCGACGCGGCGTGGCTCAAGACCGCGCGTGATGGGATCGTTCCGGTGCTGCAGTCGTCGGGTGTCGTCGGCACCATGCCGAACATTCCGGCGAACCGGATCAACAGTCAGCTCGACGTGGCGGGTCCGGCGTTCACGGTTTCTTCTGAAGAGGCTTCGGGGATCACCGCGCTTCGGCTGGCGGCTCGTGCGTTGGCGGCGGGTGAGATCGATGCAGCGCTCGTGGGCGCGGTCGACATGTCTCATGAGGTCGTGCACCAGACGGCGTTGAAGGAGCTGGGCCTCTCGGCGGCTCCGGGTGATGCGGCGGTCGTGTTGGTGATGAAGCGGCTCGAGGATGCTCGCCGTGATGGCGACACCGTGTTCGCTACGTTGACCCCTCACCCCGACCCTCTCCCGAGGGGAGAGGGAGTGCAGTTCGGTGAAGGCTCGATCGACTTGGTGGCTTCGTTCGGCAAGTCACACGCGGCGAATGGTTTGCTGCACGTGGCTGCCGCGGCGCTCGCGTTGCGTCATGCGGCCCGGCCGAAGTCGGGCGGAGTGGCGACGCCGTGGTTCGGCGCTCGTTCGGCGAACATCTCCGTGTCGGTGCTCGAGGCGGCGCAGGCCACCTCTCAGCTCGCGGGCGGCGATGTGGCTGCCTGGCTCGGTGAAGCGCCTGCGAAGCTGCACGTGTTCTCCGGTGCGAACAAGGCGGGCGCGCTCGCTGCACTCACCGCGCGCACTCAGTCGAACACGGGCCCTGCGCGGCTGGTGCTCGTCGCAGCTGATGAACTCGAACTCGAGGCGCGCGCTGATCAGGCGCGCCGCTGGTTGGAAAGTGGTGGTCCGGTTCCCGAAGGTGTCGCGTTCCGTGAAGCGCCCATCGCCGGCCAGTCCGCGTTCGTCTTCACCGGCGCCGCCGCTGCGTACGCGGGGATGGGCCGTGAACTCGCGCTCGCTCTCCCGAAGCAGGTCGCTGCCGTCGCAGAGCGTTGCAGCGAGCTGAAGTCGGCCACCGACTGGTTGTACGGCCCGGGTGACGGCAATCCGAAACATCCGCTCGATCAGCTGTGGGGCTCGTCGTTCGTGTGCCAGCTGCACGCGGAGATCTCCCGCCGCGTGTTGGGCATCACGCCGCATGCGACCATCGGCTACTCGTCGGGTGAGTCGAACGCGCTCTTCGCGATGGGTGCGTGGAATGATCTCGGTGAAATGATCAAGGCGAGCCGCGCTGGCTCGATCTTCACGTCCGACCTCGTGGGCACCTTCGAGGCTCCGCGCAAGGCGTGGAAGAAGCTCGGCTCGACGGGCTCGACCTGGTCGAACTACCTCGTCTCTGCGCCGGTGGCTCAGGTGAAGGGCGCGATCGCCCAGGAGCCGCTGGTGCACCTCACCAGCATCAACACCTCTGACGATTGCGTCATCGGTGGCGAGGCGACGGCGGTTGAGCGCGTGGTGAAGGCGCTGGGTACCGAGCGTACGCTCCCGCTGGGTTACGACATCGCGGCGCACTGCCCCGAGGTCGAAGAGATCCGCGACGCGTGGTGGAAGCTGCATCACCGCGCCGTGACCGACGTGCCGAACGTTCGTTTCTACACGAACGCGACGAACAGCTCGTTCAAGGCGAGCGCAGAGGCCGCCGCTGATGCGATCACCGGTCAGGCGCTGCGCACGCTGGATTTCACGAAGACCATTGAGAACGCGTGGGCCGATGGCGTGCGCGTGTTCATCGAGCACGGACCGCGTGGTCTGTGCGCTGGGTGGATCCGGAAGATCCTCGGTGAGCGTGAGCACGTGGTGGTGTCGCTCGACGTCGCGGGCCGGTCGGGTGTGCGGCAGGTGCTCAATGCCACCGCGTCACTCGTCGCTGCAGGCGTAAAGGTCGACACCGCTGCACTCGAAAAGCTCATCGCTGAAGGCGCGCCGAAGAAGAAGCTCGCAGGACCCGTCCTCACGCTCGCCGCTCACGCCCCCCCTGTTCTCCCTCTCCCTGCGAAGCGGGGAGAGGGTGGGGGTGAGGGGCCTTCCGTGCAACCAAGCCAGCCCATTGCCCAGCCGCTGGGCGAACCAAAAACTCTCATGACCCCTGCTCCGAAGCTCGAGCCCGTTCTGCAGAACCGCCAGCAATCCCTCTCCCCGACCCTCTCCCCCGCGGGGGAGAGGGAGACAGTGACGGCAGTCGTCGCCCCTTCGCGCGTCTTCACCGCGCCCGTCGCACCCGCACCCGCGCCCGTCTTCGCCGCACCCGCTCACGTCCAGGTACCGCAAATGAACGACACGCTCTCTCGCTTCATGGCGCAGCAAGCCCAGCTCGCCGCGGTGCACCGCGAATTCCTCGCGCAGCAAGCCGCCGTGCACGAGCGGTTCCTCGCGCTGCAGCAGTCCGCCGAAGCCGGACTCCGCCAGGCCTACGGAATCGCCTCGCAAGGAAGGCCGCCGGTCACCATCCAGGCCGCGCCGCAACCGCAGCTCCCGGCACCTGTCATCGCACCGCCGCCGGTCGTGATCGCCAGGCCCGCACCGGCCCCCGTGGTGCAGGCACCTGTCATCGCGCCGCCGCCGCCCGCCGTCGTCGCGAAGCCCGCCCCCGCACCCCTCATCGCGATCCCGGTGCAGACCAACGCCGCAAAGCCCGGCCCCAAGTACGACCGCAAGCAGCTCGAGATTCTCGCTGGCGGAAAGATCTCCTCCGTCTTCGGCCCGGCCTTCGAGAGCCAGGACGGCTACGCCCGCCAGGTGCGCATGCCTGAGCCGCCGCTGCTGCTCGCCGATCGCGTGACCGGCATCGACGCGGTGCCCGGCTCGATGGGCAAAGGCACGCTCTGGACCGAGACCGACGTGAAGGCCGACAGCTGGTACCTCGACGACGAAGGCCGCATGCCGGCGGGCGTGATGATCGAGTCGGGCCAGGCCGACCTGTTGCTGATCAGCTACCTCGGCATCGACTCACTCAACAAAGGCGAGCGCGTGTACCGCCTGCTCGGCTGCGACCTCACCTACCGCGGCGGCCTGCCCGTGCCCGGCGAGACGCTCGCCTACGACATCCACGTCGACGGCCACGCCACGCAGGGTGACGTTCGCCTCTTCTTCTTCCACTACGACTGCCACATCGACGGGAAACCCCGCCTCTCCGTGCGCAACGGCCAGGCCGGTTTCTTCACCGACGAAGAGCTCGCCAACTCCGCCGGCGTCTTGTGGGATGCGAACGAAGAGAAGCCCGCGGCCGCGCAGGTCGACGCGCCCTTCGTGAAGCTCGAGAAGACGAAGCTCAGCTCGACCGAGCTGAATGCCTTCGCCTCGGGCCGGCCGTACGAGTGTTTCGGCAAGGGCTGGGAGACCGCGCAGCCGCACGTGCGTTCGCCCCGCATCACCTCGGAGAAGATGCAGTTCCTCCACGAGGTCACCGAGCTCGATCACACCGGTGGACCGTGGGGCCGCGGCTACCTGCGCGCCGAGACGCCGGTCACGCCCGACGATTGGTTCTTCAAGGGCCACTTCAAGAACGACCCCTGCATGCCCGGCACGTTGATGTTCGACGGCTGCCTGCAGACGATGGCCATCTACCTGGCGAGCCTCGGCTACACCATCGAGCGTGACGCGTGGCGTTTCGAGCCGGTGCCCGACACGAAGTACCCGATGCGTTGCCGCGGTCAGGTCACGCCCACGAGCAAACACCTCGTCTACGAAGTGTTCGTCTCCGAAGTGAGCGCGGGTCCGATTCCCACCATCTGGGCAGACCTGCTGGTCACGGTCGATGGCCGCAAGGCGTTCCACGCCAAGCGCGTCGGTCTGCGCCTGGTGCCCGACTGGCCGATGGAGCACTGGAAGCACCTCGCGCCTGCGCAGACGCAGCTCACCGGCGAGTCAGTCCCGCTGCGTTCGCTCTCGGGCATGGTGGGTTACGTCGAGCCCAAACCCTGCGCGACGGTCGACGGGTTTGCGTTCGACTACCACTCGTTGCTCGCTTGCGCGTGGGGCCCGCCCTCGAAGGCGTTCGGTCCGTTCTACGCGCGCTTCGACGGCACGCGCCGCGCTGCACGTTTGCCCGGGCCGCCGTACCACTTCATGTCGCGCATCACGAAGCTCGATGGTGCGTTGGGCGGCATGAAGCCCGGCACCGGCGTCGAGGTCGAGTACGACGTGCCGGTCGAGCAGTGGTACTTCGAGCAGAACGGCAACGACACCATGCCCTTCTGCGTGGTGATGGAAGCAGCGCTGCAGCCCTGCGGTTGGCTCGCCTCCTACGTGGGCAGCGCGCTCACCACCGAGACCGACATGTTGTTCCGCAACCTCGACGGCACCGGCACGATGTTCGCGGAGATCATCCCCACGAGCGGCATCTTCAAGACGAAGGTGAAGATGACCTCGCTCTCGCAGAGCGCGGGCATGATCATCGAGAACTTCGACGTCGAGTGCTTCATCGGCGAGACGAAGGTCTTCGCGATGAAGACGGTGTTCGGCTTCTTCCCCAAGGAAGCGTTCGAGAACCAGGTCGGCCTGCCGGTCTCGGCCGACGAGCGGACCCGCATGACCGCTCCGGCGAAACAGACCATCGAGCTCACCACGCGGCCCGCGAAGTACTGCGAGGGCACGCCGAAGCTCGCAGGCGACATGTTGTTGATGCTCGATCGGGTGATCGAGTTCACGCCGGATGGTGGCCCGAAGAACCTCGGCTACCTGCGCGGCGAGAAGACGGTGGACGTCGACGAGTGGTTCTTCAAAGCGCACTTCTTCCAGGATCCGGTGCAGCCGGGCTCGCTGGGCATCGAGGCGCTGTGCCAGTTGCTGCAGTTCTACATGCTCGAGAAGGGCATGGGCGAGGGCCTCAAGAACGCGCGCTTCGAGCCGCTGATGCTCGAGAAGCCGGTGACCTGGAAGTACCGCGGCCAGGTGGTGCCGAAGAACAAGGTCATCGGCAGCGAGATCCAGATCACGGAGATCGGCGAAGACGAGAAGGGCCGCTTCGCGATCTGCGAAGGCTGGTTGTGGGTCGACGGCAAGCGCATCTACAGCGCGAAGAACCTGGGCATGCGCATCGTGGCGGGCCCCGATGCGCCGACGCCGACGAAGAAGCAGCCGAAGGAAGAGTCGCTCGATCCGAAGAAGGACACGTGGCTGGCTGATCACTGCCCCACGTGGACCTTGCCGGCGCTGCCGATGATGTCGATGGTCGATCGCCTCGCCGCTGCTGCACTCCCTCTCCCTTCAGGCGAGGGTCGGGGTGAGGGCCTCGTGACGTTGACGGACGTTCAAGTCAACCGCTGGCTGCCGTTCCCCGGAGGCGCGATCCGCCTGAAGACAGAAGTTGAAGAAAGCGCGGTAACGCTGCTCGCCTGGCGCGACTCACCGAACCCTGCACTCTCGCGCTTCGAGCCGGTGGCGACCGCCAAAGTCCAGAAGGGAGCACCCGCGGCCCCCGCACCGTTTCCTCCGCTCACCGGCCTCGTCACCGAAGCCGACCCGTACGCGAGTGGCGCGCTGTTCCACGGCCCCGCCTTTCACTACCTGACCTCGCTTGCCTTCGGAGCGAATGGCTCCTCCGCGACGCTGCGGGCTGAAAACGGAAGCGTTCCTCGAGGTGCGCTGCACCAGGGTCTGCTCGACGCGGCCACGCACGGCTTGCCGCACGACAACCTCTCGCGCTGGTCTGATCAGATCCCCGCTGACGTGGTCGGTTATCCGTACCGCATCAAGCACCTGCACATCTTCCAGGCGCTGCCCGACGCAGGTGAACTCAAGGTCGAAGCGCGCTTCGTGGGTTTCGATGGCGAAGCGCGTTTCCCGATGCTCGACGTGCAGGTTCAGCAGAACGGCCGCGTATTGGTCGACTTCCGCCTCGTCGAAGTGCTGCTCCCGCGTGGGCCGATCGGCACCGCGCCGCGTGATGAGCGCCGCCGTTTCCTGCGTGATCGCCAGTACGTGCCGAACGTCGCGCTCTCGAGCTTCGATGGCCGCACCACGGGCCTGAGCGCGCAGGTGCTCCGGCAGAGCGACTGGCTGCCCGGCAACGTGGCGACCATCTACGACGTGGCGCCCGAGCGCCGCGGAGACCTCGTCGCCGAGGTCGCGCAGAAGGAACACGTCTCCCGCCGAGCCTTCGTGCACGCCTCGGCGGTGACGGTGGAGCCCGGTGGCGCACGCGCCGCGGTGCGTCCCCTTCGTTTCCACCCGCTGCAGGTCACGCGCGCGGGTGACGACGTGCTCGTCGCCGATGCCTCGCCGCCGGTGCAGGACCTGACGGCAGTGAAGACCTACTGGCGCAAACACTTCGGGGTGGGCGAGTGGCCGGTGGAAGATCTCTATTACGGCCTCGTCGAGCGTTTCGTCGGTGACGTGGTGCTGGCGGATCCCGCGGCGTTCGCGGCGGTGCAGGGCCGCAGCTGTCTGTATGTCGCCAATCACCAGGTGGGCGTCGAGTCGTTGCTCTTCAGCATGGTGATCAGCGCGTTGAGCAAGACGCCGACGGTCACGCTGGCGAAGGCAGAGCACCGCACGAGTTGGCTGGGCACGCTCATCGCGCACAACTTCTCGTACCCCGGCGTGATCGACCCCGGGGTGATCACCTTCTTCGATCGCGACGACAAGGAGTCGCTGGTCAAGATCATCGGAGAGCTCGCCGGTGAGATGAAGCAGCGCGGCAAGAGCGTGATGGTGCACGTGGAAGGAACGCGTTCACTCGCGGGCCGCACGCCGGTGCAGAAGATGAGCAGCAGCTTCATCGACATGGCGATCGCCATCGGCGCGCCCATCATTCCGGTGCGGCTGGTCGGTGGTCTGCCGGTCGCTCCGCTCGAGACGCGCCTCGAGTTCCCGGTCGGCTTCGGCCGCCAGGACTACTGGCTCGGAGCGCCGTTGATGCCGGAGCAGCTCGCGAAGCTCACCCTGAAAGATCGCAAAGACGTGGTCATCGCCGCGATGAACGCGCTCGGGCCTGACCTCTCGACGGAAGTGCCGTTGCCTGGTGATGCACAGTTCGGTGTGGCCGCGGAGGGTTGGCGTTCACGGACGGGCGCGACGGCGGAAGACGCGGTCTTGTTCACCACGCTCGCGGGCCTGCGCAATCCGGGAGCGGAAGTGAAGGCGATGCTCGAGGGTGCACGCGCGGGCAAGCTCACCGTCACGTCGGATCCGCGCTCGCAGTGGTTGGGGCGATTGGCGAAGCGGTTGTTCGGGGCGAATGGTCCGGCGGTCGAAGGCCTGCAGTAGTGGAGCTGGCTCATGGAAAGTGCGCTGGTTTGATCGCGCACGTGGTGAAGGCACATGAAAACCACGCTCCCTTCAGGCAAGGCCCCTCACCTCGACACAGCGCGGCTGTACTGGGTGCGCCCCGAGACGTTCATTGAAACGCCTGCTGCACTCGCTTTGCTCACCGCCGACGAACGAGCCCAGCACCAGCGCTTCATTCCCCCTGGCAAGCGCCGCGAATACCTGGTGGCCCGCGTGCTCGCCCGCACAGTCCTGGGCAACGCACTGAACTGCGCCCCCGAGTCGGTGCACTTCACCACCAACCCCTGGGGCCGGCCCGAAGTCGAAGGTCTGCACTTCAACCTCACGCACACCGACGGCCTGGTGACGCTGCTCCTCTCAGAGCACCACGAAGTAGGAGTCGACACCGAGCTGCTCACCCGCGCGCCGAAGCTGCTCGAGCTCGGCCCCAACGTCTTCGCGCCAAATGAACTGAAAGACCTGACCGCACTGCCAGCTGATCGACGCGCGCAAAGAGCCGTCACGCTCTGGACGCTCAAAGAGAGCTACATCAAAGCGCGCGGAATGGGCCTGGCGCTCGCGCTCGATGGCTTCGCCTTCCGCTTCACCGCCGAGGGGCTTCAACTCGAAGTCGAGCCTGGGTTGAACGACGACGGTGCGCGCTGGCAGTTTCAGACCCTCACCTTCGGGCCGCACCTGATCAGCACCGCCATCCACCATCCTCCGGGTGATCCGGTGACGCTCGAGCTGCTCGAAGCCCGGCTCTGAACGATCAGTCAGTACGCCGACTGGCGCACACCGGCGTGGAGGGTTAATTCAACCCTGCGCCGTTTCAAATGACGGGGCCAGGCTCCCCTTTTCGGAAGCCTGAGATCGAAAGCAGAACAGTCAAATGGCAACCGGTACCGTGAAGTGGTTCAACGATGCGAAGGGTTTTGGGTTCATCAGCCAGGATGGCGGCGGAGACGACGTCTTCTGCCACCACACCGCGATCACCGCGGATGGCTTCCGTACCCTCGCAGAGGGTCAGAAGGTGGAGTTCGATGTGAACAAGGGGCCCAAGGGCCTGCAGGCGGCGAACGTACGCGTCGTCAGCTGATTTCCAGCTTCTGATTTACCCCTGGGGCTCAGTCTCTTCACCGAGGCTGAGCCCCAGTCATTTCAGAACGCGCCCATCCAGCACCTCGCGGACTTTGCTCGTGAGCGTCTCGACGGTGAGTGGCTTCTCGAGGAAGTTGATCCCCGAGTCGAGCACGCCGTGGTGCACGATGGAGTTGTCCGTGTAGCCGGACATGTAGAGCACCTTCATCTCGGGGCGCACGGAGCGCAGTCGATCGGCCAGCTGACGGCCGGTCATTCGGGGCATCACCACGTCGGTCAGCAACAGGTCGATGCGCGCGGGGTGTTGTTCACAGATGAGCAACGCGTCGCCGCCGCTCTGCGCTTCGAGCACGTGATAGCCGTGACGTTTGAGCACCGTGCGCGCGAGGGTGCGCACCCGCTCTTCGTCTTCCACCAGCAGCACCGTCTCGGCCCCGCGTGAAGGCGCCACGAACGCCGGCGCGCTCACCTCGGGTTCGTGGGCCGCGGCGTTCGCGCAGGGGAAGTAGACCTTGAAGGTCGTGCCTGCGCCGGGCTCGCTGTAGACCCAGATGTGCCCGCCGCTCTGCTTGACGATGCCGAACACCGTCGAGAGCCCCAGGCCCGTTCCTTTGCCGGGGCCCTTGGTGGTGAAGAACGGGTCGAACACGCGCGCGCGGGTCGCCGCGTCCATGCCGCAACCGTTGTCGCTGACCGCCACCATCACGTGCAGGCCCGGCGTCACCTCGGGGTGCTCCCGGGCGTAGTCCTCACTGAGGTGCACGTTGGAGGTCTCGATGGTGAGCTTGCCGCCGTCAGGCATCGCGTCGCGTGCGTTGACGGCGAGGTTCATCACCACCTGCTCCAGTTGGCTGGGGTCGACCTCCACCATTCCGAGGTCGTGCTGCGGGAGCACGGTGAACTCGATGTTCTCACCGATGAGGCGGCGCAGCAGACGCTCGAGCCCCGAGATCAGCGTGTTGAGCGCGACGATGCGCGGCTTGAGGATCTGCTTGCGGCTGAAGGCGAGCAGCTGCCTGGTGAGGTCGGCGGCGCGGCGTCCGGCGGCGACGATCTCCACCACGTCTTCGCGCATCGGGTCGCCTTCGGTCAGGCTCGACTCGATCATCCCGCCGTAGCTCAGGATGACCGACAGCAGGTTGTTGAAGTCGTGCGCGACGCCGCCGGCGAGGCTGCCGATCGCCTCCATCTTCTGCGACTGGCGGAGCTGATCCTGCGCGTGGCCCAACGCGGCCTGGGTGCGCCTGAACTCACTCAAGTCGGTCGCGCAGACCAGCACCTCCGTCTTGCCGAGCAACGCCACGCCCATCAGCACCGAGACGCGCGAGCCGTCTTTGCGGAAGAACTCGCGCTCGTGCGGGGGCACCACGCCATGGGACATGAGGAGAGCGCGGTTGCGGGCGGTGACCTCGGCGTATTCGGGCGGCGTCAGCTTCAGGCCGTCGAAGGCCGGGTCGAGCAGCTCTTCGCGCGAGTAGCCCACGATCTTGGAGAAGCCCTCGTTCACCTCGAAGACTTTGCCCTTCGTATCGGCGATGGAGATGGCCATCAGGCCTGACTCGAAGAGCCGGGTGAAACGGTCTTCCGCCAACCGGCGCTTGGCGATCTGCGCAGTGAGTTCTGCGTTGCTGGCCTGCAACTCGGCGGTGCGTTCGGCCACCCGGAGTTCGAGCTCGTCGTGAGATCTCTTCAGCGCCTCCTGGCTGGCCAGGAGCGCCGCCGCTTCCTTCTTCTGCTGCGAGATGTCGCGCGAGGTCACGGCCAGCGTCTCACCCAGCGGTGCCATGTGATAGCGGATCCACGTCACGTCGATGCCGGTGACGGCGACAGAAGTCTCTTCTTCGGTCGGCTGCCGGCTCTCCACCACCGCCGCAAAACGAGCGATGAAGGGGGCCATCTCACCTCGCGGGAAGAGCGTGAGCATCGTCTTGCCGATGACCTCGGCGCGCGGCTTGTGCAAACGCTCTTCGGCGCGTTGGTTCATGTCGGCGAAGCGGAAGTCGACGATGACCTGCTGCTTGTCGCGAATGGCCGTCACGATGTAGAACGCGTCGAAGCTTCCCGCGACGAGAGAACGCAGGCGTTCGCGTTCTGATGTTTCATTGGTTGCTGAATCCACGCCCAGATTCCCCGTTCTCGCGCGGTGCCCCACGACCGCAGTGGCAGAACAAAACAGTGAAGACCCGGCAGCGCAATCAACACTGCACGTCAGGAACCTGACGCTGCGCAACGCCCCGTTCGGGTTGGATCAGCCCCGCTGGATCAGCTCGATCTTGTAGCCATCGGGGTCCTGCACGAAGGCGATCACCGTGGTGCCGTGTTTCATCGGCCCGGCCTCACGCGTCACCACGCCTCCGCGCTTCTTGATCTCCGCGCAGGCGGCGTACGCGTCGGGCACCTCGAGCGCGATGTGGCCGTAGCCCGTGCCCAGCTCGTACTTCGAGGTGTCCCAGTTGTGGGTGAGCTCGAGAGCGGCCTGCTCCGACTCCGGGCCGAAACCGACGAAGGCGAGGGTGAACTTGCCCTCGGGGTAGTCGCGCCGGCGCAACAAGGTCATGCCCAGCACCTCGGTGTAGAAGGTCAACGACCGTTCGAGATCGCCCACCCGAAGCATGGTGTGAAGGATGCGCATGCGACTCTCTACGGTATCGTCCGCCGCATGTCCGCGTCGGGAGTGCAGGGTCGAGTCTTCCTCGTGGATGGTGATGCCTTCGATCGCCGGCTCATCGAAGCGTGGATCGCCAAGAACCACCCGGGCGTTCCGGCCGAGCTGATCAGGATTCCGCCCACCCGCGCGTGGGATGCGGGCACCCTCCATCCCTCCCTCGTCGAGCGGTTGACCCGCGGTGACGACCCGGTGCTCACGCCGGTGCGCGTGGCGTGGTTGCCGCGGCAGCTCCAGGGCGAACGTGCGGTGCGGCTCTTCGACCTGCTCACCCTGGGCAATCCGCGCGCGCCCGGTCTCATCGGCAAACGGTGGGTGCTCGCGCGCCAGCCGGATCGCTGCCGGGTGGTGGAAGGTGAACCCGCGCCCCTGGCCGCGCTCAAGTCGCGTTGGCTCACGGGCGGTGGTGACAAAGACGCCGACGCTGCTTCTTTTCCCCTCTTCGTGGTGCGGCAGGCCGCGCTGGCCCTGGAGCGCGCAGAGCGGCCGCTGCGAGGTGCGCGCTACAAGGTGCCCCGCTTCGTGCGTCAGGAGATCCTCGCGCACCGCGAGTTCCGCGCCGGGCTCTCCACGCTCTCCACCAGCACGGGGCTCTCCCCGGAGAAGGTGAAACGCCGTGCGGGCTACTACCTCGGTGAGATCGCCGCGCGGGTCAGCCCCTACGTCATCGACCTGGTGCACCGGTTGATCGGCGTCATCTACCGCCAGGGCTACGGCGAAGAGGTGATCTACGACCGGCCGAAGCTGCAGGCCCTGCTCGCGCCCAAACCGGGGCAGACCGTGGTGTTCCTGCCCACGCACAAGTCGAACCTCGATCACGCCATCTTGCAGTTCCTGCTCTACGACAACGGCTCGCCGCCCAATCACACGGCCGGCGGCATCAACATGAACTTCTTCCCCATCGGGCCCATCTTCCGGCGCACCGGGGTGTTCTTCATTCGCCGCTCGTTCAAAGACAACCCCGTCTACAAGTTCGTGCTGCGCCAGTACGTCGACTTCCTGGTGGAGAAGCGCTTCTCACTCGAGTGGTACATCGAGGGTGGCCGCTCGCGCTCGGGCAAGCTGCTCCCGCCGCGCTTCGGCATGCTCGCCTACGTGGTCGATGCGTGGAAACGCGGCCGGGCCGATGACGTGCTGCTGGTGCCGGTGTCGATCGCCTACGACCAGATCTCCGACGTGGGCGACTACTCGCGGGAAGCGCGCGGCGGGGTGAAGGAGAAGGAGGGCCTGGGCTGGTTCGTGAAAGTGATTCGGTCGCTCAAACGCAGCTACGGCAACATTCACGTGCGCTTCGGTGAGCCGGTCTCGTTGCGCAGCGAGCTGGGCACGCCGCAGCCGCCGGGCGCGGAGGCCGACTCGGAAGAGAAGAATCTCCCCGTGCAGAAGCTCGCCTTCGAGGTCTGTCACCGGATCAACCGGGTCACGCCCATCACCCCCAACGCGGCCATCTCGCTCGCGCTGTTGGGTGCAGGTGAACGCGCCGTCTCGGTGGACGAGCTGCTCTACCTGCTGCGAAACCTGGTGCAGTACGCGCGCAAACGCTCACTGCCTTCCACCACGCCGCTCGATGATCTGGAGACGCCCGAGGGGCTGACCCGCCACCTGCGTGGCCTCGCGGAGAACGGGGTGGTGCGCTGCTTCGATGAAGGGCCCGAGCCGGTGTGGGCGCTGGTGCCTGATCAGTTCCTCACCGCGGCGTATTACCGGAACACCATTCTTCATTTCTTCGTGACCGCCTCCATCGCAGAGCTGGCCTTGCTGCACGCGGCCAACGCTCCGGCTGCGCGGCGGCAGGTCTTCGACGACGAGGCGATGCGGCTGCGCGACCTGCTCAAGTACGAGTTCTTCTTCGCAGACAAAGATGAGTTTCGCGTCGAGCTCGCCGCGGAGGTCGCTTTTCACGCGCCCGATTGGGAAGCGCGCCTGGAGAAGGACGAGGCGGAGGAGGTGGTGCGGCGGTTCAAGCCGTTCAGCGCGCATCGCATTCTGCGGCCGTTCGTCGATGCGTGGCGCACGGTGGCCGATGCGTTGTTGCGGCACGATGGCAAGGCGCCGGTCGAGGAGGGCCCGTTCGTGGAGAAGTGCCTGGCGCTCGGGAAACAGTACGTGCTGCAGAAGCGGGTGCACTCGGAGGAGAGCGTCTCGAAGGTGCTCTTCGCGACGGCGCTCAAGCTGGCGGCCAATCGGAAGCTGCTCGGCGTGGGCGAGGGCCTCGTCGAGCGGCGGCGCGCTTTCGCGGAGGAGCTGAAGGATGTGGTGCGGCGGCTCGATGCCGTGGAGTCACTCGCCGCCAGCCGCAGGGCCGGGCTCATCGATTGAAGTGAAAAACCTCGCCCTGCGAAGCGGGGAGAGGTCGGTCCGCAGGACCGGGTGAGGGGCCCACCTCCGCAGCCCGAAGGCCCCTCACCCCAACCCTCTCCCCGCTGCGCAGGGAGAGGGAGCTTCAGGTGAAGTCGTGCTGCATCTGCTCGGTCAAATTCTCCTCACCGCGCTTCAACGCCAACCGCACCAGCACCTGCCGCACCGTCGGGTAGTCCGCGATGATGTCCTTCACCTTCGGCATCTCGAACCGCATCAAGGTCACTGGCGTCGCCGCCTTCACGGTCGCCGAGCGCGTCTCGCCCAACAACGCCGCCATCTCCCCGAAGAACGCACCGCGATCCAGTGACGCAATGGTGCGCGACTTCCCGTCCTCCTCGACCAGCACGTCGAGCCTGCCCTCGGAGACGATGAAGAACGCGTCGCCGGTCTCACCCTGCGTCACCACCACCCCGCCCGGAGCGTGGACCTCCGTCTTCGCCACCGCCATCAGCCGCAGCTGACCGGGCTCATCGAGCAACGCAAACAACCGGGACTGCGCGCGAAACTTCTCCAGCTCGGGGTTGGGCACCGGGCCAGAGTACAATGACTGACCGTGTTGCGCGCGTTGTGGATCCTCCTCCTGCTGGGCATCACCTTCCTGGGCGTCTGGCTCGCCTCGTCACTCATCGCCTTTGCGGGAGGCCCGGCCGAGCTGGCCTGCGTGGGCGCGGTGTTGCTCTTCCCCGTGCTGCCGCTCTGGTGGGAGAAGCGCGCGACCGACGCCTTCTACGCGCAGCTCCGGCGCTCGACGCGGCTGCTGCCCAAGAAACGCGCGCTCACCGGGTGGACCCGGGTGGCCCTGCGCACTCTCTTCATCAACGTGGTCTTCCTTTCCGCGCTGGTGCTGCTCTGGCCGAAGGTGGCCTTCGCCGCGCTGGCCACCCGGGGTGACTGGTTTTTGGGAGACGCCGACGGCGAGTGGGCTCAACGCGGCCGCGCGGTGTTGCTCTCGGCGGCCTCGGGTCTCGAGTGGGTGCACAAAGCCGCGCACGACAACCCCAACCGCAAACCCGAAGACGACCAGCCGGTGCCCGACACCGTGCAGCCCGTGGTCGCGGTGGTGACCCCCTTCGGGAGCGGCGCGCGCTGGCGGCCTCGCGACAAGCCGGTCGAAGAGCCCGTGCGAGACCCCATCGTGCCCACGCCCGACGTGCCGCCCGAACCGTTGCCCGAGCCCGAGCAGGCCGCCGCGTGGACGGTGGGCTCCACCACCTGGCCGTGGACTCACACGGTGCACCCGGTGGTGGTGGGCATGACGGCCAGTGACGAGACCAGCCCCGAAGCGGTCGCCCGCTACATCAGCGCCCGCGTGATGGATCCGTTCGAGCGCGTGAAGGCGCTGCACGACTGGGTGGTCACCCGGCTGCGCTACGACCACGCGTCCATCACCGGCCCCCGCAAGGCACAGGATGCCCGGTCGGTCTTCGACAGCCGGCTCGGCGTCTGCGAGGGCTACGCGCGATTGCTGGTCGAGCTGGGCAAACACTCGGGCGATCACGTCGTCTACCTCACCGGCGAAGTGCGCGAACAACACGGCGAGCTCGCACCCGTGGGCCATGCGTGGAACGCCGTCGAGGTGAAAGGCGCCTGGTACCTCGTCGACGCCACCTGGGATGACCCGACCATGACCGACGGCTCCGACGCGTACGAGACGACCTATCTCTTCATTCCGCCCGACCTCGCGGCGCTCGATCACTTCCCCGATGAGCCGCGCTGGCAGCTGCGAGCGCAGCCCATGTCGCGCGCGGCGTTTCTCCGTCAGCCCCTGGCCAGGCCCGGGCTCGCGCGCGAACACCTCGAGCTCAAGTCACCTTCGCGCCTGGTGGTGCAGGTCGGTGAGACCTTCGAGCTCATGCTCGGGAATCCGGCGCGCCGCTTCGTGATGGTGGAGCTGTTGCCCGAGCACGTGACGTGCGGGCCCAGTGATGAAGCCGAGCTCTCGCTGTCGTGCCCGGTGGTCAGCGGTTCGAAAGAGGCCATCGTCTTCGTGAACGCCGAGCGTGACGGCGCGTACGACTCGGTGGCCAGCTTCAAGCTCGAGCCGCGTTAGTTGTTCGGCAACGACAGCCTGATGCTTCTCAGACTCATGCCCAGCTCCGCCGCGCCGCGCTGAAAGCAGACCGCGGCATCCCAGGGTGCGCTCACTGGCATTCACTCATGATGGAAAATTCCCCGTCCAGTCACCGGCGGCGAGGTACACGGTCACGCTCGCACCCGTCGAGCGGGAGTGAAAGTGACCCGAAGTTCAGGCATCGCCCGTCCGTTCGACGAGCACGAAAAGAATTCGCACGCATCGCAAGATTCGCGCGCCGTTCGACGGCAGGCTTCGTGATTTCGCGCGGGTGCGTTCGGCACGGCTGATGCTGAAAGTGGGGACAGGCAGGGCTCACACAGCCTGCTGGATTGCCACCTCAAGAGGTCTTCGACCCAGTGGCAACCGCGAAGCCGAGTACGCCGTGGATTGACTCCACGCCGCGCAATCAGTCGCGTGGCACCGGACCAACCCGCGACGTATCTCGGCTTTTGCGTTCGCATCACTTGCCTCCCTCTCCCTTCGGGCCCTTCGGGAGAGGGTTTGGGTGAGGGCCTCGCGATTCAAAGCCGTCGCGAAGCGATCTCCCCCTGCAGCCAGCTCACGGTTCGACGGTGAGCCTCTTCGTCACTGATCAGCAGCCTGTACCCGAAGTCGTTCCGCGCGGCCGTGAGATCGTAGTGATGCGACGTGCCGAGCTGCGCAGCGACGAAGCGAGTCATCTTCGGCTCGCCCTTCAAGCCGAACACCGACCACACCGCTTCCATCACCGCGCCCACCGCATACGCGATCGGCAGCTTCACCCGCCGCGTGACCGGCGCAATCCCGATGGCCGACAGAATCGCGCCCACCCACGCATCAGGGTGAACCGGAGTTCCCTGGCTGATGAAGTACGCCTTGCCGGCGGGCTTCGGTGCATCTCCGGTGAGCGCATCGAGGGCCAACAGGTGCGCATGCGCCGCGTTGTCCACGTAGGTCACGTCGACCTGATTGCCGCCGCCGATCCACGCGAGCTTGCCGGACTTCGCGCGGGTCACCAGCCGCGGCAGCAGGTGGGGATCTCCCGGGCCGTAGACCAGGTGCGGTCGCAGCGCGCAGGTGACCAGCCCGTTCTTCCCATTCGCGGCCAGCACGCGGCGTTCGGCTTCGGCCTTGGTGCGCGGGTAGTGGGCGAGGTGTTTGGCGGGGTAGGGCAGTGACTCGTTCGCGTGCTTCGCGTCGCTGCCGTCGAAGGTGACCGAGGGCGAGCTGGTGAAGACGAAGCGTTTGATGCCGTGGTGCATCGCCGCGTCGAGCAGGTTCTGCGTCGCGGTGATGTTGCTCGATTCGTAGTCGGCGGCTTTGCCCCAGACGCCGGCTTTGGCGGCGACGTGGATGATCGCGTCGACTCCGGTGACCGCTTCTTGCGCGACTTTGGGATCGGCGAGATCGCCTCGCACGTGCACGCAGCCGAGCTTCAGCAGGTCGGGGTAGTCGCCGCGCGCGACCGTACGCACTTCGTCTCCGCGCGCTCGGAGCATGCGGGCGATCACGCCTCCGACGAAGCCGCCGGCTCCGGTGACCAGGATCTTCATGTGCGTCAGCCCTCTCCCCGACCCTCTCCCCCTCGGGGAGAGGGAGGCACTGGAGTTTTTGGCGAGAGCAGGCTGGGTCTCTGTTTGGCCGCCCAGATTGCCAGTGCTTCCCGTTCCAGCTTCGCGTTGTGGCGGCGATCGACGGGCAGTGGACCGAAGTGCAGCAACGCCGCGTGCAGGCCTTCACTGCCGATCTTCGCCTTGAGCGACGTCAGCATCGCCGCTTCCCAATCAGGCGCGAGCCGCGGCTTCTCACCGGCTACCTCGAAGATCACCACGCCCACCTGCTGGCCCCGTTCACCCAACCCCACGAACGCCGCTCGGGAGAAGCTTCCTTCTTCAGCGACGGCCTCCACCGGAATCGAGTGCAGGGTGCCGTGCTTCGTCTCCACCCGATGCGCCTTGCGCCCGCAGAACCACAACCGCCCCTGCGCGTCGAAGTACCCGCAGTCGCCCATGCGATGCCAGAAACCTTCAGGTGCGTTCGCGTCGAGGATCTTCGCTTTCGCGTTGGCCTCTTTCGCGCGCTCACTGTGCGTGTCGTCGTACGCGCGGGTGACACACGGGCCGCGCACGATGATTTCCCCGATTTCACCGGTGGCCAGTTCACGCGACTCACTCAGCGTGCTGATGGCCTCGTCGGTGATGGCGATGATCTTCACCGCCACATCCGGAGCGAGCGCGCCCACGCACGTGCCTTTGCCCGCACGGGTCAACCCCGCGGTCTCCGCCAACACGGCGCGCCCATTCATGAAGGCCACCGGCAACGCTTCGGTCGCGCCATACGGCGTGAACACGTCGCCGTCGGGAAGCTGCGCCAACAACCGCTCATGCAGCTGCGGCCGCACCGGAGCACCCGCGGTGAGAATGCGCTTCACGCCTTTGAGCTCGACCTTGTTCGCCGCGAGGTAGCGCGAGAACGGCTCCCACAAGGCGGGCGACGCGAAGGCGCTGGTCGCACCCTGCATCGCCTCGAAGATCTTCTCGGGCTTCGCCTTCGCGGGAAACCGGAAGTCCATGTCGGGGAAGACCGCGGTCATTCCCATCGCCACGGAGAAGAGGCCGAACGGGAGAAAACACGCGACGTCCACCTCACCGGGCTGGATGTGGAACATGTCGCGAATCGCGGTGGCCTGCCCCGCGAGCATGCCGTGCGTGTACAGCACGCCCTTCGGCGCACCCGTGCTGCCCGAGGTGTAGAGCACCGCCGCGACTTCATCCGCCGCGGGCTCGTGCACTTCACTTCCGTTGGCTTCCTTCTTGAGCGCATCGAGTGACTTCGCGCCGGGGAAGAAGCGGCCGCCCACCAGCACCTGAATGCGCACTGACGCAAAGGCGCTGCGGAATACCAGGCGCAGCACGTGCGCTTTGGCGATGCCGATGAGCCCGACTGGCCGCTGCTCTCGCACGCAGGAGAGGACGTTCTTCGCGCCCATGCCGGGATCGATCAACACCGGCACCACACCCGCCTGGAAACAGGCGTTCACCAGCACCACGAACTCGATGCCGGTGGCGACGAAGAGCGCCGCGCGATCTCCCGGCTTCAGCCCTGCCAGTCGCAACGCAGAGGACGTCTCGTCGAGCGCCTGCTTGAACTGTTCGAACGAGAGACTTCGGCCCGACTTCTTGTCGACCAGCGCGAGAACGCCGGGCTGCGTGGTGGCGAAGGCGCGCGGCAGCGAACAAGCATTCATGACGTGAGGAACTTCTCGACCAGGGGCAACACCCGCTCGGGCGCGTCTTCCATCACGTAGTGGCCCACGTCGGTCCACGCGTGCACGTCGGCTTTCGGAAAATGCCGCTGCCACGTCGCGCGGAACTTCGGCGTGAAGCAGAAGTCGGCATCGCCCCACAACAGCAGCATCGGCTTCTCCGCCAACACCGGGAGCTTCTCTTCGACCTGCTTGAGCCGCTCCCACGAGGGGTGGCTCGCCTTCATCGGAATGTCTTCCACGAAGCGCAAGGTGGCCAGGCGGTCGTGCGCGTTGCCGTACGGCGCCAACAACCCGGCGCGTGCAGCAGGCGACAGCTTCTTCTCCACCGCGCGAATGGTGGCTGCCACGGCGAAGCCATTGAAACCGAGCACTGCCCATTTGCCGAAGACCGGAATGCGGCAGCTCGCGATGGAGAGCGGAATGTCCTGGCTGCGGAACGCGGCGGTGTTGGTGATGACCAGCTTCTGCACGTCGGCCGGCCGCTCGGTGGCCACACCCATGCCGATGGCCCCGCCCCAGTCGTGCACCACCATCGAGAACCTCTTCACCTCGAGGTGGCCGAGCAGCTTCTGCACGTTGTCCACGTGATCAGCGAGCCGATACGTCCACCCCTGCGGGCGATCCGAAAGTCCGCAGCCCAGATGATCAGGCACGATGCAGCGAAACTGCCCGCGGAGCGCGACCACCAGCTTGCGCCAGTAGAAGCTCCACGTGGGGTTGCCGTGCAGCATCACCACCACCGGCGCGTCGCGAGGGCCTTCGTCGAGGTAGTGCATCCACAACGGGTTGCCGCTGCTGCCCACGTCGAGCCAGTTCGAGGCGAACGGATACTCCGAGGCCCACGAAGCCGACTTCAACTGCACCGGCGCGCGCGGACCACTGGGGCGATTCGACGGCTCGGCGGTCACCACACGACCTCCATCATCGCGCACGAGAGGCCTGAGCCGATGCCCATCAACGCGCAGCGGTCGCCCTCGATCACGCGGCCGGCTTCCACGGCGAGGCCCAGGGTCATGGGCACTGCCGCCGGGCCGATGTTGCCGTGCTCGGGGTAGGTGAGGAACGCCTTGCCCAAATCGAGCTCGAGGCGTTGGCACAGCGTCGCCACGTGAATCGCGCCGACCTGGTGACAGATGAGGTGCGCGAGGTTGTCGGGTGCCCACCCCAGGCGATCTTTCGCGCGGGCGAAGGTGCGGTGCGCGAGCTCGACGCCGCTGTTGAGCAGGCGGGGCGCGTCGGTCTTCATCCACTCCGCCGTGCCCAGGCACACCGTCGACGACGCGCTGTCACCGAGCGTCACGCTCCCGCGCACTGCGTGGGTGGTGGTCGCGAGATCTTTGTGCACCAGCAACATGGCCACTGCGCCCGAGCCGAGCGTGAGCGTGGGCAGCGCTTCGCGGTAGTCCTGCATGGTGGAGGTGGGCTGGTTCAGGCGCTGCACCGTGCGCTGCACCACGTGACGGCTGCTCTCCGCGACGACCACCAGCGCGACGTCGACGCGGCGCTGCTCGATCCACATCGCGGCGAGGTCCATGCCGTTCATGAAGCCCAGGCACGCGTTGCCGATGTCGAACGCTTCGCACTCGGTCGACAACCCGAGCTGGCCGCGCACCAGCGCCGCGACGGAAGGCTCGAGGTAGTCCTTGCAGACGGAAGTCGAGATGACGAGCCCGGTGCGCGCGAGCAGGTCGGCGTTGCCCGCCTGCGCGTAGGCCTTGCGTGCGGCCGTGGTGGCGGCGTCGGCGATGGTGGTGCCTTCGGTCCAGAAGCGGCGCGCGGTGATGCCCACCAGTGACTCGAAGCACCCTGCCGGAATGCCGAGGCGCCGGTACGTCGGCGACAGCTCGTCTTCGATCACCTTCGACGTCACGCGGTGCGGCGGCACCTCGAGGGCGAGGCTCTCGATGAACACATTGCGGTAGGGGGAAGGAGAGGACACTGAGGGGCCATCCGTGTCGCAGGCCGCCCCGAAGGTCAACCGATAGTAAGAGGTTTTCCCATGCGAACCGCAGCCCTGCTTCTGGCCCTGACCTCCACGTTTGCGCTGGCCGATGAATCGAACTGCTCGGTCATGCTTACGGACACTGGCGAGCAGAAGATCAACGTCATCAAGATCGTCCGCGAATACACGTCGTTGGGCCTCAAAGACGCGAAGGACCTGGTCGAGGCGCCCAAGCCGAAGCTCCTTCGTGAGGGGCTGAGCCGGGCCGATGCAGACGCGTTGGTGGCGGCCCTGGCCGCGAAGGGGGCGAGCGCCGAGGTGCGCTCGAAGGGCGAACATCCCGTGCCCCAGGCGCGCACGCCGAAGGCCGCCCGCTTCGACGTGAAGCTGGAGAGCTTCGGGCAGAGCAAGATCAGGGTGATCAAGATCGTGCGCGACCGCACCGGCCTGGGGTTGGCGGACACCAAACGGCTGGTCGAGTCAGCCCCCGTGGTGGTGTCTTCAGGCCAGAGCAAGCCCCTCGCGGAGTCGATGCTCACCGACCTGCTCGCGGCCGGAGCGAAGGCCTCGATCATTCCGTCGCCCTGAGAACATTCCGTGTCGGTCGAAGTTCGCTGACGGTGGCAGGGTCAGTGCCGACACGTGCGCTCGATACCTACGACGAGTGATGGGTGGTCCGGCGTTACGCTCAGGTCGTGGTCTCGCCGTCTTCGCGATTGTTCGTGTTGGTCCTGCTGGTCTCCAGCTGCGCGCCGTCTGAGCCGATTGGTCAGCGACACGACGAGCTGATCTCGTTGGGGCCGATGACCTCGCCTCGGTGGTGGCACGTCACCGCGCTGCTCGCCGATGGGCGCGTGCTGGCGGCCGGCGGGTACCCGACCATCGCGCAGAACGCGACCAACACCGCTGAGGTCCTCGATCCTCACAGCGGCGTGTGGACCGCGGTGCCCCCGCTCTCCGCCCTGCGCGCGCAGCCCACCGCGACGCTGCTGCGCAACGGCAAGGTGCTGGTGGTCGGTGGCTATCGCGGGAGCGGTAACAACTCGTTCGCATCCGCCGAGTTGTTCGATCCTTCGACGAACACGTGGGCCGCCACGCCGCCGCTTTCGAGTGGTCACGCGTATCACACGGCCACGCAGCTCTCGGATGGCCGGGTGTTGATCTCCGGCGGGTGGGACTCGGGCAGCTCCATCGCGGTCGTCGAGGTGTACGACCCGGTCATCAACAACTGGAGACCCGCTGCCAGTCTCGGTGTCGCGCGCAACACCCACGCGGCGGCGCGCTTGCGCAATGGCAGGGTGTTGGTCAGCGGCGGCCGTGATGCCACGGGCGCGTACGTCGCGAGCGCTGAGCTGTTCGACCCGGCCACCGGGCTGTGGACACCCACCAGCTCGATGGCGTTCGCGCGGCAACGGCACACGCTCACCGTGCTGCATGACGGCCGGGTGCTGGCGGTGGGCGGGCGTGACTCGGCCAGCAATGGCCTCGCTTCCGCGGAGCTCTACGATCCTGCGACCGGGCTGTGGACTGCCACGGGGGCGATGAGCACACCGCGTGGTTTTCACAGCGCGACGCTGATGCCCGATGGAAGCGTGGTGGTCAGCGGCGGGTGGAACTCCACCGCGGGCGCTGACGTGGCGAGCGTGGAGCGCTACCTGCCGACGCTCGGCACCTGGGCCCTTCAGGCGCCGCTCTCGGCCGTGAAAGACTCGCACACCGCGACGATGATGCCCGATGGGCGCGTGTTGATCAGTGGTGGTTCGAACACCATCGCGCTCGCCGATGCGGAGCTGCTCGAGCTCAATCAACCCACGGTGAGCTCCGCTGCTGCGCTGCAAGTGCCTCGCGTCAATCACACCGCCACGTCGTTGCCCGATGGCCAGGTGTTGATCGCGGGTGGCGAAGCGGGCGCCGTGGCCCTCGCGACCGCGGAGCGCTTCGATGAAGGGACCGGCAACTCGGTGCCCACCGGGCCCATGCAGGAGCCGCGTACGTTCGCTGCGGCGACGCTGTTGCTCAACGGCAAGGTGCTGGTGACGGGCGGCAGCAATGCGGGTGGTGAGCTCGCGACCGCCGAGTTGTTCGATCCGGCCACCGGGCGCTGGGTTCGCGCGGGCACCATGACGCTCGCGCGCAGCGGGCAGAGCTCGACGTTGTTGGCCGATGGCCGCGTGTTGATCGCGGGCGGCGGCTCGCTCGCGGATGCCCGCATCTACGATCCGGCCACCGGGCGCTGGACCATCACCGGCGCGATGACCACGGCACGCCGGTCGCACACCGCCACGTTGTTGTTCACCGGGAAGGTGTTGGTGACGGGTGGCGTCGGGCTCTCCAGCGCGGAGTTGTTCGACCCGCTCACCGGCACCTGGAGCCCGGCCGCTTCCATGGCGATCGCGCGCAGCCGGCACACCGCCACGCTGATGCCCGATGGTCGAGTGCTCGTCACCGGGGGCGCGAGCGCTGAGCTGTACGAGTCCGCGGGGAATGCGTGGAGTCCCGCAGGGTCACTGCTCGCCGCTCGCGTGGGCCACACGGCGACGATGCTGCAGTGCGGGGATGTGTTGATCGCGGGAGGCGGGTCGCCGAGCACGGAGCTCTTTCGGCCCATGCGCGGTGCGTTCGCGGCCGGGCCTTCACTGGGCGCTGCACGCAGCGGACATGGCGCGACGTCGCTGCCTTCGGGGCGGGTGTTCTTCAGTGGTGCAGGTGCGAGTGAGCTGTTCGACGAGGGGCGCGGTGTGGCGGCCGCCGCGCAGCCCGCGATCAGTGGTGCGTTGGCGAATACCAACCCGGGCGCGTTGCTCATCGTCGACGGCACCTTGTTCACCGGTTGGAGTGAAGGTTCGGCGGGCAGTCACCAGTCGTCTCCCTCGGATCTTCCTGTCGTGCAGGTGCGCAGGTTCGAGAACGAGGCGGTGGTGCGCTCGAGCCTGCGGGACTTTACTGCCAACAGCGTGCGGGTGCAGTTGCCAGCGGTGACGCAGGCGGGGTGGTACCGCGTGAGCGTGACGGTCAATGGTGCTCCTAGTGTGGCTCGCTCGATGTTGGTGCCGGCCAGTGGGGCTTCTTCTTCTTTGGGGGCGAGCTGCACGATGCCGGGCGCTTGCGCGAGCGGGTTCTGCGTCAATGCCGTCTGTTGTGATCAGGCCTGCACGGATGGTTGCTCGGTCTGTTCGGTTGCCTTGGGTTCGGGGTCGAACGGCGCTTGTGAGATTCCGCCGGCCTCTTCGTGCTCGGCGGATGGTGGTGCTGTTGATGGTGGCTTGTTCGATGGTGGCTCCTTCGATGGTGGCTTGTTCGATGGGGGCTCCTTCGATGGTGGCTCCTTCGATGGTGGCTCCTTCGATGGTGGCTCCTCCGATGGTGGCTCCTCCGATGGTGGCTCCTCCGATGGTGGCTCCTCCGATGGTGGCTCCTCCGATGGTGGCTCCTCCGATGGTGGCTCCTCCGATGGTGGCTCCTCCGATGCGGGATCCTTCGATGCGGGTTCCTCCGATGCGGGTGTTGTTGATGCGGGCTTTGTCGACTCGGGTCTTGTCGACGCTGGTGAAGCAGATGCGGGTCAGGCTGACGGTGGCGTTGTCGATGATGAGGTCGACGGTGGCGCCTCGCGGCGAAACTTGAGTGTCGGTTTTAGCTGCAGTGCCGCTGGTGGTCCCGCCTTGTGGCTGTTGCTTGCTTTGGCCTGGGTGGCTCGCGGCCCCTCACCCCGACCCTCTCCCCGCGTTCGCAGGGAGAGGGAGAGCGGATTTGATGAGGTCGCTTGCGACGAGTGACTCTTCTCCCTTCACCAACACCATGCCCACCCCAGGACTCCAGCGCGGCTCGTAACCTTGTCTCGCCAGGCGCACCGTCAGCCACTGTACCAACCACGACACGGCATCACGCCGCCTCGCCTCACGCGACATGAAGCGCATGCCAGTCGACAGCCGCTCCGACAGCGACTCTGCGTCGGCCAGGAGCTCCGGCAACGCCGCCACCTCGGTGTGCTTCGCGAGCACCGTGCCTTCCAGCGCCTGGTCGAACTCCTCGATCAATCGCGGACCGAGTTCGCTCCAGCTCAGCTCCTGCATTCCCTGCAGGTCTCCGGTGAAGGTCATCTCCATCACCATCGCCTCCATCGCGCGCTCGTCATCACCCAGAAGCTGCAGCGCAGGAGGGCTCGCCGACAGCCGGCCTTCACCTTGCGGCAACGCGGAGAGCCGCTGCTCCTGCGTGGGGTGCGTGTCCCACGGGCTGGGCTCCGAGTGCCGCAGGCTCTCGAGCACCTCGCGGAAAGCTTCGCGCAACGCTCTGGGCTCAGGCAACGCCCGGTACCCCGCCATCACCGGCACCCGCAGTCCACGTTGCAGCAACGGCACCACGTCGAGCTGAAGATACGTCTGCCAGAGCGGGCCGTTCTCGTGCACCAGGCGCAGCGCATTGCGCGCGGCGGTCGCGCCGGCCACCTTCGCAGACAACGCGTCGGCCGAGAGCTCCTGCGCGCGCGAGACCGAAGCGGTCAGGCGCAGGTACGACTTTCCGTACGCGCGAAAGGGAACGTCGAGGAAGAACATCGAGTCGTCGAGCTGACCGATGGCCGCCGCCAGGGCGAGGCGCGTTCGGTACACCAGCGGACCCAACGTGACGTCGTGCCCGACGTGGTGACCGAACTCGTGCGCGACCACCGCGGCCAGTTCGTCCTGCTTCATCCACATCAACAGCGGCAGCCCCAGCGTCATGGTGGGCACGCGCTTGAAGAAGCCACGCCGCTCCAGGCCGGTGAAGGCGGTGGCTTCCATCGTGAGGCGCAGCTCGGCCGGCACGCGTGCTCCGGTGCGGCGCGCGAGGTCTTCCACGAACGCGAACAACGCCGGCGCTTTGCTGCGCTCGAGTGAACGAGTCGCCTCTTCTTTCGGAGCGAAGCGCGGCCGCAGCGCCCACGCGACGGTGAGCCCCAGCACGCCGGAGATCACGCCCGCGGCGGTGACGTGCCGCGAGTAGGTGCCTTCAGCCCACGGCACCCAGAGCAGCGCACCCGTCAGCGCGAGCCCGAGCACGTAGAAGCCTGCCCACCAGGTCAACGCCAGCAACGCTCGCAGCCGCGCGCTCATCGGTCACTCGCAGGAGCACTCACCCACGGAGGTCGTGCCCGCGTCGTCATACTTCGTCATGCAGATCACGAAGCTCGTGCCCGCGTCGGCGCACGTGCACGTGTGGCCCTGGTAGACGTTCTCCTGATTGAACTCGCATTGGCGCGCGATGCTCTTGTTGTGCACCAACACTCCACTGGCCACGAAGTTGTGCAGCTCGTGCATCACGGTGAGATCGAACACCTCGGAGATGCCCGCGGAGACCTGCCGCGTGTGCACCTCGACGGCACGCGGCGCGGCGCCGTCTTCCGGAACGAGCAGCAAAGAAGTGCGCTGACCGAGCACCCAGTCACCCGCCGGCGCCCAGGTCTTCGAACGCGGATCGTAGAGCGGATGATCAGTCGTGCAGGTCAGTGAGAAGCCCTCTCCCTCGAGCTGCATCACCTCGCGCGTGGCGCGCGCGACGGCCGTGATGGGCGAGGCCACCTTCTCCCCGGTCGAAGGGTCGATGCACCACACCGTGTCTTGCTCGATCAGGTCTTCGATGGGCCGCTTGCCTCGAGGCGTCCACACCAACATGCCCCTCGCGATGCACGTCGAAACGCAGGAGGCCAACGACAACGAACCCAACAACGCCGCCAGAGGCTTGTTCATGGGCCTCAATGTCTCACAGGACCCCATCGAAATCTTTCCGCGGTGTCACTGGCGATGGAGGCGAGTGAAGACCGAAAAGAGGGGTGGCCGCGCGCTCGCGAAAGAGCAGCTCGACTTCCCCGAGAACGTCGCCTGCGGCAGACTGGCGGCATGCGCGATCCGAAGCACGAGGCGACGTACGCCGACCTCGAAGCGCTGCCCGAGCAGCTGGTAGGGCAGCTCATCGAGGGCGTCCTCATCGCGATGCCTCGCCCCTCCGTCGGGCACGCAGTGGTCACGAGCAACCTGGGCAACGATCTTGGCTCGCCGTTCGGAAGAGGTCGCGGAGGGCCCGGAGGCTGGTGGTTTCTCGACGAGCCGGAGCTTCACTTCGGCAAGAACGTTCTCGTGCCTGACCTCGCGGCCTGGCGCAAAGAGCGCATGCCGACCCTGCCTCCGGCGACGACTCCGTTCATCTCTCTCGCCCCAGACTGGGTGTGCGAGGTGCTTTCGCCGCGTACGGCATCCTACGACCGCATCCAGAAGCGCCGAATCTACGCGCACGAGAAGGTGGGCTTCCTCTGGTACGTCGAGCCCGTCGAGCGAATCCTCACCGCCTACCGCCACGATGGGACTGAGTTTCGGGAGATCGGAACCTGGGGCGGTGAAGAAGACGATCGCGTCCGCGTGCCGCCGTTCGATGCCATCGAGCTCGAGCTCAAGGGGCTCTGGGCGCCGGTGGAATAGAGCTGGTGAACCCCGAGGCCGGGTACCACCGGGTGGGTCGTTTCGAGGGCCTGCCCTGGCAACACCTGCTGCTCTCCGCGCTGTGACTTCGGGTGCTACGACTGCACTCACATGAGTTCGACGCCCACGCCCTTTCCCATCGGAACCCCCGGAGTGCCCTGGACCACCGCCGACCGTGTTGCCTGGCGCGCCTCGGTACCGAAGCGACGCAGCTACGTCGACGAGGTGGTGAGCGCCATCGAGCGGCTCGCCTCTCGCTTCGAGATCGTCTCGTATGGCGCGCTCGACTACGGCGGTGACGGGCGCTTTCCGCTCCTTCTGCTGAAGAGCCGCGGGTGGGTCGACGGCCTGCCCATCGCGATGGTGACGGGCGGTGTGCATGGCTACGAGACGAGCGGCGTGCACGGCGCGCTGCGCTTCGCCGAGCGCGACGCGAGCACCTTCGAGGGCCGGCTCAACCTGCTCATCGCGCCCTGCGTCAGCCCCTGGAGCTACGAGCGCATTCAGCGGTGGAACCCTGACGCGGTCGACCCCAACCGCTCGTTCAAGCCGGGCGGGGCGGCGGCCGAGGCTTCGCTGCTGATGGCGTACGTGGCGCCGTACCGCGGCCGCTTCCTCGCGCACCTCGACCTGCACGAAACGACCGACTCTGACGAGAGTGAGTTTCGACCTGCGCTCGCGGCGCGCGACGGCAAGCCCTTCGAGCCTGGCGAAATTCCCGACGGGTTTTACCTGGTGGATGACGCCGCCAACCCGCAGCTCGGCTTTCAGCAGGCCATCATCAGGGCCGTCGAGGCGGTGACGCACATCGCCGAGGCCGATGACCAGGGCCGGCTCATCGGTGAGCCGCTGCAGTCACGCGGCATCGTGAACTACGACGCAAAGCCGCTGGGCTTGTGCGTGGCGCTCACCGGCGCTCGCTTCACCACGACGACCGAGGTGTACCCCGACAGCCCGCGCAGCACCCCCGCGCAGTGCAACGAGGCGCAGGCGACCGCGGTGCGGGCGGGTTTCGAGTTCGCGCTCGGGAGTTGAGGATTCGGAGAGGGAGTTTCATCAGAAGAGTGTCAGTTGGGGCCCCGCCGGTGGTTTGATTTCCCTCGGCCCGCCCTGCTTGACCTGCGTCGGATCGAACAGCGGCCCTTCGAACACCGCCGTGACCGGCCCATGATCGCTGGTGCCGAACTCACGCAGCGAGGTGCACTTCATCGCCTTGCTGGTGAGCGCAGGGCTGCTGGTCACGAAGTCCAACCGCCAGCCGATGTTGCGCTCGCGGTACTGCCGCCACGGCGCCCACCAGGTGAACAGCGCGTCATCTTCAGCGGCGAAGTGCCTCCCGAGATCCGTCAGCCCGTGCGCGAAGATGGCCTCGAGCAACGCGCGTTCACCCGCGGTCTGCCCGGCGAGGTTCGGGTCGCGCAGCTTCTCGTGCACGTCACGCTCGGTGCGCGCCACGTTGAAGTCACCGCAGAGAATCAGCCGCATGCCCGCCGCGTGCCGCTCGGCCACGTACACCTGCATCGCTTCGAGGAAGCGCAGCTTGGCGGGGAAGTCCTTGCCTCCGTTGGGCACGTAGATGCTGGCCACTTCCACATCACCCAGCGTCGCCACCAGAATTCGGCACTCCACGTCGAACGAAGGCGAGCTGAACACCGGCTGCACCGGGCACAACGTCTTGCTGATCAGCAGCGCGACTCCGGAGTAACCACCCAGCCCATGCCAGTGCGCCCAGTAGCCTTCCGGCTCCGCGATGCTCACGGGGATCTGGTGAGGTGAAGCCTTGAGCTCCTGAAGACACAACACGTCCGGTTTCTCCAACCGCAACCAGTCCGACACCTGCGACTCGCGCGCGCGGATGCCGTTCACGTTCCACGTGGTGATCTTCATGGAGGCCAGTGATCGAGCGCGCTGATGACGAAGCCGCTGAGCTTCGCGTCTTGCCGCACGAGCTTCTGCAACCGCTCCTTCTCCGTGGGGGCGATGCCTTCTGCCCGGCTGCGCGTCAGGTACATCACCGCCCGGGTGAGCGGCGAGAAGCGTCTGGTCTCCAGCTCGGGCTGACCCGCGGTCAGAAATCCCTCCAGCGCTCTCCGCTCGGAAGGCGTGAGGTGGGTGCGGCGCGCGAAGGTGGTGGCGGCGCTGTGTTTCCGGCGCACCGCCTCGGCCCAGATCAACACGGAGAGCTCCGCGTCCAGGCCCTGCACCTCCTCCATCGGCAGGTTGGGCAACTCCGCGAACAGCGCATCACCGCTCTTGTGCACGGCGGTCAGGAAACGCGCGGTGCGCTCCAGGGGCGTGTGTTCGAGGTCCTTCACCGGCAAGCCCGCCATCAGCCGTGCGCGCTGCCGCTGCGGATCACTGGCCAGGCGCGCGAGCCAGGGGCTGGTGTCCTGTGTTGCTGCCATCGCCAGCCGGGTGGCCGCGACCACCGCGTCCAGGCCCATGGGGTTGGGACAATCGGTGAGCGCCCCGAGCACTTCAGCTTCCTGGTGCAGCGCCACCGAGGCGAGCGCGGCGAGATCGGCATCACCGCACGCCGCCGTGGGCTCGTCTTGCAGGCGCTGTCTCCACACGGCGAGTGAACGCTCCCACTGACCCTCTCGAATCGCGGCGTACTCCACCGAGCGCCGGAGCCCGTCGTGCTCCGGGTGTTTCTCCAGCGCGGCTTCCCAGGTGGCGAGGTTCTGCTTCTCGGGCGCGGCGCGAATCAGCAGGAACGCGAGATCGGCATCGTCGGGCCTGGTGGTCTTTCGCGCTTCGAGATCGAAGAGCAGCTCATCGAGGTGGCCGGTCTCTTCCGCGGCCCAGATCACCGCGCGCTCGGTGTCGAGATCATCGCCCCTGCGTTGGTGGAGTTCCTTCGCCTGCTCCCACACGCCTTCGTCAGCACCGGTCAGCAGGGCCGCGATCACCGGCAGGGTTTCTTCTTCCGGTTCGACTTCACCCCCGGAGCGCAGGGCCTTCACCACGGTCGCCAGGCGCGTGGCATCACCCTTCATGTAGAGCTGCACCACGCAGGCAGACTGGCTCCCGTCACCGGGTTGCCGCCACGCTGCGCTGAGCATGGTGCGGCTGATCACCTTGGTGCCCTTGCTCATCGACACCGACTTGTCCGCTTCGCGGAACAGGAAGTCGATGTTCGATTCCACCACGAGACGTTGGCCGCACAGGAAGGTGAGGTTCGGCTCGGGCTGCCACGCCGGCTCGACCGCGTAGTAGTTCACGATGTACTTGAAGAGCGGGCTGACCCCGCCCACGTTCCAGATGAACGCGTCGTTGCCGCTGGCCACCTCGATGGGCCCTTCGTCGACGACTTCACCTTCCACCAGCGCGCGCGCAGGTTGACTGCCCACGGGCACGGTGAGCGCAGCGGTGCTGTTCGGCGCGATGGTGGCCTTCTGCCCGCCCACCTCGACCTGGATCGATTTTCGAAAACCATTCGCCACGGTGACCGTCGCGAACCGTGAATCCTGAAACGCACCCCAGGCACCGCTGACCACCAGCAAGGCGGCGGCGAGCGCAGCGGCCCGGCTCCATGCCCAGCTGAAGCCGCCCATCGGAACACGCGCGAAGATTCGATACGTGTTGGTGGTGTCGCCCGGGCCCACCACGTACGCCCCCAAGGGGAGCAGCGGCAGCTTGAAGAGAATGACGATGAAGTGACCGGTGATGTACGTGCCGTCTTGTTGCCGCTCGTCTTCGCCCACGAAGCCCACCCCGGCGCTGTTCATGGTGAACAGGCTGGGCGTTCCGTTGAGCGGGCGCGCGAAGAGCCGGCGGTTGCCCAGCAGCTCCTTCACCAGCGGCTGGTGCGCCTTGAGCCGGCCCGTCCACGAGCCCCAGCGCAGCGCGCGGTAGAGCTTGAACGGATCGCCCGAGCCCAGGGCCGCACGAACGGGACCGTCTTCAGCGGCGATGCGCTCCAGCTCTGGCATGCGTTGCAGCAGGCCAGCGGGATCAGACGGCGTCATGTGAACTCCTCGCAGGTTATTTGCGAACGAGCGGCTTGTACTTGATGCGGCGGGGCGTGAGCGCGTCGGCGCCGAGGCGCTTTCGCTTGTCGGCCTCGTAGTCCTGGAAGTTCCCCTCGAACCACTCGACCTTCGAGTCACCTTCGAACGCGAGGATGTGCGTGGCCACGCGGTCGAGGAACCAGCGATCGTGGCTGATGATCACCGCGCAGCCGGCGAAGCCTTCGAGGCCTTCTTCGAGCGACCGCAGCGTCTCGATGTCGAGATCGTTGGTGGGCTCGTCGAGGAGGATGAGGTTGCCGCCCTCTTTCAGCACCTTCGCGAGGTGCACGCGGTTGCGCTCACCACCCGAGAGATCCTTCACGCGCTTCTGCTGATCACCGCCCTTGAAGGCGAACCAGCTCAGGTACGCGCGGCTCTGCACGATGCGGCCGCCGAGGTCGAGCTGATCGAGCCCGCCCGAGACTTCTTGAAAGACCGACTGCTCGCCCTTGAGCGAGTCGCGCGATTGATCGACGTAGGCCACCTTCACCGACTCGCCCACGCGGAAGTCGCCCGCGTCGGGCTTCTCGAGGCCCATCATCATCTTGAAGAGCGTGGTCTTGCCGGCGCCGTTGGGGCCGATCACACCGACGATGCCGTTGGGCGGCAGCTTGAACGAGAGGTCTTCGATGAGCAGCCTGTCGCCGAACGCCTTGCGGATGTTCTTGGCCTCGACCACCGCGCCGCCGAGCTTGGGCCCGGGCGGAATGTAGATTTCTCCGGTCGACTCGTTCTTCTTGTTGCGCTCGAAGTCTTCGCGCATCTCGTCGTACTTCTCGAGACGCGACTTGCTCTTGGCCTGGCGTGCCTTCGCGCTCGAGCTGACCCACTTGAGCTCCTTGTCCAGGAACTTCTGGCGGTAGCTGCTGGCCTTCTCTTCGAGCTCGAGGCGCTTCTTCTTCTGGTCGAGCCACGAGGAGTAGTTGCCCTTCCACGGCACGCCTTCGCCGCGATCGAGCTCGAGGATCCACTCGCACGCTTCGTCGAGGAAGTAGCGGTCGTGGGTCACGCACACGATGGTGCCCGTGTACGCCTTCAAGTGGAGCTGCAGCCACTGCACCGACTCGGCGTCGAGGTGGTTGGTGGGCTCGTCGAGCAGCAGCAGGTCGGGCTTCTCGAGGAGAATCCGGCACAGCGCCACGCGGCGCTTCTCACCACCCGACAGCTTGGTGACGTCCATGTCGCCGGGCGGCAGGCGCAGCGCGTCCATCGCGACCTCGAGCCGGCGATCGAGGTTCCAGCCATCGGCCGCGTCGATCGCATCTTGCAGCTTCGACTGCTCGGCGAGCAGCGTGTCGAAGTCGGCGTCGGGTTCACCGAGCTTGTTGCTGACCTCTTCGAACTTGTTGAGCAGGTCCTTGAGCGGCTTGACCGCGAGCTCCACGTTGCCCTTCACGTCGAGGGTCTCGTCGAGCTGCGGCTCCTGCGAGAGGAAGCCGACCCGGGCCTTGGGGTCGGGGCGCGCGGTGCCCATGAACTCCGGGTCGAGGCCCGCCATGATGCGCAGCAGCGTCGACTTGCCTGAGCCGTTGGGCCCGAGCACGCCGATCTTCGCGCCGGGGAAGAAGCTGAGCCAGATGCCCTTCAGGATTTCCTTGCCGCCTTTGACTTTGCGGAGGTCCTGCATCGTGAAGATGAAGTTTTCGGCCATGCGGCGGAGTACCGCGTGGGCCTCGTCGCTGCAACGGCTCTGCAGTACGAAGGACGCCATGTTGATCCTCTCGGTGGATCGGACGCAGTTGCTCAAGCTCGACCTGCTGCCCATCCAGAGCGATCCGGAAGACCATGAGGGCTGGGTCAACTTCCGGCTGGAGGCGGGGCCGGTTCACAGCGAGCGGTTGGTGCTGGCTTCGCATGATCTCTACCTCACGGGAGAGCATGGCGAGCTGGCCGAGCTGGTCGACGGGTTGATTGCGGTCGCTGAAGGCACGCCTGCGTTTTCGTTCAATCCGGCCGAGCGGGATTTTCGGTTGATCGCGTTCCGGCGCGAGGCGCACGTGACGTTGGAGGTGTCGGTGCCCGATGTGGCGCCTGACCTGGTGCTGGTCGTCGCGGCCGACGAGCTGAGGCGTTTTGCGGAGGGGCTGCAGCTCGAGTCTCAGCAGTTGGGGTTTTATCTTTAGCCCTCTCCCCAACCCCTCTCCCCCTCGGGGAGAGGGAGCTCGTGGAGCTCGTGGAGCTCGTCGTCGTCAGCTTGTCAGCGCGTCGAGTCGGTCGAGTACGAGCCGTAGCTGGACAACCCGTAGGACGGCTCGCGGTTGGCGGGGGTCAGCTTCTTCGCCTCGAGCGCCTGGGCGAGGCACTCACGTGCACGGGCCAGGGCACGCTCGGCGTCACGCAGCGCGATGCAGGCTTCTTCAGCCGCGCTGTCGGTCGCACCTTCGAGCGCCTGCGCCGCGTCGGAGATCGCGTGCGCCGTGCTGTCGATGACGGTGGTCGCGCGGAAACAGGTGCGCGCCCGAACCAGATAGTGCTGCCAACGACCGGGCGAACCGGCCGGGGTCGACTTCGTCTTCGGGGAGTGGCTCTGGGTGAAGTGCGTCATGGGAAGCACACTGCCAGAGGGGACTGACATCCAACCTGAACAGGCGTGCCCCTGAAGGATAAAATAACCAGTAAGTACGAGCCGTTACGCCTGTTTTTGAGGGTGCTCGCCAGTCCACCTCTGGTCCCGCATCGATGAGCGCAACTCGAGCTCGCAGGCCTTCGCGCCGGTCAGCGAACACTCGGGTTGAACGATGAGCACGACCACGCCCACGCTCTGCAGCGCCTCGTGCAGAAAGCCCTCGTCGACCGCGCAGTGATGTGGCGTCTTCTTGCGCAGCACCGAGTGGCCCGGCCCGAAGCCGAGCACTTCCCAACCCCCGATGTTGTGCCCGCGATTGGCGAAGCGGTACATGTGATCGAGCCCGTAGATGACATCGCCTGCGCTGCGCAGCTTCTCCCCCATGCGCTGATGATGCGTGTCGCGGAAGAACTGCCGGCCCATCTGCAGCAACGACGCGCGGCCTCCGCGATGGAGCACCTGCTGCTGAAGCTGGAGCATCGTCTGCATCGGGTACCACGCCTCGTGGTTCATCGATCTGAGGCGCTCCACCCAGTACGGACCGAGGACCTCTTCGGGAAACCGCATGGTGTTCAGCACCGCCATCAAGTCGGAGCCGAGCGCTTCGTGGGATGCATTCTCGTAAGTCATGGCGCTTGCGGAATAACCCGCCGCGTCACGCGACCTCCCCCCGGCACTGGGTAATGCGCAGCCTTCAGTTAGGGCTGATCTCTCCAGCCCTCGATCGTGAGCACCTGCTTTTTCACCACGCCAGCATCGGTGCTGATGATCAGCTCGGCCAGCTCCCCGGATTTTTCGGAGAAACGAAAGCGGAGCTGCCGCCCGGGGAGCAGCCAGGTCTCGTCGTCATCTCTTTCGCTCGTCTTCACGACGCGCCCGAGTGCGTCGTAGCCTTCGGTGGATCCCGAGCGGCCATCGCCCTCACGATCGACGGTGCGCTGAATCATTCTCTCCGACTGATCGAACAGATCACTGCGATCAGTGCGCCAATCGTCATCGAGGTCGAAGTCCCGCCGAACCAGAAGGCCCTTGGTATCGAAGGAGTCGGTGCGCTCGAAAACGCCATCCTCGTTTGCGTCGTACGAGGTGCTGCTCAGCCGGCCCTTCGCGTCGAAGGAGTCCACCTGTTCGAAATTGTCGTCGTCATCGCGGTCGCAGCTGCGGCTGATCAGATGGTCGCGCACCCGTTGTTCGAGGCATTGCGAGTACGACCAGCTCCACTCTGACGTCCGCGAGGGCCGAATCTTGGGCAGTTGCCGCTCCTGCCACAGCAAAACTCCGAGGCCGATCGTGCTGAGCGCGAGGAGCAAGGTGAAGACGGGCGGTCGAGACTTCGCTGGCGTGGGTTTCGTTTCCGGCAGCTTCTCGGCTGCGGCGAGATCGTTCTGACAGCTCCAGCACACCTCGAACGTCGCCGGGCTGCTCAGGCCGCATGAAGGGCACCGAACGTCACCGGTCTTCGTCGCCTGCTCCCTCAAAGCCGCAGAAAGAACGCGTCGTGCGCGCTCGAGCTGATCGGGTTCGACCCAGAGTTCCACCATCACCTCGGACGATGGAATCACGCCCTGCAACGCCGAGAGCTGCTCGCCGATCAGCTCGACCTCGATCGACTCCCGCTCCAACGCGATGCGCCCCAGCTGACCTTCAGAGGAAGGAAAGCGACCCAATCGAACCCGTGCCATGCGCGGCAGTGTGCTCCATCGACGCGCGGACTCGGCTAGCTTTCGCCGCATGTTTCGACCCGCTCACGTCATCCTCCTCCTCGCGCTCGGCTGCGGCACGAACACGGAGGTCGAGCCCCAGCTCACCATCGCGCAAGGTCTCTACGGTCAGCTCACCCAGGCCTGCAAAGAGCTGGACTGCGTCGGCGCGCCGCGCGAGGGGTCTCCGGTGGCGTGGTTCGATCGGTCTCCGTACGTGACCGACGGCGGCGTCAAACCAGAGCCTGTCTTCGAGAGCGTCTCGGGCAAGAACGGCTTCTACGAGTTCGCGATCGACTCGAACGTGCGCGGCTACCTGGCGATCGGTGAGCTGCGCCCCACGAACGGCGTGCAGTGGTTCACCGCGACCGCCGCCACCATTCCCCGCGGGCTGGCTCGCATCGATTGGCGCGCGGGCCCCGGCAACGACGGCACCTGGACGGACAAGCAATAGACCGACAGGCAGGGCAGGGCTTTACATTGGCTGCGCTCCACGGTTACTGCCCTCTCATGGCGTCCCGGGAGCTCCTCTGATCGATCTGTGTGAATCCTGCGGCATGTGCTGCAACGGGACGCTCTTCAACTACGTCACGCTCACGTCTGACGACCTGCCCAAGCTGGAGAAGTACACCCAGCTCAAGCTGAAGATTCGCAACGAGCAGGCCACCTTCGACGAGCCGTGCGTGCTGCACACGGGAACGGGCTGCAGCGCCTACGAAGATCGCCCCGGCACTTGCGAGCGCTACGTGTGCGGCGTCTTGCGCCGGGTGGAGAAGGACGAGCTGACCGAAGAAGAAGCGCTCCTGGTCATCAAGGAAGGCAAGGCGCTGGTCGAGCACGTGAAGGAGTACGTCGCCTTCGAGCCCGGCATGCCCATCGCCGTCAGCACCTGGGAAGCGCCGCCCGAAGACATCAGCGCCGAGGCGAAGTTCGCGTGGGAACGCACGGCGTATCACCTGGGGAAATGGTTTCTGAACACCGTGAAGGAGGAGGTCGAGCCTGCGGTTCCGGCGGCGCCTCCATCGGGTTCACCCGAGCGGGCGAAGGTCACCCGCGCCAGCCTCTTCGCCAAGCGCTGAGCTCGGGCTGACAATGAGATGACAGTGGCTCTGTCATCTTGATCAGCATGATGGAACTGACCAGCCAGGCGCAGGTCTCCGCAGCGGAGAAGGTCAAGCCGCTGCTGCGTGGCACCTTTCACACCTTCGGCTTCGTGGCCGCGCTCTTCGGTTTCGCCGAGCTGAGCATCGCGCCCGTCGAGGGCTGGCGATACGTGGCGGGCCTGATGTTCGCGGGCTCGTTGACCTTGATGCTCGGGTTGTCCGCGCTCTACCACCGCCCCAACTGGAGCCACGCTGCGCGCAACCGGCTCCGCATGGCGGATCACGTGGGCATCTTCTTTCTCATCGCCGGCACGTACACGCCGTTCGCCGCGTTCCTCTCGCCCCAAACGTGGACGCCGGGGCTCATCGGCATGTGGGTCGGCGCGGTGGCGGGCATCACGTACGCGGTGGTGAACAGCCACGGCAATCGCATCATCCGCGCGTCGACCTACGTGGTGCTCGGGCTCTGCGCGGCGCCGATGATCCTGGGGCTACCCAAGGACCTCGGTTGGGTGCGCACCGGGATGATGCTCCTGGGCGCGGCCATCTACATCCTCGGAGCGGGCGTCTACGCGAAGCGCTGGCCCAACCCGAAGCCGTCGGTGTTCGGGTACCACGAGATTTTCCACGTGATGGTGCTGGTCGCGGCCGGCCTGCACTACGCCGTCGTGTGGAGCCTCCAGCGCACGTAATTCACTCGACGCCGAGTTGTTTGTTGCTCGAGCGCCGGAGGTCGATGACCCTCTCAAATCTCTCCGGAGAGCCACTCGATGCGGTCAGGGTGCCCGACACTGAACTGGCGGATGCTGAGTGGGCCCTGCGGAGCTTGAGTTCGTGCGGCGACGGGTCTTACTCGTCTGCCTGAGGAGAAAGACCATGGAGAGTCTGACCATCAAGTTGCCCCGCCAGCTCAGCGCCCGAGTCACGCGGCTCGCGAGGAGGCGCAACGTCTCGCGCTCCGCGCTCGTGCGTGAGGCGCTCGAGTTGCTCACCAGTGATCGCGGCGGAGAGACGTTCATCGACCGCGTCAGCCAGTACGTCGGAGCCGGAGACGATCTGCCTGCAGACATCCTCACGAATCCCAAACACATGAAGGTCTATGGCCGTCGACCGCGACTCTGATTCTCGACACCGGGCCATTGGTGGCATTGCTCAACCCGCGGGAGCCACACCATGAGTGGGCGACCGAGGCGCTGCGCGTGCGGGCTCGCGTGGTCACTTGTGAGGCCGTCGCCAGCGAGGCCTTCTTCCTCCTTCGCACGTTGAGCGAGTTGATGCCACGTGCCACGTGCCACGTGCCGCGGTCGCGACTCTCGACTCGGATTTTCGGGTCTACCGACGAAACGGTCGCCAGGTCATCCCGCTGCTGATTCCCTGACACGGCGTACAGCGGCGCGTCGTTGGTCGTCACCTCGCCGTAAGACAAATCAGAAACGAAGTACGAAACGAGGTCCCCTCTCCCTCTGGGCCCTCTGGGAGAGGGTCAGGGTGAGGGTGACGACATCGACAAGTCGATCGCCTTGCCGACCAGCTCGAAGCACAGGCCGGTGTCGACGGCCTCCTGATCAGCGAGCCCGAGTTTTATTGGTGAGTTCGAGCGACAGGCCGGCTTGAAGGCCCTCATCGCGACCCTCTCCCGACGGGAGAGGGAGATAAGGTCTCGACCGATGAGCATCTGGGCGTTCCTGGGGTCGGCGGGCGAGGGCAACGATGACTTCGAATTGCTGCAGTCCCTGCCGATGCGCGAAGGCATCATCGGCACCGACGCCTCGTGTGCCTGGCGACTCACCGACCCCATGCTCACCCCGCAGCATGCCCGCGTGCTGACGCGAGACGATGCCTGGTACATCGGCGGCATCGCGGCCGCTTCACCCACTCGGGTGAACGGCGTGGCCACCCTGCCCGGCGAAGCGGTCCGCTTGTCCGTGGGCGACATCGTTCAGCTTGGCAGCGCGCGTTTCCGTTTCGGAGGTGAGCCGCCCCCTCGCACCGCCATCGACCCGAATGATGAAGAGGCGGTGATGGTGGTCGGTGATCGCATGGCTGAGGGGGGGCTGCCGCTGGGCAACCGCATTCTTGAACGGCAACCGCCTTCGCCCGACTGGCTGCCGGGGTTCGAGACAGCGCTCGCTCAGGCCCGCATCGTCCCAGAGTGGACGGGAGGCTTGCTCACCAGCCTCACCGTGCGCGAGTACGGCATCCCACAACTGAAGACGATCTTCGCGGATGAAGCCGCCGTGTCGCTCGAGCAGCTCACGCTCTTCGTGGCGACCTGTCAGGAGGGCTCCGAAGAAGAGGCAGTGCGCTCGCTCCTTCAACTGCTGGCGGAAACCCGGCCTCCCCGACTTCGCACGCTGGACCTCGGGTGGCTGCACGCCCCTCTTTCGAAGAATGCCGGGCGTGATTGGTACGCCGTCGCCCGGCGCATTCCCCTCGAAGGAACACTTCAGGAGACCCATCGGCTGGCGGGGCGCATGCGGTTCACCATGCTTCGCGAAGGATTGGGTTGGCCCGCGCTCGGTGCGACTGCCGCGCTCCCGTTCATGCCCGACGAAGCCGCGACGGCTTTGGAGCGGCGGCGCGCCACGATGCTCCACGCCAACCCCGGACAGGGGGCTGGCATTCGGACCAACAACCTGGAGTTGAGGATCAATGGCGTGCTGGGTGAGTCATCGCGCCGTTTGATTCACGGCGATGTCGTCGAGGGCGACGATTTCACGTTTCGGTTTGAGGAGTCGTAGCGGCCCCTCACCCCGACCCTGCGCACTATTCGCGGAGGCGGCCGGCCGCGTACGGGCCCATGTTCTGCGCTACCGGCGCGGCCTCCTGGCCCATCGCGCGGTACACGTCGAACACGTTGCCGTTGAGCACCACCGCGTCAGAGCCCCAGCGCGCCCCGTCGTTCATGCTCGCGTGATTCACCACGCGGTGCGCGTCGTACCCCGCCACGCGCAGGGCGCCGATCACGTGCGTCATGATCTCCGCGCAGACGTTCCGGTCTTCTGCACGCGTGAACAGCTCGGAGTACTTCGAACGCGCCCACCGCGCCGCGCTGAGCGCCGCCGCTTCAGGGCTCGACTTGTCGATGTTCGCCTCCGCGTACTCCGGGCGCAGCGGCACCGTGCGGAGCGGCGCACCGGGCTCCACCAGCGTCACCGTCGGCGCGGGCGGCGGGACAGGCGCCGTGGGCGGGGTGACCGGCGCGGGCACGTTCACCGGCGCGGCCTGCTTCTCCGCGTACTCGGGGCTGTTGAGGAACGTCTGGCGGATCTCCTCGCGCGACACGCCCCGCGCCAGGCCGGCCATGTGCGCGTTGAAGCCCTCGAGATCCGGCTCGCGGTTGAGCAGCTCGCGATAGAGCCCCTTCACGAAGTCGGTCTCGCCGCGGCCCACGGCAACCGGCGCCGCGACCTTCGGCTTCGCGTTCTCGAAACGATCGGCGAAACGTTCGACGCTCCGGCTCACCGACTTCGCGAGCTTCGTCTCGAGCTGGTGGGTTGCCTGACTGACCGCCTGGCGCACTTCAGGGCTGCGGGTGAGTGCTGCGCCGGCGTCACGGAAGAACTGGTTCAGTTTGGTCATTCGCATGGTGGCACGGAATTGCAGCTTCGAGGCCAGCCTCGCGCCGCCACCAAACGACTGAATTTGCATCACGTGCGCAATTTGATTTCACCTGATGCGCAACAGCGCACATGCGCGCGCGTGTCGCAGTTCACAAGCGATGCGCAAGCAAGCCGCTGATCATTTCGCTCTCAGGCAGTGAGAGTCGCCGCGATTCCGAGCAGATGCGCGTCAGTCGTCGAGCACTGAAAGCAGCTCCCGTAGCTGGGCGGGCCGCGCCGAGCGCACGATGAGTTCTGCCAGTGGCTTTCGCCAGCGAGTGGTGTCCACGGCTTCCAGCAGCAGCTTCAGCTCGACGATCAACTGCGCATCCGCCGAGGGGGTGAGGCCGTCTTCGGCCACCGTCGCGCCTGACGCCCAGGCCTCCAGCACGCGCGAGACGGCCAGCTCGGTGTGGGAGCGGCGCTCGATGCCTTCGACCACCGCACGGGTCGCTTCGAACGTGGCGGTGTTCGGCTGCGCGCTCGGGCGGGCGCCGAACAGGTCGAGCACTTCGCCTTGAGGGGGCCACACCTCCTGGCGGGCGAAGGCGATGACGTCGAAGCCGGCTTCGTCCTTCAGGTGCGGGTCGGCGCCAGCGGCCAACAGCCGGCTCACCACGGGAGCAGCCCGTGACGCGCTGGTGTCGAGCACGGCGCAGTGCAGGGGCGTGCGCCCGAAGAAGCCCCGCACGTGAGGAGAAGCACCGGCTTCGAGCAGGAGCGCCACCGCCGCGTCGAACTTCTGCTGACAGGCGTGGTGCAGCAGCGTGTCACCCGACGCTCCCTGCTGGGCAACGAGCGCAGGCATTTCGGCGAGCGCCGCGGCCAGAGACTCGAGGTCACCTTCTTCGATGAACGACACGGCGTTCGACAGCGACGGGCGCATGTCACGGACCGTAGCTGCTGGTCAGCGCGACCGTCTCGATCACGTGCGCGGTCAGCGCGGCCTGCACCTGCGCGCGGGTCGAAGTGGTGCTCACCCCCGGCAGTGTGGCCACGTCGAGGCCGTGAAGCTCGAAGCGGTACACGTGCGGCGAAGGCGGGCAGGGGCCGCGGTAGCCGAAGGTGAGACCGTCGTAGCTGGTGGTCTGCTTCGCGCCGGCGGGGCTGGGAGGCTGCGCCACGTTGGACACGCCCTCTGCGAGTTGCAGGGTGGTGGCATCGACGTCCCACAGCACCCAGTGGATCAAGTTGATGGAGGTGTCGGTCATCACCAGCGCGTAGCTGCGCGCGTTCGGAATCGCGGTCCACGTGAGTGGAGGCGAGACGCGGCCCGTGGTGGTGGCGTCGGTGCAGGTGTAACGAACGGCGAAGGTGCCGCCGTCGGTGAGCACGGCGCTGCTGAGCGTCGCGGGTCCCGTGCCGGCGTCGGGTGGGCCCCCGTCGATCGTGGTGCCTGCGTCTTCGACTTCGCCGGCATCAGGGGCGGGAGCGGGTGCTCCACACGCGGTGAGGAGAAGCGCGGCGATGAGGTGTTTCGTCATCGAGCAGAGATGACAGGTGCTGCTCGTGCGCTGAAGCGGTCTTCCTTGAACAGCACTGTTCACCAAAAGCGCCCGCTCCCTTCGCACGGCAGACCACCGCCTTCGAGACGGCAATCCGTCGGCCACTCTGGACGCGTCGTTCGAAGCGCAGAAGCCCTTCTTCGGAGTGAAGGCGCGCGCCTGAGCTACGGTCCACCACGATGCCGACGTCGTGGAAGGCGATGCTCTGGGGCGCGCTCATCGGCGTGCCGCTCGGGCTGTGCAACCTGGTGGTGGGGCTGAAGCTGGGCCTGGGAGTCGGCGTCGCGTTGACCGCGGTCGGCTTCGCTGGCGCCTTGCGTCGCACGCCCCTGCTTCCTTCGATGGCACCGGGTGACGCCGCGTTGTTGCAGAGCGTCGCGTCGGCCGCCGGCTACAGCGCAGGCAGCGCGGTTGCTTCGGTGCTCGCGGCGATGGTGCTCGCCGGCGTGACGCCTTCATGGCCGGTCGCGCTGGCGTGGACGCTGGGCGTGGCGCTCTTCGGCACCGCGTTGGGGTGGGCCTGGCACGCGAGCGCGGTGAAGTTGCCGTTTCCGTCAGCGACCGCCGCGGCCGAGGCGATCAAGACGTTGTGGAAGGTGGGCGCACCTGAAGCGAAAGTCACCAGCGCGCGGCCGTGGCTGCTGGCGACGGGCGGGGCGGTGGCGTTCACCGTGCTGCGCCGCATCGTGAAGGTGGTCCCGTCGACGGTGTTGAGCCGCGGGACGTATGGCCTGGGCTTCGACCTCTCGGCGCTCGCGCTCGGCGTGGGCATGTTGCTGGGCCTTCGGGTCGGGCTCTCCACCGCGCTCGCGGGCCTGTTCGTGGCGGCCATCGAAGGGCCCTGGCTCTTCGCTCGAGGGCAACTCGGCAGCGCAGACCTGGGCGGACTCGCGGGGTGGAACGTGTGGCCTGCGACGGCGTTGATCACCGCCGCGGCCGTGACGCACCTGCTCGCGGGGCTGCGGGTCAGTGGCGCGGTCGAGCGGCCCGATGCACGTGCGCTGTTCTGGAGCCTGCTTCCCGGCAGCGCGCTCGGCCTGTTGTGCGTGTTCGCGTTCGACGCGCCGTTCTGGGCGGCCGCGCTGGTGGTGATCGCCACGCCGCTCGCGTGTGTGGTGTCCATTCGAATGACGGGTGAGACCGACGCGACGCCGGGTGCTCCGTTGGCGATGGGTCTGCAGCTGTTGTTCGGTGCGGCGTTGCCGTTTTCGCCTGGGGTGTCGATCGCCTCGGCCGGCGTGTTGGCGGGTGCTTCGGCCTCCGCGGCGGACCTGGTCAGCGACGTGAAGACGGGCACGTTGGTGGGGCTCGCTCCGCGCCGTCAGCTGGTCGCGCAGCTGATCGGTTGCGTGGTGGGCGCGTTGGTCGCGGTGCCGGCGTTCCTCTTTCTCGCGCGCGGCGCGTTGGGTGGAGCGGAGTGGCCGGCACCCGCAGCCCAGATGTTCCTCGCCGCGGGCCGTGCGGCGTCGGGCGATGCGGGGCTCGGTGCCGGACTTCGGCTCGCGTGCGTCATCGCCGCGGTGTTCGGAGTGGGGCTGGCGTTGCTCGAACGGAAGGAGCGCTTCTCCTCGCGCATGCCTTCACCGATGGGCATCGGGCTCGCGTTGTTGGTGCCTCCGTCGATGGCGGTGACCATCGGGGTGGGGGCGTTGCTCGGCTACTGGGCGCGCAAGCACACCGCGTTGCCGTCGGTGGCGTCGGGTCTGATGGTGGGTGAATCCATCGGGGAGCTGACCGCGGCCGTGCACGACGCGGTGGGAAGTTCATGACGCGCGACGAGACAGTCCTCGAGGCGCATGGTTTTTCTGATGCGCGGCTCATGGCCAGCGGTGGAGCTGCACGCGTCTACCAGGTGGTCCGCGATGGGCGGCCACTTGCGCTGAAGGTGGTCGGAGTCGAACTCGCTCCACAGCTTGTCATCGAAGCGCGATTGCTCGTTCGCGTGGGGGCGCCGTACGTGCCGGTGGTGCACGCGGTTCATCACCGGTTGTTGGTGCTGGAGTGGCTCGAAGGCCAGACGATCGATCGCACCAGGCCCGGGGCGAACGGTGGGCTGTCTCGCGTGGCGCGCTCGCTCACCGAAGCGCTGGCGAACGTGCACCGGCTCGGTCTGGTGCACCGCGACATCAAGGGCTCGAACGTGATGGTCGAGCCGAGTGGGCGCGCACGCTTGTTCGACTTCGGCCTGGCAAGCGAAGGTCAGACCATCGCCGCGCGCAGGCAGGGAACGCCGACGACGATGGCGCCCGAGTCGTGGGAAGGCGGTGCGGTCGGCCCAGCAGCCGACGTCTACGCACTGGGCGTGTTGCTGTTCGAGGTGCTCACCGGCCGGCCGCTCTTCGAAGGCGATGCGTCGACGCTCGAGGCGGCCCATCGACAATTGCGTGCACCTGCTGCGGGGCTGGGCGCTGCACTCGACGCAGTGCTCGCGCGTTGCCTGGAGAAAGCGGCCTCGCAGCGGTACCCCGACGCCGGTGCCGTGCTGGACGCACTGGTCCCCGCACTCGAGAATCCAGGTGCTGTCGCGCCGCCGCCTGCCAGGCCCGCGAGCGCCGCAGCCGAACTGACCGCGTTGGTGGCCGTGCACACCACGCTCTCTCTGCCGACCCTCGCCAAGGCGATGGAAGCCGAAGGAGCCGTCTGGGCCGGCGCACTCCCTCACCAACTCCACGAGCTCCCTCTGCCCCGCGGGGGAGAGGGCTTACCCACCACCGCACACCTCTTCGCCCGCCCCCATCCACTCGGCCCGGCGCAAGGCCTCGCGAACCTCGAAGCGGCACTCGCTTCACTCTCAGAAGTCACCAGCTCCACGCTCCACGTCGCGCCTCTCAAAGTGCGAGTGGGCAGTACGAGCGTGAGGATCTCCGGCCCCGCGCTCCAGAATGCAGACTGGGTTCAGAGCGCCGGTCGCTCCGTCACCACCGAAGCGGCGAGCCATCTGGCGTCACGCCCGCGCGTGACACCGACCCTTCGAACACAGGAGCTGCCCTGGCTCGACGACGGCTCGAGGCTCCCGCCGATCCTCGCCGCGCTCGAGCGACCCGAACCGCAGCTCATCTGGGTGCGAGCACCCTCAGGCAGCGGCCGTACGCGGCTGCTTCACGAACTCGAACGTGCGCTGAAGAACACGAGCTGGCTGAATGATCCAAAGCCCGACGGCGTGCTCCTCGTCGACGACGCCGAACACCTCTCGTGGGCGAACTGGGAAATGCTCGAGGCCTCGACCGCGCCGGGTGCATCCACGCGGCGTGACGTGGTGCTGGTGGCAGACGAACGCCTGCCGGCGCTCCGCCCGGGCCTCGGCTCACGCGCGGCGTCGTTCGTGACGGTCACTCCGACGCTGCTGGCCGACACCGAAGCTGCGCAGTTGGTGCGGGTGTTGCTCGCGCCCGCCGAGCTGATTCCAGACGAGGTCGTCGTTCGCCTCGCGCGCGCAGGGGAAGGTCACCCGGGGCATCTGGTGGAGCTGGTCGACGTACTCCGCCGGCGCGGCTTGCTCGCGCCCGACGCGAACACGGGCGAGTGGCGCCTGGCCTCCGAGTCTTCGTGGTCCGAGCTGACCGGTGAACGCAGCGCGACGCTCGCGCAGGCGGCGCTCGCTGGAGTGCCGGGTGCACTGCACGACGTCGCGCGCCTGCTCGCCCTGGCCGAGTGGCGTCTCACGGCGGAAGACCTCCAGCGCGCGTTGTCGGCGTTGCCCGCTTCGTTCGAAGCGCGTCGGTTCGATGCGGCGACGGCGTTGGCTCGCCTCAGTGCACTGGGTCTGCTCGTGCAGCGCGGTGTGCGACGGGCGTTGGCTGCGCAGCCGGGTCCCCGCGCGGTCGAGCTGCATCGGGCGTTGGCCAGCGTGCTGGCGGAGCGGATTGGGCTGGCGTCGCTGGAGGCAGAGGCGAGTGGGTTGCTCGCGGAGAGCCTCGGTGCCGAAGTCACTCCTCGACTTCTCTCGGTGGGAACGGCGGGCGCAGAAGCGGCGCGTGCTTCTCGACTGCGCTCGGAAGGAACGGGGGCGCTCGCGCAGCACGCGCACGCCGCGGGCTGGCAGGAGGCTGCACTGCCGGCTTCGACCGTCGTGGGCCTGCGCGCGCTGAGTGAAGGTGATGCGTTGAGCGCCGAGGGCCACCTGACGCGTGCGCTCGCGTTGGAGAACTCGGATGGGCTCCGGCTCGCCCGGGCCATTGCGCGCCGGCAGCTGGAGCACTTCGCAGGTGCATTGAGTGATGTCCGCGCCGTGAAGGGTGATGGCTCGGCGCGCATCGCAGCGCATCTCGAGGCGTCGCTCTCGCTCGATTGGATGAACGAGTTCGCTTCGGCCAACGAGGAAGCAGAGGCTGCGTTGCGGCTGGGCGGTGAGTTCGAGGCAGCGCCAAGTGCGCTGGGCCTTGCGCTGCGCCTGGCGCGGGGCCGGCTTCATGTTCGTGCCGGTCGTTGGGCCGAGGCCACGGAAGTGCTCGCCCCGCTGTGTGAGGTGACCCCGCGGCCCAGTGAAGTGGAGACGGTGTTGGGTGCGTTCGCGCTCGCCGCTTCGGTGGCGTGCGTGGAGGGTGCACTCGAGCGGTCAGAGACGCTGTTCGCCGCGGGCCTCGCGTTGTGGGCTCGCTGCGGTCATCCAGTGGTGGGCTGCGCGCTGCTGATCAACCGGCCGATGTTGTGGATGGCCAGGGGCCAGGTCGACGAGGCGCTGAGTGACCTGGCCGAGGCCGCGCGATCGAGCCGGCGATTGGGGCATGCGCAGATCGAACGCGTCGCAAGCCACAACCTCGCGCAGTACCTGCTGTGGCTGGGACGGGTGGGAGAGTCGGAGGCACTCGCTCGCCGCGCTGTCGCGCTCGCGAAGTTACGGTTGGGGGAGGCGGCTCCCGCGGCAGATGCGTTGCTGCTCGCCCGGGTGGCGGTGGAGAAGGGTGATGCGGCGGAGGCGCGGGCGCTGGTGCACTCAGTCGGTGCGCGAGCGCTCAACCCGTCTGAGGCGCTGCAGCGCGATGTGGTGCTCGCGTGGCTGGGTGAAGGCGCGTGGACGACGGTGCTGGTGGCTCGTGACGGCGTCGTGCCTGATGAATTGTTGGATGCGGCGCGATTGGCGGCTCGCGCGGGTGTGCGTGAGGCGAAGGCGGTGGTGGAGGCGCTTTCGGCTCAGTCGAACTTCTTTCGCTAGGCCCTCACCCCGACTCTCTCCCGAAGAGGCTGTTGATCTAGTCGGGAGTGGTTGACCACCCGCACCCTGTCGTGATCTTGGGTGCGCGTGAAGCAATCACGACGGTCGACGAAGACGCATCGGCTGCCTGAGCAGCGGCAGG
>JAUYRZ010000024.1 GCA_030695565.1 Archangium sp.
GGTGCCTGCAGCCCGTATCCAACACCCGTGGCCGATGGAGCGCTTCGAACGTCACCACCAGCTGCAAGAGCCGAGTGCGGTAATTCCGCTCGCTCGGATCCGTGCGGGGGGCGGCCCGTAAGGGCCGTCCCTACCGCGACGCCGAGTCACCGAGAGAGAGCTTCAGCGACTTCCGCACTCTCATTGATCGTCCGCAGCGAGAACGCACTCTGCGCCCCGAAGTACCCGAACGCCCGCATGGCCCGCGGGTCATCGCCCGCCGCATCGACGAGCCGAAGATCGAACCGGGGGTTCCCGACATAGCGATCCGCATGCGCCGACGTATCGATGGTCCGCTCCGCGCGCGCGTTGCGAAGCGCCCGGCTGGCCACATGACAACTCCCACAATCCACCGTGAGCGGGTTCGAGCGGGCCGGATGTTCGATGCGCAACGCCGAAGTCACCGCGCGATCCAGAGTGCGCGCATCCGTCAGCCGCATCTCCGACTCCGAGAGCAGCACGCTCAAGTCATCGCCGATGGCCGCTGGTTGCAGCTCACCTGAGCGGAACTCGGTGTTGCCGAACTCCTGCACGCCCTGTTGCGTGAGGTTGCTCAGCCGGGGAATCGGATCCGCCGCCAACATTCCACTCACCAGATTGAGCGCACCGAAGCGCCACGCGACGTCCTTCTGCACCAACCGCATGAACGCGACGCGGGTCAGGTTCTGTTCACCACACAGCCGGCTGATCATCGCGTGCAGCGCACTCGCATACGGTCCAGCCAGGCCCTCAGCGCGCATCACCGGGTGCACATCGAGCGGCTTTCCATTCGTCACGCCCCCAGCCAGCCGCTTGAGCTCAGCGAGCGACCCGCGGGCACTCTCGAACTCCGCGTCCGTCAGCTCGTAGAAGAGATGAATGGTGCCGTCTTCAGTGGTGGTGGCGAGCGCCTCGACCACGATCGGCTGTGCGACGAGCCGGAGCTGCTTGATGCAACCGGCCGGCTCCTTCGGAAAACACGGGTCGATGCGCGCGCTGATCACCCGCCACGAGGGAAACATCGCGGCTGCGTCCTGGCTCTCCACCAGGCCGGGAAGCACGTCATAGAGGCGGCGGGGAAAGAGCGGCCCCTTGCTGCCCGCTGACGTGAAGCCCAGCAGCAACGACTGCTGCCCCGGGTGGGGGAGCGGCAGCAGCCACGACACGTCATTCAGGTCGAGCCCACCGTCGGTGAGCATCACGCCCGAATCGACGGTTCCTCCATCAGGCAAAGGAGGAACCGGACCGCACGCCAACAGGCTCAGCGAGAGAAGAAGCACCAGGCGCCGGAACATGTGCGGTGACGTGAGCAAGTCACGTTCCACGCGCAAGTCACTGATCGCCCAGCGAAGAGGCCCTCAAAGGCCTCAGAAAACCGCGTCAGCTCAGCGGTTAATCAGGGTGCGGCCCAGCTCAGCCAGCTGCGAGCGCAACGAGCCGTCGTACATGTGGCTGCCGACCTGCGCGACGACGCCGCCGATGAGCGCGGGGTCGACCTTGGTCTCCAGCACCACGCTGCGCTGGGTGAGCGCCTCGAGCTGCTTCTTGAGCGCGGCCACCTGGGTGTCGCCCAGCTTGGCGGCCGAGGTGACGCTGCCGCGCACGCGGCCCATGCGGCTGTCGACCATGTCGCGGAACTGGCGGGTGATGAAGGGCAACGAGCCGAAGCGGTTGCGGTCGTTGAGCAGCCGCATCAGGTTGGCCACCACGGGCTGAATGCCGGGCGCGTTGGCGATCACCGCTTCGATCAGCGACAGGCGCTGGGTGCGGGCGAGCGCGGGGCTGGAGATGGTGGCGAAGATCTCCTGCTGGGCGTCGAAGTACGCGGTGATGTTCTCGAGCTGCTCCAGGACCTTGTCTGCATCAGGGCCTGCGGCATCGAGGAGGGCACGGGCATAGCGGCGGGCGACGGGGACATTCGACATGGCCCGCTGCGCCTAGCACCCGGTCCCGGGCAATTCCAGCATCCGGTAGCCAGCCCCGGGCGCCGGGCGTCTGCCCAGCCTTTCCTTTCGTGCAGCAGAAGCCCGACTTCTGTGGGGACGACCCAGAAAAAAACGTTCCTGACTACCAGCGAAAGACCAGCTCGTAGCCCGCGGGCGTGACGTTCTGGATCTCGATGGTGAAGTTCGAGTCGGTCTTCTTACCGGGCCCCTCGATGATGCCGGCGACGAAGTCAGGGTCTCCGAAGATGTCCCTGGCGATGAGGCGCCACTGGTTCTCCGTCTCCTTGTGCACGGTCATCTCGACGCCGGTGCGAGTCATGGTGAAGAAGCGCGGCAGCCGGAGCACCAGCGCGGCGGGGCTCACCATCACGGAGAGCACCACGCTCAAGAACCGGCCGGAGATGGTGCCCAGAAAACCCGTGAGCGCCACGCGGCCGAGCTCACGCCTGCCGTCAGCGACACTCAGGTTCGGGTAGAAGTGCTGACGGCCTGCTTCGACCACGGCGCGCCAGATGCGGGTGGGGTACTTCGGCACCGGGCGCTCCATGTCGAAGCCGATGGTCTTGAACTTCGCTTTGAGCGCGTCATCGACCTTCAGCGCACGGACGAAGAGCCCCTCGAAGGTGCTGTACTCGGTGGTGTGCTGCGCGTCCTCCGTGGAGGGGTTCGAGACCATTGGGGAATGTTGACCCATTCCGCGAATCGAAGCGACGAAGACCTGCAGCGGCAGTGAGCTTCCCGAGAGCCTGATCACCGAGTGGATCGAAGAGAGCTATCGGCACACTGCGCCCAGGCGAAGAAGTGAGGCGCCTAACCGCGCGCGCTCCAGGTGCCGTGAAACGCGTAGGGCAGCAGGGGCAACGGCACGCTCGCCACCGGGCCCTTGGAGAGTTCGGCCGCCTTGAACACGCACAGATTCGAGCGGCCCTCGAGCCCAGCCGACGTCACCGCGAGCACGAACTCTTCTGGCGCGAGCAACGGTTCACCCACCAACACGTTCTCCTTCGCGGTCCACACCTCCGAAGGCCGTTCGGGATCCTTCAGGTCGACGCGAATGAGGGAGTCGAACGGATCGCTGTGAGCCGTATCGGCCCGGGTGGTGCCGAAGAGCGCGGGCGTGTCGAGGCCATCGTGCTCAGGGTGCACCCGGGGGAAGTCGATCGCGTGACGGGCGAGCTGCTTCCAGCTCGCTTCACTCGCGTTGGGGCCCACGGAGATCCGATACAGCCGCTGTGGTGCGCGCGTGTCGGGCAATGACGGATCGAGCGGCGCGTCGGGGCCGCGGTAGCCGAACTCGACGCCGAACTCGAAGTGCTCGAACAGGCTCGCGTCGACGTGAACGGTCTGCCCTTCGTCGAACGCGTTTCCGTAGTGCACCACGAACGCCGGGCCCGGCAGCGTGACGGTGCGCAGCGGCCCCGGCCTGTCGCGCGGAATGAGGTACAGCTCGCCCGGTCCTTCTTTCGTGGCGATCGAATTGAGCAGCGTGGAGGCCCCCAGCAGCGTCAGCGCGAGCTCTCCGAACTTCATGCGCAGCGGGTTGCTGGCCAACACGTACCATCGCGGCGTGATGACGAAGTCGTGAGCGAAGTGTTGGCCGGGCAGCGCCACTTCCTTCGTGGTGGCGAGGGCACCTTGCGCATCGAACTCGCGGAAGGTGATCTTCGTCTGCGGCCCCATCGCGATGCTGCAGCTCACCAGCCGCTGCTGCGCCGAGTCGATCTTGAAGTGCGCGAGCGTGGCCTGCTTCGCCAGCGCACCGCCGAAGGTTTCTTCACCGCGCGTGGCGAGCGTCTCGGGGTCGAGGGCGTAGGGCGCGCCCCCCTCCCAACCCGCCAGCAGCCGGCCGGCCCAGGGCACGATGGTGGTGTTGGCCACGTTGCGCGGCGCGCCGACGCCGAGGTTTTGCCAGAAGTGCGAGCCGACGTTGGTGCCGAGGCCGCGGTGCACCAGCCGGCCCGCGGCGAGCTCGTCGCGGTACACCGGGGTGTCCACGAAGCGGGCGCGCAATTTCAGCGAACCATCGGCCTGGAACTCGAAGGAGCGCACGTAGCCGTGGCCATCGAACGGGTGCGCGAGCCGGCCTCCGATGTCCAGCCAGCCCGGGCCATTCGAGAGCACGCGGCCGCCCCTCAGCGCGGGAGGAATGACCCCCTCGATGCGCGAGGCCTCGACGTGAAGCTCGAGGGCCCCGGGGTGGGCGGTCATGGCTGCATTGAAGGCGCGTGCGCGAGGGCTCACTTCAACAGCCTTCTTCGTTCAGGGAGGGCAGGCCGTCAACGACGTGATCCATTGATCGATCAACGCCGTGCCTTGCGGATCTTCCAGGCTGCTTCCCACCGGCGGCATGCGCGCTGCGGTGAGCGCATGAATACGCCGCGACACGATGCTGGTCGAGGGCGAGCCCGGAGCGATCACCATCGCTCCCGTGATGCCGAGGTTTCCGTTCTGGGGCGCCACGTTGCAGCTGTTGGTGTCGCGGAAGGAGAGCGAGTACCTCCAATCTGCGGTGCCCTGACCTGCACCTTGCTGATGACAGCCTGCGCAGTTGGCGTGCAGATACGCGCGCGCCCGTGCCTCGAGGGGACCTGTTCCGAAAGGCGGCTCGAAGCGCGGCGACAGCCCTGTGAGGGGAGCGCTGAAGAACCCGAGCGTCTCCAGCGTGAACAGCTGGTTCGCCGTCCGCCCCGTCGAAGGGTAGAGGAGGTCGCCGTTGAGCTGACCCAGCTCGAGCCCGAGCGAGCGGCCCGCGATCGCCGTGTGACACTGCAGACACTGGCCGCGGCTGGGGTAGCTCCACGTCTGCGCTCCGACCACGCGCGACTTTGAGCCGGGCAACAACGTGGCTTCGGTCTCCAGATCATTCCACTCGTACGAGTAGCCCGCCCACGTGCCGTTCAGGTGCCGCATGAAGAGCCGGGTCTCGATGCGTTTGCCGCCGAGACTGAAGGTCTTCGCCAGCACCGTACCGTTGGGGAAATCGAAGTCACCCGAAGGCTGCACGGTGATGGTGGTGCCGTCGGGGATGGCGAAGAAGCGTTGTTTGGACGCTCCGTCACTCCACAGCGCCGCGTTCACGTCGTAGGGCACCAACGCGGCGACCGGCAGCTTGGGATCGGTCGTGTCGAAACAACCCGTCTGCGAGAGCAGCCGCGGGAAGGTGTCGACCGGCGCCGTGCCGCTGGGCACCAGCTTGTGAACCTGGCCCGTGCCGATATCGAGCGCGTAGATCTCTCCGTCGGCCAGCTGGCCGAAGCTCGCGAGGCTGATGTTGGTGTCCGCCAGCAGGTCGGCTGTGAAACCGCCCAGCCCGTCGGGCTGCACCACGCCGATCTTGCCCGAGCCGAAGTCGCCGAAGACGAACTTGCCCACGAGCGTGGGGATGGTGCTTCCGCGATACACGAAACCGCCGGTCACCGAGTTCCCGCTCATGCCCGTCGAGTTGCGCGGGTACTCCACCACCGGGTCGATCAGCCCCGCGGTCGGGCAGTTCGTGGCGGGGTTGTAACAGTGCGCACCTTCGCGCGATCTCCAGCCGTAGTTGCCTCCGAGCACGATGCGATCGATCTCTTCCCACGCGTTCTGGCCGACGTCGGCGCACCACAGCTCACCCGACGCCGTGTCGAAGCTCCAGCGCCAGGGGTTGCGCACGCCCGACGCGTAAATCTCGGCGCAGCGCACGCCGGTCGCTGCGAGCGTGGCAGAGCTCGTTCGATTGCAGGGCGTGTTGTCGGCCGCGTACGGGTTGGAAGGAGGGATCGCGTAGCGCTGCGCGAAGGGCACGTTCACGTCGATGCGCAGGAACTTGCCGAGGTTGGTGTTGAGCCGCTGACCTGCGTTGAGTGGATCACCACCACCACCGCCATCACCCAGCCCGATGTAGAGGAAACCGTCGGGGCCGAAGCTGATGCTGCCTCCGTTGTGGTTGGGCTCGGGTTGGTCGATGGTGAAGATCTTCTCCTCACTGGCCAACGAGAGCGTCGCGCCGGAGTCGAGGCTCTTGAAGCGCGAGATGACCGTGCGCAGCGGAGAGGCGGTCTCGGTGTAGCTGATGAAGACCTCGCGCACCGTCGGCCATTGAGGGTGGAAGGCCATGCCCAGGAAGCCGCCTTCACCCACGTCGTTCACCCGCGCGTCGAAGTCGAGCACGGTGGTGAGGCTGCCGACGCCCGCATCGTTCTGGTTGGGAAACGAGCGGATGAAGCCGGGGCGCTCCTGCACCCAGACGCGGCTCGGATCACCGGGCGGATTGAAGAGGCCCAGTGGCTGATTGAAGGCGAGCGCGGGGAAGACCCGCTGCGTGGTGACTCCAGAGGTGTTCGGCGGAGGCGCCGGTGCGATGCACGTCGTGTTGACCGGGCGGCTGTCGAGACCGATCACCGGACCCGCATCCACAGGGCCCGCGTCGATGCCCGCATCTTCAGGGCCCGCATCCACGCCTGCGTCGTCGCCGGCATCGGGAGGCTCCCCCGCATCGACGTCACCCGCGTCGACCACCCCTGAGTCCACTTCGACCGGAAGACCGCCGTCATCGGGCTCTCCCACGAGGCCGGTACATCCGGCCGCGGCGATGCAGAACAGGCCAAGGAGTCTTCGCATGCCCTGATGCTGCTCGACCCGCTCCCCTCTCTCAAGGCCGTGCGTCCCCGTTGAAAGCCCGCTCGGTCACCGCCTTTCACAGCTAAGGTCCGCCGCCGGAATGGAACCCGTCATTGGTATCGACCTGGGCACGACCTACTCCGCGGTGGCGACGGTGGAGAACGGGCGGCCCTTCGTCATCCCCAACCGCCAGGGCTCCCGCCTCACGCCGTCGGTGGTGGGCTTCACCGCGCTGGGTGACCGCGTGGTCGGCGAGCGCGCACAGATGCTGGGAGACGAAGCGCCTGATCGAGTCGCCCCCGCCACCAAGCGCTACATCGGCAAACGGTGGACGACCGAGCTCGCGACGGCTGCGAAGGCGGTGGTGCCGTACTCGTTGATTCAGGGCCCGTCGGGCGAGGTGCGCATCAAGCTGGCCGGCCGCACCATGCCCCTCACGCAGGTCTCCGCGATGTTGCTCGGTGAGCTCAAGCTCGACGCTGAAGCGCACTTCGGGCGCTCGGTCTCGCGCTGTGTGATCACCGTGCCCGCGAACTTCGACGACGGTCAGCGCCAGGCCACCCGTGAAGCCGCGCGCATCGCAGGTCTCGAGGTGCTGCGCATCGTCAACGAGCCCACCGCCGCGGCCATCGCCTACGGGCTGGTGAACTCGGTGCGCGGGCGCGTGCTGGTGTTCGATCTCGGCGGCGGCACCTTCGACGTGTCCATCCTCGAGATGGAGAACGGCGTCTTCGAGGTGAAGGCGACCGGCGGCGATCCCCAGCTCGGTGGCGACGACTTCGACGCGTGCATCGTGCAGTGGCTGGTCGCGCAGGTGCCCGACCTCTATCGCGAGGCCGTGCTCAAGGATCGCGTCTCGATGCAGCGGCTTCGGTACGCCGCCGAGCGGGCCAAACGCACCTTGTCGGATCAGCCCGAGGCCTTTCTCTCGGCCACCGAGCTGGGTGATCACTCGGAGGGCAACGACGGCCGGTTCTGTCAGCTCGACACCGCGCTGACCCGCGACTTCTTCGAGACCCTCGCCGAGCCCTTGAGCAAACGGTGCCTCGAGGTGGTGCGCCGCACGCTGGGTGAAGCGAAGCTCGAGCCCGAGAACATCGAAGCGGTGATGCTGGTGGGCGGCATGACGCGCGTGCCGTTGGTGCGCAAGCTGGTGCAGGAGTTCTTCTCCCGCCCCGCGGTCTCCGGCCTCAACCCCGACGAAGCGGTCGCCCTGGGTGCGGCGGTGCATGCCGCCGAGCTCGCCAATCGTGCGGGCGCCACCACGCTCATCGACGTCGCCACGCACTCGTTGTCGGTGGGCGTGCTGGGCGGCACGGTGCGCAAGTTGATTCCCCGCAATACGGCGGTGCCTTCGAGCTCGAAGGAGGTCTTCCTCCCCAACCGCGCGGGCCAGACCACCGCGCGCATTCCGGTGTTCCAGGGCGAGAGCGAGTGGGCCGACGAGTGCACCAAGCTGGGTGAAGTGGTGCTGGGCGATCTCACCGTCGAACGGCGCGCTGACGTGCCCATCGAGGTGACCTTCGAGCTGTCGAACGAAGGCACGCTCTCGGTGCGCGCGGTCGACACCACCACCGGCATCGCCGAAGCCATTCGCATCGACGCGCGCACCACGCTGCAACCGCAAGAAGTCGACAAGCTGGTGCAGGAGCAAGCGGACTACGCGAGTCGCCAGGCCGAGAAGGACAAGGCGCTGGTGCTCAAGCAGTTCCCCCGCGTACTCGACAAAGCCGAACGCCTGGTGCGGATCCTCGAGACGAGCGCTGAAGAAAATCCCAGCCCCGAAGCAGACGCGGTGGTCGGGCAGGTCAAGACGCTGCTCACCCAGGGGCGCATCGCGGTGAAGTTGAGCGACACCACGCAGATGGCGGAAGTGACGCGGCTGCTCGAGTCGTTCCTGGCCCTCGCCTGAACGCAGGGTGAGCGCTGCCAGCCAGGCAGAGGTGGCAGACTGCGGTGATGGTCCTGTTGCTCGGGTTGGTGCTCGCTGCGTCTCCACCGCCATGTGACTCGCTCTGGCCGGTGGTGTGGAAGGCCTACGAGGCGCAGGAGTTATCGAAGGGCACGCCGCCCTTGTTCGAGCGGCTCCCCGACGCGAAGGAGCGCCTGGGCCGCGCGTGGCGGGTGGAGTGCGGGGCGTTCGATCAACCAGCCCTCGACTGCGCGACCGGCGTGACCCTGGAGGCCGAACTGGCCGTGCTCCGGAAATCACTCGAGAAGGAGAAGATGCCTGCGAAGGAGATCGATCGGCTCATCGCCAGGGCGAGGGCTGAGTGGTCGGTGCTGGAATGCCGCGAAGTCGACCGCGCGCTCGATCGAGCCGGCGCCGCGGTCGCGCGTGAGGTGTTCGACGCAGGCGTGCCGCGAAGTGATGAGTGCATGGGCGCTGAGCTCGAGAGCGGGCGGTGCCAGTGCGCTCACTCCCGCTGCATGGACCTCTGCTGTCCTGCAGGTTGGGCGTGTGCTCACTCAGGCGCCAAGCAGTCGAAGTGCATCCGCCCGCCAAAGTAGTTCGCGCGAACACACGTCGGGCCGCTCGAGCCTCAGTCGTTGCCCTTGATGCAGGCGACCGGGCGCAGCCTCCGCTCGACATGCGCGAGGCCCGCCAGCTCGACCGCCCCGAGCACCTGCTCGAGATCTTTGTAACAAGGCCCCGACTCATCGAGCGGCGTGTTCCTCGTGTTGAGGATCACCCCCAGCTTGCCCATGCGCAGATCGGTGTCCTTCTGATCGAGGCTCTTCTTCGCCTGGTTGCGCGACAGCCGACGGCCCGCGCCGTGGTTGACCGAGTACAGCGACTCCTTCGCGCCTTCATCGGCGAACAGAATCGCGCTGCCCGTCTCCATCGAGCCCGGGATCAGGATCGGGTGACCGGTCGCTTCCCACACCGTGCCTTCCAGCGCCGCGTGGTGTTTGGGGAACGCGCGCGTCGCACCCTTGCGCGCCACGAAGCGGCCGCTCTCGCGCTGAATCAGGTTGTGCGAGATCTCGTAATAGACCTGCGCTTCGCCGCCGAAGACGTGCTCGAGCGCTTCACACACCGCTTCACCGATGAGCAGCCGGTTCGCGATGGCGAAGTTCGCCGCCATGTTGTGCAGGTTCCAGTACGCCTTGCCGGTCACTGAATCCGCGTCGAACCAGATCGAATCTTCGCTGCGTGAACCCAGGCCCAGCAGTCGCGCACCCTCGACGAAGAACTGCTTGGCGATGTTCCACCCGAAGCCGCGGCTGCCGGTGTGCAGCATCACCCAGACCTTGCCGGCCTCGTCGACCTGCATCTCACAGAAGTGGTTACCGCCGCCCAGGCTGCCGAGCTGGCTGCGCTTGCTCCACGCCTTTTCGGGGATGTCGTAGCTGTCGTCTTCCACCGGCACACACGCGCGTTCAGCCACGTCGTTGGTGCGGCCCAGCGCCTTCGCGCCATGGCGGACGATCTCGTTGAACTTCTTGAGCGAGCCTTTGCCCGCGCCCGGCTGTCCCACACCGATGCCGATGCGGCGAACGACTTCGTCGATCCACATGCGGCGCTTGAGCTTGTCGGCGACGTCTTCCCAGGTGAGCGAGGTCGACAGCTGCACCATGCCGCAGCCGATGTCGTACCCGGCCGCGGTCGGCAGCAGCGTGCCTTCGGTCTCGATGGCGGTGCCGATCGGTACGCCGTAGCCCACATGGCAGTCGGGGGTGATCACCACGCGGGTCGCGCCGGGAAACGAGCACGCGTTGACCACCTGGCCGAACACGTCTTCTTCCACGCCACCACCACCGTCCTCCCCGAACAGAAGAGAACCCGAGAGAAAAAGGTGCGCTTCGCAACGCATTTGCTTCGTCCGCGGGAGGACCCAGTGGCCTTCGCCCGCTTTTTCCAGCGTCTGCTTCCAGCTCATCACGTCACCTCTTGGACCTGCTCACGCCGACGGCACGAGATCAGCAGCCTGACAGATCGCAACGGCGGTCAGGTGAGAGCGAGTCGCACCACCTGAACGCGGAAAACACTTCGAGTCGGAGTGGGTTACCCAAGGGGCGAACGGACAATGGTCGAACTCGGACATTTCGCAGAAGCGTTCCTGGAGGCCGCGCCTGACGCGGTGCTTGCGGTCGATGACTCGGGCGAAATCATCCTGGTCAACATGCAGGCGGAGCTGCTCCTGGGCTACGGCCGGCAGGAGCTGTGGGGCCAGCCATTGGAGAGCCTGCTGGCTGAACCCGATGCGCTCACCCGCAGATCGGTCGGCCCCCACTCGGTCGAGCTGCTCGCGCAGCGGCGAGACGGTAACAAGGTTCCAGTCGAGGTGAGCCTCGCGCCGGTGACCATCGACAAACGGCCCTACACGATCGCCATTCTCAGGGACCTCACTGAGCGGAGGCGCCTCGAAGAGAACCTGCACTACCTCTCGACGCACGACTCGCTCACCGGCCTCGCCAATCGGCTTGCCTTCGACGAGGCCCTGCACCGGCTCGACGAGAGCGGCCCGCACCCGGTGGGCGTGTTGATGGTCGACCTGGATGAACTCAAGCGCGTCAACGACGAGCAGGGTCACGCGGCCGGTGACGCCATGTTGCGCCGGGTGGCCGAGGTGCTGCGCAGCACATTCCGCGCGGATGATGTCGTGGCGCGCATCGGTGGCGATGAGTTCGCGGTGCTGACGTCGGGTCGTGACGCACACTCGGTCGACGCGTTGGGTACCCGCCTCGCCGACGCGGTGCTGCAACACAACCGCGAGCTCGACGCGACGCCCCTGCGCTTGTCCATCGGCGTGGCGGTGGCGCAATCGGGCAACTCGATCGCGTCAGCGTTGCAAGATGCCGATGCGCGCATGTACTCGATGAAGCGGCTTCATCAGGGCCGCTGACCACCGTTCGCCCTGAGAGCTGCCGCACGAAGCAGAGGTGCTCCCTCGACTGCTCTCGGGAGGACCGGTACACGTTGCCCATGGTCGTCGCGTTCAAAGAGTACGGGCTGGCGGTGGCTGAAGCGGTGAACGCGGTCGTCGCGCGGGCCGCCAAACCCTCGGTGCGTGTGGCGCGGCATTGGGAGTCCACCGAGCGCATCACCTGGTTCGGCGGCTGTGCAGATCACCACCTCATCCAGACCTCGTGGTCCTTCGGCAGTCTGCGTGATGCCCCCAAACTCGAGGCCGGCAGCCGCTCGACGGTGGGCACCTTCGCGCTGACCAGCGTCACGTTCCCCGACGTCGACGAAATGCACCTGCGCGCCCTCTGCGACGGCCTGGTACCGCACGGCACCGACGGAGCGACCCGGGTCTTCCTGCAGCGCGTGGCCTCCCAGTTCGCCCTCGCTGACGTGCTGCTCACCTTGCCCGAGCTGCTGGGCTGCGAGGTCTCGCTCTTCGCGCGGCCCGACGCGCTCGATCAATCGGCCTCCACGCCCCGCTGGCCCGAGCACGCCCGCGAACGGGTGAGCAAAGCGTTGGACGCGATGGACCCTGTATTTGAGACCCGTTGCCGTCGGGTCTGGGCCGCTGAGCAGCCCACCCTGCTTCAGGCCCTCCGTTCGCTCAGCGCCTGAAGCGTGCGTTTGCGGATGCGTCTGACGCCGTCGCATGAAATGACGACCCCCGATGCCTGCCGGTCCCTCCGAGACGCTGCCGTCGCCTTCGGTGGCTTTGTCGCCGGGCGCCCTCGTGCTCGACGATCGCTTCCGCGTGGTGCGCCTGCTGGGCCGCGGCGGCATGGGCTTCGTCTACCTGGCTGAGCAGGTCTCGCTCGGCCGGCCGGTGGCCATCAAGGTGCTGCGCAGCGATCTCCCGCTCACTGCTGGGTTCTCGGAGCGGTTCCGCCGCGAGGCCCTGCTGCTCAGCTCCGTGGAACACCCCGCGGTGGTGCGGGTCATCGACTACGGCTCGCATGGTGACGCGCCGTGCCTGGTGATGGAGTTCGTGGAAGGCGAGACGCTCGAGACGGTGCTCACCCGCGAAGCGCCGCTCTCCGTCGATCGGGTGGAGCGGCTGCTTGCCCAGCTCGCGCAGGGCCTGACCGCGATTCACGCCAAAGGCATCGTTCACCGCGACCTCAAGCCGGACAACGTGGTGATCACCCGAACCCCCGAAGGTCTGGAGCAGGCACGCCTGCTCGACTTCGGCATCGCCCGCTTGATGAGCGCCGACGAAGAGGCCGGTGCGAAGGCCTCGGTCACGCAGGCCGGCATCGTGCTGGGCACGCCGGAGTACGTCTCACCCGAGCAGGCGCTCGGGCAGCCGCTCGATGCGCGCAGCGATCTCTACGCATTGGGGGTCATCCTCTTCCGCGCGCTCACCGGCAAACATCCGTTTCCCGGGCCTTCACCGCGCGAGTTCATCTCGCAGCACATTCACCAGGCGCCGCCGACGTTGCTGGATGCCGCTCCGCACCTGTCGAGCTTTCCCTCGTTGGTCGCCGCGGTCAGTGGCTGCCTGGAGAAAGATCCGCAGCACCGCCCGCAGACCGCGACTGCGCTCTACACGTTGTCCACCTCGCGTCCGTTGACGCTCTCCATCACGGTGCCGCCGCCTTCTTCGTTCAGGAAGAGTGGCGGCTTTTCCGCGACGAGGGCCGCGCTCATCGGCGCCGCGGTCGGCGTGGTGGTCGCGATGGGCTTCTGGTTCAGCTGGCTCAGCGAGCCCGCTCGCAAGGCGCACCGTCTGGTCGATGCAGGGCGGGGCAGCGAGGCGCTCCAGGTGTTGGAGGATCTCGGCGCCAAGGGTCAGACCTGGCCGCTGCAGCAGCTGCGCGCCACCGCGCTTCACCAGGTCGGGCGTCACGAAGAAGAGTGGAAGGTGATGGCCGCCGCACCCGAGAACGAGCCGCTCGAGCCGCTCGCCCTCGAAGCGCTCGCCGATGACTTCGGTCACGCGGAGACACCGAGGTTGCGCAAGCTGCTCGCCTCGTTGCCCAAGGCGATGTTGTTGCCCACCTTCCAGTCGCTCGCGCAGCAGGAGTCGAAGTGGCCGCAGTGGGGCGCGCTGCGCTTCGTCGATCTCGAATACGCGGGGCAGGGGTTGCCGCTGCTCGAGCTCTACGTGAGCGCGCTGGAGAATCGTGATTGTGGCGCCCGGCGTGTGGCAGCGAAGCGGCTGGTCGATTTCCGCAGCACCGACGCGATGCCTCCGCTGGAGAAGCTCAAGTCGGTCCCGCGGAAGAAGGGCGAAGAAGACTGCGGTCAGGCCGCCGCTGAAGCCGCCCTCAAGCAGCTCGCCCGCGAGTAGCTGGAGGAGCTACTGAAGCCTGGCCCACTCGGCCCTACCGAGCACAAGTGAGGCCGGCTCAGCCGGTTGAGGGGGCAGCCACGAGTCGCAGAACGCCTTGCGCAGATTCGTCTCAACGAGCCTCGGCTTGAAGTCGGTCGTCTCGTCGACGGCGTTGCCGAGAAGGCACCAGGCCCACGTCTCGAGGTTCCGCGTAGGTATGAGCAACACAACGCGACGCGGAAGAAATGCGATCAAGGAGGCCCCTCAGCAGTGCCTCGTGGCTCCGATCTTCGACAAGAGCTCGAAACCGGAAGCTCACTTGGAAGCCTCAGCCCCCGTGCTCGAGCCGTACAGTACGACCTCTGAAGGCATCGAGCCGTCGCTCCCATCGTGTGACGCGATTCGGGTTGCGCCACCGCCGGGGCGCGTCACGACGAAAGCCTGCCGCGACCCCAGGTAGTTCATCGCCTCCGTGCCGTGGGAAACAATGATCGCCTGCGCACCTCGTTCATCGAGAACGCGCTCGAGTTCGGAGAGCCAGGGCTGCACTTCGCGGATCGAAATGAAGTTGTCGGGCTCGTCCAGGTAGAGAGTCGTCCATGGCCCGACAGCCTCCAGGAGCAGATACAGCATCAGGAGTTGCCGCTGTCCTTCAGAGAGAAACTCGAGGGAGAAGCTGAGTTCGCCACCGCTCGGAACAGCAAAGACGGCACGTACTTCCTTGGCGTCTGTACCCGCATCGACGGCTCTGAGGGTCCTGAACCCGGGCAACACCGCGCTGAGCTGTTCGAAGTAGTGGTTCAGCCGTTCGGGCAGATTCTGAGCGAACCACCGGTACCAGGACGCGAGGTTGTTCGCGTTCCGTTCGAGCCGTGGTGAGTCGTGTTCGCTTCGACCCAACATCGTCGAGGGGTCGGGCTTCAGCACGCGCAGGTACTGGAGGGTTGCTCGGAAGAGCGCTGACCTCACATGCGGTGACCCCACATCACCCGTGGACAGAAACGAACGTCGGCGGTCGAAGGGAAAGGTCGCTGTCGGCTTCGGGGAAGGGTCTTCGGGCGCCTTGAGAGGGCCACCAAAGAGACTCACGGTGCCGGCATCGGAGCGAAAGACCGTCTCGTCCAGGTGGAGAAGCCGCTCGGACTCCACCGTGACCGAGCCAACAGACTTGTCGTGGCGGAGTCGAAGCTCGTACCGAAATTCGCCCATCATGCCCCGAACGTCGACTTTCACCGTTTGCACGTCGCTGTTTGACCATCGACACAGATTTCGACTTGGGAACGCGTCTTCCGCCGAGTGGCCTTCGACGATCAGCCTCGTCAGCGCGTGAAGTACCGACCCGATGTTGGTCTTTCCCGAGCCGTTCTCCCCAACGAGCACGCAGAGCTTGGTGGGCTTGAACTCGAAGTCCACCAAGGTCTTGTAGTTGTCCACGTAGAGACGGGTCAGCATGCCTCTTTCATAGCGCAGGACCACTCGCGAGGCGGCTTTCGCACGACGCCCTCGCACCAGACCACGCAGGCAGGCACCGTGCGCTCGTCTTTCGTATCCAAGCAGAGCTCAGGTGTCGAAGCCGAACGCCACGCGGAAGACGTAGCGCTCGTTGTCACGCAGCTCGTTGGGCTCTTCCAGCGCGCGATCCGCATTGGCCCGGTCTGCCGCGACCTGCGCGTAGCCGCCGATGGTGAGCCAGAACTTCGGGTGCGTGAAGGTCATCGCGGGGCCGGCGTAGATGGCGGTGCCCTGGTATTCGCGCAGCTTCCACGCTGACTTCGCGCGCGCCTCGAGACCCACGGTCACCGCGGGCGAGACGGTGTACTTCACGGCGAAGCTCTCTTCGAGGCGGGTGTCGATGCCTTCGCGGTTGTTCCAGAACAAGGCGCGCGAGGCCGAGATGTTGAGGGCGATCACCACGCGTGCGAGGTGCAGGTCGGTGAAGAGCCGCGCTTCGGCTTCGAACTGATCGGGGCCCAGCGAGACGCGGCCCAGGCCACCCACCGCGAACGGCGTGCCTTCACGCCAGGTGGTCCAGCGCCAGAGCGAGGTGACGCGCGCGTCGAGCCCTTCGGAGCGATCGGTGCGTTGGAAGTCGGTGTCGAGCGAGAGCTGCGACTCCAGGGTGCGCGTGACGCCGTACGTCCACACCACGCGCGTATCGAGCTGGAGGAAGTCATCGGTGCGAACGAGGCGGGGGGTGAACCACGCCTCCAGACTGTTCTGGCCCGCGGCCGAGGTGCGGCTGGTCCACGTGAAGGGAAAGTCGCGGGGCACAGCGACAGCGGGGATCGACGACAGCGCTACGGCAAGGACCAGGGCACGCATCAGAACGAAGCCGTATCACGTGTCGGGGTGAGGGGCCTTTCGAGCAACGGGCTCGGGCCCCTCACCAGTCAATCAACGCTGGCGGCCCATCACGGTCACGTAATCTTGCGCGAGGATCGAGTTGTTGAACTTCACCGACAACCCAATCGCATGCTGCGGGTTCACCACGCGGGTCGCCGCGAACTTCGCCACGTCGAGCCGGGTGAGCTCGTTGTTGAACAGATCCATCAACAACCCCAGCTGCGCCGCGGTGAGGGCCTGGTTGCTGAGCGACTGCTGCACCATCGCCTGACGGGTCAGCTCGTTCGCCGTGCTGCGCGCCGAGTTGTACACGCCCGACCAGGCCATCGCGTCCATCGCCCACATGCCGTTGCGGCGCATGCCACAGCCGGGATCCTGAGGGCCGGTGCCGCAGTCACGACCGGCATTGCCCGGAGGCGGGGGCGGAGGCGGGCGGTTGGGCGGGGGCTGCTGATTGCCACCCTGCTGCTGCGCCATCAGCTGCGTGTACTGCGTGCGGAACATGTTGCTGCTGAACTTGTCCGCGTAGCCGAGGGCGTGCTGCGGGTTCACCACGCGGGGGGCGCCCTGCTGCGCGACCTGCAGCTTGAACATCTCCGACTGGAACAGGTCGAGCACGAGGCCGAACTGCACCGCGGTCGCGGAGTTCGTGTTGAACATCGTCTGCACCGTCTGACCGCGCATCATCTCGCTGGTGTTCGACTGCAACGAACGCATGAAGCCCTGGAAGGTGATGGCATCCATCGCGTAGCGGCCGTCGCGCATCATGCTGCAACCCACGTCGGGGCCGGTGCCGCAGTCACGCACCTGCATGGGCGGCTGCTGCACGGGGGGCGGGGCGATCACCACGGGTCCCGGCGGCAGCTGGGGCAGGCGGTTGACGGTGAAGCCCACTTCACGAAAGGTGAGCTCGCGGCCGTTGGAGTCGAACACCGAGACCCGCGCCACGAAGCGGCCGTTGGCGAAGTCATCTTCGGCGAGCGTCGAGTAGCGGAAGTAGTGGCTGAAGGCGTTCTTCCACACGAACGGATCGGAGGGCACGCTCCACTGCTGGGTGGTGACCCACTCGCTCCAGTGACCACCGAAGCTGCGGAATCGCGCCCCCAGGTAGAAGCGCTGACCGCGCAGGTTGCGCAAGGTCAGCTCGGGCAGAATCACCTTCACCGCGGGCTCGCTCTCGAAGTTCGAGTTGAGCTGCACCTGCAGTGCGTTCATCTGCGCGAGCTGAAAGCGGTTGTCCTCATCGTCATCGTCGTCGTCGCGCCGATCGTCCCTGCGATCGTCGCGGCGATCGCTGAACATCGAGGTGCGCGCCTCATCGAGGAAGTCGGACGCGCGGTGAATGTTCTGCACCACGCCGTCGGGGCAGCCGCTCCACGAAGCGGTGGAGCCGATGTTGGCGACCTCGAACTTGAGCCGGGCGGCATCGCGGGGTCTGCCGTTCTTCTTCAAGTCATCGACCTGATCGGCGAGCTCATCGAGCTGCTCGTAGACGGCCAGCTTGCACTGGGGGCCGGCGCGGCGGGCTTGTCTGGCCGCGTCTTCCAAAGCCTCAGCGGCCTTCTTCACCGGCCGCTTGTACTGCTGAGCGGAGGCGACTGAAGCGAGGGTCAGGGCGGCGAGCGCGAGTAGGCGAATCATGGGGCTCCTTCGGGGGGCTCGAAAGTGACGCCCGTGGGACGACCGCCACGGGACGGGATTCAAGGCCCCCAGCTTCGCAGACCCTCAGAATTTCGAGGATTGCTTTCTGTCTTCAGGCCCCGGCAGCACCAGTTGGAACAGCAAGGTGAAGAGCGCCACCCCGGTGCACCCGATGACGTTGAACCAGAGGAACCCGATGTCGGAGGCGAAGAAGGTGACCAGCACGGTGGCCTGCGCCAACAAGGTCGCCCAGAACACCGGCGTACCGCGTGCGCGCTTGAAGAAGAACCCCACCAGGAAGACGCCCAGCATCGGTCCGTAGAAGATCGACCCGAGGATGTTGACGGCCTGGATGAGGTTGTCGAGCTGCGAGGCGAAGATGGCGAAGCCGACCGCCAACGCGCCCCACATCACCGTGAAGAGCTTGCCGGCGCGCACCCCTTCGGCATCGGTGGCGGTGGGTTTGAAGCTGCGTTTGTAGAAGTCGACCACCGTGGTGGTGCCCAATGCATTGAGCGCGCTCGCGGTGGCCGACATGGCGGCGCAGAGCACCACCGCCAGCAGCAGCCCCACCAGGCCCGCGGGGAAGCGGGTCATCACGAAGGTGAGGAACACGTAGTCGGCGTCTTTGACGTTGGCGCGGGGGCTGACCGACTTCACCAGCTTGCGCGTCTCTTCCCGCACCACCTTCGACCGTTTCTCCAGGCTGCGCAGCTCGTCTTCCATCGGCGCGCGGCCGGCGGGGGTCTCGAGCCACCGATCGATGAGCACGCGCTTCTGGGCGAAGAGTGACTGGTGCTCCTGCTCCAGCAGCGTGAGCGCGGGCGCCTTCTCTGAGAGCCTCACGCGCTCGAGCTCGGGCTTGTTGAAGAACACCGGCGGCGCCTGAAACTGGAAGTAGACGAAGACCAGCACGCCGACGAGCAGGATCATCAGCTGCATCGGCACTTTGACCAGGCCGTTGAAGAGCATGCCCAACCGGCTCTGCGTCAACGACTCGCCCGAGAGGTAACGCTGCACCTGCGATTGATCGGTGCCGAAGTACGCCAGCGCGACGAAGGTGCCGCCGGTGATGCCGGACCAGAAGGTGTAGCGGGTCTCCAGGCGCGGCTGAAAGTCGACCGCCTTCATCTTGCCGAACACGCCCGCGAGATCGAACGCGTCACCGGCCGAGATGCCGTTGGGCAGGTTCCACAGAATGAACACGAACGCGAGCGCCATGCCGCTGAGCATCACGGTCATCTGCAGCTGCTGCGTCTGGTTCACCGCGCGTGTGCCGCCCGACACGGTGTACGCGATCACCACGATGCCGAGGATGAGGTTGGTCCACATCAACGACCAGCCGAGCACCGTGCTCAAGATGATCGCTGGCGCGTAGATCGACAGGCCCGCCCCGAGCCCCCGCTGCAGCAGGAAAATGAGCGCGGTGAGCTGGCGGGTCTTCAGGTCGAAACGTTGTTCCAGGTACTCGTACGCGGTGAGCACGCGCGTGCGGTAGTAGATGGGCACGATGGTCGCCGAGAGGATGACCATCGCCAGCGGCACGCCGAAGTAGAACTGCACGAAGCCCAGGCCGTATTCGAAGCCCTGGCCCGGCGTGGAGAGAAAGGTGATCGCGCTGGCCTGGGTAGCCATGATCGACAAGCCGATCGTCCACCACTTCGCGTCGGTGCCGCCGCGCAGGTAGCTGCCCGCGTTCTGCGGCCCGCGCGTCTTCCACACGCCGTAGGCGACGATGAGGGTGATCGTGCCGACCAGCACCGCCCAGTCGAGCGCGCTCAGGAGTAGCTCCAGCTCATGAGGGCCAGCAGCACCACCTCGACCACCAACGCGCCGATCACCACCAGGTAGGGGACCCGCCAGCTGCGTTCGGGTTCAGCTTCCATGGTCGATGAGGTTGGCGAACAAGCGGTACGCACCGGGCACGCCCGCGGGCAGCTGCCGGAAGAAGGAGAGACCGGTGTACACGAAGCGGCCTTTGCCATGCTTGGCGATGAGCAGGCTGCCCTTCGAAGGGTTCTCGTTCGCGTCGTTCATCGAGAACGGAGTCTCGTACCGCGGATCCCAGTTCGCGCCGAAGTAGAGGCCGCGCTCCTGCACCCAGCCGGTGAAGTCGGCGTCGGTCAGCGCGTTCGGGCCCGTCACCACGCGGTGCTTCTCGAAGGTGACCTTCGCCTCTTCGTCGGTGACCCGGTCCTGGCTGATCTCGAAGGGGAAGGGCCCCAGCTGCGTGGGCACGCTGCTGAGCCAGTTCCTGGTGTTGTACTGCGCGAGCACCGTCCCCCCGTCCTTCACGTACTGCATCAGGCGCTTGGTGACGGCAGGCAGGCGCGGGTTCACGTTGTACGCGCGGATGCCCAGCACGATCGCGTCGTAGCGCTTGAGCGATTCGGTGCGCAGCGCTTCGTCACTGAGGAACGTCACGTCGTAACCGACCTGGCGCAGCGCGGTGGCCACGTCGTCACCGGCGCCTGCGATGTAGCCGACCTTCGAGGTCTTGCCGCGGCGCAGGTCGACCTTGAGCAGCTTCACCTGCGCAGGTGCGAGCACGGTCTGAATCGGAATGTGCGCGTACTCGAGGCGAGTGAGGGCGCGCGTGTAGGTTGCGGTGCCGATGGTGGCGACGACCGTGAGCGATGCACTCGCAGCGGTCTTCGTGCCTGGCTTGATCTTGAAGAGCAGCTGCGACTCCTGGCCCTTCTTGTCCAGCGTGAACGGCGCGACCAGGGGTGAGCTGGTGAAGCCTTCCGGCAGCTCGAGCTTGATCGTTCCGCTCTGCGCATCGGCGTTCGCGGTGATGGTGACTTCGAGGGGCTTTGCGTTGAGGTCGGTGAAGGCGACGAGCTCTGCGTTCGGCTTCACCACCACGGGCGGCAACACCTCGATGGGTCGGTAGCGTTCACCGGCGGTCGGATCAGTCCACTTGAACGAAGCGGCGCGCTTGAGCGTGAAGCGCTGCTCGCCCGCGCTGAAGCGGTACTCCACCAGGAAGGGCGAGCTGAGCTCGGGTGGGCCGATGGGGAGATCATCGGCGATCGTCCACGTGCCCTTGGAAGGCGCCTGCTCGAGCCAGTAGGGATTGGAGGCGGTCAACGTGGCCGGCACCTCGAGGTTCAGCTCGCGCTTCTGCGCCTTGCCTCGTTCGAGCGCGCTGCCGGGGGCCGACGCACCCAGCACCTTCACTTCGTCGAGCTGGAGCGCTGCGTTCGAGCGGTTGAGCACCATCACGCTGAGCTTGAGCTTCCCGCCGGGCACCACGCTGGTCACCTCCGCGCTCGCTTCGACGAACAGGCCTGCACAGTTCGCGATGACGTCGATGAGCTCGGTGGTCTTCTGCTCCTTCCAGGGATTCGCGGGAAGGCGGCGGAGTTCTTCGAGCGCGAGCAGCAGCGCAGGCACCGAGTTCGCGGGTGCTTCGACTTTGTACTCGGCGATCGCCTTGTTCAGCAGCCCAGAGAACTTCTCCGAGCCCGCGACGCGTTTCCAGCTCGAGTCGATGCCGTCGAAGATCGTCCTGGTGGCCTGCTCTCCGGCGAGCGGCACGAAGTTCTCCACGCTGCCGTCGTGCACGGGCGCAGCTCCGAAGCCCTGGCTCTTGTGCATGCTGCGGCTGAGCGCGGCGAGCTCGCCGTACGAGTACCCCAGCAGCGGGCTGAACAGACTCGAGTCCCACTGAATCGTTCCGGGCGGCAACACCATGTTGGGATCGCGCGACCACGCGTTCCACACGATGCGGCGCGCCTGCCAGACGGGAACGCGATCGAGCTGCTCAGGATGGAACTTCGGATCAGCCGCGGCAGTGAAGGCCTCGAGCGCCAGGCGGGCGGACGCGGTGTGGTGGCCGTGCGTGTCCTTCTGATCAGGAGAGAAGCGGGTGACGATGACGTCGGGCCGCAACGAGCGGATGATCCACACCGCGTCGGCGAGCACGCGATCGTGGTTCCAGATCGCCAGCGTCTCATCGACGCTCTTCGAGTAGCCGAAGTCGCGCGCGCGGGTGAAGTACTGCTCGGCGCCGTCGACGCGACGGGCTGCGAGCAGCTCCTGCGTCCGGATGACGCCGAGCAGCGGGCCGAGCTCAGCGCCGATCAGGTTCTGCCCGCCTTCTCCACGCGTGAAGGAGAGATACGCCGCGCGCACCTTCGATTCCTTCGCGAGCGTGGCGAGCAGCCGGGTGTTCTCGTCGTCGGGGTGGGCTGCGACGTAGAGCACGGTGCCGAGCACCGACACGCGCCGCAGGTCGTTCAGAATCTCCGCGCCATCCGGGCCCGAAGCCGAGAGCAACAAGCTCATCATCATTCCTGTCATTTCTGTTTCCTCAGCAACCGGGCGTAGAGCCCTTCCCACGCGTCGACGATCGGGCCCACCTGCCAGCGGGAAAGACATGCTGCACGCGCGGCCAGCGACATGGCGCGGTGAAGCGGCGCTTCCTGGAGCAGCCTCAGCGTGCTTCGCGCCATCGCGTCGGTGTCGCCCACCGGGTGCAGGAACCCCGTCTTGCCGTGCTCGACGACCTCGGGGATGCCACCCGCGTTCGAGGCCACCACCGGCACGCCGCAGCTCATTGCCTCCAGCGCAGCGAGGCCGAAGCTCTCCACTTCGCTGGGGAGCAGGAAGACGGTGCTCTGCTGCAGCATGGGAGCGACCTCTTTCGACTCGCCCTTCATGCGCACGAACGGCGTCAGCTCGAGCTGCGCCACGAACGCTTCGACCGCGGGGCGCTCGGGGCCATCTCCGAGCAGCATCAACTCGCAGGGCACCTGCTCACGCACCTTCGCGAAGATGCGCACCACGTCTTGCATGCGCTTGACCGAGCGGAAGTTCGAGTTGTGCGTCAGCACCGGAGCGCCCGGTTTCCCAGGCGCGAAACGAGCGGTGTCGACGAAGTTGGAGATCACCTCGACGTCGGCGCTCAACTGCAGATCACGCTTCGCAGCATTCGCGAGGAAACGTGAAGGCGCGGTGACCGCATCGCTGTGCAGCAACGCCTGGCGCACGAGCGGCTTGAACGCAGGCTCGAGTCCCAGCGTGAGCACGTCCGTGCCGTGCACGGTGGTGACGAGCCTGGGCGCACTGGCTCCACACAGCTCACGAGCGAGGAACGCGCTGGTGGCGAGCGGGATGGCGTAGTGCACGTGCAGCAAATCGAGCTGCTGCGCCTGGCTCACTTCGGCCAGGCGTGAAGCGAGCGCGAGGGTGAAGTCGCCGTGTGGCAGCAGCGGGTGGGTGGGGCTCTGCACCTCGTGCAGCGTCACGTTCGGCTGCTGAATCAGGCGGGGCGGGGCGCTCGCACAGATGAAGTGCACGTCGTGCCCACGCTTCGCCAACGCGAGTCCGAGTTCAGTCGCGATGACCCCACTGCCACCGAAGTTCGAGTGACACGTGATCCCGATGCGCCATGAACTCCCCTGGAGGGGTGAGGGGCCACTCATGGCGAGAGCTCCTTCACGGGCACGGAGAACGGCTCGAGCCCAGCCATGACCAACGAAGTGAACCCCGCCAACCCAAACCGCGCCGCGAACCCAGGCCACCCCAACACCCGCTCCTGAGGCTCACCATGCGGATACAGCGCCCGCTGCAACCGCTCCAACCGGTCGGTCAGCGTCTGATCACCCCGCTGCAACTCGCGCGAGTACCGCCCGCTGAGCCGGGACACCGCGCGCTCGATGGTCTTCCGGGTGCGCTTCACCGCGTCCTCCACATCCGAGCCCACCTTCGCCGGAACCGCCTCGAGGAGGGGTTCGATCGCATCGGCCAGCCGCCGCTCCAATAACTCCGGAGTCAGCGCCGCCGCCGGGGGCCGCAGGCGTTTGAGGACCTGGTCCGCAGGCGCCTCCACTTCAGCCGCCGTGAGCCCGAGCGTCACGAGCAGCGAACGCGTGCGAGGTTCAATCACCCGAAACCGAGCGCGAGGAACCAGCATCGGCATCGGCAACCCGAAGTGCGCATACAGCGGAGGCAGCTGCGCGAAGTAGTTCAACTCGCCCGGCCCGCCGATGATCGCCGCGGTGGGGAGCAGCGTGTCTTGCACGATCGGCCGGAGCAGCGCCGAGGTGCTGAAGCAGAGCGGCTCACACGCCAACAACTGCTGCGCGCTGCGCGAGTCTTCACGGCCCACCAGCCCGAACGCGTCATCGCGCTTCTCCATGCGAAAGCGCGGGCCGTCACTTCCTTCCGGATGAAAGAACGACAGCGGCGCGCCCGGCCGAACATGAACCTGCGCCGCGAAGCCCGCTGCCTCGAGCTGCGCCGTGCGCTCCAGCAGTACGTTCGCGATGCGATCACACTCGAGGACCGCGCGTTCATGCACCGGCCTGATCTCCGCCGCGAGCGCTGCATCACGCGGGTCGAGCAGCACGAGCTCTTCGAAGAGCTCCGCCATCACGCCGGCGAACGAGCTCACCCACGTGCGTTCGGGCCGATAGTGCCGGCGGAACGACTCGAGGACCTCGTTCGCGTGCGGCAGCCCCTCGAGCGCGATGGCCAGCTCTTGCAGCGCCGCCGCCACGTTCGCGCCCAGCGGCAAGCTCGACAGCGACGAGCGCAACACCCGGCCCGGAGCGTCGAGCCCAAGGCGCACCAACTCGCCCGCGCCGTTCTGCACGTCGCAGTGATCGATCTCTTCGAAGTCGTGATCTTCACTCTGCAGCCAGAACACCGGCACGCAGCGCACGCCCGTCTCCTGCTGCAGCGCGCGCGCGGTGACCACGGCCGAGGCCGCCTTGTAGAAAGAATAGAGCGGACCCAGGAAAAGCCCGACCTGCTGGCCGGTCACCACCACGGTCGTTCCCGGGGTCGCGAGCGCCTCCAGGTTCGCTTCACGTGCAGCCGCTGCGGGCAGTCGTGCTGACTGCGCCCGCAGCGCCGCGATCGTCGACGGCGAAACAGCGCGCGTCGCTGCCCTGCGGACACTCTCGGCGCGCCGTGAAGCGTGTCGAAAGTCGTCGGGCAGAAACGCGTGGGCCCGCGCCTCACCGCGGAGAAACGCCGGCGAGAATGCGGACGACATCAGTCCTACTTACCCTTCCACTCCGTGAGCGCCTTCTTCACGTCGGCGGCGTAGAAGAACCCGTCGGGCTTCTGCTCACCCAGGGTCTGCGCCTTCTGCGCGAGCACGAGCGCGTCGGCCTTCTTGCCGGAGGCCGAGAGGATCTGCGCCTTCACCCAGGTGTTGAACCAGGTCTCCTGCGCGGCGATCGACTTGTCGACGTAGATGAGCGCGTTCGCGTAGTCCTTGATCTCCAGCGCGTAGCGGGCGGCGTTGTTCATCGGCTGCCAGGCGCCGTCGACCGCGGCCTTGATGTTCGCCGCCGCCTGCTCCGCCGTCTTCAGCTTCACGGGGAGCGTCACGCGAACCTTCTCCCACTCGAGGTCGATGTTGGCCGTCTCGTTGGTGAAGTTGGTCACCAGGTACACCAGGCGCTCACGGTTGGGGATGGCCGTCGGCTTCACGGTCACGCGCACGATGTCGTTCTCGGGCTTGTACTCGTCGCTGCCCCACAGCTCGTTGGCCTTGCTGACGATGAGCGTCCACGAAGCGGCGCCGGGGATGGCGAAGAAGCCGTAGGTGCCCGCGGCGACTTCCTTGTCACCAATCATCACCGGCTGCGTGAAGTTGATGGTGGTGGAGTGGTTGGCGCCCGCGCGCCACACCTTGTCCATCGGCACCAGCCCGCCCCAGATCTTGCGGCCCTTCACCGCGGGGCTGCTGTAGTCGATGGTGATGGTGGTGAGGCCCACGTTCTGAACGATCTTCGCTTCCGGGCTCAGCGGGGGAAGCTTGAGCTGCGCGAAGGCGGGGGACGCAAGGAGGGCGAGAAGGCCAACGAGTCGAAGTTTCATGAGACCTCAGCAAAGGAAATGAGATGACGCGGGTCTGTGACTAGCGCACGCGAACGGTTTCAGCCGTGCTGATTATTTCCGCAGGAATATTTCGAGGCGATCAGCACAGACCAAAGGATCGAAGGGCCGAGCAGGCGCACGCTCTCGTTCTGCGGGGCGTTGGCGCGGGCCAGCGTCGTCGGGGCGAAGAGCGTGCGCGCGATGGCGTCGCGGATGAGCTGGTCGCGCGTGAAGGCTTCATGACCGGAGGTCAACCAAAGGCCCCGCCCGCCTCCCTCGATGCGAACGGCGGGCTGGTTCCCTGACTGACCTCAGAAGCCGTGCTGATGCCGCGCTGATCCATGTTGCAGGGCCTGCACCCCGGTGGTACGCGCCGCCCCGCAATGAGCGCTTCCGTCAACTCCACTGGTCGCATCACGCAGATCCTCGGACCCGTCGTCGACGTCGAGTTCCCCCCCGGTGGTCTGCCCGAGGTGTACTCCGCGTTGAAGATCACCAACGCCGCCATCAACGGCGAGGCCGACAACCTCACGGTCGAAGTCGCCGCTCACCTCGGTGAGAACACGGTGCGCTGCATCGCGATGGACACCACCGATGGTCTGGCGCGCGGCGCCGCGGTGAAGAACACCGGCGCGCCCATCTCGGTGCCTGTGGGCCCCGGCACGCTCGGCCGCATCTTGAACGTCACCGGCCAGCCGGTCGACGAGCTCGGCCCCGTCGTCGCCACCAAGTACTACCCGATCCACCGCTCGGTCCCCTCCTTCACGGAGCAGAGCAAGAAGATCGAAGTCTTCGAGACCGGCATCAAGGTCATCGACCTCCTCTGCCCCTTCACCCGCGGCGGTAAGATCGGCCTCTTCGGCGGCGCAGGCGTCGGCAAGACGGTGCTCCTTCAGGAGCTCATCCGCAACGCGGCCATCGAGAAGGGCGGCTTCTCGGTGTTCGCCGGCGTCGGCGAGCGTACCCGTGAAGGCAACGACCTCTGGGTCGAGTTCCAGGAAGCGAACGTCATCGCCTGCGAGATGACGCCCGACGGGAAGCACATCAAGAAGGACGCGCAGGGTCGCATCACCCTGATCCCCGGCAAGTCGCAGTGCGTGCTGGTGTTCGGCCAGATGAACGAGCCGCCCGGAGCCCGCGCCCGCGTCGCGCTGTCGGGTCTCTCCATCGCCGAGTACTTCCGCGACGAAGAGAACCGCGACGTTCTCCTGTTCGTCGACAACGTGTTCCGCTTCACGCAGGCCGGCTCGGAAGTGTCCGCGCTCCTCGGCCGCATTCCTTCGGCCGTCGGTTACCAGCCCACGCTGTCGACCGAGATGGGCGCGCTCCAGGAGCGCATCACCTCGACCACCAAGGGCTCCATCACCTCGGTGCAGGCCGTGTACGTGCCCGCCGACGACTTGACCGACCCGGCGCCCGCCACCACCTTTGCTCACCTCGACGGCACGATCGTTCTCTCGCGTGCGCTCACCGAGATCGGCATCTACCCGGCCGTCGACCCGCTCGACTCGACCTCGCGCATTCTCGACCCGCTCGTGGTCGGTGACGAGCACTACGGCGTCGCGCGCAAGGTGCAGTCGACCCTGCAGCGGTACAAGGAGCTGCAGGACATCATCGCCATCCTCGGCATGGACGAGCTCTCGGAAGACGACAAGATGGTCGTCGCCCGCGCCCGCAAGATTCAGCGCTTCCTGAGCCAGCCGTTCAACGTCGCCAAGATCTTCACCGGCGCCGACGGCAAGGTCGTCTCGATCCCCGACACCGTGCGTGGCTTCAAGGAGATCGTCGAAGGCAAACACGACGGTCTGCCGGAGCAGGCGTTCTACATGGTCGGCAACATCGACGAGGCCGTGGAGAAGGCGAAGAAGCTGGCGCAGGGGTAAGCGATGGCGAAGCTCAACGTCGAGATCGTCACACCCGAACGCCGGCTGGCCCAGCTGGCCGCCGACGAGGTCATCGCGCCCGGCGCAGATGGTCTGTTCGGCGTGCGCCCTGGTCACACCCCGTATCTCTCGGTGATGCAGCCGGGCCCGCTCACGGTTCGTGACGGCGCCAGCAGCACCATCTACTTCGTGTCCGGCGGCTTCGTGGAAGCGGGCCCGGAGGCCGTGCGTGTGCTGGCTGACTCCGCAGAGGTGGCTTCGGCCATCGACGTGGGCGCAGCGCAGAAGCGCATCACGGAAGCGGAGACGCGGTTGAAGGGCTTCGAAGTGACCGATGCGCGCGCCGAAGAACAGCGCGTGATCATCGTTCGCGAGCAGAAGCGCATCGCCGTCAGCGCCCTGAAGTAACGAAACGCAGTTGCCTCTCCCTTTGGGCCCTTTGGGAGAGGGTCAGGGTGAGGGCCTCACTTCTTCTTCTTGGCAGCCGGCTTCTTCGCAGGAGCCGGCTTCTTCTTTTTCGAAGCCTTTGCCTCTGCCTTTGCAGCCTTCGCGGCCTTGACGGTCTTCACCTTCTTCGCGGCAGTCGCGACGACCTTCTTGACCACCTTCTTGACGGCCCGGGCGACCACCTTCGCGACGGTCTTGGCCTTCTTCGCAGTCGTCTTGGCGACCTTCGCCTTGCCGCCGCTCTTCGCCTTCGGGGTCGCAGGCGCCGTGGGGCGGGTGACGGCCGGCCCCTCCTTCGACTCGAGCACGTCGCGCACCTGAGCTGAGGCCTCCTGAGCCCAATCGAGCCGCAGGGCACCACTTCGAGCGAGCGCGCCGAGCACCTGGCTGGGCGGCGGGCCTTCCGCCGTAATCACGCCGCCGGTCCCAATCGACAGGGTGGAGCGCACGAGCGACTCCAGCGCCGCTCGGCCCATGATCACCCGCTCCACCTCGGCGTACCGGCGGGCCAACGCCTCGCCTGCCCTGGCGCGAACCTCCATCACCGACTCGCGCGTGAACGACCCGTCATCCGCCGCGATGTCGTCGACGTCTTCCGGCCGCGGCCCGTCCCACACGGACAACGAGTTGTCGTCGACGGTCAGCGCGATGCGGTTGAGCGCAAGCTGCAGGGTGGTGATGGCTTCGATCTCGGCGCGCAGGGCTTGAAGTGTCTGGCTGTGCATGGAAATCCCTCCCGGAATAGGCCTCGCACTCTACGCCCACCCCGTTGGGAGCGATGCGCGGAAATCGAAGGGGGCGCTAGGGTGACGCCCTATGTTCGAGCTGTTTCATGCGATTGCGGATTCCTCCAGCGCCCGGGTGCGCAAGTACGTGGTCGATCACGAGCTGAGCGCCGATGTCCGCTTCCGCAACGTGACCTACGAAGAGGTGCAGAAAGATCTGCTGGCCCGCGGCGGCAGCACGGCGCCTGCCTTGTGGGATGGCGAGACGCTCATTCAGGGCGCAGACGCGATCATCGCGCGGTTGGTGGCGCACGCTGACGTGGGGCGCAGCTGATGTTGCTTCACCTGCGCGCGTTCGCCGAGGCGCTCTTCAGCACCGAAGCCGGGCCGCCCCCCGCCGCGCGCATGGATTGGCTGATGAAGGAGATGAAGGACTACCTGCAGCGCGCCGGCGCCTGGGCACGCTTCGTCTTCGGGCTCGCGCTGTACGTGGTGGTCTGGCTCTCGCCGCTCTTCATCCGAAAGTTCCCCACGCTCAAGAGCCTCGAAGTGCCCGAGCGGGTCGAGGCGCTCACCCTGATGGAAGAGTCGTTCGCCGCCGCGCCCGTGCTCGCGGTGAAGGCCTTCCTCTGCGTGGTCTATTACGAGCACCCCGACGTGCAGCGCGAGGTGGGCCACGTGGGGCCGTCGACGTTCCCGATGGGGTTGCTCCCGTGAGCTTTCACGACGGAGCAACGCACCGAGGCCCGCTCATCCTCGAGACCGACGTGGTGATCGTCGGCAGCGGCGCCGGTGGCTCCGTGGTGGCGGCGATCCTCGCGGAGTCAGGGCAGCGGGTGGTCGTGCTCGAAGAAGGCCGCCACGTTCCTGCGGCGGAATACGGCAAGCTGACACCCAGCCAGCAGATGCGCGCGATGTGGCGCGATGCGGGGCTCACCTTCGCGGTGGGCGTGGGCGACTCGCCGGTGATCAACGTGATGATGGGCAAGTGCGTGGGCGGCTCGTCGGCGCTCACGGGCGGTGTTTGCTTTCGCACGCCAGGTCACGTGCTCGACGTCTGGCGCAAGGATCGCGGGCTGCCGATGTTCACCGAAGAACACCTCGCGCCGTTCTTCGACGAGATGGAAGAGGTCGTGAACGTCGAGGAGGTGCCAGCCTCCTTACGCAGCCGGAGCACGGTCCTGTTCAACGAAGGCGCGACGAAGCTGGGGCATCCGCTCAAGCCGATGCGGCGCAACACCAGGGGCTGTGAAGGCAACAGCAAGTGCAACTTCGGTTGCCCCATCGGCGCGAAACGTTCGGTGGATGTCTCGTGGTTGCCGCGGGCCACCGCGCTCGGCGCTCAGGTCTGGACGCACTGTCTGGCGGAGCGCGTCACCAACGAGAACGGCCGCGCGAATGGCGTGGTGGGGCGGTTGCTGAACGGCGATCACGGCGCACCGGGTACGAGCTTCACGGTGCACGCGAAGCGCGTCGTGTTGGCGGCGGGCGCGTATCACACGCCGTTGCTCGCGCAGGCCTCGGGCATCGGCCGCTCGAGTGGGCAAGTGGGCAAGAACCTCACGCTGCACCCCAGCTTCCGCGTGATGGGCCGCTTCGATGAAGTGGTCGCCGGTTGGAGAGGCGCGCTGCAGTCGATGTACACCGACGCGTGGGAACCGGAGGGCATCACCATGCTCTCGTTGTTCCTGCCTCCCGGTGTGTTGGCGGCCACGCTGCCGGGCATCGGACCGAAACATGTCGCGCGCGCCGCGCAGGTGCCGCACCTGGGGACGTTCGGTGGCCTGGTGCACGACGAAGGGGGCGGGGTGGTGCGGCGCGGGCCGGGTCGCGAGCCGTTCGTCACCTACCGCATGGCCGAGAAGGACAAAGCAGTCGTGCCGCGCTTGATGCGGTTGATGGCGGAGATCTGGTTCGCCGCGGGCGCGAAGGAGGTGTTCTTGCCAGTGCTGGGTCTCGGAGGCGTGACGCCGGACCGGTTGCGCACGCTCGATCTCGAGCACGTGAAGGGCCGCGACCTCGAGTGCGGCAGTCAGCACCCGCTGGGTACCTGCCGCATGGGTCCGTCGAAGGAGACCTCGGTGGTCGATGCGTACGGCGAGTGTTGGGACTTGCCGGGCTGCACCATCGCGGATGGCAGCGTGGTACCGACGAGCCTGGGGGTGAACCCTCAGCTGACCATCATGACGATGGCGCTTCGAATCGCACGCCACCTCGCCGCCAAGTGAAACCTTCTCCTTTCGGGCGAGCCGTTCAGGCCCGTTCGATGTCCGTGCTCTCAAAGTCTGCTCCTTTGAAGAGCAGCGGGAGGACCGCGTGGCGGGCGGTCGCATACGCCATGCAATCACCCAGGTTGAGGGCGGCGCGGTGTCGCCCCTTGCCGAACCGGCGGTAGGCGTCGCGAGCCCAACCCAGATGTGCGGCATCGAAGGGTGCGATGTCCGGCGCGATGCGCGTGACCAGGCGATCCAGCCGATCTCTCGCCTCGAGTCCGCCTCGCCTCTCGGCAGCAATCGCGGCTTCGAACAGAGTCGCGGCCGAGACGACTTTGCGACCGGGGGCTGCGAGTCGCTCTGCGAAGGCGGGGGCGTCTTCTTCGCCGAGCACGATGGACAACAGGGCTGAGCTGTCGATGACGCAGTCGCTCACTCCTCACCCCAGAGTTCATCGGTGATGACCTTCATCGGGCGCGCGTCGAGCACCGGGGCGGCACGGGCCTCCTCGATGAGTTCGAGCAGGGCCCTCAAGGACCGCCGTTGCTGAGCTTGTTTCGCCGAGCGGATGCGCTCGAGCCGCTCGCGAAAGGCGGTGCCTGCGGCCTGGGTGAGCGATTCGCCGGTCTCGCTGCTCAGCTCCTGGAGCGCGCGCTCGACCTCCTGATTCTTGAGGTTAATCGCCATGTTGTCTTTCTACCTTCACGGCTTCAATTCTTCAATTGAGCCGGCCTCGTATCCTCAGCCCGAAGGGAGAGGAATGATGTCGGCCCAGTTCTTTCCGGCTTCCACTCCGACTCTGAGTGGAACTTCGAGTTGCACTGCGTCTCTCATGGTCTGCGCGCAGAGCTTCGCGGCTTGCTCCAGCTCGACCTCGGGCACTTCGAACAAGACCTCGTCGAGGATCTGCAAGAGCGGCACTGTCTTCATTCCTGCCTTGCGGAGGGCCCGGTCGACTTCCAGCAGCGCTCTCCTCGAGACGTCGCTGACCGACGCTTCGTGCGTCGCGCGACGGGCGAGACGTTCGGCGTACGAACGAAGTTGCGAGTCGAGCGAGTCGAGACCACCGATCGGCCACTTCCTGCCGATGATCGTCGTGATGTACCCGCGCTCACGCACCAGCCGAAGTTGCTCGTCCTGAAACGCACGCACCTTCGCGTAGTGACGATCGAAACGCGCGAGGTACTCCCTGGCCTGGGGCGGGGTGATGCCCAGCTGCATGCCCAACGAGCTCGCGCCCTGGCCTGCGAAGGTGGCGAAGTTCACGACCTTGCCGACTTGCCGCTCTTCCAGCGTGATCGCCTCGGGTGCTTTCTCCAGCACCGCCGCCGCGGTCAGCCGGTGCATGTCGTCTTTGCGGCGCAGGGGCTCGGTCAACGCGGGATCCTTCGTCAGGTGCGCGAGCACGAACAGCCCCAGCTGACTGAAGTCGACCGACATCAACACCTTGCCCGGGCCTGCGACGAACGCCCGGCGAATGCGCGCCATCTCCGGAGTGCGCCCCGGCACGCGGCCCAGGTCGGGGTTCGTATTGATCAGATGTCCGCTGAACGAACGCGCGAGATGAAACCGCGAGTGCACCCGGCCATCGGTGTCGATGCACTTGCGCAACGAATTGACCCAGCTGTCGCGCAGTCGTCGCACTCCGCGCCAACGCATCACCAGGGCCACGATCGGGTGCGCGTGTTCGATGCGCTGGAGCGCTTCGTTGGCCGTGCTCCAACCCGTGGGCGTGTGCAGCACCACCGGCAGCTGCAGCTCTTCGAAGAGCACCGTTCCGAGCTGCTTGGACGAGTTGATGTTGAACTCGTGGCCCGCGAGCGCGGTGATCTCCTTCTCGAGTTCGGCTTCGATGGTGACGAACGCGGTCTCGGCGCGATCGAGCTCGGCAGGATCGACCTGAATGCCGGTCAGCTCCATGCGCACCAGGGTGTGCATCAGCTCGAGGTACTCATCGAGGATCGCCCGATCGACGGTGGGCCCGAGCTTCGTGCAGATGGCGGCCGACGCATCGGCGCGTTGGCCTGCGACTTCCGCGGCGCGTTCCCGGGTGAGCTCAGCCCAGGTCTTGCGAGCCCGGCCCACGCCGCGCACCGCATCGTCATCGGGCAAGGCGCGCCCCAACACGTGCCGCGCGACGATGGGGAGTTCGTGCGGCGCCCAGTTGCTCGGCTCGGTGAGGTGCGAGACGCACTCGGAGTCGCAGACGATTCCCGCCAGCTCCACGCCCGTGCGTTGGAGCGCGACCACGGCACCGATCAACGCGTGGCCTTGTTTGGGTGCTTTGGGATCTGCAAGCCACTTCACCAGCACGGGCCAGCCGGCCGCCGCGGTGGGCACGTAGAAGGCGAGGCCGGTTCCTGCGGAGAGCCCCAGGCCCGTGAGCGCTTCAGCTGAAGGATCCGGATCTTCCAGGAGCGCATGGAGCGCGATGGGGGCGGTGCCCAGGCGCTGGAGCGCTGCGGACACGTCGCCGGGTTGTTCGCAGACTTCCACCGCCCGCGCGGCTCCGGCGGCGGCGAGCAATTCGGCGAAGCCCAACGAGTCGTACACCGCATTGAGCGCGTTCACTTCGGGCGCGCGGTAGGTGAGCTCAGCGAGCGGGCGGGGCAGGGGACGGGTGAGATCGAACTTTCCCTGCGCGAGTTTGGCGGGGAGTTCTTCGCGGGCCGCACGCAGCGCGTTGCCCACCCGGCCTTTCACTTCGTCGAGTGACTCGAGCGCCTTCTCGACGGTGCCGTATTGCTCGAGCAGTCCGCTGGCTCCCTTGGCGCCGACGCCTTCGATACCCGGCAGCTCGTCATCGTCGCCTACCAACGCGAGCCACTGCGCGACCTGCGACGGCGGAACGTTGAAGCGCTTCTCGACGATCTCGGTCGTGTAGCGGACGTCTTTGTTCGCGTCGAACCACCAGCTGCGATCGCCTACGAGTTGCGCGAAACGTTTGTCGACGGCGGCGATGATCACGTCGTCGCCTGCGTCGAGCGCGGCTTGGGCGTAGCTCGCGACGACGTTCATTTCGTCGGGGGCTTCGATCACTTGCAGCCCGAGGGCCTTCAGCAGATCTGGCAAGGCGGCGAGCTGTTTCTTCACCAAATCAGGCCAGGGCTTTTGCGCCGTGTTGGCTTCGATCACCGCGATCGCTCTCGCGGGTTCTTTCATCGCCAGCACCCGGGTGATCGCTCTTGCGACCGCGAAGAGTCCGTTGACCGGTTCTCCGGCTCTGGATTTTCGATCAGTGGGGACGACTTGAAAGCCTCGCCAGAGGAGGTTGGTGGCTGATGCGATGAGTGTTCGTTCTGGCATGCACGCCCTCTCCCCTCAGACCTCGACGATTCTTCCGCGGCCCAGGGGCGTGTGCGGCAGCGCCGCTCGGAAGAAGTCAGGCCATGGGCTCTTCACCTTCACCCGTTTGAGACACGCGCTCATCGGCGCCGCGAGCAACGGACCGAACAGCGGCTCGGCTTCACCACCCGCAGGTCCGAACTCCAGCTCGAGTTCTTCCAGCTTCGGCCAGCGCGCCGAGACCAACGGCGCAATCGCGTCGAGAGAAAGACGTGACGCCGAGAAGTGCGTGAGCTCGGGCAACACGATCTTCCCGAAACCGTGCTCGATGCCGTGCAGCTCCAACACCCGCAGCGCCGGATACGCCCGGTAGAGCGGCTCGACCGCGCCGATCACGATCGGCCCATCGATATGCGGGTTGCCCAGGTCGAGGCCCACCTCCACCGCCAGCGCCTCCAGGCGGGGGAACTTCGGGCTCTGCGCCAGGCTGGCCCAGACCGGGGTGAGATCGCCGCCGCCGTCGCAGCGCAGCGCGTTGAGCACGATCCGCCGCAGCAGCTGGGCTTCGGGGCGCTCGACCAGCACCCGCAACGCCTCGAACGGCGCGTCACCATCGACCTCGAACTCCACGTCGGCGAGAAAACCGTGCTCCCAGCGGCAGGCCGTCAGGGTGGGCCCGAGGGCTTCTTTCAGCGCGGGCTCCAGCACCTCGCGCCGGAGCGACTCCTCCCGCCCGTCAGGCTCCCGCCCCCGGTCCTCCCGGTTGAGCTGGAGCATGATGAACTCGCCGTGCACGTTGCCCTGCTCGAGCACGCGGTCGGCATAGACCCGCAGCGCACCAGGCTCCGGGTTCCGCGCGAGGCTCGCGAGCAGGCCGTCTTCAATCATCGAAAGCCTCCCCTGAACCCGTCAGCGCGGCGCAGCGTACACAACCCGGCGGTTGGGATCGTGATCGCTTTCCAAACCCACGGTACACTGTCCGCTGGCCGTCACCCTTCAGACCAAGGTCTCCCCATGAAGTCCCAGTCACGGCTTCTCCTCGCGCTGCTTGGCGCCCTGTCCCTCGTGTCCGTTGGGTGTTCACGCACGGGCATCTACGTCTGCGGCAACCCTGGCGACATCCCCTGCCCCGACGGCTACTCGTGCATCGATAACCGCTGTCAGCCCGGGGTGATCGGCTGCAGCACCGGTGAGACGACCTGCTCGGGCCGCTGCTCGGATCTGACGAGTGACGAAGCGAACTGCGGCGCGTGTGGCCGGGCCTGTGCGGCGGGCGCGGTGTGCCAGAACGGCTCGTGTTCCCAGTCGTGCCCCAGCGGGCAGGCCTTCTGTGGCGGCCGTTGCATCGACATCTCTTCGGATCGCCTCAACTGTGGCGCCTGCGCGACGGCCTGTGACGCGCTCGAGCTGTGCATCTCCGGCAACTGCAACTGCAGCGCGCCGCTCGAGCAGTGCAACGGCACCTGCATCGACACCCGCGCCGACGCGAAGAACTGCGGCGGCTGCAACGTCGCCTGCCCCGAGGGTGATTTCTGCCAGGCGGGCCAGTGCGTCAATCAGTGCACGCCTCCGCTCTCCACCTGCGGCACCGGCTGCGTCGACCTGCAGAACGATCGTTTCCACTGCGGCGGCTGCAGCACGGTCTGCGGCGGCAACGCGGCCTGCGTGGCCGGGCGCTGCGTCTCCACCTGTCCGCTGGGCCAGCTCAGCTGTGGCATGAGCTGTGTCGACCCGCGCACCGACGTCAACAACTGTGGCGGCTGCGGCATCAGCTGCGGCGCCAATGGCACGTGCACCAACGGGCAATGCGTGCAGGGCTGCACCACCCCCGGAGAGGTGCTCTGCAACGGCGCCTGCGTGAACCTCACCGTCGATCAACGCAACTGCGGCGCGTGCAACAACGCCTGCGGCCCGTTGGAGATTTGCCAGAGCGGCTTCTGCAACGAGACCTGCGGCCGGCCCCTGGTCAGCTGCAATGGCCAGTGCGTCGACACTCAGTCTGATGAAGAGAACTGCGGCCAATGTGGCCAAAGCTGCGGTCCGTCTCTGACCTGCGTCACGGGGATGTGCAGACTCTGCCCTCCGGGCAACAACAGCTGCAATGGCCGCTGCGTCGACCTGGCGAGCGACCCAACCAACTGCGGCGCGTGCAACCGGGCCTGCGGCGCCAACCAGGTCTGCGCCAATCGCCAGTGCACCTCGACCTGCCCGATGCCGCTGACCCAGTGCCCCGATGGCTCGTGCATCGACGTGAACAGCGACCCGCGCAACTGCGGGGCGTGCAACGTGGTCTGCGCGCCCGGGGCCGCGTGCGTCAATCGCATGTGCACCTCGGTGTGCCCGCCCGGCCAGGTGAACTGTTCCGGGGTGTGCACCAACACCAGCTCCGACAGCGCGAACTGCGGCGTGTGCGGGCTGACCTGCCCCATCGGCACCGCGTGCACCAGCGGCACCTGCGCCTGTCCTCCCGGCTCTTCGTTCTGCAACGGCCGCTGTGTGGCCACGGGCACTGACCCCGCCAATTGCGGCGGCTGCAACGTGCGCTGCGGCCCCGGCCAGACGTGCTCCAACGGCCAGTGCGGTTGCCCCACCGGCACCGTCTCCTGCAACGGCCAGTGCGTCGATACCCGCACCAATCCTTCGAACTGCGGCGCGTGTGGCGTGAGCTGCGCGTTGGGCCAGTCCTGCACCAACGGAGCGTGCGCTTGCCCCTCGGGCACCTCGTCGTGCAACGGCCGCTGCGTGGCCACCCAGACCGACCCCACCAACTGCGGCAGCTGTGGCAATGCCTGCGCCACCGGCGCGGCCTGCACCATGGGCATGTGCACCTGCGCTCCGGGTCAGCAGATCTGCAACGGCGCCTGCACCGACACCAACTCGAACAGCAATAACTGCGGCGGCTGCGGCACGGTCTGCACCGGCGGCCAGAGTTGTTCGGGCGGAACGTGCCAGTGCGCGACCGGTCAGACGAGCTGCAACGGCCAGTGCGTCAGCACCGGAAATGATCCCGCCAACTGCGGCGGCTGCGGCGTCACCTGCGCTGCCGGCCAGGCGTGTTCGAACGGCATGTGCCTGCAGGGTTGCCCGACGGGCTTCGCCACCTGCAACGGCTTGTGCGCCAACACCGTGAGCGACCCCGCCAACTGCGGCGCGTGCGGCAACTCGTGTGGAACGGGCACCTGCGCCAACTCCATCTGCCAGTGCGGCGCGGGCTTCATTCGCTGCGGCAACCGCTGTGTGCCTCGCAACGATCCGTCGAACTGCGGCAGCTGCGGCACGATGTGCCAGGGCGGCCAGGTCTGTACCGGCTTCAACTGCCAGCCCACCTGCTTCTCAGGCCAGACGGTGTGCAATGGCTCGTGCACCTTCACCCAGAACGACGCCAACAACTGCGGCGCGTGCGGCAACTCGTGTGGCCCCGGAGGCCAGTGCCTCAACAGCCAGTGCCGCTGCCCCACGGGAAGCACCAGCTGCAACAACAGGTGCGTGCAGACCACCACCGATCCCAACAACTGCGGCGCGTGCAATCGCGTCTGCGGCGCGGGCCAGGTCTGCGACAACAGCACCTGCGTCACCATGTGCTCCGCGGGGGAGACCTCGTGTGGCGGCGCTTGTCAGAACCTGCAGAGCGACCCGGCCAACTGCGGCGCGTGCGCGAGGCGGTGCGGTACGAGTGAGCAGTGCATCGGCGGCATCTGTTACTGCACCGGCGGCTTCGGGCAGTGCAACGGCATCTGCCGTGACCTGCAGAGCGATCGCCAGAACTGCGGCGCGTGTGGCCGCTCCTGCGGTGGCACCCAGTTCTGCGTGGCGGGGAGCTGCCAGTGCCAGGTGGGCCAGAACCTCTGCGGCACCATCTGCCGCGACTTGCAGAACGATCGCCTCAACTGTGGCTCGTGCGGCACGGTCTGCCAGGGGCCGATTGGATCAGTGGGGTGCTCGAACGGCGCGTGCGTGTGCGCGATTGGGCTGACGCTCTGCAACAACGCCTGCGTCAACACCGCCTTCGATCGAAACAACTGCGGCGGGTGCGGCGTGATGTGCGCTGCGAATTTGACCTGCCGCAACAGCGTCTGCACCACGCCGTGATCCCGGTCACTCCATGAATAACTTGCTGGGAATCGTGACGTTGCTCTCGCTCGGTTCAGCCGAGCTGCTCTTGGGTGACTACCGCGCGGTCACCATGGAGGTCGGCCAGCACCGCCAGTTCCGGGTGCCGAAGCTGGAGACCATCACCGGCTCTTCCGGCCGCTGCATCGAGGAGGGCATGGACAGCGAAGAGCCCAATGCCATCTGGATCGAAGCGAGCTGCGCGGGCGTGCGCACGTCGTTGGTCTGGCGAAAAGACGGCTCGCGGGTGCACGTGATGGCCTGCGCCGAAGACCCCGAGACGCGCACGCCGGCACAGCTGAAGCTGCGCAAGCAGATCGAACGTGACCTGAAGGGCTCGAAGACCGTGGCGGCCTGCGTGCGCAACAACAAGGTCGAGCTGTGGGGCTGGGTGAAGACCGACGCCGAAGCCGCGCTGATCGCCTCGCTCGAAAAGAAGCACGGCCTCGATTCCCTGCGCAGCTTCGCCGAGAAGATTCAGTCGGAGGAATGATGCCGAAGTGGCGCGACGCCTTCGACGCGGTGGTCGATGTTCTGCTGCCGCCCTCCTGCGCGGCGTGCGACGTGGTGCTGCCGGGCCCGGTGGGCTTCTGTGAAGACTGCGCCCACGAGGTGCTCGAGCTGCCCACGGTGCATTGCCGCCGCTGCGCCGAGCCGGGTGCTTTTCAGGGGCAGCTCTGCGCGACGTGCGTGCAGGGCGGGGTGCCCTGGGCGCGGGCGTGGGCGCCCTTCGAACACGAAGGCGCGCTGGCCCGGGCGATTCAGCGCTTCAAGTACGAAGACCGGTCAGATCTCTCGCGGCCGTTGGGCCTGCTGTTGGCGGCCACCGCGAGACACGAGCTGGCCTCGATGCCGGGCGTGCTGGTGCCCTTGCCGCTTCACGAGCTGCGTTTTCGCGAGCGCAAGTTCGACCAGGCCGCGCTCCTCACTGCCGTGCTGGCGCAGCGGCTGGAGCGTGAAGTGAACGCCGACTGGCTGGTGCGCACCCGCGACACCCGGCGGCAGGTCGGCCTGAGCGAAGGTGAACGCGAAGAGAACGTACGGGGCGCGTTCGCCGCGTCGACGAACGTGAAGGGGCGCCACGTGGTGCTGGTCGACGACGTGCTCACCAGCGGGGCGACGGCCCGGGAAGCGGTGCGGGCGCTGCGTGCCGCGGGGGCCGAGCGGGTCTTCGTGTTGACACTCGCCCGGGCGCGCAGCGACCTGAAGAGTGGCGCCTGACGCGCACAATGTCGCACACCCGTGCCGAAACCAGACTCCACGTCCGCGCGTAGACGGCGTGTGGCTCTGGACCTCCCTGCAGCTGATTCGTTGACCGTCGAGGGTTCCCGCGAGAGAAGTGACGCCGCCATGTCGGCCACGATGCGTCGCTTGCTGGGGGTGGTGCTGGCGATGCTCACGCTGGGCGCAGCAGTGGCCATTTTCTCCTCCCAACGCGCCACGCACCTTGCCACCGCCAGGTCGCAGGCCCAGGCGGAGGTCGACGCCGAGCTGCCGAAGGTTGCCGCCAGCCTCGATGGGCTGCTGCAAGACCTCTCGAAGACCGCCGAGCGCGGCGCCAATCTCGAGCCCGTGGGGCGCATGCTCCCGCAGATCACCAGCCAGTCCGACCTGGCCGAGCTGGGCCGCACGCTCGCCGACTTCGAGGTCGAGCCCTTCTTCCAGCCGTACCTCCAGATGGGTGCGCACGCGTTCTTCATCGGGTCGACGCCGTTGCAAAACGTCGATCCAGCGCTGCTCCCCATGTTGCGCGAACTTGCGGGCAAGGCCACCACTTCGGGCCGAGCGACGGGCCTGCTCGCGGAAGGGGGGCGGG
>JAUYRZ010000131.1 GCA_030695565.1 Archangium sp.
CATGCCTTCACCGACGACTCCGTAGAGGATGCGCATGGCGGTGGACGCTACTACCGTGCCCCCCGAAATGGCTCACCCGCTCCGTTCAGTCGCTCGTGCGGGCCGGTCAATCACTTCGCCTGAAGCACGAGAGCTCAGCGAAGCTCCACGTCCTCGAACGCGGGCTCGTCGGTGCGGCCGAAGAGCTTCTGCAGGCCCATCTTCAGCTCGGGAGGCCACTCGGGCCGCATGGTGGCGGTGCGCGGCATCGTCGGGCGAGGTGGAATCGAGGGACACGCGCCCGTGCCCTGCGTCACCGTGTTCTCCATGATGAAGCTGTTGAAGTCCGAGAAGCAGCGAATCGAATAGCTGCGCCCCGGCATCACGTTGGGCACGCAGGTCGGGCTCGCCGAGCTCACCTGCACGCCGCCCAGCTGCAGCAGCTTCAAGTGCGGGTACACCGCGAAGTACTCGACGTCGGGAGTGCCGATGCCCCGCAGAGGACCGAAGAGGTGCGTGCGAAGCGAGGTCTCGTAGGTGCCGGGCGAGCACATCGGCTCGCCGTTGCGCGTCGACGTGCAGCCGCCAGCCATCTCGTATTGCATGTTGCGCCCTGTGAGGTCGTTGCACTCTTCGCTGGCGAGCGCCACGTCGACGGTCTCCGGCCTCCGCACCGGCCAGAGCGCGAGGGTTTGGGTGTAGACGGCGCCGAGGTCATCCACACCAGCAAGTGCACCGTCTGGGTCGCGGTGTACGAGCCTGCGCTCGCCCCGTAGAAGTCGCGCACGTCGAGCGCGATGGAAAAGGGCACCCGATCGGGATCCTTTTGATCCATCGCATCGGCCTTGCGCACGAACATGTCTCCGCGCGGCTCGAGCTGCGGGTGAGTCACCGTCAGCCGCGAGGCCATCGGCCGCAGCGGAGCGTCGTATCTCCCACCCACCCGGGCCCACGCCACCAGCGCCACGCCCGCGATGCGCGTGTCTTCGTCGAGCGCGGTGCGCGTCAGGCCATCGGCTGGCCTGCCGAGCGTGTCGAGCTGGCTGGAGTAGCGACCGATGAAGCCCGTGACGTCTTGAAGAATGGGCTGCACGAACTCCGCGTTCTCCCCGCACGCCGTGCAGGTGGTGCTGCAGCAGTTCGACTGATTGTTGAGGGCGCGCGTCTGCGCGTTGATTCGAACCGTCGAGGTCAGCTGGTTGACCACCGGGAACCCGTTTGGAATCGGCACCGCGAACGAGACCGGCGTCTCGGGGTTGGTGCCCAGGTGCGCCTTGAGCACCACCGCGCCGTACGACGACAGCTTGAGGATCCCCTGCTCTCGGAGCGTGAACGCGAAGGGGCCAGAGGTCCAGGGCGCTCCATCCGGAGGCAGTGGCGTGCCGCCCGGAGATTCCACCCGCACCGTTCCCATGGCTTCACCCTCGAAGCGCACCGAGGTGAACGACACCTCGTCGAGACGCAAGGTCACGGCGTCACCGGCAGCCCCGCCCAGGTTCCACAGCCTCACGCGAAAGCGGGTGAGCTCACCGGGCTCGGGAATGAGCTCCGCGCGGAGCGGCGGCATCGCGAGCTTGTAGACGGCCTCCGAGGTGCCGTGCGCTCGCTTCATCAGCGGCATCGCGTACCCCGCCCAACAGTTCTCATCGATGATGTTGCGAGAACCCTTCTTGCGCGCAACGCACTTCGGCAGCGAAAGGCCGGGCGGCTCAGCGCCAAAGTCGTCGCCCACGGGGCCGGTGAGCCTCGGCCACGGCATCTTCAGCGGGTCGAAGCCCACGCCCGTCGTGGCAGGCACGGTGGTGAAGTAGAGGATGTCGTTCTCGACCAGCGCGCCGCCCGGGTTCAGGAACACGTTCGGCCAATGAATGATCCCCGGTGGAGTGAAGCGGTTCCACGCGAGGAAGTGCGCCTGGGTGAACTCGGTAATCCCCGCTCCTTCATCGAGGGACGCCTCGGGGTTCGAGCCGGAGTAGACGTCTTGATCCCAGAAGGCGCGGATGCCGGAGCGCTCGACGCGCTCGAGCGGGAAGCGCGTCCACGGGCGCGGCGTTGCGTCAAAGGCGCCGGCCTGGTCATGGAGCCACTCTTCGAAGCCGTTGCCGGGATGCGCGAGATCGCGCGCGTGATCGGGCACGGTGTTGTCGGTGATGAGATGCACCACCTGCCCGAGGCTGCGGAAGGCGTTCGCCAGCCCCCGCTCGCGCTGCTCCTGCACGAGCTTGGTGAAGAACTCGGTGAAGCCAGCGGACACGGTGCCGTAACTCCATTCGTTCTTCTCGCTCGCCTTGCCCCCCTGCACCCACTGCGTCACCGACACTCCGGGCCTCAGGAGATCGAGTCCGGGCAGTCCCGACTTCTCCTTCCTCCATCGCGCCGTGAAGCCGGTCTCGGTCTTGATGCCGGTGTACCCGCCGCCTCCGAAGGCGAGCGGGTCGTGGAAGTGGTTCGGAGCACGCAGCCCTCCCCACAGCCTCGCTTCGCTCATGTTCTGGAAGCCGTCTTCCCAGAGCCCGCCGAACTCGTGCCAGCTCCTCAGGGTGCGCTCCCCGCTCGGTAAATCCGTGGGGAGATCACTGCCCTTGGGGTCTGCCGTGAAGGGCACGCCCTTCACGGTCGCCTGGGTCCCCTTGCTCACGTACAGAACGCGCTTCAGGTAGTCGTCGATGGTTCGAACGTCCCTCGTCCCGCGCGTGAACTCGAACGGCTGCGAGTCCCGCAGCATCTGGACGTTGAACTTCTTGTGATCCTCCGCCCAGTAGGCGAGCAGAGAGGCGATGAGGGCGTGCGTCACCACAGTCCTTCTCCCATCTGAGGGAGCACTCGCCGCTCCAGTCGATTGGGGCCGGCCAGATAGATGACGTGCGGTCCGGTGACGCGGGACGAGGTCTCGGCCAGTTGGTGGTGCAGCACGAAGTCAGCGTCTCCGTCGACCGCGACGGCGGTTGCCGGGAAGCCGAGTCTCGTGGTGCGGGTGTTGCTCACGCTGCTGAAGTGCTCCACCAGCTTTCCGTCCGGGCGGAGCTCCACCCACCAGGGGTTGTAATCGTTGAGGCCGCGAGCGGCGTCGATGGCGTCGTCCGAAGAGTGCAGCGAGAGGTCGCTGTCTCGAAGGAGCTTGCCGTCGACCAGGAACCAGGGCTCACCGAATGGCCCAAAGGTCGTGGGGGTGGTGATGAGGCGCCGGGCTCTTTGCTTGTCGCCGTAGCATTCGGTGGGCTGCTCGCATTTCCAGATGCCCTTCGCCGTCGCGACGGTGAACTCCACGTTGTAGCCACCATCGGTCAGCTGCCACCCGTTGTTGAGGAGCATGGTGGTGGGCGCGGCGATGGGAATCCCATCGAGCTGGGTCAGCACTCCGCCGTCGCCGAAGGTCGTGTCGAGCTGCCCATCTGCGCCGAAGCGCACGATGCGGTTGTTTCCCGTGTCGGAGACGTAGGTTCTTCCGAGGAAATCTTGTGCAGCGCCTTCGGGCGCCTTGAGCCCCGTGAAGGTGCGCACCAGGTTCAGGCCCGGATCGAACTGTTTCACCACGTCGCCGTCTGCGACGAGCACTGCCTGGGTCAAGCTCATGGGGTCGACTGCCCTGGCGTCGAACGTGAACACGTCGCCCGCGATCTTGCGCGGGACGATGCTGATCGCCCGCGGCATCGTCACCTGTGTCGACTGATGGGTGATGTCGTCTTCACCCGTGACCTGCACCGGCACGACGGCGGTCACCCACCGCCCATTGACGCGCGTGCGTGCGAAGACGAGTGCGCTGCCGGGCTTCTCGAAGGTGTGCTTGCCGGTCAGCTTCTCTTCGTCGAAGCGGCCGTCGCCGTCGTAGTCCCACTGCCAGTTGTCGACCTTGCCGAAGATGTGCGGCTCGAAGCTCACGGTCAGCGGTGCGCGGCCTCCTTCCGCCGGGCTGGGCACGATCGTCGCGGGCGTCGGCAGCAGGGTGGAGGTCACCTCGCGGTCGGCTTCGGCCCCAGCCGTGCCCTCCGGGGTGAGCGCCATGATCAACAGCTGGGTCGTGCCCACCTGGAGTGGAACGCGCGGCGCGATGAAGCGGCCGTCTTCGCGCAGCAGCACGGGGGCCGAGGGAAGGCCGGCGTGCCCGGTCGCTGCGTAGAACGAGGTCGAAGGAGCGCCCACCACCGTGACGTTCGCGAAGCGGCTGCGATCGACCCAGCCCGACACCGTCACCCACTCGGCGTCGATCGCGTCGCCGTCGGCGGGCTGGTCCACCAGCAGGCCAGAGGCGGGGAGGCTGGGCGGCTTCTGATCTTCCAGCGGTCCCAGCGAAGCGCCCGGGCAGCGGCACCCCGCCAACGACCACAAGAGGCTCAGTGAGATGAGGCGGTACATGTTGGGCTCCAGAGAATCGCGGGTCATCGCGGGCACCGAAAGGCGTCGACGCAGGTCGGCTTTCCATCGCGCAGACAGCAGAGCGTGTCTTCGCACTCGTCACAGGGGCAGCTGGTGCAGCTGGTCGCGGGCCGCTGCGCCTCGCACGAATCATCGATGCACACCTCGCCCGGGTCGCAGGCCGTGTCGCAGTCGCCGCAGTGGAACGGGTTCAGCCCTGAACGGCACAGGCGCTCGGTCTGGCAGGCCTCGACTCCCAGCGGGCAGCCGGTCACACACTGCCCTCGGCTGCACAGCTGCCCTGGGCCGCAGGCGTTTCCGCAGGCGCCGCAGTTGTCCGGATCGTCGAGCAGCTCGGTGCACATCCCCGCGCACCGGGTGAGGCCCACCTGGCAACCGCACACGCCCCCGGTGCAACTCTCGCCCGCCACGCAGGCCGCGCCGCACCCGCCGCAGTGGAGCGCGTCGCGCGAGGTATCGACACACCTGCCGTTGCACTCCCTCGAGCCGGGCGGGCAGCTGCAGGCGCCCGCGGCGCAGAGGCCACCCTCGGGGCAGGTGCGGCAGGCGCTCCCGCAGTGCTTCGGGTCGGTCGCCACGTCGAAGCAGCTCGAGCTCCCGCAGCTCTGGGGCTGGCTGCACGCCGTGACGCACTGGCCGGCCTCGCACTTCTGACTGAAGCTGCACGCCATGCCGCACGTCCCGCAGTTCTGCGCGTCGTTGAGTGGCGTGCATTCCATGCCACAGAGTCGTTCTCGCGGCGGACAGGTGCAGGCGCCAGCGCGGCAAAGCTCACCCGCGTTCGGGCAGGCAGAGAAGCAGCCGCCGCACGAGAAGGTCAGCTGGGCGGTGTCGACACACAGGGCCATCGAGCACAGCTCGCCGCGTCCTTCGCAGCTGCAGGTGCCGTTGATGCACGGAACGCCCGGCCCGCAGAACAGACACGTCATGTTCCCGGTCGGAGTGCATTGGCCCGAGAGACACGCCTCGTTCGACGAGCAGGCCTGTCCGCAAGCGCCGCAGTGTCGCGGACTGCTCGTGAGATCGACGCACTGATCACCGCAGCTGACCTCGGGCGATTCGCAGCGCGGTGCCGCGAGCTGGCAGGTGAAGTCAGGCGCGCAAGCGAGCTCGCCAGGGCAGCGGCCCTCGAAGTCGCAGCTGAACCCGGTGATGACCGCGTCCTCTTCGGGGCAGCCCGCGAGCGCAAGCAGCACGACCAACGCCGTCCCCCCCCACACCCTTCGCATGCGCTGAACGCTACCAGTTCAAAAGAAGCACGATGAGCAGCTTGGCCATTTGCATGCCTTCACCGACGACTCCGTAGAGGATGCGCATGGCGGTGGACGCTACTACCGTGCCCCCCGAAATGGCTCACCCGCTCCGTTCAGTCGCTCGTGCTGCTCTTGGTGGCCTGGTCCTCGGACTGATGGGCGCCGCGATGATCTTCGTGGTCAGTGCGTGGAACAACGCCACCCGAGACTGCACGTTCCCCGACACCGAAGAGTGCAACTTCGAGCTGAACAACGCGCATGAGGTCAGCCGCCTGCAATCGTTCGCGGCGATCGGCTGTGTGTTGATCGGTGGTGGGCTCTACCTGGCGCTGCGACGGAGATGACTCTCATGGATCCTTCTTCACTCCCTGAACGCCTCAACCTTGCGCAGGTCTTCCTCCACGCCCGGGCGGCCCAACAGCCCACGCGGCCGGCGATCTATTTCGAGGATCAGGTGATCAGCTACGGCCAGCTGGCCGACGCCACCCACCGCGCGAACGCCGTCTACAAAGGCCTGGGGCTGGAGTGGGAACAGCGCGTGCTGCTGATGCTCCCCGACGTACCGCAGTTCGCTTCGGCCTGGTTCGCGGCGGTGCAGGCGGGCGGCGCGGTGAGCGCGGTCAACCCGGGCCTCAAGGCCGACGAGGTGAGCTATTACCTCAACTACACGCGCGCGAAGCTGGTGGTCACCGACGCTCCGACCGCCGCGGTGATCGACTCGGTGCGCGCGCAGTGCCCGCACCTGAAGCACGTGCTGGTGGCCGGTGGAGAAGCGGGCAAACACCTCGACTACGACGCCGAGCTCGCGCGCGCAAAGCCCGATACGTCGATCGCCGACACGCACCGCGATGATCCCTGCGTGTGGCTCTACACCTCCGGCTCCACCGGGTTTCCGAAAGCGGCGGTGCACAAGCAGCACGACTTCGTCTTCAACGCGCTCACCTACGGGCTGCCGGTCTTGAAGTACGGCCCTGGCGATATCGGGCTCTCGATTCCCCGGCTGGCCTTCGGGTACGCGCTGGGCAGCAACCTGCTCTTCCCCTTGCTCGCGGGCGGCGCCACGGCGTTGTTCAAAGAGAAGCCCACGCCCGAGAAGTTCTTCGAGATGTTGAAGCGCCACCGCCCGACGATCCTCACGGCCGTGCCCACCGCGCTCAACGGCATCTTGAACGCGCCGGGGCTCAGAGACGCCGACTTCTCCAGCTTGCGCGTGGCCATCAGCGCGGGCGAAGCGTTGCCGGCCGAGCTGTATCAACGCTGGAAGCAGCGCACCGGCGTGGAGATCCTCGACGGCATTGGCAGCGCCGAGATGTTCCACATCTTCATCACCAACCGGCTGGGTGACGTGAAGCTGGGCTCGTTGGGCCGGGTGGTCGACGGCTACGAAGCGAAGGTGTGCGACGACCAGGGCCAGCCGGTGGCGCACGGCGACGTGGGCACCTTGTGGGTGCGGGGCGACTCGATGGCGCTCGAGTACTGGCAGCAGCACGAAAAATCGAAGAGCACCTTCCGCGGCGAGTGGTGTGTCTCGGCCGACAAGTTTCAGCGCAGCGAAGACGGCTACTTCTATTTCTGTGGCCGCGGCGACGACATGCTCAAGGTCGGCGGCAAGTGGCTCTCACCCGTCGAAGTGGAGAACGTGCTGCTGCAACACCCGTCGGTGCGGGAAGCGGCGGTGGTGGCGTTCAAAGACGCCGACGGGCTCGACAAGCCGCGCGCCTTCGTGGCGTTGAACGAAGGCCACAGCGCTTCGGAAGAACTGGGCGAGGCCATCAAGGCGCACGTGCGCGCGACCCTGGAGCCGTTCAAGGCGCCGCGGCAGGTGCGTTTCCTCGACGCGTTGCCCCGGAGTGATCGCGGCAAGGTGCTCAAGACCGAGTTGCGGGCATGACGCTCTTCGACGCCCGCCAGCTGACCTGGCCCCGAACCCGTGAGCTGGCCGAAGCCGGTACGGTCGCGCTCCTTCCAGTGGGAAGCACCGAGGCGCACGGCCCTCACCTCCCCCTCTCCGTCGACGTGGTGATCGCCGAGGAGGTCTGCCGCCGGGTCGCTGCCCGCCTCTCCCGTGATGTGGTGGTGTTTCCCCCCGTGGCGTACGCGCTGACTGATTTTGCTGCGCCCTTCGCGGGCACCGTGACGCTCAACGCCGACGTCGCGCGGCAGATGCTCGAGGGCATCTTGAGAGGCATCGTCTCGGGTGGTTTTCACACCATCGCGGTGGTGAACCATCACCTCGAGCCTGCCCACTTCCGGGTGGTGCACGAAGCGGCGAAGGCGGTGCAGGGCGGAACGGCGCGCGTGCTGGTGCCCGATCATCGGCGCGCACCGACGGGCCCGCTGCTCGGTCACGAGTTCATGCACGGGGGCAGTCATGCGGGGCGCTACGAGACCTCGCTGATGCTCGCCGCCGCGCCCTCGCTGGTGAACGTGGCCGCGATGAAGGCCCTGCCCACGCTGGAGGTCGACCTGCCCGGCGTCATCAAGGGCGGGGCGAAGAACTTCCTCGAGTGCGGCGGACCGGACGCGTACTTCGGCGCCCCAGCCGAGGCGACGGCTGAAGAAGGCGAACGGCTCTTCACCATCATCACCGACGCGACCGTGGCGTCCATCGAGGCTGCGCTCACATGAACGAAGATCCCACGCCGGATCAGCTGCTCGCCGCGGGGTTTTCGGGCCTGTGCTGCTGCCTCATCGCCGTGGCCGGGCTCATCGGCGTGGTGATCTGGATGATGCGCAGCAAGGACGCTCCGGCCACGCCCGGCCGCCAGCCGCCTCCGCCCGGTGCGCCTTTCGCTCCAGCCGCCGAGTTCCACCTGTCGGTCATCGCGCTCGCGTTCGACGGCTTCTTCCGCACGCAGGTCGAGCAGCTGATCTCCGCGCCCAGCGCCGTGGGCGATCCGGTGGGCGCGCGGGTCGAGTTGGTTCAGCGCACCGCCCGCGCGTTGTTGGGGCTGAGCGCGCAGTGGCGGGTCTTCGGGTACGGCGAGAAAGATCTGAATGATCTCACCGCCGCACAGCAGAGCTACGCCAGCGCGCTGACCGACTTCCGCACGCGGTCGGGGCTTCCGGGTGATGGGGGTTCGTTGAGCGTGCTGACGCTGATCATCTGCACGCGCGGCCGGCGCATGGGCGTGGAGCGGTTGGATGCGCGGCAGCAGATCAACGAGCTGCTCAACGATCGGGTCAGGCTCGAGGCGTCTGCGCTGCTCGGCGCCGAGGTGGTGTGGGCTCCCGGCAGTGGCGGGCTGTCCGAGGCCACGCTTCGGCAGCGCTTCCCCGAGATGCACACAATCGCGCTGTAAGTATCCTCCCCAATCAGAAAGACAGGGTGCGAAGTGAGCCCTGATTGGGGTCAAATGCGCCCCCATGCGCCTCTGGCTGGTGATGTCCGCCCTCCTCACTTCCGTTGCTGTCGCTGCCCCGAAGCCTTCCGTGGTGATCACCGGCCCTGCGCCGGTCACCAAGTGGGTCAGCAAGGAGCTCTCGAAGCGCTACACGCCGAAGGTCCTCAAGACGGCGGTCTCGCCCATGCCCACGGCCAAAGAGGTGCGCGACGTCACCGCGCCTTCCCGGGCGGTCGCGCTGATCATCTGCCAGGCCTCGGGCCAGTTCGTCACCCTGCAGGTGCTCAACGGGGCCGACGGTACGCCGCTCGACACGGTGTCCCTCAAGGCGACCGCGAAGAAGCTGCCCCGGGCGATGCCCAAGCCGCAGCTCGCCGCGCTGATGTTCGCCATCGGCAGCGGCAAGGCGCCGGGCAAAGAAGCGCCGGTCGCGGCCGAGCCTGAGAAGACCTCGCCCGAGGTGAGCAAGGTGAAGGACCCGGCCGAGGAGAAGAAGGAAGAGCCGAAGAAGGAGCTCGCCTCGAAGAGGAAGAAAGAAGAGCCGAGGGTGGAGCCCGAGCCTGCGGCCGAGGTGAGCGAGGAAGGGTCGACGCCCTCGACGCCGTCCGCGCACCCCGCGTTGCGCGCGTCGGTGGGTTTCGGCGGGTTCAATCGAAGCTTCTCGTGGGCGGGTAACCCCAGCCCCTCGTTGGCCACCGCGAGCCAGCCCTTCTCGGGCGACATCTCGGTCGATGCGAGCTGGTACCCGGGCGCGCACTTCACCTCGAACTTCCTGGGCAACCTGGGCGTGTTCGTCACCGGCGACTTCGGCGTGGGCATGGTCTCGCGCGTTCAGGAGTCCCGCTTCGCGCACTCCGCCACGCGCATTCGGTTCGGCGGGTTGGTGCGACTGCCGCTCGGTGACCGGTTCGCGCTGCACGCGCACCTCGGTTACTCGCGCCATGAGCTGACCACCTCGGCGGTGGCGGTGAATGACGGCAGCGCGCGGCCCAACATTCCCAACGTGCTGTTCAATGGCTTCCGGGGCGGGCTGGGCTTCCGGGTGCGGGTGTTCAGCACGGTCGAGCTCGATGGCCTGGGTGGGTTCCAGGCCGTGGCCGGCAAGGGCGAGCTGGGCAGCGAACGGTTCTTCCCTGCGGCGACGGCGCTGGCGGTCGATGTGGGGGGCGGCATCTCGGTGGGTCTGGCCGAGCACCTGCGCCTTCGTGCGGGCGTGGAGTGGCAGCGATACTTCGTGACCCTCAATCCCGCGGAGACGTCGACCTTCTTCGCGCAGACCGCGTCGGATCAGTACATCACCGCGGCGGCGAGCCTTCAGTGGTCGATGTGATGTGAGGTGAGTCACCTCTCCGTGCTCGCGGCGGGTTCACTTCACTTGCGCTAATACCTGAGCATCGCTAATAAAAAGCTCCCCATCGAGGAGTGAAACTCATGCAGCTGGAATCGTTGAAGATGTTCGTCGACGTGGTCGAGACGGGTTCGTTCTCCCGTGCCGCGCAGCTCAACCACGTGACTCAATCCGCGGTCAGCCAACAGATTCGCGCCCTGGAAAACCGGTACGAGCAGCGGCTGTTGTCGCGCAGCGCCCGGCAGGTGACCCCCACCCCGGCGGGCGAACGGCTGTTCAGAGGTTGTAAGGAGATCCTCGCCCGGTTCTCGGAAGTCGAAGGCGAGATCCGCGAGCAGGCCACCGAGGTGTCGGGCACCTGCAACGTGTCGTGCATCTACTCGGTGGGTCTGCACGAGCTGCACACCATTCAGAAGGAGCTGCTGCGCGCGCACCCGAAGGTGAACGTGCGGCTCGCCTACCGGCGCAGCGATCAGGTGTACGACGACGTGATTCTGGGTGCGGCCGACCTGGGGCTGGTGGCGTATCCCCAGCCGCGCGCGGGCGTGGACATCGTGCCGTTCCGCGAAGACAAGATGGCGCTGGTGCTGCCGCCAGGTCATCCGCTGGCGAGCAAGGGCAAGGTGGCGATGACCGCCATTCCCGGGCTGCCGTTCATCGCGTTCGATCGCGAGGCGCCTTCCCGCAAGGGCATCGACAAGCTGTTCCGCGACAAGGGCCTCGAGCTCAACCCCACCATGGAGATGGACAACGTCGAGACCATCAAGCGCGCGGTCGAGCTGGGGCTGGGTGTGTCGGTGCTGCCGGTGCCCACGGTTCAGCGGGAAGTGGCCAGCGGTACGTTGGTGATCAAGGCGTTCAACGAGCCGGGGTTCACGCGGCCGATCGGCATCCTGGTGCGCAAGGGCAAGTACCTCTCGCGCGCGTCGCAGGCGGTGCTCGATTCGTTCAAGGTGACCCGCAGCGAAGACTGAGTGGAACTCCCCGCTCGAAGTGCCCGTCGCCCCTATTCAGGATCTTTCGGCTCGATCTCGCGCGCTTCTTTCTTCTCATCGAGCATGCGCTTGAACAGCTCCAGCAGCCGCTTCTCCGCATCGCCATCCGCGGTGCGCACGCCGGGCTGACACTCACACGACATCCGCCCGGTCATCGCATCACGCGCGTACGCGCACACACCCGGGCACTCCATCAGCGGGCTCTCCTCGAGCAGGCCCGGGCTCACGCTGGTGACGCCCTTGAAGGCCTCGCCTCCACACGCCGGCATGTTGTCGCCCAGCTTCTTCCAGGGAAAATGATGGTGCGTGCTCCGCCCGCGATCGCCCGGGGAGAACGTGATGCCCAGCCGGCAGGTGCCCGCGCCGCCAATCACGTCGAGTGACAACTGCGCCCCCGACGGCAGCGGCCGCCACACCGTCGCGGTGACGTCGATGCCATCACCCGAAGGCGTCGCGTGCAGCTCGAAACACGCCTCTTCGGAGACCTGCTCGCCGCGTTCGCACCGCGCCTGCGACCCCGAGACGAACACCCGCGGTCTGCGCAGCACCAGCACCGACGAGCCCACGTCGTACGTCATGTAGAAGCGGCTCCACGCATCGGCGCCGAGCAGGCCGTGCACGGCGTGCGGGGGCGCACCCGGCTCCACTTCCAGCGAGCCGACCGCCAGCCCGAAGCCCGGCGCGAACTCGAGCGAGTCCCAGGTGTAGCCATTGAGCTGCGAGAGCTCGGGCGGCAGCACCACGCCCTCCGGCAAGGTGAGGCCCTCGAGCAGCTCGAGGCCCGGCTTCATGCCACTTGCGCGCGCCCAGTCGTCGAACACGCGGCTGCGCGGCTCGCGCAACGAAAAGAGCATGGTGAGGTCGAAGTGTTCGGGGCCCTGGCGCACCCGAACGGGAATGAGCGGCCAGTCGAAACGAGACTCCCTGGTGAGGGCGAGCACCTGCGCGTCTTCACCGGAGGCCTCGGCTTCCGCGGCCCACTTCTCCCTCGATTGTGAGGGGCGGAACTTCAGCGTTCGCGCGACCGGGTTGACCTCGAGGGCCAGCGCCTCGAGCTCAGGTGCGCCGAGCACCACCACACAGGTCTTGCCCGAAGCGACCGCGGCTTCGAAAACACGAAAACGGGTGGCGCCCACCTGCAGGCCGAAGACCCGCGCAACTGGAAACGTCTCATCGGGCCCGAACGCATCGGGCACCGAGACGCGCGCCACGAACGAGGGATCAGGCACACACTTCGAGGTGACGAAGCTGACCGGCTGCGAAGGGTCGAACGAAACCTCAGCGTCGAGCTCGTCGACCTGCCCCTTCACCGCGATGCGCGGCGCAGGTGACGAGAGCAGCGGGAACGACAGCCCGACCAGCGAGTCCACACCCGGAGGGCCGGTGACGCGGTGACAGCTGGAGAGGAGGAACACTGCGACGAGAAGGCGGGGCAGCACCGCCGCACTCTGACAGATGATCACTTGCCTGCGTCGAGGGTCACCCCAGCATCTCTACCGGGCACGGTCATCTGGCCGCCGGTGAGAAAGTCCTGCACCTGGGTGCCCGGCGGCGGCATCAGCTTGAAGTGCGACTCGTTGATGCCCACGTTGGTGGTCAGCTTGAGGAAGCTGATCGCGTTCTCGCTGCCGTCGGGATCGATGACGGTGCTCTTGATCACCATGGCCGACTTCTCGTCGACCTCGAGCAGGATGCGCTTGAAGCGGGGGTCGGCCACCAGGGGCGTCAGCTCGAGCTGCGTACCGGTGCACTTCGGGCACGCCTTCTTCACGATGGAGAACTCGTTCTCCAGCTTGCCCACGCCGAACAGAAAGGTGACCGAAGCCGAGAGCTGGTTGGTGTTCATCGCCGCGCGGGTGATCAACTTCGCTTCGGGGTCGTGCGCGAACACGCGATCACCGGCGAGCACGAAGGTCTTGGGGGAAGGCTTCAAGTACTCCCAGCGCATCAGCGCCGGCTTCTTGAAGGTCACCGTGCCGCTGGAGGTCTGGGTGCGCTTGAAGGCCTTGTAGAAATACTCCTGCTTGAAGTCGGCGGTGAAGTCCTGGGTCTTCTCGTAGAAGGACTGCACGCGATCGACGAGCGCCTTCACGTCGGGCGCGAGGTCGGCTTTCTTCACCGGAACACCGGCATCGGTGCTCGACGTCACGCCCGCGTCAGCGACGGGCTTCACGCTGCCCGCGTCGACCGGAGCAACAGCCATCAGGAACGCAGCCATCCAGGGGGTGAGCATCATGATTTCCTCTGACGGAGCGAGCCCGCCGGCCTTCATCACTGGTTGCGGTAGACACGGCCGCGCTGCTTGACCGAAAGGTACGAGAACTGCTCGGTCAACGCGGTCTTTTCCTCGACCGACAGATCGCCCTGGGCGCCCAGGTGCTCCAACCGCCACGACACCGCGCGGGTGACGCAGGCACTGGCGGCCGCGGAGATATTCATACTCTGGCTAAATCCCCTCATGGGGATCCAGAACGTCCCGTCTGAATGGGCGAGCACTTCATCGGAGACGCCGAAGCGCTCGTTGCCCAGCACCATGGCGATCTTCTCGTCGAACTTGAGCTCGAAGAGGCTGGTCGCTCCCGGGCGAATGGCCGAAGCCATCACCCGGTAGCCCTTCTTCTTGAGGGCCAAAGCGCAGGTCTTGAAGTCTTTGTACACGTGCAGGTCGAGCCACTTGTCGCAGCCCTGGGTCACCTTCGAGTTCGGCGCGAACTTCGCGTCGGGGTTTCGAATGACGTGCACGTCTTGGAGCCCCATGCCTTCACAGGTGCGGAGCACCGCGGCCATGTTGAAGGTGTCTTCGAGGCGATCGAGCACCACGGTGACGTTGCGGGTGCGGCCTGCCACCACGCTCTCGATGCGCTCCCGCCGGGGGGCGAGGAGCAGATCAGCCGGGAGCGGTTTGCCTTCGGCGGGCTCGTATTTCGGGCCACCGCCAACCATCAGCGGCTCTTCCGCTTGGTCAGCTTCTTCTTGTCGTGCTTGAGCTGACGCAGCGCCTTCGCGTCGATCTGCTTGATGCTGGCGGCCTTCCCGCCTTTCTTCATCGGCGCAGACTTCTCGAGCGCGGACTTCTTGGTCGGCTTCTTCGCCGCGACCACCTTCTTGGGGGCCACCTTCTTCTTGGCGGGCGCACGCTTGGGCCGGGAGGCCTTGGCGGTGGTGGTCTCGTTGGCAACACCTTCGGTGAGCAGGTGGCGGCCCTTGAGGCGCACCTTGTGCTCTTCGTTGGCGAACAGAATCCGCGCGCAGGCATCGAGCACGGCCTGGGCGCCTTCACCCGTCGCGCCCGACAGCTCGAACACCTTCACGTTGCGCTTGGCCATCGCCTCGGCGAACGCGGGCAGCGCTTCGCGGGCGTGGGGCAGGTCGAGCTTGTTGGCCACCACGATCTGCGGCTTGTCGGCCAGCAGCGCGCTGTACTTCTCGAGCTCGCGGTTGAGGATGTCGAAGTCTTTGACCGGCGAGCGACCTTCGTCGGCGGCGCTCAGGTCGACCAGGTGAATGAGCACCCGGCAACGCTCGACGTGACGCAGGAACTGGAGCCCCAGCCCGTGGCCATCGCTGGCGCCTTCGATGAGACCGGGAATGTCGGCCACCACGAAGCTGCGGCGCTCGCGGTAGTCGACCACGCCCAGGTTCGGCACCAGGGTGGTGAAGGGGTAGTCGGCCACCTTCGGGCGCGCGGCCGAGATGCGGCTGATGAAGGTGCTCTTGCCCGCGTTGGGGAAGCCCAGCAGGCCCACGTCGGCCAGCAGCTTGAGCTCGAGCATGAGCTTGCGCTCCTGCCCCAGGGTGCCTTCTTTGGCGAAACGCGGGGTCTGCCGGGTGGCGGTGGCAAAGTTCATGTTGCCCCAACCACCGCTGCCGCCCTTCGCGACCACCCAGAGCTCGCCTGGGGTCGAGAGATCCTTGAGCAGCTCACCGGTCTCGTCGTCGCGCACCAGGGTGCCGAGCGGAACCTTGATGGTGGTGTCCTCACCGGCCCGGCCGTTCATGTCGCTGCCCATGCCGTGAGCGCCGGAGCGCGCCTCGTGACGTGACGAGAAGCGGAAGTCGAGCAAGGTGGTCAGCTGCGGGTCGGCCTCGAAGATGATCGAGCCACCATCGCCGCCGTCGCCGCCGGAGGGGCCGCCCTTGTCGATGTACTTTTCGCGATGAAAGGCCACGGCGCCGTTACCGCCATTGCCGCCCTTGACGAAGATTTGAACTTGATCGACGAATTTCATGACCTGAACCGTTCGCGGCCGAGAAAGAGCTCAGGTCGCTTGAAATGGAAACAGGCGCTCGAGTCCGGAGACTCGGCGCCCGTTTACCGAAGAACTGCGAAATCAGCTCGCGGCGGCAGCGGTCGCAGCGGCGACCGGGTAGACCGAGACCTTCTTGCGGTCGCGGTCGTAGCGCTCGAACTTCACAACGCCGTCGATGGTCGCGAACAGGGTGAAGTCGCGACCCTTCTTGACGTTGGTGCCCGGGTGAATCTTGGTGCCGACCTGGCGAACGATGATCGAGCCGGCCGTGATCTCCTGGCCGCCGTACACCTTCGTTCCACGTCGCTGTGAGTTCGAATCACGACCGTTGCGTGATGAACCTTGTCCCTTTTTATGAGCCATGGCTGGTTGGTTCCTTTAGGCCGAGATCGAGGTGATCTTCACCTCGGTGAAAGGCTGACGGTGCCCGCGCAGGCGGGTCCATCCTTCCTTTTCTTTGCGGAAGTGCAGCACGCGACGGGCCTTGGCCTGGCGGAGGATCTTCCCCACCACCTTGGCGCCCGAGAGGGTCGGTTTCCCGACCTTCACGGCTTCGGTCCCGCCGATCATGAGCACTTCGTCGAACTTCACCTCAGCGCCAGAGTCGCCTCCGACCTTCTCAATGCGGAGAACGTCGCCTTCGGCGACCCTGTACTGTTTGCCACCTGTTCGGATGACGGCGTACATCGTTGTAACCTCGCGGGTTAATTCAAGAAACGTTCCGGGGCTCCGATTTGGAGTTCGGAAAGGACGGCCGCCATAAGCCAATCCCCCTCCCCGGTCAAGGACCGGCGTGCCACTGGATCAGGGTTCTTCCATCCACTTGCGCAAAGCGGGCACGGTTTTCGAGCTCCAGCTCTTGCCGGAGCGCTCTTTCACGAAGGCCGCCACCAGTGCATCCGCCACCTTGGAGGCGCGGGTGGCCAGCTCGAGGCGCTCGGAGAGTTTGTCGTCCTCTTCCTCCTGAAGCAGCGCGGGGAGCTTGGCGGATCGGATGTCGAAGAACTCGGCGTCGATGGTGAAGTCGTAGACCTGCTCGCCCCAGGTGAGCTGGATCTTCGCGGTGTGCACCAGCAGGCCCTTGGCCATCGCGTGCTTCACGAGCTTGGCGTACGGCGCGGTGACGCCTTTGACCTGAATCTCGGTCACGTCGCCTGCCGCGGCGCGCAGGGTGGCTTTGCCGTTGAACACCACGTTGACCGGAAGGTCGTCGACGTTGAGCACCGCGTCGGTCGACTCGCTCTTCCACAACAACCAGGTCAGGCACTCGCGGCCCAGCCAGGTGCGGCCGCGCAGCAGGGCCTCTTGCGCCTTGGCGAGCTCCTTTTGCGACTCGTCCTTCTCTTCTTCGACGGCCGCGCCATCGACACCCACTTCACCACGGGCGAACGCGCGTTCTTCTTTCTTGCTGGCCATTAGCTCGCCTCGGGAAACAGTTCTTTGGTGGGGGTCAGCGCATCGAGCGCACCGGCCGCGAGGAACGCCGCGGGCACCCGGGGGATGAGCTTCACTTCGAGGGTCGACTCGAGCACGGCCTGCGCTTCTTCGACCACGGTGCGCGAGGTGGCCCAGACGAAGACGTCGCGCGAGGTGAGATCGAAGCTGAGCTCGAACACCTTGATGACCGGCGCCTGCTTGGCGCGCAGGGTCTTCTTGAGCGCGTCTTTCTGCTCTGACTTTTCCCGGCGGCCGGGGGCGCGCGCGTTCTTCTTCTCGAAGGCCTGGCTCCACTCGAGCATGCCGACACGCAGCGCGCTGGTGGGCACCTTGAGGCGATCGACGCGCCAGGCAAACAACGCGTGCAGGCCGTGAAAGAGCGCGCCCGCGGAGAACTCGGTGGAGTCGTTCTGCTCGAGCTCCACGAAGCCCGCAGCGCGTTCGTCGTCACTCTTGGGATCGATGGGCTCGAAGCCCGCCTTGCCCAGGCCCTTCTGCAACCAGCGCTTCACGTCTTTGTCTTTGGGAACGGCGCCTTCCATTCGGAAGCGCGCAAGATTTACGGAACCACGGCGAATCGGCATGGCGGCCTCATCGTCTTCGCTCTGCACCCGGTCAAGGCTTTTGGGGCATAAGCGGGGCATGGATCGCCGCCTCGCCTTCCTCACTGCCTTTCTGGGCTTCACCGCCGTGGCGCTGGGCGCGCTGGGCGCTCACGCCGTCAAAGGCGCGGTGCTCGGTTTACCCGACGCCGTCGATCGACTCGGCTGGTGGGAAGTCGGCGCCCGCTACCACGTGGTGCACGCGCTGGCGGTCGGCCTGGTGGGCGTGATGTCGGCGCACGTGACGGGGCGGTTTCCCTGGATCGCCGCGGTGTTGTTCACTCTTGGCATCATCCTCTTCTCCGGCAGCCTCTACGTCATGGCCATCACCGGCGTGCGCACCCTGGGAGCGGTGACTCCGTTCGGTGGTTTCGCGTTTCTGGCGGGGTGGATCTCGCTGGGCTTCGCGGCCCGTGGGCTGGGCCGGCAGAAAGAAGCGCCCCGGCCGGGCGAGCCGTAGATGCGCTGGGTGGTGGTGTTGACCTTGCTGTGCAGCCCGCTCGCGCTCGCCGCCGAAGATCGGCCGCACCTGTGGGGCTCGGTGCACCTCTACCCGATGACCTCGTTCCCCGATCTGCTGGGCGGGGCGATCACCGTGCACGCCATTCCGTGGATCGACGTGCAGACGGGGTTGTCGGCGTTTCCCGGCCGCTTCGGCTGGTGGGTGCGCGGCGGGCCGCGATTTCTCATCGGCGACTTTCGCGACGAGACGCACCGCGGCTTCACCTGGCGGGTCTCGGTGCTGGCGGGCTACCGCGCGTTTCGAGACCCCAAGGCCGATGCCGCCGGCTTCAGCGGCCTCATCTCGACCGACGTGACGCACTTCTACAGCCCGCACCTGGGCCTCTCGATTCAGGCGGCGTGCGGCGGCATGTACGACGACGTGGCCAAGCGGGTGTTGCCTGAGCTTCGGCTCGGCGTCGGGCTGTCGTTCTAGGGCTTCACGCTCTGCCAGCTGGCGTCGCCGTTGACGAAGCCCTGAACCCACGCGTTCAGGCTGGTGCTCCGTGGGCCCTGCAGCGTCGGCAGGTTGTCGAGCATCACGTGGTCATTGCCACCGACGACGAAGTACTTCGCGTTGCTGGTGGTGTCGTAGGCGCTGGCGGTGAGCGCGAGCGTCTTCTGCTCGAAAGTCGGCCCGTCGACCCCGGAGAACCGGCTCAAGGTGCTGTCCTGCGTGTAGGCCAGCAGTGCGAAGCGCCGGTTGGGAGCGCTGTCGTGCAGGTACTTCGGGAAGCGTGCGAAGTCGTTCGCGCAGCCAGTGCAACCGGCGGGGATGGCGAGGTTCCACGAGGTGAGCCACTCGGTGAGCAAGGTGCCCGCGGGGTTGACGATCTGCGCGCAGTCGGCCAGCACGTGCACCTCGGCGTTGGGCCACGCAGCAGCGACGCGCGCGTAGTTGAGCTGAGCTCCGAAGGCGCCGGCGCTCGAGCCCGAGAGGAACACTCGCGTCGCGTCGGGGAAGGTGTCGTGCAGGCGCACCAGGAAGGCCTCCATGTTCTTGCCGCCCTTGTGATGCACGGTGCGCGCGGGAATCTGGGCGCCTTGCCCGGGGTAGTTCACCACGTTGTCGCCGCCGTGCACGTCGCCGGTGCAATACGGCACGAAGACGTAGCTCATGTCTTTGAAGGGGTTGTTCGCCACCGCGCGGTTGAAGGGCGCTGCCTGCTTGGTGGCGTCGGTCGCGAAGTCGCCCCCGCTGTAGCCGGTGCTCAGGTTGGTGGCCGCGAAGGCGCAGGTCAGCGAGTTCCAGCAGGCGCCGCCCCCCATCAAGTAGATGAAGACGTCTTTCGATCGCGTGGTGATGTTCACGCCGACTCCGGTGGGCATGCCGTTGCCGCACGCGCTGTCGGGAAAACCAGCCCAGGTCCACGTCTCGACGGGCGCCACGATGGGCATGCCCGCGTCGACCGGAACACCGGCGTCGACCGCCACCTGCTGGGGGAGCACGCACCGTTTGTCGGTGCAGACCTGCCCACCACTGCAGGTGTTGCAGTTGAGCGCGCCCGCACCGCACGCATCGTCGGTGGTGCCGTCGCGGCATTCGCCATCGGCATCGCAACAGCCGCCGCAGTTGACGATCGAACACGGAGCGTTCGTGGGGGTGCAGGCAGAGACCAGCAGAACGCTCAGGAGGAGAGGGACGAACGTGGGTCGCACGGTGGCGACCTTGGCGCAGATGGGGCCAGCTCGCCACGCCCCGCGCGCCAGGTGGGGCGTTCGCGCGGCCGCCAAGTGGCGTTTGCCCTCGGGAGGCCGTTGGCGCGGAAGGTGCTCAAGAGTGGTCAGCCCTCACACCAGGAGCACTCATGAACCTCGCCGCGCTCGCGCTGTCCTCGCTGTTGTTGGCCGGAGCACCCAAGACGGCCGAAGACCATCAGCACCATGCCCGAACGGACGGGGGCATGGCCGTCACGCCGATGGACCAATCGAACAGTGAGCCCGATCGCAAGCTCACGCAGAGCATTCGCAAGGCGCTGATGGACGACGATCGCCTCTCGTTCACCGCGAAGAACGTGAAGATCATCACCCAGGCGGGCACCGTCACCCTGCGTGGACTGGTTCCGAACAAAGCGGAGCGGGACGCCGTGCGCGAGCTCGCGCAGAAGATGGCTGGCGCAAAGAACGTGATCGACCAGCTCGAGTTGCCTGCCACCACTTCCCCAGAAAACACGAACTGAAGTCCCACCTCGTTTCAAGGAGCGCGCATGTCCAGGAAAGCCGTTTTCGGAATCGTCAACAGTCAGCGCCTTGCCGAGACCGTGGTCTCGGATCTCACCAGCGCCGGCTTCGCCAGCAGCGACATCTCGGTACTGCTCCCCGACAAGGGCGGCACCCGCGACTTCGCGCACGAGAAGAACACCAAGGCCCCTGAAGGCGCCGCCGCGGGCGCAGGCACGGGTGGTATCGCCGGTGGCACGCTCGGTCTGCTCGCGGGCATCGGTGCGCTCGCCATTCCCGGCTTCGGCCCGTTGATCGCCGCCGGCCCGCTGCTGGCGGCGTTGAGTGGCGCCGCGGTGGGTGCGGCCGTCGGTGGCCTCACCGGCGCGCTCGTGGGCATGGGGATCCCCGAGCTGGAGGCCAAGCAGTACGAAGGCAAGATCCGCCAGGGCAACATTCTCATCTCGGTGCACACCGAAGACGGGAAGGAAGTCGACCGGGTGAAGCAGATCTTCAACAACCTCGAGGTCTCCGACATCGGGAGCACCACCGAGTCGGCCGTTCCGAAGGCGCGCCCGTCTGCGCCCGCGCCGCTGCGCCCTTCAGCGCCCCCGCGCTGAGGGAGGGGAAAACAGCTCTCCTCGGGACCTCCCGGGGAGAGCTGAGTAGTCTCTTCGAAGTCAGGTGGTCGACGCAGGGGCGTCTGGCCTGCACTTTTTCGGGGAGACGCGTCGATGTCGGTCAGTCCACAAGAAGCCAAACGCGTCGCCGCGCTCAGTGACGAAGCGCTGATGCTCGAGTGCGAGGAGCAGTTCTTCATCGCCTCGGGCCCCGGCGGCCAGCATCGCAACAAGACCGAGACCGGCGTGCGGTTGATTCACAAACCCACCGGCTACACGGTCACCGCCACCGAACGGCGCAGCCAACTGCAGAACCGCGGAGAAGCGTTGGAGCGGCTCCGCGGCGCTTTCGTGAAGATGTCGTACGTACCGGAGAAGCGCATCGCCACGCGGCCTTCACGTGGCTCGAAGCGCCGCCGGTTGGAGTCGAAACGAATCACCTCCGAGAAGAAGCAGGGTCGCCGCGGCGATTGGTGACGCGCTTCAGGGCGCCATCAACATCATCGAGTTGACCTTGTTCACCATCTGGAACGCGGGCTCGGGCACCTTCGGTTCAGGCACCTTGTTCTTGATGGGCGGGATGGAGCGCAGGTACGCGAACACCGATCGCAGATCTTCGTCGCTGGCCTTGGCGAACGAAGCCCAGGGCATGGGCGGGAGAATCGGCCGGCCTGCCCCGCCCAGGTGTTTGCCGGTGCGGAACATGCGGAAGAAGGCCTCTTCCGTCCACCCGCCTGAGCCCGTCTCCAGGTCGGGGGTGAGGTTGGCGGCGTAGACGACGCCGAAAGGCAACGCGAAGGCGGTGAAGGTCGGGCCCACCACAGCTTGATCTCCCGGGGCGAGCTTCGACTGCGGATCCGGCGCCCCCTCGGGGTGACCGGAGAGCATGCGCTCCATCTGCGGGAGCGGGACCCCGCGCTGCGCGTCGAACATCATCGGCGTGTGGCAGTCGTTGCAGCCGGCCAAGCGGATGAGCGTCTCGCCGCGGGAGATCTGCGCCTGCGTGTATTTGTGAGCGGGCGCGGTGCCCTTGACCACCGGCTTGATCGTGAAGGTCGGCGGCGGGGGTGCTGAACCCTCTTTGGGCGGCGCGGCGATCGCGACGACAGCGAAGGTGAGTGCGGACGACGCCACGATGGCAGCGATTCGAAAGCGCATGTGATTCCCCCGGGTGATGAGCTGGAGATGCGGGGATATCGCTGCGCTTCGCAGAGCAAGCCCTGCATTCCCGGGAAGGCGTGGGCTGAGATTGGGTCGTTCACATCGCGATGTCGAGGTCTGGAAGTGCGCTGCGGAGCGTCTCGAGGCCCTTCGCCGTCACCGGACCGTTCGAGGGCGCCCGTTCACGTCCCTCTCCCCCTCGGGGAGAGGGAGCTCTTGAGTTTTGAGTTGAGGTCTAAGGCTCGAGCTTCTTCTCGAGCAGCTCGTTGATCAGCTTCGGGTTGCCCTTCCCCTTCATCGACTTCATCACCGCGCCCACGAAGAAGCCGAGCAGCTTGGTGTTGCCCGCCCGGTACCCTTCGACGTTCTTCGGGTTGGCCGCGAGGATCTCGTCGATCACCTTCTCCAGCGCGCCGGTGTCGGAGACCTGCGCGAGGCCCTTGCTGGCGATCACGTCTTTCGGCTCAGCGCCGCTCGCGAACATCGAAGCGAACACTTCTTTGCCCGCGTTCTGGGAGATCTCGCCTGACTCGATCGCGTGCAGCAGCGCGGCGAACTGAGCGGGCGTGAACTTCACGTCTCCGGGCTTGACGCCCGACTCGTTGAGCAACCTCGAGACTTCTCCGATGAACCAGTTGGCGACCTTCTTCGCGTCACCCACCGGCGCGAGGCAACGCTCGTACAACTCGGAGAGTTCGCGATCGGCCGTGAGCACACCCGCGTCGTATTCGGTCAGCTTCAGCTGCTCGACGTACCGGCGGCGCCGCGCTTGCGGCAGCTCGGGCAACGACGCCTTGCCCTGGGCCAACTGCTCCGCGCTCACCAGCAGCGGCGGGAGATCGGGCTCTGGGAAGTAGCGGTAGTCGTGCGCGTCTTCTTTGCTGCGCATCGAGCGGGTCTCACCGCGCGCGACGTCGAAGAGCCGGGTCTCCTGCACGATCACACCACCGCCTTCGATGACCTCCACGTGGCGCGCGATCTCTGCGTCGATCGCCAGCTTGATGTTGCGAAACGAGTTGAGGTTCTTCAGCTCACAGCGCGTGCCGTACTCCTTCGCGCCCTTCTTCATGATCGACACGTTGGCGTCGCACCGGAAGCTGCCCTCTTCGAGGTTGCCGTCGTTGACGCCCACGGAGACGAGCACGTCGCGCAGGATCTTGAGGTACTCCACCGCTTCATCGGCGCTGCGCAGGTCGGGCTCGGAGACGATCTCCAGCAGCGGCGTGCCCACCCGGTTCAGATCCACCAGCGTCAGCCCAGCGACCGCGTCGTGCACCGACTTCCCGGCGTCTTCTTCGATGTGAATGCGGCGAATCTGCACGCGCTTCCCGGCCACCTCGAGCGTGATCCCGCCCCACTCGCAGATGGGAAACTCGTACTGCGTGATCTGATAGCCCTTGGGGCTGTCCGGATAGAAGTAGTGCTTCCGCGACCACTCACTGCGCTCGTTGATGCGGCACTCGAGCGCGAGGCCGGCGCGGACGGCGAGCTCGACGACCTTCTCATTGAGCACCGGCATCGCACCGGGAAAACCCAGGCACACCGGCGTGGTGTGCGTGTTGGGCGCCGCGCCGAACGCCACGCCCGCAGACGAGAACAGCTTGCTGCGCGTCAGCAACTGCGCGTGCACCTCGAGACCAATCACCGGCTGGAAGTCAGAGAGCGCCACGAAGCATCACTCCTTGATCGAGGGTGGGCGTCACGGATTTGGACTCCAGGTGCAGAGGTCACGTTCGCGCTCGAGAGCACGCGCAGCGCGGAGAATGGTCACCTCATCGAAAGGCCGGCCGAGGAACTGCGCGCCGATGGGCAGCCCCTTCGACGACTTCGCGGTGGGCACGGAGAGCCCAGGCAGCCCGGCGAGGTTGCAGGGCAGCGTGAGCACGTCCATCAGGTACATCGCGAGCGGGTCATCGAGCTTCTCCCCCAGCGGCCAGGCGCAGGTCGGTGAAGCGGCGCTCAGGATCACGTCGACGTCTCTGAAGGCCTCTTCGAAGTCACGGCGGATGAGCGTGCGCACCCGCTGCGCCTTCACGTAGTACGCGTCGTGGTAGCCGGCGCTGAGCGCGAAGGTGCCCAGCATGATGCGGCGCTTCACCTCGGGGCCGAAGCCTTCGGCGCGGGAGCGCTGGTAGAGCTCGAGCAACTGCTTCGCGCCTTCCGTGCGATGACCGAAACGCACACCGTCGTAGCGCGCGAGGTTCGACGACGCCTCGGCAGGGGCGATCACGTAGTAGACGGCGAGCGCGTGTCTCGTGTGCGGGAGCGAGATCTCCTTCACCTGGGCGCCCGCCGCTTCCAACGTCTTCGCGGATTCACGGATGGCGGCGGCGATCTCGGGATCCATACCCTCGACGAAGTACTCGCGGGGCAGGCCGACCTTCAGGCCCTGCACACCGCTCTCGAGTGCCGCGGTGAAGTCGGGCACGGCCACGTCAGCCGAGGTCGCGTCGTGGGGATCCCGCCCCGCGATGCCCTGCAGCAGCAGCGCCGCGTCACGCACCGTGCGGCCGAAGGGCCCGACTTGATCGAGCGAGCTGGCGAAGGCCACCACGCCGCTGCGGGAAACCCGGCCCCAGGTCGGCTTGAGCCCCACCACGTTGCACAACGCCGCGGGCTGGCGAATCGAGCCGCCCGTGTCGGTGCCCAGCGAGCCGAAACACTGCCTCGCGGCGACCGCGGCCGCTGAACCACCGCTGCTTCCTCCGGGCGTGCGATCGAGCGCGTAGGGGTTGTGTGTCTTCTTCAAGGCGCTCGACTCGGTGGAGCTGCCCATCGCGAATTCGTCGAGGTTGGTCTTGCCGAGGATCACGGCTCCGGCGGCCTTCAAGCGCGCCGTCACCGTCGCGTCGTGCGGCGGCACGAAGCCCGAGAGCATCTGGCTGCCGGCGGTCGTCTCCACGCCGGCGGTGAGGATCATGTCTTTGAGCGCGACCGGCACTCCGTCGAGCGGACCGAGCCTGGTGCTTCGAGCGTCGGAGGCTTTCGCGGCGTCCAGCGCTCCTCGAGCGTCGACTCGGAGGAAGGCTCCGACCTTGTCGTCGGTGGCGGCGATTTGATCGAGGCAGGCTTGCGTGGCTTCGACGGCGGAGAGCTCTCTCTTGGCGAGGGCCGCGCTCAGCTCGCTCAGCGATTGGGTGATCATTCGATCACCTTCGGGATCGCGAAGCTGGTGCCTTCTTTTTGCGGCGCGTTCTGCAGGGCCACGTCGACGGGGAGCTCGTCACGCACTTCGTCGGGCCTCGCGGCGGTGAGGGTCGCGAAGGTCGTCGGGGCGACTCCTTCGGTGTTCACCGCGGCCAATGCGTCGACGGCGTCGAGGACCGCAGAGAGTTGCGTCGAGAACTGCACCTCCTCTTCGGCCGAAAGAGAGAGGCGCGCCAACTTCGCTACGTGACGGACTTGTTCGAGTTGGAGTTTCACTTGGCCCTCACCCCGACCCTCTCCCGAAGGAGAGGGCGTTGGTGTTGGAAGTCACTTCTTCAGGCGTTCGATGCTGTTGCGCGCCACGGCGGCTTCGGCGCCATCGGGCAACACTTCGAGGTAGCGCTGGTAGAACTCCACCGCCTTCTCGTTCTTGCCCTGAATCCGGAACGCTTCGGCCAGCCCCATGATCGCCGGGCCGTAGCGCCCGTTCAGCTTGAGCGCGGTCTCGAAGGTCGCCGCCGCAGCCGACGGGTTGGCCATGTCGAGCAACGCCAGGCCCCGGCCGGTGATCGGTTCGACGCGCTCAGGCTTGAGATCGGCCGCCTTGCCGTAGAAGTCGAGCGCCTGCTCAGGCTTGTCGCGTTCACGCAGGCGATCGCCCTGCGCCAGGTACCAGTCGAAGCTCTTCTTCTGCTCGACCACCACCGGCGGTGCGAGGGGAAGCCCCGCGTCGACGGCCGGAACACCCGCGTCGGGAACGCCCGCGTCTTCCACGCCCGCATCGGCGACGCCGGCATCGACCGCCACTTCTTCTTCCACGCTGGCGTCGAGCACTTCGACCGGCACCTGCGGAGGGGTGAGCGCCTTCACGCGCGCTTCTTCATCGAGCCGCGCCTGCTCCGTCGCGCGGGCTTCGATCAGCCGCTTCTGCTCGGGCTCGTAGTAACCGAAGTACCAACCGACGCCGCCGCCCACCAGCAGGCCGGCCAGCACGAGGGCGATCCACTTGCCGCTGCCGCCGGTCTTGCCGACAGCGCGGCGCAGCTCTTCATCACTGGGCTCAGGCGCACGGCGGGCGGCCGACTGCACCGCGACGTTCAGCGGCGGTGCAGGCGGGTGGCTGAACCGGCCGCCCTGCAACGTCTGCATGATGGGCGGAGACGAAGTCTGCGGCGGCGGGACCTCGGGCGTGCGGCCCGAAGGGCGGCGCGGGGCGGGCGGCTCAGGGGGCAGCGTCTCCTGCACTGGATCTGCGGGAGGCGGCTCGGGCGGAGAGAACTGCCCTCCACGCCACGTGTCGGTGATCTTCGCGCCGGGCGGGAGGGGCGGCTGCAGGCCGCGCTGCTGGGCCTCGAGCGAGCGGCCCTTCGAGGCGTCGTCGACGATCTGGAAGAAGCTGGCCAGCTCGGGGATGTCGCCCAGGCGCTTCCAGGTCTCGCCGCTGAGCGAAATCTGATCGTCGCGCGAGACCTTGCCTTCGATGATCCACTTCTGGAGCATCGTCAGATCGCGGCAGGGAAAGATGTTTCCGGAAGGCTGCTTGAGCTTCCACTCGCGGCTGGGCGGGGCCGGCGGCAGCTCGGAGCTGTGCCCGCTGTTGCTCAAGTTGATCGGCGGGTCACCGCGCGAAGGCAGCGTCACCACCAGCTGCTTCTTCTTCACCCGGAACACGTGGCCGCACGTGGTGCATTTGACGGTGACACCGTCCTCGGTGACGCGGGCGTCGTCGAGCTCGTACTCCGTCTGACATTTGGGACAACCGACGTCCATGGGTGGCTCGCACCGTAGATCACCCAGAGTTCCCCGTCGTGGAACTTGCGGGCAGGTGGCCGAATCGCCGCCGAAAAATTGCGGGCCCGCCGCCCCCCCCTACAGTGGCCGATGGATCAGCCTTCTACAGGGGTGTCTCAGCATGTCGGTCAAGCGCAAGGGCGATAAGTCCGTTCTCTCGAAGCAGGACATCGCGACGAGGCGGAAGGTGCTCACGCAGAAGAAGATGAAGCACTCGGGCACGGGTCGACGGGCGATCCTGGGCGTGGCCCTGCTCGCCTTCAACGTGATGGCCATGCTGGCCGTGGCCACCTTCGACGCCCACGACCGGCTCGGCCCCGGGTTCCGCAACGCGGTGGGGCCGGTCGGTCACGCCCTCGCCGAGGCCCTGCGCGGACTGCTGGGCATCTGCGCCTTCGTGTTGCCCCTGGTCGGGCTCTACGCCGCCGGCATTCTCTTCGTGGGTGATCGCGAGCGACGCCGCTGGCCTCAGGCGCTCGCCCTGGGCCTGCTGCTGATCGCCGGCGCCATCCTCTGCCAGCTCATGTTCAAGGAAGACGCCTCGTGGGCACACGCTCCGGGCGGTCTCATCGGGCGCGAGCTGGGGGGGCTGATGACGGCCTTGTTCTCGACCGTGGGCACGGTGGTGCTGGTGAGCGCGATCGCCGCGGTCGCCTTCATCGTGGGCACGCAGTTCGCGTTCCTCCGGCTGTGCGGCTGGGCGTGGGAGAAGTCGTTGGTGGGTTTCGAGGCGCTCAAGGTCTGGGCGCTGGCCTTCATGGAGAAGCAGAAGCAGGGCTACGCCGACCGCAAACTCGCGGCAGAGAAGGCCGAGGAAGAAGAGGCTGCCTTCCTCGCTCAGCTGGAGACCGAAGAGGCCGAGCTCGCCGAGCTGGAAGCGACCGCCAACGAGGCCGAAGCCGCCGCCGAAGAGGCGATGCTGGAGCAGCAGAACAAGGAGAACCTCAAGCTGGCAGACCTGGTGGAGAAGGATCGGCTCAAGGCCGAACGCGAGAAGGCGCTGGTGCAGCTCGAGGCCGCGCGGCTGGCCCGCGAAGCGCTCAAGGCCGCTCGCGCCAACCAGAAGGATCAGCGCAAGGAGAACGCCGCGGCACTCGCGCCCGGAATTCTCAACGGCGCGCAGCCGAGCTCGCCCCCGCCTTCGATGGCGCAGCAGCCTTCACTCGCCGCGAACAACGGCGATCCCGCGTGGGCCTCGGCGTTCAACTTCGGGCCCGCGAGCGCCTCGCAGCCCAGCTCGCCTCCCCTGCCTTCGGAGCTGCTGCAGTCGGTGCCTCCGCCCCGCCGCGTGCCGAACATCATCGAGGCGCCGGCCGCCCCGCCTCCGGCCCCGGTGGAGTCGTTCGTCTCGTCACCGAAGATCGCCCCGCTGGAGGCCGCCATCGCCGCCGCTCCCGCGATGCCCGCCATCACCGCCCCCATGGCCCTGGCGCCCGCCGGTGCCACCGCGCTGGCCCGCATGCCGTTGATCGTGGAGCCCAAGGCGCCGCCCAAGCCCACCCGCCGCGAAGACTTCGTCTTCACCAAGGGCCGCTCGAACTTCGAAGTGCCGCCGCTCGATCTGCTCGAGGTGCACCGCAAAGAGCGCACCGCGGTCGACAAGAGCACCTACCTGGAGACCGCTGAGCGCCTCACCGCCAAGCTGCGCGACTTCGGCATCGACGGCGAAGTGGTGGAGATCCGCCCCGGCCCGGTGGTCACCATGTACGAGTTCAAGCCCGCGCCCGGCGTGAAGATCAGCCGCATCGCGTCGCTGTCAGACGACCTCGCGATGGCGATGGAGGCCATGCGCGTACGCATCGTCGCGCCCATTCCCGGCAAGGGCGTGGTCGGCGTCGAGGTGCCGAACAAGGATCGCGAGATGGTCTTCCTCAAGGAGATCGCCGAGCAGGACGCTTTCCAGAAATCGAACACGCGCCTCACGATGTGCCTGGGCAAGGACATCGAAGGCACGCCGTACATCCTCGACCTCGCCAAGGCGCCTCACCTGCTGATGGCAGGCACCACCGGCTCGGGTAAGTCGGTGAGCGTCAACGCGATGATCATGTCGATCCTCATGAAGAGCACGCCCGAAGAGGTGCGCTTCATCATGGTGGATCCGAAGATGCTCGAGCTCTCGGTGTACGAGGGCATTCCGCACCTGTTGTTGCCCGTCGTGACCGACCCGAGGAAGGCGGCCATCGCGCTGCAGTGGGCGGTCGACGAGATGACCCGCCGCTACAAGCTGTTGTCCGAAGCGGGCGTGCGCAACATCACCGGCTACAACACCCACGTCGAAGCCGAGGTGGCGAAGAAGCGCGCCTCGAAGACGGTGGTCGACGCGAAGCCCACGGTGATCAAGCCTCCGAAGGTCGAGGAGAAGCCGGTCATTTCGTCGAAGGTGGTCGAAGCGCCGCCTGCCGAACTGCCTGCGCTCGAGGTGGCTCCGGCCGAGGTGAAGAAGAAGAAGCGCATGTTGATCGTCGATGTCGCCGGCGAGTCGGGCAACGCGCCGGCCACCGAAGCGAACGCGCTCGAAGCGGCGCCCTCCCCTGCCGGCCTCGAGCTGGGCGTCGCGGTGCCGAAGGATCTGCCCGAAGATCCGCGCGAAGAGATCGCGGCCGAGGTCGAGGCGCTCGCGAAGGAAGGCGAGATTCGCGTCGACGAGCAGGCCATCACCGAGTCGGAGCAGGAAGCCGCTGCCCTGGCGATGGCGGCCACCGAGCGCGCCGCGGTCGAGGCCGAGAGCGAGCAGGAGCTCAAAAAGCTGCCGTACATCATCGTGGTCATCGACGAGCTGGCCGACCTGATGATGGTCGCCTCGAAAGAGGTCGAGACGTCGATCGCCCGCCTCGCGCAGATGGCGCGCGCCGCCGGCATTCACCTGATGGTCGCCACCCAGCGCCCGTCGACCGACGTCGTCACCGGCATCATCAAGGCGAACTTCCCCACGCGCATCAGCTTCATGCTGCGCAGCAAGCCCGACTCGATGACCATTCTCGGCACGGTCGGCGCTGAAGCGCTGCTCGGCATGGGCGACATGCTCATCATGCCGCCCACCAGCGCGCACCTGCAGCGCGTGCACGGCTGCTTCGTGTCGGAGGCGGAGATCAAGAAGGTGGTCGATCACCTCAAGGCGCAGGGCACGCCGGTCTACGACGAGAACATCTTGAAGCCGCGTGAAGACGACGGTGATGGCGAGAGCCCCGAGGACGATCTGTCCGACGAGCTGTACGACCAGGCCATCGCGATCGTCTCGGAGATGCGGCAGGTCAGCATCTCGATGCTCCAGCGCAAGATGCGCATCGGCTACAACCGCTCGGCGCGCATGATCGAACGCATGGAGCGCGAGGGGCTCGTCGGTGCGGCCGACGGCGCGAAGCCGCGTGACGTGTTGGTCAGGCCGGTGGGGCAAATGCCGGGCAGCGCCAGCATGTGAAGGAGCTCCCTCTCCCCCGCGGGGGAGAGGGTTGGGGAGAGGGCCGACGCCCTTTTGCTGTACTCTCCGCGGCCATGCGCAACGGCTGGCTGGTGGTCGCGGTGTCGCTGTGGGGCTGTGCAAGCGGGTTCGCAACGTTGGACGTGAAGACGTTGCCCACCGCGAAGGATCACCCGAACGCGAAGTACGTCGTGCTGCTGGATGAGACGGTGGCCCGCTTCGTACCCGAGGGGCCCGGGGGCGCGCCGCAGGTGATCCTCACCTCGCGATGGCGAGCGAAGATCCTCAAGCCGACCGTGCTCCCGCCGATGCGCGCCTGGTACAGCCGCACCTTCACGCACGTCGAGTCGATGCGCGGCCGGGTGGTCAAGCCCGACGGCACCGAAGAGCGCATCGACGACGAGAAGCGGTCGGATCGCCCGGTCTTCGACGGCAGCGTGCTCTTCACCGACGACCGCGTGGTGGAGATCCCCGTGCCTCCCCTGCCCGTGGGTTCGGTGTTCGAGTCGGAGATCGTCACGCGCCGCCTCGACGTGAAGCCCTACGTGCTGCGAGAACGCTTCGGCGACGAAGTGCCCGTGGTGGCCGCCCGGGTGATCGTCACCACGCCACGAGACTGGGTGATCCGCTGGACGGTGCAGTCCTTCGACGGGAAGCCTTTCGCACCCCAGGAAGAGATCGAAGGCGACGTGAAGAAGTGGACCTTCGAGCGCCGCGATCTGCCGGCGGTGAACATCGACCCGCAGGGGCCGGCGTCGTGGGCCCTCGTGCCCCTGGTCGCCGTGCGCCTGGAGGAGTGGAAGGAGCAGGGACAGACGAAGCAGGCCTTTCCTTCCCCTGAAGCACTCTCTGCCTGGTTGGCCACGCAATACGCCGAGCAGGCCCGCGTGACGCCCGAGCTGGAGAGCACGGTCAAGCAGGTGCTCGCCGAGGTGCCCGACGAGCCGAACGCGAAGGCGCGCGCGCTCTACGAGTACGCCTGCCGGAGCATTCAGTACTGCGCCATCGAGATCGGCTACGGCGGGTGGATCCCCCATGACGCACCGACGGTGCAGAAGGGCCGCTACGGAGACTGCAAGGACAAGGCGACCTACCTGCACACGCTGCTGCGCATCGCGGGGGTCTCCTCTGCACCGACGCTCATTTATTCGCACACCGGCACGCCGATGCCCTTTCAGCTCCCTTCGCTGGGAGCGAACTTCAACCACGCGATCCTCGCGGTCGATCTCCCCGATGGGGGCACCGTGTACGCCGACCCGACCTGGCGCGCCGTGCCCTTCGGTCAGCTGCCGCCCAACGATCAAGAAGCGACCGTGCTCGAGCTGCGCGAGGGCGGCGCGCCTTTGAAGAGGACACCCGCGAGCCCGGCCGAGAGCAACCTCGAACGCCAGGCCGTCACGCTCACCCTCGACGGAAGAGGTGACGGAGAAGGCACCATCAGCCTCGAGACGCGCGGGGCGAACGCCCTGCCGGTCAAGCAGCGCCTGCTCACCGGTACCGGCAAGCTGGCTGAGTGGTTGGGTCACCAGGTGTGGAACCGATCGGCCCACGTGGCCACCGCGAGGCCGACCGTCACCGGCGACTTCGTCGACCGGGTCGCGGTGGAAGGCACCCTCGAGGTGCGTCAGCTCTTCGCGCGCAGTACGCAAGGCGACGCGCTGCTTCGGGTGTCGGAGCTCTTCGAGCCCTGGGGCCATCCCTGGCCGGAGAATCGGAAGACCAACGTCGTCTACCCGTACGCAGAGACGATGGAGTCGAGCCTCGTTCTCAAGCTGCCCCCCGGGTCAGAGGTGAGATCGGTGCCGCAGGACATCGAGGTGGAGTCGGCCGACGGTGCCTACCGCTCGCGCTGGAAGAAGATCGACGGTGGTCTCGAAGTGACACGCACGATGACGCGCCGCAATCGGGTCATCCCCGTCGCGCGCCTGCCTGAGGCGAACCGCTTCATCAGCGAAGTGCTGCACGCCGAACATGCCGCGGCCGTGCTGCGCTTTCCCGTGGAGGCGTCGCGATGAGAACCATTCTCCTGCTGGCTGTGCTCGGCGCTGGTTGCGCCACGACGGGCAAGGCGAAGTTCCTCACGGACGACCAGCTCAAGTTCGACGCGACCAGGTACCCTGATGACGCGGCGGTGGTGCTCTTTCGCTCCGACTCCACGGAGCTGATGGCGGGGTCCGGCAGCGACCTGACGCGGAGCACGCGACACGAGGTGACCGCGGTGCTGGGTGAGGGCGGCTTCGAGCTGGCCGAGGTGAAGATCCCCCTGTGGGGCAGCTCCACGCTGACGGCCTTCAACGCGCGGGTGGTGCAGCCCGATGGCACCCAGCAACTCTTCGACGGCGCGCAGCTGCTCAGCGACTCCAGCGGTCAGGGTGAGCGGGATCTCAACGCGAAGTTCTTTCGCTTCCCCGACGTGCGGGTGGGCAGCGTGCTCGAGTACCAGTGGGCGATCGAATGGCCGTTTCTGGTCAGCGCCGATGAGCAAGACACCCTGGGCCCCTTTCCCGTGCGCCACTACGAGTTCGAGCTCCTGGCGTCGCAGAAGCTGGTGATGGGAACCATCGAGTTCAAGGGCGGTTCACCGATCGCGGTGCGCATGAAGGGCGATGGAAGGCACCAGGTCACCTTCCAGCTCAACGACCTCCCGCCCCGGCGGAAGGCCGACTTCTCTCCGCACTGGACCTTCACCGAGCCGCGCTGGGCGTGGCGCGCGGTGGCCTATCGCGTGCCCGGCTTCACCTACGACTGGCTGCGCACCTGGAGCGACGTGGTCGAGGGCAGGGGCGTGGCGTTCTTCATCGACGGCAAGCTGGAACAGGGGCTCACCGAGCCACTGAACGTCAGCGACTGTGCCGACGTGAAGTGCAAGGTAGAGCGGGCGATGAGCCTGCTGGTCGAGCGCACCACGACCCGGGGCATCCGCTGGAATCGTGAGGAGAAACTCTCCTCGGCGCTGGCCAGCGGGAAGGCGAGCGTGGTCGAGCGTGCGCTGCTGCTGAAGTTCTTGCTCGCGCGCGAAGGCCTCGACGTGTGGCTGGGCTACGGAACGGGGCGGCTCTCGCAACAAGTCGCCGCAGACTTCCCCCGGCTCAGTCAGTTCGACCACCTGTTCGTTCACCTCCCTGCCCAGCCCGGAGTCGAGCAAGCGGTCACCCTCGACGCTTCGTGTGACTACTGCGGCTACGGGCAGCTCCCAGAGCACTTCCAACGAACACAGGTCTATGTGTTCAAGACGAAGTCCGTGCTCACGGAGGCGGAGACGTTGGGGCGATGGATCACCGCGGTCGAGGCAGCGCCCCCGTCGACTGACTTTCTGGTGTCGCACCGGGCCTCGCTCCACACCGATGGCACGGTGAGCGACCTGGTGACCGTCAGCGCGACCGGCCACCTCGCCGGGGCGCACGCGGAGCGGCAACGAAGCTCGACCGCGCGAAAGGCCCGGGAGAGCGAACAAGGCGTCTTCGCCACAGTCAGCCCGCTGGCCAACGTCGAGAGCGTGAAGTGGAAGGAGTGCAACGAGAAGGCGTGCAGCTGGGAGACGGCGGTCTCCTTCCCCCGAGAAGCGAGCGCAGACGGGCCGCGCTGGCTGGTGCCCACCACGGTGCTGCGACCCCTCTGGGAGGGGCTGTTCGAGAGCTCGACGCGCGACCTCGACGTGCACTTCACCGATCAGGAGAACGTGGAAGAAATCTACGAGCTCACCGTGCCCGAGGGGCTCGAGCTGGTCGAGGTACCCCAGCCGCTCTCCGTGAAGCTGGACGGGCTGGAGGTCGAGGTGAACTACAAGAAGACCCCGCGAGGCGTGGAGCTGCGGCGGAAGATCGCTCACGGCGTCGGCGCTCTGGGGAAGGCGGGCTACCCGGAGCTGCGTGAAGCGGTGGAGACCTTCCGACGGGGTCGGCGCGAGGTGCTCGTGTTCGCGCCGAAGACGGCTCCGGCGAAGCCCTGATCAGCAAGTGGCCCCTCTCTCCCCGCTTCGCAGGGCGAAGGACTCATTCAGTAGATGAAGGGGATGATCTTGTGCGGCACGCGCTTCACGTACGCGGCCCACAACGGGCCGTACTTCGCTGCGCAGCGCAGGTCGTCGAAGTGCTGCCGGGGGAAGAGCAGCGCCACGTAGTAGAGCGGGTAGAGCCACGGCTCCCACGCGCCCGGGTAGCCGAGCGCCAGCGTGATGCCTGAGGCCATCAGCAGCTCGCCCAGGTAGTTGATGTGGCGCGAGAGCCCCCAGAAGCCGTTCACCAGCACGCGGCCTTCGAGCGCTTCGGGCGTGATGCCCAGGAACTTTCGCTTCGGGTCTTGCTTGAAGTGGAACTTCTGGAGGTTCGCTCCGCGCGCGAACGCCCAGCCCGTGAAGAAGAGCACCGCGCAGAGGATCAACGCGGGCACCGAGGTGTGCGGGTTGGGTTTCTCGGCCTGCGTCCACAGGCCGACGGCATAGAAGAACGGGTAGAAGGTGAGGCAACCCCAGCCGAGCTTGAAGCCGACTTTCTCCGCCATGAAGTCGTAGGTGTAGAGGTGCACCTCTTCGAAGTTCAGGTACTCGATGAGGAAGAAGCTGAAGAGCGCCGTCGAGACGAAGACGCCGGGTGAGGGGTCGTCGCGGTGCATCAGGAAGTGCGCGGCCGCGAAGGAGTAGAGGTTGAGCGCGAGCATGATCGCGCCGATGAGGTACAGCCACATCTTCGCGTCGAGCCGGCCGTTGAGGGCTTGCGGGTTGTCGAGGCGGCCCAGGTAGAAATCGGCGAACAGGTTCTTCACCTTCGGGGCGGGGAACACGATCGCCGCTGAGAAGAGGAGCCCCAGGCCGCAGGCGCTGGCGGCCATCTCCCAGCGGTGTGCGTAGAACGCGTCCCACGGCAGCAGGCCCGACCCGCAAGCGGCGGCCCATGCGGCGACCGAGAGGAAAAACACCCTGAGGCCATTGAGGTGGTACCTCAACGGCTTGTTGGTTTTCGGATCGATCACGTAGCCGTCGACCCAGCGGCCGGGCACGACGAGGTGGAGACCGAGGACGACGGCGTAGATGACGAGGACGTAGATGAGGCCAAGCACGGGCGCGGACCTAGCACAGCCCTCTCCCCGGCCCTCTCCCCCTCCTTTTTGGTCACTCCGCCTCGGCGCTTCTTCCGCTCCGCTTCAGCTGCGCTCGCCCAGCGTTCCGCTGGACCGGCTGCGTGACAAGGGGAGAGGGGAAGACAGGGGGGGGATTCTGAGCTAGCGCCCGCGCATGGCCGTCCGCCTTCCCATTTTCGCGACCTGCACCCGCGGTACCGAGGTCTTCCTGGCCCAGGAGCTCGAGACCTTCGGCTGCAAGCGCATCCGGCAAGACCGCGGCGGCGTGCGCTTCATGGCCGCGCTCGACGAGATCCTCCGCGTCTGCCTGCACTCCCGCATCGCCATGCGCGTGTTGTACCCCCTGGGAGAGTTCCAGTCGGTCGGCGCAGAAGGCCTCTACGAGGCCGCCCTCCAGGTGCCGTGGGAAGACTGGCTCACCCCCAAGATGACCTTCGCGGTCGAAGCCACGCTCAAAGACTCCGAGCACACGCACACCGGCTTCGTCGCGCTCAAGCTCAAGGACGCCATCGTCGATCGCCTGCGCCAGAAGTACGGCTCACGCCCCGACGTCGACAGCCACGATCCCACCGTCAGCGTGGTCGCTCACCTCGCCAAGACCACCCTCTCGCTCTCACTCGATCTCTGCGGTGAACCGCTCTTCAAGCGCGGCTACCGCATCAAGACCACCATCGCGCCAGTCAAAGAGACCCTCGCGGCCGCGCTGCTCATGGCCGCCGGCTACACCGGCGAAGAGCCGTTGGCCGACCCCATGTGCGGCTCGGGCACCCTGGTCATCGAAGGCGCGTGGATGGCGATGCGCCGCGCCCCCGGGCTCAAGCGTCACTTCGCCCTGGAGAACTGGCCGGAGTTCGCCGCCAAGGCCAGGCCCCTGCTCGACGACCTGCGCAAAGAAGCGATCTCCCAGCAACGCACGTTGCCCTTCCAACTCATCGCTCGCGACTACGACGAAGACGCGCTGCTCGCGGTCAAACGCAACGTGGTCGCCGCCGGGCTCTCCACCGCGGTGAAGATCGAAGAAGCCGACGTGCTCAAGAGCGCGCCTCCGGAAGGCCCTGCGGGTCTGCTCATCACCAACCCGCCCTACGGCGAGCGCATCGGCGACGGCGGGCAGAAGGGCATGAAGTCGTTCTTCCACATGCTCGGAAAATCACTGGGAAAGTGGAATGGCTGGCGCATGGCCGTGCTGGCCGGCAACCCCGCCTTCGAGAGCGCTTTCGGCCGCCGGCCCAACAAGCGCACTGACTTGTGGAACGGGCCCATCGAGTGCCAGCTGCTCCAGTATCCGGTGGTCACGCCTCGGGAGTATTCTTCGGAAAGTCCTTAAATGACCGAAGTCACCAACTCAGGCGAACACGAAGAGTCGACCACGGCCGAGGTGCATGCCGACGCTCTCGATCCGCTCATTGGTCAGACCATCGACGGCCGTTTCCGCATCGTCGAGGTCATCGGCAAAGGGGCGATGGGCAAGGTGTACCGGGCGGTGCAGTTGCCGCTCAACCGCGCGGTGGCCATCAAGCTGCTCGACTCGCGGTACGGCGCCGGAAAAGACGAGAGCTTCAAGCAGCGCTTCCTGGTCGAAGCCGCGCTCACCTCGAAGCTCAACCACCCCAACACGGTGCGGGTGCTCGACTACGGCAGCACGCGTGACGGGCTGTTCTTTCTCGCCATGGAGTACCTCGACGGCGAGACGCTCGAGAAGCTGCTCACCAAGGGCGCGTTGCCCTGGCACCGCGTGCTCAGCATCGGCCAGCAGATGGCGCGCGCGCTGCGAGAAGCGCACGAGCTGGGCGTGGTGCACCGCGATCTGAAGCCGGGCAACGTGGTGCTGCTCCACGCCGATGACGACGCCGACTTCGTGAAGGTGCTCGACTTCGGCCTGGTGAAGTCGTTCGTCGAAGGCCACGAGCTCGAGGGCCGGGCGATCACCCAGCAGGGCATGCTGATGGGCAGCCCTCCGTACATGGCGCCGGAGCAGGGCGAGAAGAACCGCGCCGACCCGCGCAGCGACATCTACTCGCTGGGCACCATGCTGTTCGAGATGCTCACCGGCAAGCCCCCCTTCAGCGGTGGTGGCGCGCTCGAGGTGATCCTCAAACACGTGCACCAGCCGGTGCCCGCAATGGTCGCGCCTTCGAAGTTCGAGGCGGTGCCCGAGGCGCTGCAGTCGATCGTGATGCGGTGCCTGGCCAAGTCGCCGATGGACCGTTTCCAGTCGATGGATGAGCTGCTGCTCGCGCTGCAGGACGTCTCGGTGCCTTCGCGAAACGTCGAGCCTGAAGTGCAGCCGAAGACCGAAGCGTCGGTGCCTGTGACGCTGCCGCCGCCCGAGCCGGTGGTGATGCTGGCGCCCGCGCCGCAGCCGCGGGGGCCGTCGGTGCTGCTGGTCGGCGGGTTCTTCGTGGCAGCGGTGGCCGGCGTGCTGGGCACCTGGGCGGTCATGAAGCCCACGGCTCCGACCAAGCTCGTCTTCCACGTCGAGTCGACGCCCATGGGCGCGGACGTGGTGGTCGAAGGAAGGAAGCTGGGCGTGACGCCGATCGATCTCGAGCAGGTGCTCGGTCAGGGCAATCGCGCGTCGCTCGAGCTGCGGCTGGAGAAGGAGGGCTTTGCTCCGGCCAACGTGCGGATCACCGGTGGGGGTGGGCGGCTCGAGGTGTCTCAGACGTTGAGTGCGCTTCCGGCTCCGGTAGCCAAGGCGGTAGCTGCTCCTTCTCCAGTTCCAGTTCCAGTTCCGGTTCCGGTTCCGGTTGTCGCTCCGGGTCCTGTTTCAGCCCCCGTGGTGACCAGCCCCTCACCCCGATCCTCTCCCGAAGGGAGAGGGAGCAAGAAGAAGAAGGTTTCAGCGCCTGTGCCGGCCGTCGATCCCGCCGCACCCCGCCCTGCTTCCAAGCTCGACGAGGAAGACGAGGCGGGGCCGGCCAGGAGTGAGCTGAAGCGGCCGACCGCTCAGCCCTGACCCGAACTCAGGTGCACGAGCCGGTGCTGCTGGTGCAGCAGTATGACGAGCAGCTCGACGGGCGGCTGGCGAAGGCCGAACACGACTGGGTCTTCTGATCGGCGATGCACTGATCGTGTTTGCCAGCCGAGTACGTCGAGCTGGTGCCACCCGGGCACGCGTTCTGCTCGCTGACCTGCTCACAGGTCTTCGACTCCTTGGTGTTGCAGTCGTTCTCGTTCTCGAAGTTCACCTGCACGTTGAGGCCACCGAGCGCGACGCAGGCGTAGAGGCGGCTGCAGTACGACTTCTTCTCCTCGACGCAGCGTGTGTAGACCGGGTCAGGGGCGCAGGCAGACAGGCAGGCAGCAGCGGCGATCAACGCGAAGAGGCGGTTCATGAGAACTCCTTGGAACGGGGGAATGCGGCAGGGAGTCATTGCACGAGGGTCCACGCTCGGATCGCGCATCTGCGAGTGGGGTGATTCCGTTACGAGTTTCAAGACTTCGAGTCTCCGCCGTGACGAACGAAGGGGGCCCAGATCTGGAGAGGCCCTCGGCAGGAATGGGCTCGACGCCCGCGGCCTGGCTGATGGAGCGAACCCATCGCATTGAAGCGGCAGAGGCCCGTACACTGGAGCGTGTTCATGAGCGCCCGGGTCTTCCTCCTCTGTTCGGTCCTGGCGTTGGGTGCCCGAGCGCAATCGCTCAGCCTCCAGGGGGCGCCGCTCACCCTGCGGCTGGGCGGAAGAACCCAGGGCGTGACCGTCGAACGGCGCGCTGCCAATGGCCTGCCCGTGACCAGCGGTAACACCATGGTGGTGGTCACCGCTCCGCCGGGTGGGGAGGTCTCGCTCGGCCCCGAACCGTTCTCGGCCTGGAGCCCGATGGTGACGGTGACCATTCTCCCGGGCAGCTCGCAGAGCCCGCCCGTCTTCCTTCGCAGCGGAAGGCGGGGCCTTGCGGACTGGAGCGCCATGGCCGCGGGCTCCACCTCGGCCGTGGCCACGGTGGTGGTGCGCGACGACGCGCTGACCTGCGATCTCGAGAGCGGCACCAGCCTCGACACGGAGCTGCCGCCGGGGTGCTTCAACGTCTCCATCGCGCCCTACCCGCAATCATCGATGTCGATCTCGATGGCCGCCGCGCACCGCGGGAGCTTCGGCGTGCGGCTGATCGATGGCCAGTCTGCCCCGGGCAACGCCGCAGACACGGCGCTCTTCGACGACACCGCGCCGATGTTCGGCGACTTCCACGCGCGCAGCTGGGTCCGCGTGGTGGCGACCAATGGCATGGGCGCACCGATCATCGCGCAGCTCACCAACGCGCAAGGGCAGAGCCCCTCACTCATCGACCTCAAACTTCGCCCGAACCTCGACCTGGTCATGGGCGGCTTCGGTGCAGACGCCGGCTACAGCGAATTCTCCGCGGACGCGGGGCTCAGCCTGGGCGCCTGGCACCTGCTCGAGTTCACGGTCACCGGCGCGGGGACCAGCGATGGTGGGCGCGCGGTCTGGCTCGACGGGCGGCTCGTGCTGGAGCAGCGCTCGGTCGACTTCTCGGGCCCCCGCATGTCGGTCGGCCGGCTGGCGGTGGGAGAGCCCTACGCGGACGACCGCAGGTGGTTGGGGACGATCGACTTCGACGATGTTCGCAGCGCCGGCGTACCGCTCGCGAGCCGGCTCGAGGTGCAAGCCCCTGGTGCAGGATTTCTGGGTGAGTGCCTGCCGTTCGAAGTGCAGGCCCGCGCGAGCCTCGGCGGAGGGCTGGCATCGCTCGGCGAGTCGGCGCCCATCGAGTTGGACGCAGGCGGAGGGGCGAGCCTGTTCGTCGATCCGTCGTGCGCGGTGCCGGGCGATCAGGTGGTGATGCCGCCGGCCGCGTCGGTGACGTCGCTTTCCTTCCGCGCCACACAGCCCACCTTCGTCATCCTCGCGACCACGCCCGACCTGCTCTCAGGCTCACGAGGGGTCACGGTGCTCGCGCCGCCGCCCATGAGCATCGCGCCGTCACAGGCGCGGGTCAGGCCGGGCGAGGTGGTGGCGTTCTCCGTCGCGGGCGGCACCGGGCGGGGCCTGACCTTTCGAATGACGGCCAATCCTTCAGGGGGAAGCGTCGACTCGACGGGTCGCTACGTCGCCGGCACCACGACGGGGGGCATCGACGGTGTGGAAGCACGGGACTCCGCGGGTCAGACCGCGGTGGCCACGGTCGATGTCTTCGCTGGCGACCCGGACGCGGGCGTTGCGGACGCGGGCGTTGCAGACGCGGGCGTTGCTGATGCGGGGTCTGAGGATGCGGGCGCAGAGGACGCGGGGTTCGCCCAGCCACCTCGTACGCTGGGAGTGGGCTGCGGCTGCTCCACGAGCAGTGCGCCCGCGCTCGGCCTCCTGCTCCTGGCCTTGAGTGCGTGGCGAAGGCGCGCATCGCCGATGACGCGCTGAACGCAAGAATCGTTCGCGGGCGCGCGCAATCGGGGCAGAGTTCCCGCCATGCGCAGTGCAGTGCTCTTGTTGGTCCTCGCCACGCTGGGCTGTGCCACCACGAAGCGCGCCTCGCGGGCCGCGGAGTTCGCCCCGACGCCTGGCCGCGCGGGCCCGCTCGCTGAGCTCGAGAAGAACCTGCAAGACGCGCTGGGCGCAGATCGTTCGGGCTTCAAGCTGCTCGACGTGAACGAAGACGCGCTGCGCTGGCGGCTTGCCCTCATCGACTCTGCGCAGCACTCGCTCGACCTCATGACGTTTCTCTGGTGGGGCGACGAAGCGGGCGACCTCATCCTCATGCGAGTCATCGCAGCGGCTGATCGCGGCGTGAAGGTGCGGCTGATCGTCGACGACATGACCACCATCGACGACGGCAAGAAGACCACCTTGCGCGACGTACCGAACGCCGCGGTGAACGCGCACCCCAACATCGAGCTGCGCGTTTTCAACCCGTGGAGCAACCGCGGCGCCCTCGGCCGCGCGGTGGAGTTCGTCGGTGACTTCACCAAGCTCAATCAGCGCATGCACAACAAGGCGCTCATCGCCGACAACCACGCGGCCATCATGGGCGGCCGCAACCTCGGCAACGAGTACATGGGGCTCAACCCCACCTTCAACTTTCGCGACCTCGACGTGCTCACCGTCGGTCACGCCTCCCGCCAGATCTCCAGCGTGTTCGATCGGTACTGGAACAGCGACTGGGTCAGGCCTCAAGCCGAGCTCGACGCCAACGGCACGCTCGAGACGCTGAAGGTGCACCGCGAGGCGCTGCTCAGACAACTCCAGGCGGCGACGACGCTGGAGCGGTTCCCACTCGAGGTGCAGGACTGGGCGAAGCAGCTGAGCGCTCTGGAGAAAGAACTCCACCCGGGCACCAGCCGCGTCATCACCGACACGCCTGACGCCGACAAGGTGACGCACTACCTGCCCGAAGAAGTCGCCCAGCTCTGGTCGAGCGCGAAGACCGAGGTGCTCGTCACCAACGCGTACCTCATTCCCGACGAGATCTCTTTCTCGCGCACACAGACGAACCTCCAGAAAGACGTGCGCTTCGTGATGCTCACCAACTCGTTGGCCTCGACCGACGCCGCGGGCGTGCACGCGCACTACACGCAGTGGCGGCCGCGCATGGTGGCGGGTGGCGTCGAGCTCTACGAGCTCAAGCAGGACGCCGCGATGCGGTCGCAGGTGGCCGACACGCACCCGGTCAAGTCGGGCTTCGTGGGGCTGCACGCCAAGGCGATGGTGATCGATCGCAAACGCGTGCTCATCGGCTCGATGAACCTCGACCCGCGCAGCTGGGTGCACAACAGCGAGATGGTGATTCTGGTCGAGTGCCCTGAGCTGGGCGCCGAGCTGGCGCAGGTCATCGAGCGCGATCTCAAGCCGGAGAACGCCTGGAAGATCGAGCTCGACGCGCGGGGCGCCGTGAGGTGGGTGGCAGGCACCGAGACGCGCCACGAAGCGCCGGCGCGGGAAGAGGGTCAGCGCTTCGAGGAGAGCCTCAACCTGCTGCTGCCCGCCGACCTCTTCTAAAGCTCAACGTCGATCGAACATCGGCACGGGGCGAACATCACGCCTCAGACGCGGTTCTCGGTGCGCTTGAAGATGCGCTCGAGATTTCCGCGGTGGGTCCACAACATCGCCAGCAGCAGACCCACGCCGAGCAAGGAGTACTCCAGCGGCCGGCCGAGAAAAAAGCTGCTGATGATCGCGAGCAGCGCACCGAGCAGTGAGCCGATCGAGCTGATGCGGGTGGTGGCGAGAATGATCACCCACGTGACGAAACCGATGAGCGCGGAGATCGGCAACAACACGAGCAGCACCCCCAGCGCCGTGGCCACGCCCTTGCCTCCCTTGAACTTGAGCCAGACGGGGAAGACATGACCCAGGAAGGCGGCGGCGCCGATGGCCACGTGCAGCAGCGGGCTTTGAGGCGCGAGCCAGAGCCCCAGCAACACCGGCAACGAGCCCTTCGCGGCGTCGAGCAGCAACACCAGCGCGCCCAGTTTCTTGCCCGCCACACGCGCGACGTTGGTCGCGCCGATGTTGCCGCTGCCGGCCGCGCGCACGTCTTTGCCGGCGAAGAGCGAGGTGATGATCACCCCGAAAGGAATGGAGCCCGCGAGGTACCCGAGCGCGACGAGAAGCCAGAGCATGTCAGCGCAGTCCCAGCACGCTGTACGCGAAGACCACCCACACGTAGTTCAGCGCGAAGATCGCCACCATGCCCCACCGCACGCGGCGCCATTCTTTCTGATCGAGCACGACCTCCGGCACCGGCACGCGGAAGATCAGGTGCAGCGCGCTGTAGACGATGGCGATCGCGAAGAGAGACGCGGCCACGGTGCCCAGGGGGTTCGCCTTGAGCGCGCCCAACACGTTGAAGTGCGCGAAGCGATCGGCCACGCGGGTCAGGCCACAGCCGGGGCACGGGATGCCGGTCAGCTTGCGAAAGCCGCAGCCCCAGAACGGGATCAACCGGGCCACCGGGATCCAGCGGGCGACGGCGAAGCCCAACACACCGATCAAGGCCAGGGCGTCGAGCGGGCCGAACGAACGATTCCTGGCAGGCATGATGAGCTGCAAAGCGAGGGGCACCGTACACCGTTGCGCGCGTGCTGAGGACCCGACTTCGACGGCAGAAACAACAGAGACTTCGTCCCTCCCCGCTTTTACTAGAGGGCGCACCATGAATGCCTTCCTGATCGTCGCGCTCGTCGTGCTGGGGCAAGCAGAGAAACCCGAGACGACGCCCGTGGCTGCTCCGCCGGTGCCGTCACCATTGTTCGACTCGGTGATCGTCGACTTCGAGGTGGGCGCTGCCTACTTGTTTCAGAACGACGGCCGCTACGGCGCCAACGGCACGCTGTACTCCGCGAAAGAGGTGGGCCAGCAGAACAACCTCGCGGTCGCGCTTCGCCTGGCGATCGAAGCGAGAATTGCGCGGCACACCGTCATCGCCACCTGGGCGCCGCTCGACCTCACGACGCGCACCACGCTGACGCGCGACCTGACGTTCAAGGGCACCACCTTCGCCGACACGTCGGTGGTCGATCACCGCTACCTCTTCGACGGCTACCGGCTCAGCTACCTGTTCGACCTCGTGAAGGTCCCGCGCTTCACCCTGGGGGTCGGCGCTTCCGTGCAGGTGCGCAACGCGTCGGTCGAGTTCCGCACGGTCGACACCTCGCCCGCGGTGTTCGCCGTCGAGCGGGACATCGGGGTCGTCGGTGCGCTGAAGGCACGCGCGCGGTTCGACGCGGGAATTCTGTATGCGCAGGCCGACGTCGACTTCTTCAACACCTTCGGCATCGGGCTGCGCGGGGGCATTCACGACGTCGCGCTCACCCTGGGTGTTCCCGTCATTCCGGGCCTCGATCTCCTGCTTCGGCTGAGGCTCGTCGGGGGCGGCGCCGACGTGCCCACCCGTGACATCTACAACTGGGGAAACTTCGGGTTTGCGCTCGTGGGGCTGAGGGTCGACCTGCCGCTGTTGTGGAGCCAACGCTGAGGGTAGAGGCGCGGTGTGCACCCCAGAATGGCCTGGCCGACGATGGACGAGTTCATGCGCGCCGCAGCCCTGCCCGAGGGCGTGACGCTGCGCGCGTGGACAGCGGCTGAGTTGTCGACGCTGCCCGAGCGACTACGCCGCTGGTACCCCTCCATCGGTGTCGGCGCAGAGTCCGTCTTCCTCGAGCCCGAAGTGCTCCACACCCAGCTCGCCTCATCGAGCCACCCCGAGCGGCAGCTCTTCGCGTTCGCCATCTGCCGCGACGGTGAGGTGGTCGGCTTTCAGGCCTTCGAGCGCGAGGTCGCCGCCCGCACGCTACACGGCCGCCTCGGGGTGCTCGCGCCGGAAGCCCGTGCCGGGTTTCTCGGGGCCCTCGGGTTCCCGCTCTTCGAAACGCTGGGCGCGCTGATGGGCGCAGAGCTGCTGCTGGTCTGGGTCACGCTGGCGTCGAGGGGGCAACAGCTGTTCGCCGAGCGCCGGGGCTTTTCGTTGTGCGGGTTGGTGCCCGCCTTCGATCGAGACCAACAGCCCGACGGCCGCGTGATGCGCGTGATGGAGGCGCTGTTCTCGAAGAGCCTCGTCGATTCAGCGCAGGTGCAGTGGCCCACCGAGGCGCAGCTCACCCCCCGTTCACGAGCGGCGCTGGCGGTGTTGTTCGCGCGCTGAGACAATCGTGCAGATGACGGCTCCGTTGCGCCCCGCTGAAAGTCTGGCCGCGTTCCAGCGTGCTCCCGAGGGCACGTACCTGAGCGGCGAGCACTTTCTTTTCCTGTGCGAAACCGAAGAGCTCTACGCCTTCTTCATCTGGGGCCAGGCGTCCCTCGAGGAGACGCACGAGGTGGTGAAGGTGCTGGCCACCGAGCTGAGACCGGGAGCCGTGCCACATCGCTCCTACGTGGACTTCAGTGGCATGACGGGCATCGACCGGAAGTCGTTCGGAGTGCTGCGTGATTTCTTGGAGGCCTCCAAGCCACGCCAGGCCGAAGTGACCGTGCAGGAAGCGATCATCAGGCCGGGCGGTTTCGCGGGCACGGTGGTGGCGGGCTATTTCGCGATCTACGAGCAGCCCTTCCCCACCCGGCTGTTCACCGACGCAGCGGAGGCCGCGGGCTGGCTCGAGCTCGACCCGGCGTTGCTCAAGCGATGGGAGACCCTGCGCGATGAGGTGCGGGGCGTGCCACCCGAGCTCAAGCAGCTCAGGCGACTTTTGCGCGCGCAGCTCGACCGCGCGGATCTGCCCTCGGCGGCCAGGCAGCTGGGGGTCTCCACTCGCACGCTGCAGCGCCGGCTGGGCAGCTTCGGCACCACCTTCCAACGCGTGCTGGATGGAGAACGGCTCGAGCTGGCCCAGGAGCTGGTGGCGGAGTCGGAGGAGAAGCTCTCCTCCATCGCCACGCAGGTCGGCTTCGCTTCGTACCAACACTTCAGCGACTGGTTTCGCCGCAAGGCCGGCAGCACCGCTGAAGCGTTTCGCCGCCGGGAGAGATGAGTTTACTTCTTCAACAGGTAGAGCCCGCACCCGACCGCGAGCACCTCCGAGGCGAGAGAGACAAGCACGAGCGGCCCGGGCAGGCCCACCGTTGCCATGGTGAAGAGCCGGCCCAACGCAAGCCCGCCCGCGGTCAGCGTCGAGAGCAGCACCGCAGGGTGGCGAAGCGCTGCGTTCTTCATGCCCAGCGCGATGATTCCTGCGATGCCCAGAGGCAGCCCACCATACATGGCGCGGAAGTCGGCGAGCGCGGAGGTCGAGCCGAGCGTGATGTCGAGCTGCCCGGCGAGGAAGTACGGCCCGAAGAAGCCGATGGCCCCCAGGGCAAGGAACGCGGCGAGGTTCAGGCCGAGAAAGAGGGGCGTGATGACTTCGGAGGAAAATGAAGAGGTCTGAGGCGCAGTGGTCGTGGTCATGACGCGAAAGTAGGGAGGGACGGTTTTGTGTGCCCGCCAAGACGTTCCGGAATTGCGCCATGAAGTGAGCCCTCACCAGGGTGAAGGAGCTCACTTGCCGAGCACTCCACCCTTCGGCTACGTGAGAGCCATGAACACCCTGCTCGTCGCGCTGCTGTTGACCGCCGCCCCTGAAGTGACTGCGCCCACGATGACCCGCGGTGAGAAGCTCAAGGGCGCCGAAGCGGTCGAGCTGAGCAAGCTGCTCGCCTCCCCCACCGACTACGAAGGCAAGACGGTCGCGGTCGAGGCGAAGATCCGCAAGGCCTGCGAGAAGAAGGGCTGCTGGATGGAGCTGGCCGGCACCGAGAAGGGCCCCGGCGTGCGCGTCACCTTCAAGGACTACGGCTTCTTCGTGCCCCTCGACTCGGCCGGCAGCACCGCCAAGGTCGAAGGCGTGGTGAAGGTCGCCCTGCTCGAAGAAGCGCGCGCCAAGCACTACGAGGCCGAAGGCGCGACCGTGCCCAAGGGTAAGGATGGCAAGTACCGCGAGGTGCAGCTCGTCGCCGTCGGTGTCGAGCTCCGCAAGTAATTGAGCCGCGCCTATTCGATGCGCGGCGTGATGGGCGCCGCGGACCGCGCCGTGTCGCTCGCGCGCGAGGTGATGATGGGCCAGGTGCCCGGCAGTCTCGTGCACGACGTGCAGAATGATCCGCGGTTCCAGCACCGCGGCGTCGACCTCCTCTGGGAGCGGCCAGGCCAGCAGGTGCTCGGCGTCGAGGTGAAGGGCGATCGCCAGGGCTTCCGGCGCGGCACCTATTTCTTCGAGCTGATCAGCAACGCCGAGAAAGATTCACCGGGCTGCTTTCTGTATTCCATCGCGGATCTGCTCGTGTACGTGTTCGTCGACGTTCAGGAGGTGCACGTGCTCGAGCTCAAGCCCGTGCGTGAGTGGTTCGTCGCGCGCGCCAAGGAGTTCCCCCTCAAGACCGCGAAGACCCGCACGGGGGCGAAGCTGTACACCACCGTCGGCGCCAGCGTGCCCTTTCGCGTGGTGCGCAAGGCCGTGCCCAGCGCGGTCGCCGTGCACCGGCCTGCCGAGCGCTGAAGTGCGTTTCGCTCTGCCCTTCTTGTTGATCACCGGCTGCAGCCTGGCCGCGCCCACCTCGGGAAAGCCCGTCGGCGAAGGCGTGAGCCGCGCCGAGTTCGAGGTGCGCACCAACGGCACCGATCTCGTGAAGATGACGGTGCTCTACCCTTCGACGGCGGCGGGAAGCCCGTTGGGTACGTCAATGCCCGGCGTGGTCTTCATTCAAGGCGGGTTCGTCGGCACGAAGCGCTACGAGTGGCAGGCCGAAGCCCTGGCGCGCTCGGGCTACGTGGTGGTGCTCCCCGAAAATCAGCTGGAGCTGGCCTTCTTCTCCATCGACTACGGCCAGGCGGCGCGGGGGCTGCTCGTCTCACCGCCGAGCGGCTCGTTGCTCGAGGACCTGGTGAACCCCGATCGCATCGCGGTCGCGGGGCATTCGCTGGGCAGCGTGGTGGCGATGAAGCTCGCGCTCGGTGGAGGCTTCGCTGCCGTCGTGCTCGAGGCAGGTTTTCCGGACAGCGCGGACACCGCGGCGGCGATGGCGTTCACCAAGCCGTCCTTGAGCCTCGCCGGAGAACTCGACTGCTCGGCGCGGCTCGACCCGGTGCGAGCGGGCTGGAACACCATCGGTGCACCGACTGCGTTCACGGTGCTCGAGGGCGTGACGCACTACCAATTCACCGACGCCGACACGGAAGATCGAGAACGCGACTGCCCGCCGTCGGTCGAGCTGAACGACGCGCACGAACGCATCGAGCAGGCGTTGATCAGTTTCCTCGACGCGGCGATGAGCGATGGCACCGTGGGCGAAGCGCGACTGCGGCTCATTCCGCGCGCGACCGTGGAGGTGCGATGAGGCGCGCGCTCTGCTCCCTGCTCGTCCTGAGCGCCACGTTCGCGGAGGCCGAAGGCGGTTGGCTCAGCGCACGCGGCCGATTGCAGCCCGACCTTCGACTCGAAGCGTGGGCCGGCTCTCGTACCGCGGGACTCGGCGTCGTCTTCCCCGACGCACCGGGCGCGATGACCGGCATCGGCGCCGAGGTGCTCTATGCCTTCTTCGATCGCACCCTCGAACTGCGCGGCGCGCGGGTGTGGCAGCTCACGAAGAATCGCCTCGCGACCGCTTCCACCACCGTGGGCGCTTCCGCTCACCTCGTGCCCTCTGCGTTCGACCTCGGACTGGGTCCTCACGCCGGGCTCAATCTCGCGCTCGGTGGCGAGACGTTCACCTTCGACTTCGGGCTGCAGACGGGCGTTGAGGTCTTCGTCACTTCTCAGGTGGTGCGGCTTCCTCAGCGGTTGTTGCTGGGGGCGGATTTGCGGCTCGGTCAATTCGGCGTGGGACTGCATCTGCGCGGCGGAGTGGACATCTTGCCCGGTCACGGCTTCGTGGGGCGTGGTGAGGCCACCCTCTCGTTCTCGTGGTTCCTGGCGCAGAAATAGACGCGCTTCGCGCGGCAAGTGACCCCTCGAATGCGCTCGGCGCGAACGGTGTCCTGACGTTGGCATGCCCACCTCCGCCCACTCTTCGGGGTTGAGGCTCACCCGGGGCGACTGGCAGGGTTCCGCTCCATGAAGACCTTTCTCGCGCTGACCCTGTTCGCTGTTCTGGGCTCCGGCTGCATCATCGGCCCGCGCCATCACCGTGGATTCCATGGCGCAGCGGCGGTGAGGCGAGTCGATTGTCCTCCCGCGCATCACTGGGATGGGTACGCGTGCCGGCACAACGGGCATGGGCATGGGAACGGGAACGGCAAGCGATAGCCCTCTCCCCGACCCTCTCGCCCTCGGGGAGAGGGAGCACTTTGTTCAGTGCGCGGGCACGACCTTCGCCATCGCCTTCTTCACCTGCGCCAGGAAGGTGACCAGGCCTTTGGGCGCCTTCTTCACGCCCACCTTCAGCTCGTAACGCCCCCCGGCCAGCGGCTCGCCGTTGGTGGCCCGCATCACCGTCACCACCACCTTGCTCTTCGTCTCGGAGAGCTCCTCAGCGTCGAGCGTGACGATCGCCAGCGCACCCTTTCCGCGGGCGGCGACGCCCAGGCAGGGCCCCAACCGGCAACCTTCGGGCGGCAGGTCTGATTCGTCGATGCGCACCGCGGTCACGCCCTCTTTCATCAGCGCCTCGACCAACGACTCCGCGTAGCGCCTCGAGATGTCCTCGTAGATCGCGTCTTCCGACGAGATGTCGATCACCGCCACCATCGGCGCAGACTGAGCAAGCAGCGTGGCGAGGGCGAGCGCGAGCACCGAAGGCGCAGGAGAACCGGGCGCGAACCCACCGTCAACAGGCCTGTTTCACCTATCCGAACAGTGTGCGGGCCACTCACAGCCAGGGTGCAACCCGCAAATCGTCTGTTACTTTCAGGCCGCCATGGCAACCAAACATCGCCCCAGCAAGGACGACGGCGATACCGGTGTAGCTACGGCTACCAAGAAGAAGGAACAGCTGAAGAAGCCGCCGCTCTTCAAGGTGCTGTTCCACAACGACAACTACACGACCATGGAGTTCGTGGTCTTCGTGCTCCAGTCGGTGTTCCACAAGACGGAGTCGGACGCGATGTTGATCATGCTCAACGTGCATCGGTCGGGCTTCGGTGTCGCTGGTGTGTACACGAAAGAAATTGCCGAGATGAAGGTCAACAAGACGCACCAGCTGGCGAAGGAACACGAGTTCCCGCTCAAGCTGTCAATCGAGCCAGAGGAAACCTGACAGATGGCCTCCCCGATCATCGCCAAGGAACTGCAGGCATCCATCCGTTTCGCGCTCGCCGAGGCCAAACGAATGCGGCACGAGTACCTCACGCTCGAACACCTGCTGCTGGGGCTCTTGCGAGATCCCCGCACCATCGAGGTGCTCAAGGCCTGCGGAGGCAAAGCGGATCGCCTCAAGGGCCGCCTCGACACCTTCTTGAACGAGACGGTGGAGCGGCTGCCCGAAGGCGCCGAAGCCGAGCCGCAGCAGACCATCGGCGTGGAGCGCGTGCTCCAGCGCGCCGCCTTCCATGCGCTCTCGGCTGAACAGAAGGTGATGGATTCGGCCGACGTGCTCATCGCGCTGTTCCGCGAAACAGACAGCCAGGCCCTCTTCTTCCTCAAGGAAGAAGGCATCACCCGCTACGACCTCCTCAACTACGTCAGCCACGGCATCAAGAAGGAGAACGACGGCGAGAGCGCAGGCCCCGGCGGCGAAGAACGTGAAGGCGTGGGCAGCATGGGGGGCGACGACGACGAAGGCGCGCCCGCCGCCAAGAACCCGCTCGACGCGTATTGCACCGAGCTCAACGCCGAGGCCGCCAAGGGTCACATCGACCCTCTGATTGGCCGAAAGCTCGAGCTCGAGCGCACCGTGCAGGTGCTCTGCCGCCGCCGGAAGAACAACCCGCTCTACGTCGGTGATGCAGGCGTGGGGAAGACCGCCATCGCCGAAGGGCTCGCGCTGGCGATCTTCGAGAAGAAGGTGCCCGCGCCGCTGGCGAACTCGAAGGTGTTCTCGCTCGACATGGGCGCGCTGCTGGCCGGCACCAAGTTCCGCGGCCAGTTCGAAGAGCGCCTCAAGGCGGTGCTCAAGGCGCTGCAGCAGCACGACGACGCGATCCTCTTCATCGACGAGATCCACACCATCGTGGGCGCTGGCGCCACGTCGGGCGGCTCGATGGATGCGTCGAACCTGCTCAAGCCGGCGCTCGCTTCCGGAAAGCTGCGTTGCATCGGTTCGACCACGCACCAGGAGTACAAGAGCTCCTTCGAGCGTGATCGCGCGCTGTCGCGCCGGTTTCAGCGCATCGACGTGGGCGAGCCGACGGTCGACGAGACGGTGTTGATCCTCAAGGGCCTGGCGCCGAAGTACGAAGAGCACCACAAGGTGAAGTACGACGACGACGCGCTGCGCACCGCCGCCGAGATGGCGCACAAGTACGTCAACGAGAAGTTCCTGCCCGACAAGGCCATCGACGTCATCGACGAGTCGGGCGCCATCGATCGCCTGCGTGAGAAGCCGACCGGCAAGGTCACCGTGGCCGACGTCGAAGCGGTCGTCGCGCGCATGGCCCGCATTCCGCCCAAGAGCGTGGCGAAAGACGAACGCGAGCAGCTGCGCAACCTCGAGAAAGAGCTGCGCGGCGTCATCTTCGGCCAGGACAAGGCCATCGACGAGCTGGGCGCGGCCATCAAGCTGTCCCGTTCAGGGCTGCGTTCGGCCGAGAAGCCGGTCGGCAACTTCCTCTTCGCGGGGCCCACCGGCGTCGGCAAGACGGAGCTCGCCAAGCAGCTGGCCAAGGTGCTCGGCGTCGACTTCTTGCGCTTCGACATGTCGGAGTACTCCGAGCGGCACACCGTCTCGAGGCTCATCGGCGCGCCCCCCGGCTACGTGGGCTTCGACCAGGGCGGCCTGCTCACCGACGCCGTGCGGAAGGCGCCGCACGCGGTGGTGCTGCTCGATGAGATCGAGAAGGCGCACCCCGAGCTCTTCAACATCCTGCTCCAGGTGATGGACCACGCGACGTTGACGGACAACAACGGCCGCAAGGCCGACTTCCGCAACATCATCTTGATCATGACCACCAACGCCGGCGCGCGCGACATGAAGGCCAAGTCGCTGGGCTTCGGTGAACGGCCGGCCATCGACATGGGCAAGTCGAAAGAAGCGCTCGAGCGCACCTTCAGCCCCGAGTTCCGCAACCGCCTCGACGCCACCGTGCAGTTCAGCGGCCTGCCCAAGGACATCATCTTGATGGTGGTCGACAAAGAAGTGCGCGCGCTCCAGGCGCTGCTCACCGAGAAGAAGGTCACCATCGCGTTGTCGGAGAAGGCGCGCGAGTGGCTCGGCGAGAAGGGCTACGACCCGGAGTTCGGTGCTCGCCCGCTGGGCCGCATGGTCGATCAGCAGCTCAAGAAGGGCATGGCCGAGGCGCTGCTGTTCGGTGCGCTCAAGAACGGCGGCAAGGCGTTCGCCGACGTGAAGGCCGATGGTTCTGGCCTCGAGCTCACCTTCACCACCGTCGAGGCCTGATCGGCAGAAAGTGGAGCCCACACACCGGTCTCCCCGAGCGGAGTCCCTCGACTTCGCTCGAGATGAACGGGTGGGCCGCTGGCGAGCCCGAAGGAAAAGGGACATATTGCTAAGCGGGAGGTCAAAATGACCCGTTCGCTCAGCGTTGCCCAGTTGAAAGCCCACCTCTCCGAGGTTCTGGGAGAGGTGCAGCACACCCGCGCGCAGATCGTGATCGAGAAGCACGGCAAGGCCGTCGCCATGCTGGTGCCGGTGGCAGCTGAACGGCCGACGGGATTGCTCGCGTTGGTGGGCGCCTTCGATGACGAGCCCGGCTACGCCCCGGCGCTCGAGTCCGTGGTGAAGGGTCGGCGCAAGGAAGGCAAACGCAAGGTGCCGAGCCTCAAGTGAGATACGTCTTCGACACCGACGTGATCTCGGCCTTGCTGCGCCGCGACGCGCTGACGAAACTCCATCAGCGGCTCGCGCGGGTGCCGGTTCGCTCGCAGTTCACCACGAGCATCACCCTGGCCGAGCTGAGCTACGGCGCGCAGAAGGTCGGCAAGCTCGAGCTCTACGAGCGGGTGCGCCGAATTCTGAGCGAGGTCGAGACGCTCTCCTTCGACGTCGCGGCGGCGGAGGTCTACGGGCCTTTGCGCGCGCGGCTCGAACGGCGCGGGGCCCGGGTCGACGAGGCCGACCTGCGCATCGCCAGCATCGCGCTGGCGCACGACTGCACCCTGGTCACCGGCAAGGTGCGCCACTTCGCCCGGATCGAAGACCTGCGCGTCGAGAACTGGCTGGAGGCCTGACGGCCCTCCGGGAGCGTGCTAGAGCGCCGCCCGTGAAGCACGCGCTCCCCCAGGAACACACCTCCAAGCCCACGGGCAAGGCGGCTTTCTTCGACATCGACGGCACGTTGATCAGCACCAACGTGGTGCACGCGTACGGCTACTACGCGATGAACGAAGGCAGCCTGCCGGGCATCTTGAAGCGCACGCTCACCACGGTCGCGCAGATCCCCCTCTTCGGCGCGCTCAACCTGGTCGACCGGAAGATCTTCAACGAGTACTTCTACCGCCAGTACGAGGGTCTGACCGAAGACCGGCTCTTGACGCTGACGGAAGACCTGTTCGAAGACGTGGTGAAGCCGGCCATCTTCTCGAAGGCGAAAGACCTCATCGACGAAGCGCGGCGCGCAGGCTGCCGCATCGTGCTGGTGACCGGCGCGCTCGACTTCACCATGCGCCCCCTCGCGCGGCACCTGGGCGCCGACGACCTCATCGCCAACCGCATGCAGTTCGTCGGCGGCATCGCCACCGGCAAGGTCATCCCGCCGATCATCGAAGGCGCCAACAAGGCCAACGTCATTCGCGAGTACTGCGAGACGCACCACATCTCGTTGATGAAGAGCTTCGCGTACACCGACAGCGCCTCTGACTACGCGATGCTCACCGTGGTGGGCCGGCCGACCGCGGTGAACCCCGACATTCGCCTGCGGGCGTTGGCGCGCAGCTACAACTGGCCGATCCTCGACGTGCGCTGAGCGGCTTCAGAAGTTGCACCTCGCGAGCGTTCGGTTGTCGATGGTCCACAGGCGATCCGAGAAGCACAGATTGATCGCCTCCAGCACGCAGTCGCGCCCGAACTCATCGACGATCAGCACGTCCCAGGTGTCACAGGGCACGGTGACGGTGATCTGCTCGTTGGGGAACAACAGGTCGGGGAGCAGGTTCGGCCCCCAATCGGGGCTCTGCACCGGCGTCACCCGCAGCTCCGTGAGCACGTACGACGACGCGTTGTCCACGGTCAGGGTGGAGACCGAGCCCCCGCCACCGCCATACCGGTAGGGATCAGGCCCGCCACACACGCAGCCTGAAACCGCCAGTGCCAGCACACAACTGATCATCCCTGAGGCGCGCATGCGTTCCTCCTCGAGCCGTCGCCAGCGCTCGACCGAAGGAAGGCAACTTCAGGGCCAGCAGGCTCGGGTTCAAAAGGCGCAGTACCGCAGCGTGGTGTTGTCGATCACCCACAAGGTGTCTGCGCGGCAGAGGTCGACGTTGGGCAGCACGCAGTCGCGGTCGTACTCGTCGACGATCAGCACGTCGTAGTCGTTGCAGGCCACCGAGACGGTCAGCTGCTCGTCGGGGTAGAGGATGTCGCCGCCCAGCAGGTTCGCGCCCCACGTGGAGCTGCTCACGGCGGTCACGCGGATCTCGGTGAGCACGTACGACGAGCCGTTGTCGATGGTGAGGGTGCCGCTCGGGCTGGGCCCCGGCCCGGGACCCGGCGGAGGCCCCTCCACGTAGAAACAACCCGAGGCGAAGACGGCGAAGAGCGTGGTGGCCAACACAGGGCTGCGCATGCGCCCTCCCAAGGCAACTTGGGGGCCGTTCGCTCTTTGAGGTGATTCCCAGCGGTTGAGAGCCCTGCGGCGCGTCGCCTGCCATCGGAATGATGGGAGCACCCCATCGCTCTGAAGCCGACTTTGCCTTGATTCCAAGGCGCTGGACGGCGAGAAGCGACCGCGATGCGCCCCCTGAAGACGCTGAAGAAGCTGTACGACGAAGAGTCCCACATCGTGATCACCGAGAAGGGTTCTCCCCCTCGGGTGATGTTCTACGGCGAGGACTTCTGGGTCGAAGATCTGCCCGTGGGCACCCGCGTCATTTTCCCGCGCCCGCCGCTGGAGGGCGTGCCCAACGTCAAGGCGGCCATCCGCTACGCCCTCAATCACCCCGAAGGCATGGACCCGCTCCACGCCCTGCTCAAGCCGGGCATGAAGGTGACCATCGCCGTCGACGACATCTCGTTGCCGCTGCCGCCCATGAAGACGCCCGACGTGCGTCAGACCGTGTGCGAGATCGTGCTCGAGCTGCTGGCCGACTCCGGCGTCGACGACGTGCACATCATCATCGCCAACGCGCTCCACCGTCGCATGACCGACGCCGAGATGAAGCGCATGATGGGCGAGAAGATCTACGACGCCTTCGCGCCCGACCGGTACTACAACCACGACGCCGAAGACCCCGAGGGCATCACCGAGCTCGAGCGCACGTCTTCGAACGAAGTGGTGGCGATCAACCGCCGCGCCGCCGAGTCGGACCTCGTCATCTACGTGAACATCAACCTGGTGCCGATGGACGGCGGCCACAAGTCGGTGGGCACGGGCCTGACCAACTACGAATCACTGCGCGCGCACCACAACCCGCAGACCATTCGTGACTCGCCCTCGTACATGGAGCCCAAGAAGAGCCAGCTCCACAGCTCGGTCGATCGCATCGGCCGGGTGATCGACAAGACCATCAAGGTCTTCCACATCGAGACCACCATCAACAACCGGATGTTCGAAGAGCCGGTGGGCTTCTTGATGAAGAAGGAGGAAGACTTCAGCGAGTTCGACCGGCTCAAGCTCCAGGGCATGAAGTACGCGCTCTCGAAGATGCCGCGCCCGATGAAGCGCAAGATGTTCTTCAACATCTACGCGCCGTACGAAGTGACCGGCGTGTTCGCGGGGAGCACCGAGCCGACCCACGAGAAGACGCTGGAGATGAGCTGGAAGCAGTACTCCGTGCCGGTGCAGGGCCAGAGCGACATCGTCATCTTCGGCATGCCGTACGTCTCGCCCTACAACGTGAACAGCATCTTGAACCCGTTGCTCGTTCAGGTGATGGCGCTGGGCTACCTCTTCAACTTGAACCGCGGTGTGCCGTTGGTGAAGAAGGGCGGGGTCATCATCATCACCCACCCCTGCTACGACGAGTTCGACCCCGACCACCACGCGCCCTACATCGAGTTCTTCAATCGATGCCTCACCGAGACGCGTGACGCTCACGTGCTGTCACACAAGTACGAGCGCGAGTTCGCGAAGAACCCCAGCTACGTGCACCTGTACCGCAAGGGCAACAGCTACCACGGCGCTCACCCCTTCTACATGTGGTACTGGGGCGAGAACGGGCGTCAGCACGTCGGCAAGGTGATCGCCGCGGGCGCCGAGAACAACCACGTACCGGCGATCATGGGCTGGGATCGCGCTGACACCTTGTCGGAAGCGATCGAAGACGCGCGCGGCTTCATGGGGCGCTCGGCGAGCATCTCGTTCGTGAAGATTCCGCCGATCTTCCAGGTCGACGTTCGGCTGTAACAGGGGAGCACACCGGTGGGGACTAGCGGCGCGCGACGACGTTGCGCTTGGCGACCACCTTGCCGCCGGGCGCCCGAACGGTCTCGACCTTCGGCGCCGGGTACGGCCACTGGCGCATGATGGGAATGTTGAGCGGCGCGTCGGGCAACACGGCCACCGACTTGAGCGCCCGGGCCCGTGACGGCGCCTGAGAGAAGTTCGCCACCACCAGCGAGCAGATGATGATCAGCGCTCCGGCGATCAACGCACCGATGACGACCCGGCGATCGGTGACGAGGCGCTCGAGCGGACTGGGCACATCGAAGGTCTGGGTGGTCATGGCGCCTCACCTGAGCAAACGGCAGGCCGCCTCACCGCCGCACTCGATCCAGCCACTTGGGCTGCACGCAACTCGGCACTGACTGCGCCGACGTGCTCCAGTGGAGTGCGCCGCTCTCAATTCGAAAGACCATTTACAAGACCGGCTCTTTGCCGCCCGTTGAGGCGGTGAGCGCCCTGAGCACACCGTCACCCGAGCGCGTCACTCGCGGCACACGCTCCGTGTGACCACATTGAAGTCTGCCACGATTGGAAATACTCGCGCCTCGCTGGGTTGGCCCCGAACCCAGTCCCCACCTGAAGGAACCGGCCATGACGATGTTTTTGCCCCGCGCCTGCCTGGTGCTTTGCCTGTTCATCGTCTCGTGCACGCAAGTCATCCCTGCTGTGCCGCCGCCCGACGCGCCGCGCATCCTGGGCTTTGCCGCCGGCGCGCGGGTGGTCAACACCAACGAGCCGGTGCGGCTCTCGTTCACCACCGAAGGCGCGACGCGCGTCTCGCTGGTCGATGACCAGGGCCAGGCCATTCAGCTCGAAGGCAGCGTCGAAGAAGGCGGCACCGAAGTCTCGCCGTCGCGCACCACCTTCTACGTGCTGCGCGCTTCGGGGCCCGGCGGCGTGACGAGCGCGTTCCTGCAGATCGCCGTCAACGAGCCGCTGCGTGAAGCGTTTCTCCTCGCGGTGCCGCCCGAAGTCGAAGCCGGCGAGCCGGTGCAGCTGCTCTGGTCGGCCCCGGGCGCCAGCAGCGTCACGCTCACTGAACGCGGCGGCATGCCGGTGACGCTGACGGGCACCTCGGGGCTCGTGCCCATCACCCCGGCCACCTCGACCGGCTACCGGCTCACGGCGCGCGGGGTGACGGGCACGCCGCCCGTCGACGCGCTGGTCGAGGTGCGCGTCACGCCGGCGATCGGCGCCTTCGACTTCATGGCGGCCAACGGCGTGCGCGTGGGCGAGCCCATCGTCTTCTCCTGGGCCACGCGCGCAGCCGCGCAGCTCACCCTCTCCGAGCGCACCCTGGGGCAGATCACCGTGGTGACCGACCCGGGGGATCTCGCAGCGGGCACGTTCGACTTCGTGGTGCCGGCGATGACGCCGTCGGGCCTGGCCATCAGCGACGGGTTCCCGCTTCACTTCACGCTCACCGCGGCCTCGGGCGAAGCGCAGAGCACCCGCGCGGTTCACACGGCGGTCGGTAATCTCCCCGCCTTCGAGCGGGTCGACGCGCCTGCCGCCGTCAGCGCAGGCCGCTCCTTCATCATCTCGTGGCGCACGCTCAATGCGTCGCGCGTCACCTTGATGCAGGCGGGGTTGCCCATCTTCGAGACGCTGCCCAGCGCTCCCGACCGCGCGGTCATCGGCAGCGTCAGCCTGCCTTCGCCGGCGGCCGATACCGACTACGTGCTCGTCGCCAGCGACGAGCGGGGCCAGACCGCGTCACAGACGATCCGCGTGCGGTTGGTGCAGCCCCCGGTGATCACCACCTTCACCGTGCCCGCGACGCTGAGCTCGCCCGGCGGCCAGGTCACCGCGCAGTGGGTGACCACCAACGCTGAGCGCGTGACGCTCAGGCTGGAGAACGGCGCCTCGCTCGCGCGGGTCACCGGCCTCTCCCAGGTGCGCATGGGCTCTGCGATGTTCAACCTCGCCTCGACCGCGGCCCTCACGCTCGAAGCGGTGAACGCCGCCGGTGACGTGGTGAGCGAGACCCGCACCATCCGGGTCTTCGGAAGCGCCGCCACGGTGAGCCCGCAACCTTCGCTGCGAACCACCACCGGCACCGCCACGCTCGATTGGCAGCTGGGCGCGTTGGGCGTCACCGAGACGGTGGGCCTGGCCGTCACCTCGGCTGACGGTGGGGTGCCCGCCGTGAGCGGCTCGATGAACTTCATCGATCTCACCGCCTCACTGACCGCCGAGACGCTGCCCTTCGCCGACCCCGGCAACGGCGCTGAGCTGATCCCCCTGGGCACCAGCGGCTTCAGCTTTCCGCTCGCAGGCCAGCTGCAGCGCCAGCTGTGGGTGTCGGCCAACGGCTTCATCGCCTTCAGCCAGCCCGCGTCACTCTCGCTCAACGCCGACCTCGGCCTGAGCAGCAACTCCACCCAGTCGATGCTCGCGCCCTTCTGGGACGACCTGGCGATCCCAGCCACCGGCAAGGTGCTCTACGAGCTGCAGACGCCCCCCGGCGCCGAACGTTTTCTCGTGGTGCAGTGGGACAAGGTCAAGCTGTCGACCACGAACTCCGAGCTCACCTTCCAGGTGCACCTGTACGAGTCGGGCCGGGTGACCTTCCTCTACAAGACGCTCACCGGAATGGGCTCGAGCTTCACCGTCGGCGTCAAGGCGACGCACGAGAACCTCCGCCAGCGCTACCAGTTCAACACCACCGGTGGCCCCATCGCCGCGGATCTCGAGCTCAACTTCTTCACGGGCGGGCCGGCCGACGGCACCCTGCCGGTGACCACTTCGTCGAGCCGGCGAGTCGCCTTCTTCGGGCGCACGCCCAGCGGGTTGATGCCCGTGAGCGCCGACGTGCGCACCATCGCGGTGGGCGATCTCAAGATCACCGAGGCCATGCCCTTCCCCGAGGTGTCGGCGGCGTCGTTCGGCCAGTGGGTCGAGCTGCGCAACACCTTGAGCACGCCGGTCGATCTCGACGGCATCCTGCTCGCTTCGGCTTCGCTCCCTGATGCGGGCACCCTGCTGCCGCCGCGCGTGCTGATGCCCGGAGAGTTCGTGGTGATCGGTCAGTCGACCGACGTCACCCAGACCGGCGGGGCTCCCGTGCAGGTCGTGATGACCGACGTGCCGCTGGGACCCACCGACAGCGTGAGGCTGCTGGTGCAGGGCACCGCGGTGGCGTCGTTGGCGTGGGATGGCGGCACGCTGGCCCAGTCGATCTTCGTGCCCGAAGGCCTGCTGGTGGCTGCGGGCAACGTGGTGACCTGCCCGCGTTCACAGAACTTCGGGCCCAACGGCGCTTTCGGCACGCCCGGCGCGGCCAACGAGTCGTGCGGCTACGTCATCACCAGCATCCCCGGTGGTTTCACCCCCGGGCCGCTGGGCTCGGAGGTCTTCGGCAGCCTCTCGGGCGACGAGGGCTACGGCAACGGCGTGCTGCCCGCGCCCTTCACCTACTTCGGTACTGCGTACACGGCGTTCAGCCTCTCGAACAACGGCTTCATCACGTTGGGTGCACCGCTGACGAGCGCCTCGTTGAGCAACGGCACCACGGCCGCCACCACCGCCCCCAACGGGGTCATCGCCCCCTTCTGGGACGACCTGATGCGTGACTCCGGGCGAAACGCGATGTGGCGCCAGGTCGATCGCACCATCATCAGCTACGAAAACTACCGGCCCTTCGGCTCGGCGTACACGCCCGGCACGTTCCTGAACTTCCAGATTCACCTCATCGACACGGGTGTGATCGAGTTCCACTACGGGACGATCTCCACGACCTCGACCTCCCAGACCGTCATCGATCGCATCGCCGGCAACTCGGCCACCGTGTGGATCGAACGGCCCGACGGGGTGCTGGTGGTGCCGCACCGAATCAACCAACTCAATGGCGTGGTGCCGAACTCCGGCCTTCGCTTCACCCCCGCGCCCTGAGCCGTGGAGACGCCCATGAAGATCACGACTCTGCTGGCCCGCTTCGCCCTCACCTCCCTGATGGGGTCACTGCTCCTGGCATGCCCCAAAACGCCTGAGCCCGATCCCCTCGAGCCGATGCCCCGGGTGATCAGCTTCAGGGGCTCGTTGGCCGAGGTGCCCATCGGAGGCACCCTCACCCTGAGTTGGAGCGTGGAGAACGCCACCGAAGTGCGCATCGAAGAGCTCTCGCTGGGCACGCTCTCGGGCATCGAAGGCGCCGAAGGCAGCGTGGAGGTCGCGGTGACCACCAACGCGCTCTTCGTCTTGACCGCGCGAAACGCTCGCGGGGCGACTGACTCGGCGGTGGTCTCGGTGCAGGTGCAGGGCGAACCTTCGGGCCTGCTCTTCGTGAGCTCGGAGACCTCGGTGGAAGCCGACCAGCCGGTGACCCTCGCGTGGTCAGCCCCCGGCGCGAACAACGTGACGGTGAACGCGGCCCCGGGTGGGGCGATCGACCTCGCAGGTCAGACGCAGTCGGGCGCGGTGGTGGTGCGGCCCCGCCAGACGACCACGTACACCATCAACGCCGGCGGCCGCACGGCGACGGTGGAGGTGCGCGTCACCGGCAGCATCACCCGCTTCACTGCGACGCCCACCGTGGGCACCGCGGGCGGTACGGTGACGCTGAGCTGGGCGACGGCCAACGTCGATCGGGTGCAGCTGCTCGCGCCGGGCCGGCCTGCATTGGTCGATACCACCGACGCGGCCCGAGTCGCCTCGGGCACCTTCGACGACGTGCTCCCCGCGATGATCGACCCGGGCCAGCTCTTCCCCTACGAGCTTCGGGTGACTGCGGGCGCGATCACCCTGACGCGCCAGGTGACGGTCACCATCGCCGGCAACCCTTCGATCACCACCTTCGACGCTCCCGTGGCGGCCAAGCGAACACCGGGCAGCACCATCACGCTCGGGTGGCGCACCGTGGAGACCGACCGCGTCAGCATCTCGGCCAACGGCGTGGTGATCTACCAAAGCCCGGGCCGCGCCATCGCGCTGAGCGGCAGCACCACGCTGCCCGCGCCGCAGGTCGACACCACCTACGAGCTCACCGCCTCTGATTCACGCGGTGGTTCGGTCACGGCGTCTCGACTGGTCGACAGCCTGGGCACGCCGACGGTCACCCTGACCGCCACGCCTCAAGCCGTGATGGGCGGAGATCAGATCACCCTGAGCTGGACGGGCCAGGAGATCCGCAACGTGGCCATCAGCAGCTCGACCACGGGGCTGGTGGTGGTGCGCCAGGGCCCCCTCGATACGGGCACCGCCACGGTGCGCGTGAACGGTGACGCGGTGTTCACCATCACCGCCGACAACAGCCTGGGCGACGTGGCCACCTCGACCGCGTCGGTCACCGCGACTTCACCGGTCACCCTGAGCGTGACGCCGTCGGGCGATCTGCGCCTGGGCCAGAACGTGGCCGTCACCGCCTCGCGGCCCGGCCCACTGGTCGGGCTTCCCCACCAGACCGTGCAGACCCGGCCCGCGTCGACCGGCTTTCTCGACCTGACCGAGAGCGGCACCCGGCTGGTCTTCGCCACCACCACCTCGTCGGCCCCCATCAACACGACCTTCCGCACCGTGCTGTTCGGGCGCACCGTGGGCCAGGCGATCCGCGTCTCGCGCCACGGCTACCTCGTGTTCGGTGACTACCTCAACGGCTCCAACAGCATCGACGTGGCGCTGCCCACCACCAAGCTCGAGCCGATGGCGGTGGCGCCCTACTGGGAGTCGCTCACCTTCCAGGACGTGTTCTGGGAAATTCGCGCGGCCGGTGGCACCTCGACGTTGATCGTCCAGTGGAATTGGTCGACGGCCAGCGTGCAGGCGAAGATCTCCAGCACCGGCGAGATCGAGTTCGAATACGCGCAGCTCCCCACCACGGTGAGCGGCAAGGCCGGGGTGACGGGGCCGACCGTCGCCCAGAGCATCGCCGCGCCCACGCCCGCAGTGGGCACGGGCTTCACCTTCTTCGGCGCGATGCCCCAGCCCGTGCAGGTGCCCGCCTTTCAGAGCGGCCGGGTCAGCGCGAGCGTGGAGATCTCTCCGGGCGAAGCGGTGCGCGCTGAAGGCACGCTCACGGCCACCCTGGTCGCTCCCGATGAGCTCGGGTTCACCGAGGTGCTCTCGCGCTCGGTGCTGCCCAACGGGCAGTGGCTCGAGCTCTCCAGCTGGAGCCCGCGCGCCATCGACCTCACCGGGTGGAGCTTGAGCTTCGCCGATGGGGGCGTGGCCCCGCTGACCGCCAGCATTCCCGCGCGCGGCACGCTGGTGCTGGGCGCCTCGCTCGACCCCGCACTCAACGACGACGCGGGCGTGCAGGTGGCCGTGCCGGGGTTCGATCTCTCGGGCGCCACCAGCGTCGCCCTCACGCGCGAAGGCACGCACCAGGCGCTCTCGCTGCTGCAGACCGACGGAGGCCGCCCTGCGACGGGCACCAGCCTCGTGCTCGACCCCGGGCCGCTGCGCTACCCGACCGGCGTCACGGTGCCACAAGGTGCCCGCACCTGTCTGTCGACCAGCCCCTACGGCGTGCAGATGCCGCAGCAGCTCGGCCGGCCGGGCTTCGATCAAGGCTGCGTCTTCCCCTATGCGAAGTCTTCGATCGCCCCGGGCTTCTTCGACATCTCGGTGGTGGGCACGGGGCTCTCGTTCGTCGAAGACAACAACGGCCTCGCCTCGCTGAGCCTGACGGCGGCACCCGTGCCCTTCTTCGGCGACGCCCAGACCTCGATGGTGGTGAGCATCAACGGGTACCTCTCGTTCGACGAGACCTCCGTGCTGGGCACGCAGCTCTTCACGAGCACGCTGCCCGCGACTGCTGACACCAACTCGGTCGTCGCCGTGTTTGCTGACGACCTCCAGCTCAATCGCGTCACCTACCCCGACTCGAACGTCTACCTGAAGCGGGTGGGCCCGGGTGAAGACCCGTTCGCAGCTGCACCGCACTGGATCGTGCAGTGGCACCGCGTCTCGCACTCGACCACCACGGTGGCCTCGCGCGACGACTTGAACTTCCAGGCCAAGCTCTTCGACGACGGCGTCATCGAGTACCACTTCGCCGAGCTGCGCAGCACCAGCAGCACCCAGTACGGCTCGGGCACGAGCTCGGTCACCTGGTTGGAGGCGCCTGGCGGCACCTCGGCCCTGGTGATCAACGCCAACTCGACGTCGCCGGGCATCTCACCTCACACCGCCTTCCGCTTCACGCCCCGGGGTTCGCCATGATGCGCCTTTCTCAGCTCTCCACGCTCAGCCTGGCAGCGTTGCTCGCCGTGGCCGGGTGCCGTCAGCAGCAGCCGACCACCGTGGTGCCCCCGGCGCCGAGCATCGAGGTCTTCACCGTCTCGGCCGCGTCACTCGAGGCGCCCGGCCCGGTGACCCTCTCGTGGCAAACCACCAGCGCCACCCGCGTGACGTTGACGCGCGCAGGCCAGGAGCCGCTCGGAGTGCCCGAAGATCAGCTCAGCGGTTCGCTGGAGGTGCAGGTCGACAGGTCCACCCTCTTCGTGATGGTGGCGCGGGGTGAAGGCGGCTCGGAGGCGCGCGCGCTTTCGGTCACCGTGGGCCAGCAAGACGAAGCACTCACCCTGGTGGCGTTGCCGGCGATCGTCCTGGGCGGCGCGACCACCACGCTGGCGTGGACGGCGCCGGGCGCGCAGGCGGTGACGCTGACGGCAGGCGGCGCGGCGATCGACACGAAGGGGCAGATCACCAGCGGCGCGCTCGTGGTGCGGCCCGACCGCGACACCGTCTACACCTTGAGCGATGGCACGCGCAGCGCGACCACCTCGGTGACCGTGCAGGTCGCGCTGCTCAGCCTCACGGCCAATCCGCCCGCGGCCCAGGTGGGCCAGAACCTCACCCTGTCGTGGACGACGGCCGGCGCCGACCGGGTGGTGATCGAGTCGCCGGGCCGCGGTCAGCTCGCGGAGATCACCGACGCCACCAGGCTGGTGTCGGGCAGCTTCGTCGACGTGGTGCCGCCGCTCCCGGTGAACGGCCTGCTCAGCTACGAGGTGAGCGCGATCAAGGGCACCGAGCGCATGACGCGCAGCCTGACGGTCTTCGTGGGCAGTGACCTGGCCATCGTTCGATTCGACGCGCCTGCCGTGGCGAAGGCGGGCGCGCAGTTCTTCGTGCGCTGGACCACCGTCGCGGCGGATCGCGTCGAGGTGCTGGTCGAAGGCCAGTCGCTCTACGAGAGCCCCACGCGGCAGCTCGCAGCGCAGGGTGGTTTCGGGTTCATCGCGCCCACCGGTGACTTCGAGGTCGAGCTGCTCGCCTTCAACGATCGCGGCGATCGAATCAGCCGGAGCGCGCAGGTCGACGCCGTCGGCACGCCCACCTCCGCGACGCTCACCGCCGGGCCCACCACGGTGGCCACGGGCGCTCCGGTCACCTTGACGTGGGCGGCGGCCGAAGCGCGCCGCGTGCGCATCACCGACAGCCAGAACCTCGCCGTCTTCTCGGTCTCGGGGCAGGCCGCTGAAGCGGGCACCACCACCGTGTACCCGAGCAGCACGACCACCTACACGCTGTCTGCCGACAACCGGTTCGGCGATCCCGCGGTGACGGCGACGGCGGCGGTGACGGTGACGGGCGCGGCTCCCACCGTCACCCAGTTCCCTGCCACGGCGATCTCCGGCCAGCTGGTCGAGCTGCGGCCGACCACCCCGGGCGCGTTGCTCTACGGCTTTCCGCATCAGACGGTGACCGGGTCCACCAGCTCGAACTTCCTCGACATCAGCGCGACGGGTGAGCGGGTGCTCGAGCTGGGCGCCGACGTGGCGAGCGTCACGCCGGCCTTCAGCACGCGGCTGTGGGGTGTGCAGCGCGAAGGGCAGCTGACGATTTCGCGCGCGGGTTGGATGGCCTGGGGCGCCCCGTTGGTGGTCAACACCAGCGAGACCGCGCTGCCCAGCGTCTCGACGCCCGGCGGCATCATCGCCCCGTACTGGGACGACCTGCGCCTGGTGGCCACCTCAGCGGTGTTGTTCGAAGTGGTGGGCGAAGCGCCGGAGCAGCGGCTGATCGTTCAGTGGGACAAGTTGCAGATGGGCACCGACGTGGACAGCCTCGCGACCTTCCAGGTGCAGGTGCACCAGGCCGGGCTGGTCTCGTTTCACTACCAGACGATCATCCCCAACGCGTCGCCCTTCTTCACCGTGGGCCTGCAGGATCACACCCGGCAAATCGGCTTCGATCTGCTCGCGGGGGTGCCGCCTGAGTCGAACACCGCGCTCTACTTCTTCAGCCCGCTGACCGTGCCGCCCGAAGCGCGGGTGCTCTCCGGCAGCAGCTGGGGCGGCTTCATCAAGACGGGCGCCTCGTATTCGTTCGTGGGCCAGCCGAGCGTGGCGGTGCGGTTGCCCTTCGACATCGCGTTGAGCGAGCTGATGTTCCGCCCGGCGGCCGGGGTGACCGCAGGCCAGTACGTCGAGGCCGTGAACCTCACCAACACCGCCTTCGATCTGAGCGGCTGGTTGCTGCGTTCGGGCGACGGCTCGAGCTTCACCCTGCCCGCCGGCACCAGCCTCGCGGCCAACGGCGTGCTGGTGCTGGGCGCCTCGATCGATCCCGCTCAGAATGACGACGCGGGCGTGCAGGTGAGCTGGGCGGGCAGCGGCTTCAGCCTCGGCGTCGACGCCGGCTCGCTCAACATCGGCACCACCGATGCGGGCTACGGCATCACGTTCAACGGGCCGGCTGACGCAGGCACCGGCGCGTCGGTGGAGATCGACCCGGGCCCGTTCGTGAGCACCGGCGCCTCGACGCCGGTCTTCGGCTCGTGCTGGGCCACGGCGAGCTTCGGCGATCAGGTGCCGACTCAGCGCGGTACGCCCGGGCGCGTGCCCGGTTGCGGCTTCGCCTACCAGCGGCAGGGCATCCCCAGCCGGTTCCACGACATCGAGGCCACGGGCACGGTGCTGCTCTCGTCGACCACCAACGTGCTCGACAACCTCTCGACGGCCACGCTGGCGCCGCTGCCCAGCGACCCCGCACCGATGATCTTCGGCGTGCGCGCCCCCACGCTGACGGTGAGCAGCAACGGCTGGTTCTCGCCGCGCACCATCACCACGGTGACCGCCTCGAACAACTCCGCGAACAAGTCAGCACCCACGGCCACCGAGCCGGTGGGCACCATCGCGCCCTTCTGGGAAGATCTCGAGGCGCTGGGCAACATCTCGACGATCAGGTGGCAACGAATCGAGCCCAACGAAGATCCGCTCACGCCCGCGCGCCACTGGATCATTCAGTGGAGCCGCTTCACCACCGACATCGCCTCGGCCACGCCTGACGATCTCAACTTCCAGGCCAAGCTCTTCGAAGACGGCACCATCGAGTTCCACTACGCGACCATGCGTTCAGGCACGGTCGCGCAGCTGGGCGAAGGCAGCTCGGCCACGGTGTGGATCGAAGAGCCTACCGGCACCCGTGCCCTGATCGTCTCCGCCAACACCCGAGCGACGCGCGAGAACACCGCGGTTCGTTTCGTCGCCCGCTGAAAGCAAGGTCCACTCATGAGCGCACGTCACTCCCATTCTCTGCTGCTCGCCGCCTCCCTGGCCCTGCTCCCCGCAGCAGCCTTCGCGCAGCCCTCCAACGACACCTGCTTCGGCGCCGAGGTGCTCACCTTCAACGCGAGTGGCCTGGCCACTTCGACGATCGTGCGGAACATCGCCACCGCGACGGCGCTCGACGCGGGTGACACCGCGATGAGCTGCGCGGCCGCGGCCAAACACTCGGTGTGGTTCACCTTCACGGTGCCCACCACGGGCACCTACGCGTTCGAGACCTGTGGCTCGGTGAGCTACTTCAGTGCCATCGCGCTCTACACGGGCGTCTGCGGGACGTTGGCGCCGGTCACCGGCGGCTGCGTCACCTCGAGCACCACCGGCAACTGCAGCCCCGGCGCGCGGTTCTCGACCCAGACGCTCGATGGTGGTCTGGGCGCGCCGCTCAACCTCACGCAAGGCGTCACCTACTACATGCAGGTCGGCACCACGTCGGCCACCACCGCCGTCACTGAAAACAGCCAGGTGAGCCTGCGCGTGGGTCTGGAGACCGCGGCCCCCAACGATCTCTGTTCGGGCACGCTGCCCGCGCTCACCCTCAACCGGCCGCTGCTGGTGACGACCAAAGCCGCCAACACGTTGCTCGCGGGCAACGACGCCGAGCTGCCGAACGACGCAGGTTGTTTTCAGACCGGAGGCGCCGCCAACACCGTCACCTCGGCCTCGGGGCAGGACGTGGCCGTTCGTTTCACCGCGCCCACCAGCGGCGACTTCTCGTTCCGCGTGAACCAAGCGACCGTCACCACGCCGAACACGGTGCTCTACCTCGCCGACACCTGCCTCGGTGGGAGCCCGGCGATCTACAACGCGGGTGCGTGCATCGCGGCCGTCAATCGGGGCCAGACCGGTGCACCGGGGACGGAAGAGCTGAGCTGCGTGCCGTTGAGCGCGGGCACTGACTACACGCTGTGGGTCGACAGCGTGGCGAGCAGCACCGGCGCTGCCTACACCGCGGTGGCCACCGCGTGCTTCAAGGAGGAGGAACAGAACAACGAGCCTGCGCGCGCCAACCCCTTGCAGTGCCCGATGACCGGCAACTTCGCGCCTGCGGGTGACGTCGACTTCTTCGAGGTGGGCAACCACCCGGGGGCGCGGCTCTTCGCGATGATCGAGATGAACGCCACCACGTCTGCCGACTCGAACATGCGGGTGACCACCGCGACCGACACGCTGCAGTACGACGACGATGACGGCACCACTGACATGGGGAGCCTGGGCTCAGTGGTCGCCGGCGTGACCCTCCCCAGCGGGCCCACCTACGTGCGCGTCAACTACAACACCACCACGACGCAGGCGGGACCGTACCGGCTGCACAGCATGCTCAAGTTCGGCGCCCCGGTGCCCGAGCAGGAGCCCAACGACACGCGTGCACAGGCCAACAGCCTGGGCCTGTACGTGAGCGGCGCGTTGGCCACCACCACGGAGGTCGACATCTTCAGCTTCGACGCGCGCGTGGGCGACCTGGTGTTCGTGGCGCTCGACGGCGCTCCGGCGCGTAGCGGTGTGGCCAGCGGCAACCACAACTTCGAGATCTTCGACGCGCTCGGCTGGAGCATCGGCCTGGCCAACGACACCAACACCGCGAACTCCAACACCGCGGGCGCCGGCAGCCTCACCGCCATCACCCCGACCGCGCCCGCCGAGGGCTACGCCTTCAGGGCCAGCACCAACGGCACCCACTACGTGCACGTGACCCGCTCGGGAACGGGGGCCGGCGCCGACTACCTGCTGGCCGTGTCGATCGACTGCGGCATGGTGCAGCCCACCCTCAGCTCCATCTCCGCGACCTCGGGCACGGTGCTGGGCGGCGAGACGGTCACCCTGCTCGGCTCGGGCTTCGATGAAACCAGCGCGGTCTTCTTCGGCGGTACGCGCGCCACGGTGACCAGCCGCACCAGCAACTCGTTGACGGTGACCACGCCCGGCGCGAATGAAGGCACGGTCGAGGTGCGGGTGACCAACTTCGGCAACTTGAGCTCGACGCTGCCCAACGCCTTCACCTACGTGGCGCCGATCGCCCCGCCTTCCATCGCCTCGGTCACGCCCGCGTTCGGGCCCGTGGCAGGCGGAACGCTGATCACCCTGACCGGCAGCCTCTTCAAGACCAACGCAGAGGTCACCTTCACCAACGGCGCCACCACGGCCCCCGCGACCCAGGTCTCGGTGATCAACGCCACGCAGCTGACCTGCGTCACGCCCAGCATGCCCGCGGGCCCGGCCGACATCACGGTGCGAAACCCGGTCGACGATCTCTCGGGCAGCCTGGCCAACGCGTACACCTTCGTGCCCGCCCCCACCTTGAGCGCGGTCACGCCATCGACCGGCGTCACGCTCGGAGGACTGACCCTCACGGTGACGGGCACCGGCTTTCTCCCCGGCGCGACGGTGCGCTTCGGAACCACGCTGGGCACCGCCGTGGTCGTCGCCGCTGACGGGCTGAGCCTCACCGTCACCTCGCCCGCGGTCACCACGGGCGGGCCGGTGGCCATCACCGTGCGCAACGCCGATGGCCAGCAGGTGGTGCTCGCCGCCGCGTTCACCTACGTCTACCCGGTTCCCACCATCGCCACCGTGAGCCCCACCACGGGCTCCGCGTCGGGAGGCCAGGTGATCACCATCAATGGAACGGGCTTCCTCTCGGCGCCGCCGCCGATGGTGACCTTCGATGGTGTCGCTGCGCCGAGCGTCTCGCGCCTGAGCGCGACGCAGCTCACCCTGCTGACGCCGCCCGGCGCTCCCGGACTGGCCGACCTGGTGGTGACCAACAACGACGGGCAGAGCGTTTCGCGCGCCCAGGCCTTCACCTACGTGGCGAGCCCCTCGATCCTCTCGGTGACCCCGTCGCGTGGCCCGGTTCAGGGTGGCACGCGGCTCACCATCAGCGGGCAGAACTTCGTCGCTGGCGCACGCGTGACGGTCGGTGGGGTGCCGGCCTTCGCCCCCACGGTGGTCGACCCCAACACCATCAGCGTGGTCACCAACTCAGGCGAAGTGGGCCTCGCCGCGGTGGTGGTGGAGAACCCCGACCTGCAGTCTTTCACGCTGGCCGGTGCGTTCACCTACGACGCGGCGCCGAGCCTCGCTCAGATCAGCCCAGGCACGGGCAGCATCGCGGGCGGTACCGTGGTGACGTTGACGGGCGCGGGTTTCCGTGCGGGCGTCGGCGTGCAGTTCGGCACCTTGCCTGCGTCGGCGGTGACGGTCGTCTCTGAGACCACGGTCACTGCGGTGACGCCCGCAAGCCCGCTGGGCGTGGTGACGGTGCGCGTGCAGAACGACGACGGGCAGGCCGCAGCACTGCCGCGCTCATTCCGCTTCGTCGCGCCGCCGACGCTGACCGCGGTCGCTCCTGCGACGGGTGACGTGGCGGGCGCGACGGTGGTTCGGGTGACCGGCACCAACTTCGGGCCGATGACGACGGTGACGTTCGGAGGGGTCGCCGCGCAGCGCGTCTCCTTCGTGGGCGCCACCACGCTCGAGGCCGTCACGCCGCCCCACGCACCCGGCGAGGTGGAGGTCGCGGTCACCAACTCCAACGGAGACACCGCCACGTTGAGCGCGGGCTTCCGCTACACGCGCACCGCGCCCACGCTGGAGTCACTGGCGCCTGCGTCCGGTCTGACCACGGGCGGCGTGCAGGTGAACGTGACCGGCACCGGGTTCGCGCCGAATACGACGGTCACCTTCGGTGGTGACCCGGCGACGGCGGTGGTGATGGCGTCGCCCGAGTTGCTGCGGGTGATCGCTCCGGCGCATGCGGCCGGTGCGGTGTCACTGGTGGTGACCAACGATGACGGCCAGTCGGCCACGCTCACCAACGGGTTCCTCTACGTCGCCCCGGCGGTGGGTGAAGGCAACGTGGTGACCGATGGTGGTGACGGCGCGTTGGTGGTCGAGACGGTCGACGCAGGCCCTGGCGGCGGTGGTGGCGGGGGCGGCTGCGGTTGCTCCAGCGTCGATCCCACCATCCTCATCGCGCTCGGTGCGTTGCTGCTCGGTCGCCGCAAGCGCTCGTGAGCGGGAAGCAGCTCGTGGGGGAGTTCATCGATGCGGCGGTGCATGAGCGCTCAAAGGCGCTCTCGTTGCTGGCCGCACATCCCGAGCTCCGGAGCGCGACCTGGCTGGGCGAGCCGCTGCTGCAGTTCCTCGCCGTGCGTACCGGGGCGTCCATCGGACCACTCGGCGAACTCGAGAGCCTCGTGGAGATGCTCTGCACGGACGAGGCAGCCCGGGCGCGCGTCTTGTCGGTGCTCCAAAAGCATCGAGGCTGAAATCTGGTCTCACCCTTAGAGGCTGCTTGCAGGCACCCAGCGCTCGTCGCCTTCCATCGTGCGCACTTTGACCTGACCGTCTTTGCGCTCGAGCTCCTTCACGCGCGTGCCGACGCCCAGCGCGGCGCCACCTTGGGGAGGCGCAGGCGGCGCGGCCTTGATGGTCTTGCCGTAGAGCGACTCGATGCGCCCTTGATCCTTCTTCCGCTCGACCACGATGTTCGAGGTCATCTGCTGCGCCGCGTAGGCGCTGCTCAGGTCACCTGCGACCACGTCGTCAGCGAAGTCCACGTTGCCCTCGAGCGCCTTCTTGGTGCTCGGGGAGAGCGCGGTGTCTTCCTTGAGATACGCAGAGCTCTTCTTCGCGTCGGCCACGGTGCGGGTCTGGTTCTGCTGAAGATAGAAGTGACTGGCGATGTGGAGCACCTGCCCATCGCCGTAGCGGAAGTGCACCGCGATCGGCGCGTCGCCGTACTTCGTCTTCATTTCGCGGCTGGTGATCAGCACGTCGACCTTGTCCTTGTTGAGAATCCGAATCGGATAGCTCGAGGCCTCCAGCCACCACTTCGGGTTCTCCTTCGAGAGCGTGAGGTGCTTGAGCAGGTTGTTGTCGCTCTCCTTCACCTGCACCTCGACCACGTCGTTCTGAGTGGCCTGGCCGTTGAACTCGACGTACCCGGGGAAGGCCTTCTGCACGACCTCGAGCAGCGCCCAGTCGGTGGTGTACAGATAGCCGCCCGCGTTGACGAACTTCCGCACGCGCTCGATGCCCGCGGCGTCGAGATTTCCGGGGCAGTCGACGATGAGCAGCTGCTTCGCGTTGAGCTGGAGGCCGCCCACCTGCTCCGGCCGCACCACGGTGTGCTTGATGGCGAGCGTCTTGAGCACGTCCTCCACGCGGTCGTACTCGCCGGAGACCACCACGATGTCGGCGGACTCCACGTTCTGAAGCACCGCGGCGTCGGCGGGGCGTTCCTGCGCCATGCGCTCACGAACCACCGTGGAGGCGGCCTTGTTGGCCCGCTGCATCTTCGCGTCGCCGAGCTCACCGGCCAGCGCGGGGAACGAAATCAGGATGAAAATGCTGCTCAGGAGTGCGCGCATGAGGCTGCTTTCACGCGCGGCAGGGAAGTTCGATCTACAGAGGGCAGCGTTCGATGCGGGAAGGCCAGGAGTTTACGCCCTCTCCCCGACCCTCTCCCCCGCGGGAGAGGGAGACAGGAGGATCAATCAGCGTTCCGCGCGAAGCTTCTGAATCGCGGTCTGCGCAGCCCAGTAGCCGCACATGCCGTGCACCGCGGGGCCCGGTGGAGAAGAGGCGCCACAGATCATCAGCTTCGGGTTCGGCGTCGCGTGGGTGAACCCGAAGCCGGGCCGGAGCAGGATCTGCAGGCCTTCCACGGCGCCTCCGCTGATGTCGCCGCCCACGTACGCCGCGTTCATCGCTTCCATGTGCGAGGTGCGCTTCGCCGTCTTCGCGAGCACCTGCTTCTGAAAGCCCGGGGCATACCGCTCGAGCTGCGCTTCCAGCTGCGCGGTCGCGTCGACGTCGCTGCCGTTGGGCACGTGGCAGTAGGCCCACAAGGTGTGTTTGCCGGCGGGCGCGCGCGTGTCGTCCCACTGGCTCTGCTGCGCGACGAGCACGAAGGGCTTCTCTGGAAGCTCACCACGAGCCACCCGCGCTTCTGACTCCGCCAGCTCAGGTAACGAGCCACCCAGATGAAGCGTGGCGGCGTTGCGGCTCGCTTCTGCCAACCACGGCATCGGCGCCGACAGCGCGTAGTCGATCTTGAACACGCCCGGCGCCAACTTCATGTGCGTGAGCAGCGCGCGATACCAACCCGGCAACGCGTCGCCACAGATGCGCTCGACCACGTGCGCGTGTGTATCGAAGAGCACCAACCGCGAAGGCGGGAGCTGATCGAGTGAGGTGATCGGCCGATCACGCTCGACCTCGCCTCCGTTTCGCAACAGGAGCGCGAGCAGCGCGTCGATGATCTTCTGCGAGCCACCCCTCACCAGCGGCCAGCCGCTCACCTGAGCCGAGACGGCCAGCAGCATCGCGAAGGCGTTGGTGAACGGCGTGTTGAGCGCGCTGAAGCTGTGCGCCGCGCAACCCGCGAGCAAGGCCTTCGCTTCGGGCGTCTCGAAGTTCTCTTCGGCGAACCAGAACGCGCTCTGCATCGCCTTGAGCCCGAAGTTCGCGGCGGCGATCGGTGCGTTGAGCGGCGGCTTGGTCGCCGGGTAGTACATGAAGCGCTTGAGCACCTCGAAGTCGCGGGCCAGCGGCTTCATCAAGTTCAGCCAGGCCTTCTCATCCGGCCCCAGCCTCGCCGCGGTCGCTTCCACGCCGCGCTCGAGGATCGCCGCGTGATTGCCGATCGGGTGAACGAGGGAGAAAGGCGAGTGCACGTACTCGACGCCGTGTTTCTCCAGCTCGAGCTCGGCGAAGTACGGAGACCCCAGCGCCATCGGATGAATCGCCGAGCAGAGATCGTGTTGAAAGCCCGGCAACGTGAGCGGAAGCGTGCGGGCGCCACCGCCGAGCGTCGACTGGCCTTCCACCACTTTGACCGAGTGACCTGCCCTGGCGAGCGCGACCGCCGCGGCCAGTCCATTGGGTCCACTGCCCACCACCACTGCGTCGTACGCCTTCATGTCCACGCCTCCACTTGCACGCCCGCTTCTGCCGCCTCGAGCCAGAAGTCGGGGAAACTTTTAGCGACTGAGCCCATGCCGCGCAGGGTGAGGCGGACACCCTGCAGCCGGGCGAGCACCGCCGCCGACATGGCCAGGCGGTGATCGTCGTGCGCATCGAAACGAAAAGATCTCGCCGAGCCGGGAAGAACGGTGAGGTCTTCGCCTGCAAGCGAGTGCGACAGCCCAGCTGCGGTGAGCAGCTCCTGCACGCCCGCGAGTCGATCGCTCTCTTTGTGCCGGAGAATGCCGGCGCGGCGAAAAGTCGAGGCCGTCGGCAACCGGGTGGCGATCGCGGCCAGCGTGGGAATCGCGTCAGGACACCGTTCACAGTCGACCTCGAAACCAGCAGTCGCGACGCCTTCGACCCGATCCGAGATCGTGAGCCCGACGCCTCGAAGCAGTTCGGCGATCGCCTCATCAGGGTGACCGGTACCAAAACCGATCCGCTCCACCCGGGCCCCACTCACCCACGACAGCGCGAGCAGATACCCAAGCGACGACCAATCTCCGGGGACGGCAGGGAAACTGAGGGCCGAACATCGTTCAACCCAGGAACGAGTCAGCTCAAAGTACCCGCCACTGGTCATCGCACCGGAAACCTCAACCGTCGCGGCAACCCCAGCCGACTTCAGCCGAGCCGCACCCAGCAACAGACTCGAAGCAAACTGAGAGCTCTCGACGCCGGTGACATTGAACGAGATGGGGCCGCGAATCTCGGAAGGAGACTCGACGATCACCGGCCATGGACTTCCGGCGGTCAGCCGCAAACCCGGAATCACCCGCAGGGCCTGCATCAACGGCCCATGAGGCCGCTCGCCCAACCGCTGAGTGCCCACGAACTCCACGCGCCGGCCCGGCAACACCGCCGCCTGCGTGAGCAGAAACCGAAACGGAGCACCGCCATCGTGACAGTCGATGCGCGCCGTCGGTTGCCGCAGCGCGATCAACCCATCGCGAAGCACCTCGACATCGCGAGGCAGCGCTTCACCCTCCGGCAGCACCTCACTGAACGGCACGTTCAAGATGTCCGCGAGCACCAGGGCCCGCTGTGCATCCGACTTGGAGATCGGCGGCTTCACCAGGGCAGTCCTTCGTTCATCACCCAGCGCCCGGGGCGACGCAGCAGGATCATCCCGCCCTTCTTGTCGGCGCGCATGACCTGCTTCAGGGCTGCGCGGTTCTTCAGCCACTGCGCGAGCTGCGCCCGAGCCCCACGCGCCAGCGGAAGCGAACGCTCGACCGACTCAGCGACGGCGCGTGAGGTCACGCCAAGCTCCACCCCGACATCGAGCGCGAAGAGCATGCCCAACCCCACCGCCTCACCATGACGAACGCGATACCGGCTGATCGACTCGATGGCGTGCCCCAGCGTGTGCCCGAAGTTGAGCACCACGCGCAGGCCCTTCGTCTCGTACGGATCCTTCGCCACCACTGCATGCTTCAGCTCGCGAGAGGCCCGCACGAGCTCATCATCCGACGGAGCGGCCTTCGTCCACCGGGCCCAGCGTTTGGCGTCGAGGGTGACCACCATCTTCCACGCTTCGATGCGGCCTTCGCGGCGTTGTGATTCGGAGAGCGTGGTGAACACCTCCGCGCAGAGCCAGGCTTCGTCTGCGGCGTGGAAGACTCCGAGCACGTTCTTGGTGCCGGCGACGTTGACCGCGCCTTTACCGCCGACGCTGCTGTCGACGGCGGCGAGCAGCGTGGTGGGCACGTGGATCAACCTGCCCACGCCACGCTTGAAGGTGTGCGCGAAGACGGTCGCGACGTCGCCGATGGTGCCGCCGCCGATCGCCAGCAACGTCAGCTTCCGCGGCAACGTCAGCGCACGCCTCGTCAGCCGCTCGAGCGTGCGCAGCGACTTGACCCGCTCTCCGGCCTTCAGCGCGACGAGCGTGATGTTCTTCCGCGCCAACGCCCGGTGCACGTGAGGGTGAAGCCGCAGCACCTTCTCGTCTGCGACGGCGAGCACGGGCCCCTCGAGCCTGGGCACCAGGGCTTCGAAGCGCCCCTCGACGTCGCGGCACTTCTTGTACTCACCCGGCATGGTGTGGCCTTGCGAGCAGGTGCAGCCAGAGGTCGGCGAGCACCATCGACACCATCGCTTCGACCACCGGCACCGCGCGCGGAAGAATGCAGGGGTCGTGACGGCCGGCCTTCGCGTGATCAGTCAACGTGGCCGGAGGCTTGAACAACGCACGCAACACGAGCGGCTCGCCATTGGAGAGCCCACCCTGAATACCGCCGTACACGTCGCTGGGCCGTCCATCCGCGCGGGCCGCGTGAAACTGGGTTCCGGGAAGGCGGAGCCGCGCCTCGAGATCCTCCGGGCCCCAGACGATGCCGCTCACTGCGCCGATGCTGCCGACCGCGTGCGCGAGCAGCGCCTTCAGCTTTCCGAACACCGGCTCACCCAGGCCCACCGGCAACCCATCGACCCGCACCGTCACCACGCCGCCCAGGCTGTCACCGGTGCCCTTCGCGTCGAGAATGAGCGCCTCCATCTGCGCGGCGAGCGCGGCGTCAGGGCACCGCGTCGACGTGGCATCCACCTGCGCGCGGCTCACCGGCGCCTCCATCGACGGAAGCACCAAGGGCCCCACCTGCGACACCCACCCCACGGTGCTGAGTGCCGGCACTTCGCGCTTCAGGAGCGCCTCGGCCACCGCGCCGCCAATGACCCGGGAGAGCGTCTCACGCCCGCTGGTTCGACCACCCCCGCGTGGATCACGATGTTTGAATCGTTCGCGCCAGACCCGATCTGCGTGGCCGGGCCGATCTTCCTTCGCCAACTTCGCGTAGTCGGCGCTGCGTTGATCGACGTTGCGCACCAGCGCTGCGATCGGCGTGCCCAGCGTCTGGTCCTCGTAGACGCCCGACAACAACTCCACCACGTCGCCTTCAGCGCGCGCGGTGGTCACCTTCGACTGGCCCGGCCGCCTGCGATCGAGCGCACGCTGCACGTCGGCGGTGGTCAACGAGACCCCCGCGGGGCACCCGTCGATGACCGCGCCGAGGCCAGGGCCGTGGCTCTCGCCGAAGGTGGTGACGCGAAAGAGTTCTCCGAAAGTATTCATGTCGCTGACTCCCAGAGACTGCGTTGCCGCCGTGCTTGCGCGATGAACCAGCGGGGCCCGAAGCGGAGCGGCGTGCCACCTCGCGCGGAGATCTCGGCGGCGATCTTCCGAGCAGGCGCGCCGTAGGCGATCACCGCCACCTGCGCGTCTGCAAATCGAAGCGCCGCCGGGATCTCGACCAGCGCAGGCCAGGTCCACACGAGGGGCCCTCGCAGCGGCGCAGCGGTGATCTGCGCGCGCGTGAGCACCTCGAGCTCCAGCCGAAGATTCGTCGCCGCGATGCGCAGCGCGGCGGTGACCCCACCATCACCCAGCACCGTCACCTTCAGCGCCGCGCGAAACGGTTCCAGCGTCGCCTCTGCACCCGCCACGTCGGAGTTCTCGGCGTGCCATCCACCCCCGGCGCGAATGAGCGTGTTCACCGCGGCCATCGGCGCCTGGGAGAGCACGGCGATGCGCTTCTTGAACGGGTTGGTGACGGCGAAACCACGGAAGTACGGGTGGAGCGCGTCGAGCAGCTCATCGAGCGGTGCGTCGGGGCTCAGGTCGATGCGATCGAACGGCTGTTGATGCAGCCGCGGGCTGCGGGAGTGCGCCAGGCCGTGGCCCAGAATGCCCAGGCGCCGCGTCTTGCCATCGACCTGCCCCTTGAGCGCCTCGCGCACCGCGTCGCCGAGCAGGCGTTGGCCTTCTGCCGCGCTCCAGCTCGCGTCGAGGGTGAGGTAGTCGAGCGCGTTGCGCTGGGCGAGCACCGCGCGGAACGGCAAGGCCCACGGCCCGGTCGCCAGCACCGTCACGTGCTCCCCGCCGAACCGTTCGATCAACGCAGCCTGCGTCTCGAGCAGCCGGGGGAAATCACGGGGGCTGCCCAGCGGCTCGACGTGCTTCACCCGCGCGCCCGCCGTCACGCCGTGCCACACGGCGAGGGCTTCTTGCGTGCGCAGCGGGCGCTCGGCGTGAAACGAACGAAGCACCGAGGGGTCGACCAGCCCGTCGAGCGGCTCGTCGATCAACGTCGCGCGCGTGCGCCAGGCATCGGGCAGGTGTCCCGCACGCCGGGCGATCAGCAGCGGCAGCGCCCGAGACGCCGGCAGCAGATCGATCTCGGGCGGGTGGAGATCGGTGCGGATCTCCAGCAGCTCGGCGCCTGCGTGACGCGCTCGCCACGCGAACACTTCGATGGGCTCGTGCGGCGGCAAGGTCACCACGCGCCGCGCCCTGCGCCCACGCACCAGGCGCAACATGAAGTCGATCAACGAGAGCGGCCGCGCCGCCGCATGACGGAACTCGCGCTCCGAGTAGACCTCGCGCAGCTCTTCGTCGAGCGTCAGCTCAGGGCGAAGCCGGGGGCGGGTGGTGTCACGGGTGAGGCGCTCGACGTAGGTCTCGAAGCTGATCGGCACCTCGACCGTCACGCAGCCGCGCAACGACTCCGCGTGCAGTGAGAGAAAGCCACCGCCCACCGCCACCACCAGCCCCGAGGGCAACGAACGGAAGGTGTCGCGTTCGGCCGCCCGAAAGCCGCGCTCGTCGGTCTCCAGCCACTCACGCAACGGGCGCTGATGACGGCGGACCAGCTCGGCATCGAGATCGACCCCATGCCGGCCCAGCGCTTTGGCCACCCGGGGGAGCAGCAGGGTCTTCCCAGCAGCGCGATGGCCCGCGAGCACGACCGTCACGTCACAGGGCAACGCTTCGGCGCGCTCATGGCGACGGCGCTCCCACTCGGCGCGGAGCAGCGGCTGCAGCCGGGGATCGACCTGGTCGAGCAACGTCACGACACCGTCTTTAGCCACCACCCGGCGACGCGGCGCGTGTTTTCGCCACTCCGTCAGCTAACCTGCGCGCCATGCGCTGGATGGTTTTCTGCTTGCTGCTCCTGGGATGTCCGGCACCGCCTGCGCCGACCGAGGGCTCGCCGTGCACCGCGGAGAACATCGGGCGGTGTGACGCGGAGTTCGAACGGCTGCTTCAGTGCACCAACGGCAGCTTCCGCGTGTACGCCGACTGTCATGGACCGAAGGGCTGCACGCTCGAGGCCGATACGGCGGACTGCGACACGTCGGGGAACTCCGTGGGCGATCGCTGCGCGCCGACCTCGGAGGGCAAGGTGCGCTGCGACCCGGACGGCGGGCTCAATATCTTGCGGTGTGTCGAAGGGTCGCTCTCGGTGATCTTCGCGTGTGAGGCGCCGACCAGCTGCGGCATCAATGATGCGGGGCTCACCTGCATTCAGTGAGGCCCTCACCCTGACCCGCTCCCGAGGGGAGAGGGGACCTCGTTGCTACTTGGCCAATCGCTTCTGCATCACCTTGCCGGTCTCGTTGCCCATCACGCCGCCGTCGGCCTGCTGAAGCATCCAGTCGAAGAGCTCGGCTTCTTCCACCACCACCTCAGAGCCGCTCACCAGCTCGGGCACGTCGTCGGGATCGTTCGCCAGCAGGCCTTCGATCTTCCCGCCCGCACCGAGCCTGGTGACCTCGACCCACATCCACTCGTTGCCGCCCGCGCTCGTCTCGAAGGGCGCCTTCACCAGCAACACCTCTCCGTACTGCAGGCCCTTGCGGAAGCGCTTCTTGATGCTGCTCTTGTAGATCTCCAGCTGCGCCTTGCTCAACGCGGTGAGCTCTTCGTCGTGGTTGACCTGATCGACGCGGTCGGCTGAGCCGAAGAGCTGGGCGATGCCCGCCTCCACCAACTCGGTCGGAGCGCCCGGGCCCGGAAAGGTGATGGTGAGCCGGGGGACCTTTTGATCGCCGCTGGCTTCGAGCACCACGTCGACCACGCCCTTGGCGTTCTCGAAGCTTTTCTCTTCGAGGTTCTTGCGGTGCTGTGCGTGACGCATCGAGGCGAGCGAGACCTGCAGCGGCCCGGGGCCGATCTCCTCCTGCTGCTCCACCAGGATCTGCGCGGTGGCGTTGAGCAGCGAGACCGCGGCGTCACGCGACGAACGCGCCACGTTGTCGAGCTGGAGCTCGGGCAACCCGAAGTGCTTCATGCCGGCGCTCTTGAGCGTGACGCCCTTCTCCACCGTGCTGACGAACACCGTGAAGTTCATCGAGACGTGCGGCACGGTCTTTTGCCACGAGTCGATGCGGCGGGTCTTCCACGCGTCTTGCGAGAGGTACTCCTGGGCCTCTTCGTCCCACAACACGCCGCCCGTCGCCTTGGCGAAGGCGGCCATCACCCTGGCGACCTCCAGCATCGACGCGCCCTCCCGCGGCAAGACGAAGTCGACCACGGTGACCCGCTTCGCGTTCGGCAGCGCCTTCTTCACCGCGGGCGTCAGGCCCCGGCCGTTCTCCAGCGTCTCACCGGCGATCACCGCGTAGTCGTCGGTGAGCAACTCCTTGAACTCGAGGTACGGCGGGTCGGCGGTCGCGGGCGCAGCGCCCTTGAACACCTTGAGCCGGGTGCCCTTCGCCGCCTTCTGCAGCGCACCCCACGGGTCGACCTTCGACTTCTCCACGTGAAAGACGGCCAGCTCGCCGCTGCCGAAGAACGGGGGCTCGAACTCGGCGGCCTCTTCATCGTCGGGGGGCAACAGCTCTTCGTCTTGCGAAGGCTCGGCGGTGGCGAGCTCTTCGTCGGGCTCGGGCGTGACGGCCGGAGGGGCCGTGTCTTCGTCGGGCTCAGGTCTCGAGGTGATGGGCTCGGGCTTGTGACGACCGCCCTCCACCACCCGCCCCACGAGCGCGAGCGTCGCGACGGCCCCGCTGCCCACGAAGCAGGTCGCGAACAGCGCGACGAGGACGATCACGACCACACGTTGGTTCATAGGGCGCGCATCGTCGTCTTCAGCGCCCGCGATGCCCAGCAGAATTCAGGTCAGCAGCGGGATCCAATCGTCGGCCGTCTCCACCATCACCGCGCCCAGGCCTTTGAGCGCCGCGCTGATGCGCTCGGCGCCTGCACCGCCCACCAGCACCTTGCCGCCCGCGGGCAACGCGGCCTTCACCTCTTTGATCATCGCGCGCAGCCCTTCGGCGCCTTCCACGATGGAGGAGATCGCCACCAGCTCAGGCCCCACCGTGCGCACCACCCGCACCAGGTGTTCGGTGGGCGTGCGCGCCCCCAGGAAGGTGACCCGCCAGCCGGCGTGGCGGAACTTGAGCGCCACGCCCAACAGGCCCAGCTCGTGTTCGTCTTCGGGCACGCACGCGCAGACCACGTGATGACGCGCGCGTTTCGGCGCCTGCTGCAGCAGCGTGTAGCCCCGCTGCCGAACGGCCTGGGTGACCAGGTGTTCTTCGGCGACGGTGACCGTGCCGGCGTGCCAGCGATCACCCATCTCACGCTGCAGCGGCATCAAGAAGTCTTCGAAGTAGGCCACCGGGGGCAACGACGCCATGGCGTCATCGAGCGCGACCTCGACCGCCTGCTGGTCGATGCGCTGCGCGGCCAGGAGCACCTCGTTGCGCCAGTGCGCGAACTGGTTGGCCCGGGGCGCCTTGCGCGGGGCGGCCATCGCCACCACGTGCTCCTTCGCCTCCTTCTTGATGCGCGGGAGCAGGCGCACCGCTTCGGCGATCGCCACGCCTTCTTCGGTCAGCTTCTTGAGCCGCTTGAGCACCTCGATGTCAGCCTCAGTGTACGCGCGGTAGCCCGAGGCGGTGCGGCGGGGCTTGAGCACGCCGTACCGTCGCTCCCACGCGCGGATGAGCGCCTCGCTCACGCCGGTCATCTCGGCTGCGATGTGGATGCGATAGGTGCGGTCCATCGGCTGCGTACTCGTTACCACCGACGGCCCGCGCCGCGGCGATGACATTGGGCAGCAAAGGTTTAGAGTCCGCCGCCATGCCTTCCCGATCCCCCGCCAAACGCGCCATCAAGCAGGACCGCGCGGTCAAGACGCGACACGACATCCTCAACTCGGCGATCACCCTCTTCGCCCGCAGGGGCATTCTGGCCACCACCATGGCCGAGCTGGCCCGCGCGATTCACATGACGCCCGGCGCGCTCTACTGGCACTTCCCCACCAAGGAAGATCTGCTGCTGGCGGCGATCGAAGAGCTGCACCAGCGTTTCGTGGCGAGCTTCGAGCCGCTGCTGCTCGACATGGTGAAGTGGCCGGCCGCCAAGCAGCTCGAGGCGTTCTGCAAACACGTGGCGCAGTTCCTCCAGGACAACCGCGAGCACGGCATCTTCTACGGCATGGTCGGCGCCGAGGCCGCGGAGAACACCGAAGACGTGGCCAGCGCCCTGCGCACCGCGCTGCAGGTCTACGTGACCGCCATTCAGCAGATCATCCGGTACGGCCAGGAGAAGACGAAGGAGTTCCGCACCGACGTCGACGCGCAGACGATCGCCAACGCGCTCATCTTCGGCAACATCGGCCTCGTGGTGCAGCACAACCTCTTCCGCGAGACGCTCTCGTACGCGCCCATCGTGCAGTCCCTGCACCAGGTCGTGCTCAAGGGCATCCTCAAGTAGCGGAGCCGGTCCAGCGGAACGCTGGGCGTGCGCAGCTGAAGCGAAGCGGAAGATGCGCCGAGGCGAAGCGACCCAGAAGAGGGGGTGAGGGGCTCCACTCAGGGCAGCTCGGCGAACTTCGTGCCGATGACCCGGCCCCTGGCCACGGTCACCACGCAGCCCGCGCGGTAGCTCCACCACAGCTCCACCTGGCACAGCCACTCTTCAGTGGGTTGGCCGCGCGGGCTGTGCCGCACGAACCCCCACCCACGCGTGGCGGCGCGCTCCTGCACGTGCTCCCACGTCTCACCGACGTGGGTGGCGCTGCAGAAGGCCGCGAAGGCTTTCGAATCGTCGATCACCTCACCGCGCAGCCACGCACCGAAGCCGAACACGGCGAGCAACGCGACGAGGGCCATCCACGGCCCCCGCCGCCGCTGGTACTCATCGCTCACTCGGTCGGCGAAGACCGGTTCTGCGGATCACGCGTGGTGGTGGTGCGCAGGTAGAAGTCGGTGGCGTTGTTGGCGCTGTCGTGGCCGTTGCCCAGCAACGCGTCGGCGCCCGTGCCCGTCATGCTCGCTTCCGTCGACCCGGGCAGGGCCTTCCGCTCGAACGAGCGCGTTCCTGCTGACGAGCCCGGGTGCGCCGGGAGCGGCGTGCCTTCGCCCTGAATCGCCGTCGGCCCGAAGCCCACGGCATCGGCCACCGAGCCATCAGGCCGCACGAGGCGGATGGCGCCCGTGTCACCCAGGCCGTTGGTCGGGAGCAGCCAGGCGAAGTCAGCCGCGGGACCACTGGCCGGGCTGACGTAGCCGGTGTTGGCCGCCAGCACGTAGCCCTTGCTCTCGAGCACCGCGCCCGCGCCGAACAGCACCCGGTCGACCCAGGTGGTGGCCGCAGCCGACTTGGTCTGGAGACGCCACTGGTTCAGGTCGATGTCGGCGAAGGTGGGGTTGTAGATCTCGATGAACTCGTCGAACGCGCTGGTGGCGCCACGCGATGAGAACTCCGAGATGACCGGGTACGCCGTGGTGGGCACCTGCTGCACGGTGATCACCGACGAGAACATGTCGCCGTTGAGCGAAGCGGTGATGGTGCCCATGCCCATGGCCATCGGGTCGACCTGCGCGTCGAAGCTGGCGCTCGTCGCATCCGCGGGGATGGTGACCGTCATGGGGGCGGTGCCGAAGGTGTTGGGCACCAGTGACACGGTGACCGTCGTTGCACCGGCAGCCGGTATGTCGAGGCGCACCGTGAAGGTCTGCAACCCGCCCGCGACGACCGCCGCGGTGGCCGGATCGATCGAGACCAGTCGGGCCACGTCGTTGGGCCCGAGCACGCGCACCTGCGCGGTCCGCGAATCGGCACCCATGGTGGCGGTGAGGGTGACCGTGCCGCCATCGGTGGAGTTCACGCCGAACAGGGGCACCTCGGCGAACAGGCCGCCGTCGGGAACGACGATCAAGCCGCCATCACCCACCACCACTTCAGGACCCGAAGAGGTGACCGTGATGGCGGTGTCGCCGAAGGCGCCGTTCGACAACCGGGCCAGCAGCGGGGTCGGCAGGGTCACGCCCGCATCTTCGCGCACGTAGACCAGCGCGGGGTTCAGGGCGGTGAGCGCGGGCGGGCCCGAGACGACGTCCTGGGCGAAGCGCGGCTCGAGCTTGGTGTTCCCGTTGCGGAAGTCGAGCACGCCGGTGAGCGAGAGGTAGCTCTGGTTCAGCGTGGGGAACGGCGCGACGAGGTGGAGGTAGTCGTTGACCCGAAGCGCGCCATTGATGACGAACTCGTTGGTCGGCGCGGTGTCGGCCGGGCCCGGAGCCGGGGCGAGATCGGTCACCACGGCGTTGTTGATGCGAACCAGCACACCCTCGAGCGCGGTCGCGCGCCCGCCATCGGTGGCCACGTCAGCGGCGATCACCACTTCAGCGGGCGGGAGCGGGTTGGCCATCGAGGCGACGATCACGCCGCCGTCGAGCGCGCCGAGCGAACCGGTGAGCTGAATCTGGCCGAAGAAGTTCGAAGGCGTGGCCGAGGCGATGTTGATGCGATCGCCCACGTTCACGCCCGAAGCCGGCGCGTAGGCGAAGATGCCGGAGTAATCGCCGCCGTCGTACCCGGCCTCGCTGGGCGCCACCTGGAGGAAGTAGCCCGTGCTGCCCACCGCGGTGACGAGCGCGTTGGTGAGCGCGACCGCCTCACCGGCAGGCGTCAGGCCGCGCTTGATGGCGTAGATGGTGGAGGGACACGCGGCCGTGCCCGGGTTGCTGACCGTGGGGCACGCGTCGCAGACGTCGCCCTTCAGGTCGCCGTCCGTGTCGAGCTGGTTCATGTTGGCGACGTTGGGGCAGTTGTCGACCGCGTTCGGGATGGTGTCACCGTCGCGGTCGTTGGGGTCGAAGGCGGTGCAGGTGGTGGTGTTCGCGTTGAGCGGGCACGGGTCGCAGACGTCGCCCACCATGTCTGCATCTGCGTCGGCCTGAACCATCGAATCCATCGGGCGTACGGGGTTGAAGACCATCGGGCAGTTGTCGATCGCGTCGGCGATGCCGTCTTTGTCGAGGTCGGGGCTGGCCACCGTGTAGGTGGTCGAGCCGAGCTTGCTGTTGGTGCCCCGGGGGCCGGTCGAGTCGCGCTCGGGCACGCAGGTGGGCTCGTTCTGCGGCGTCGCGCCGTTGCAATAGAACAGCGGGTAGGTGTTCGTGTTCGCCATCTGGAGCAGCGAGTACGTGTTGGCCGCGTTGGTGCCCATGGTGAGCGCGGGGAACTCGGCCCTGATGCAGGCGGCCTTGGGCGTGCCACACACGTCGAACGTGTCGCACATGCTGGTGGGGTCGAAGGCCGCGACGATCGACCGGTCGCCGTAGAGCACCTTGCCGCCACGAATCGTGGCCACCACGTCTTGCGGCTGGGCGTCGATGACGGAGCGGTAGAACGAACCGGGCCGGCGCTTGTAGATCGCGAGGTCACCCAACTTGCCGGTCGCGATGCGGCCGATGCTGGGAGCGGTCAAGGTGGCCTCGGCGCCGCCCGCAGTCACGAGCCGCCAGAGCGCTTCATCGGACAGGGCGTTGTTGAAGTAGTCGCGGTTCAGGGTGTCGGCGCATTGCAGCTCGCGCAGCAGGTTCATCGAGCCGGAGATCGTCCAGTCGGTGCCCAGCGCGATGTTCACGCCCAGCCGCTGGTAGAGCGGAATGGCCGCCGTGTCGCCGTACAAGGAGATGTTCGAGCGGGGTGACCACACCAGCGACGAGCCGGTCTGCGCCACCAGCGCGATGTCACGCGCATTCAAACCGATGCCGTGCACCAGGGCCGTCCGGTTCGACAGAATGCCGTTGTTGGTCTGGGTCAGACACACGAACTCGTTTCGCGCGCTGGGCTCGATGCCTTCGGCGACGTGGGGCAGATACGCGGCGGTGCCCGGGGCGCTGGTCGGCACCGAGGGGTAGCCGCAGCCCGTGGTGAGCTCAGTGCCTGCGGTGTCGCCGAGCGGGAACGTGTCGGAGTCGACGCCGTTGGCTCCGGCGATGGCACCCAGCTGGCCCGCCGCGCTGGCGTCGAGGTTACGCAGCATGCCGGGGTTGCCGGTGCTGCTGTAGGTGGCGCCCACGATGGTGGTGGTGCCCGACATCACCTGGCGCAGCTCAGCCCAGCGGATCTGCGTGGCGATGTTGCTGGTGCCCGACGCGATGCGGGTGTGGCCGCCGTTGCCCGTGCGCCAGTCGTGGCGGTGCTCGTAACGCTCGGCGGTGCGCATCTGGGGGCTGGCCTGGAAGCTGATGTGATCGTGCGCGTTGATGAGGCCCGGCGAGACGATCGCCTGGGGGCAGAGCAGCTGGGTGGCCGACGCTGCGCCGGTCACGGTCGAGCAATCGCACGCGGCGCAGGTGATGGCGCCTGAGGCGTCGATCATCACCTGGCCGCCGACGTAGGTGACGCCGTCGGTGAGGATGACGCCGGTGATCAACCGGCCGGTGTCGCCGGTGGTGACCGCGCAGGTCTGGCCGACCAACGGCACGCGCTGGTTGATGCCCAGGCAGCCCTTGACCGTGGCGGTGTTGGTGAACGACATGCAGTCGGCCTCGCAGCCGTCTCCGCCGACGAGGTTGCCGTCGTCGCAGCTCTCGGTGCCTTCACGCTTGCCGTTGCCGCAGCGGGGCGTGAGCGTGCAGTCGCTCTCGCAGCCGTCGGCCGGCGTCATGTTCATGTCGTCGCACTCTTCGGTGCCTTCGGGGATGCCGTTGCCGCACATCTGCACCACCATGCCGCCGCCGCCCGCGCCGCCGCCCA
>JAUYRZ010000134.1 GCA_030695565.1 Archangium sp.
CATCCGCAACGTCGCGGCCAACGACCGCCTCAGCGTCACCACCGTCGACGCCACCGCGGTCACCCACGGCGTGAACACCCTCGACATGTCGACCCAGGCTGCTGCCCAGGCCGCGCTCGCCACCATCGACGCGGGCATCTCGTCCGTCTCCCTGGCCCGCGCCACCTTCGGCGCCGCCGGCAACCGCCTCACCTCGGTCGTCCAGTCCATCCAGTCGTCGAGCGAGTCGCTGTCCGCCGCCAACAGCCGCATTCGCGACGTCGATGTCGCCGAGGAGACCTCGAAGATGGCCCGCACGCAGGTGATGATGCAGGCCGGCGTGTCCGTGCTCTCTCAGGCGAACCAGGCTCCCCAGATCGCCCTCAAGTTGCTCGGCCAGTAATCACATGCAGGTGCGGCAGAAGTCCGGGCACTTCTCCGAAGTGCTGCAGGTGCTGCTGTCCGGGTTGCAACACGACTGACCACCCTTCGAACCGCCCGTACACGTGCACGCGCCGTTGGTGCAGGAGTGGTTCGTGGTGCAGGTCTGGCTGCCGTTACCGCCGCCCGTGCCCGAACCTTCAGGCGTTCCACAGGCGAGGAGCATGGTGCTGGCAGCGACGAAGAGAACAGTGCGGAGCGTGGTCATGGGGCGGTTGGATAGCGCAGCAAACGCACGTGTTCGACCACTTTCGACCGGCAACTGTCGCCGGGACTACACGGCAAAAGATTCAGTCTGATCGTCTTTCAGGCGGGTGCCGAACTCTGGAGTGCAGGCACACGAAACACTCACTCTGGAGAACACCATGTCCTTCTCGATTCGCACGAACGTCGGCTCCCTCAACGCGCAGCGCAACCTCTTCAACTCGTCGTCGATGCTCGAGAGCAGCTTCTCGAAGCTCTCCTCGGGCTTCCGCATCACCCAGGCCGGCGACGACGCGGCAGGCCTCGGCATCTCGGTGAACCTGCAGGCGCAGATTCGCTCGTTCAACCAGGGCAACCGCAACGCGCAAGACGCGCAGTCGTTGATTCAGACCGCTGAAGCGAACCTCAACCAGACCACCGAGCTGCTGACCCGCATGCGCGAGCTGGCGATGCAGTCGGCCTCCAGCGGCGTGGGCAACGTCGAGCGCGGCTACATTCAGACCGAGAACCTGGCGCTCATCACCGAAATCGACCGCATCGCGAACGCCGCTGAATACAACGGCCAGGCGCTGCTCAACTCGACCGCCGCCGTGCTCACCTTTCAGGTCGGCATCCGCAACGTCGCGGCCAACGACCGCCTCAGCGTCACCACCGTCGACGCCACCGCGGTCACCCTCGGCGTGAACACCCTCGACATGTCGACCCAGGCTGCTGCCCAGGCCGCGCTCGCCACCATCGACGCGGGCATCTCGGCCGTCTCGCTGGCCCGCGCCACCTTCGGCGCCGCCGGCAACCGCCTCACCTCGGTCATCCAGTCCATCCAGTCGTCGAGCGAGTCGCTCTCCGCCGCCAACAGCCGCATCCGCGACGTCGATGTCGCCGAGGAGACCTCGAAGATGGCCCGTACGCAGGTGATGATGCAGGCCGGCGTGTCCGTGCTCTCTCAGGCGAACCAGGCTCCGCAGATCGCGCTCAAGCTCCTCGGCCAGTGAAGCTGACGGGCGCAGGGAGGCCCGCGATCACCATCACCGCCGCGCAGGGCCACAGCTGAAGAAGCAGGCGATTGAGCAGCGTGCCGTTCTCCGCAAACACGCGGACCCGCTCGGGCCCGGCGAGGAGCGCCACGACGGTGAAGAGCAACAGCAGCACCCACATCACCCGCAGCGTCCGTACGGCTGGATCTTTCGAAGGCGTCAGCACCACCGCCAACGTCACCGCCCAGAAGACGCCCCAGGTGAAGACATCGGAGGCATGAAACGCGAGCAACTCCACCAGACGCGGGATCCAGTTCCATTGGGGAACGCCGAGGGCATGGTCGAACAGCGGAACGCCGTGCGAGTGCACGAGCCAACGCCACGTCGCCATGGTGAGCAACGCGAGCAACGCAGGCAGGGCGAGCCGCCATTTGCGGAAACCCTGAACGAGCAGCGCAGCACCGGTGGCCGCGATGACCTGGGCGAGACCTTCGTCCTTGAAACCCGCGAGCACCACGGCGAGCGCCGCCGCGAGAAGAGGAGGCCTTCCATCCGTCGTTCGCAGCAGCAGTCCCACCACCGCAAGGCCGAGCAGACCGATGGGGAGATCGACGTACGTCGAACGTGCGTGGAGCCAGACGAAGGGCGCACTGGCGAGCACGGCGATGACCAGCAGGCGAGGCCGCGAAAGAGACAGGGTCTCGAGCGCAGTCGCAGCACAGAGCAGCACCAGCAAACTCGCAGCGAGCACCTGAGTGGAGAGCGCGTCGTGACCCAGGGAGAGCCAACCGACCGCTGAAGGCCAGAGGGGCGGATACCCCGCGGGGATGACGTGCTGCGCGGGATCGAGCGCAGCCTGAACCCCTGCGCCGAAGCCGAGCGACTCGAAGCGGGCCTTGCCGAGCCAGACGAACTCGTCCCACCACGTCGGCACGAGGGGGCGAGCGAGCACCAGTCCGAAGAGCCCCCACCACACGCGGCCGATGCGTGCGGGCGTGAAGGATCCACCTTGCGTCACCAGCAACGCCAACCCGAGCAGAATGCCCACGCCGGCGACCCCGAGCGAGCAGGCGTACGCGACGGCGATGGCAAACCAGGCAGACGAAGGTGACCGTAGCGCCACGCCCCAACCACAACGCGTCGTCAGCTGGCGGATCGCCGAGCCGGCCAGGTGAAACAGCGCGAGTCCCAGGATCGCGATCATGAAGCGTTACCGGCAGCAGCGGAACGCTGCAAGAGACGGACGGGAGCGCAGCGGACGGCTGCCGAGGTGGAGCGACCCTGGATCACAGCCCTGCTCCGCAGATGACCCGCTGACCTTCTTCGCGGCAGACGTCACCGAGCGGCCCGTTGCGCAGCTCCACCTCGACCGGCCCGATGGAGCGGCTGGGCAGCGCATACCGGCCGAGGGGAAAGAACAGATCGTCTTCCCGCACCACCGAGACCTGTCGTTGCGGCCACGGCAGCTGGGTCTGCATCGAGCTGAGCGTGGTGGCGAGGGAGGAGGTCAGCGCACCCCGCTGCACCGGCGCATCAGCCCGGAGCGCAACCACATGAATGAAACCGGGAACCGAGGCCAGCAGCAGCAACACCACCGTGAGCGCGGGCCGCTTCAACAGCCGCACGACCACCAACACCACCAACGCCAGCGAGAGCCAGAGACCACCATGCGGAAAGTGAGCCCGAGGCGCCGAAGTCACACCATTGGCCCCGTCGATCAGGATCGATTCGGACGTCGCCAGGGTGGGAATGGAGTCGATGTCGGACACAGGGAGCCAGTGGCGTGGGCTGCGCGCTTATCGCATTCTGCGCCTGTGAACCGCAGTCGAGCTGGGTTGGTGCTTCTTCTTCTTCTGTCGACCGCCTGCGTCCCCCCGGCCCCCGTCGTGGAGCGGACTGAAGCCGACGTGCTGGTGATCGCGCCGCATCCGGATGACGAAGTGCTCCTCGCCGCGGGCGTGATGGAGCGCGCGGTGCGTGAAGGCCGCAGGGTGTCGGTGATCATCGTGACCAACGGCGACTACTCCTGCGAGCGCGATGGCTACTTGCGGGAAGCCGAGAGCATCGCGGCGCTCAACGTGCTCGGCGTCGAAGAAGCCAACGTGCACTTCCTCGGGTACCCCGACGGAGCGCTGGCGCAGCTGGGGGCCACGCCGCTCTCCACGCTCGAGCACCGTGACGCCACCGGGCAATGCGTGGGCCGCACAGGGACCTATGCCGATCGCCGCGCGGGCCGACTCGATGAGCACACCGCGAGAACGGGCCAGCCGGCAGACTGGACTGCCGAGTCATTGACCGGAGATCTCGAAGCACTCCTGGGCCGGCTCAAGCCGACAGACGTGTACCTGACGCACGGCATCGACGAGCACCCGGATCACGCGATGACCTACGTGTACTTTCGCCGCGCGCTCGATCGGCTCGACTGGGCGCCCGCGGTGGTGCATCGCGGTGTGGTGCACGCGGGGGAATGTTGGCCCTCTGACTGTGCGAAGTACTTCACGCCCCAGCTCGCCACACCGCCGCTGCCCGGCAAGATGTCGGGCTACGAGCCGTCGGAGCGGGTGGCTGTCGATCCGTTGATCAAGCTCGAGGCGATCAAGAAGTACACCTCGCAGCTCAGCCCCTGGCTGACCTCGTTCGCGCGGCGTGACGAGGTGTTCTTTCCCGAGCGCTACGTGCGTTCAGGGCAGCGCTGGGTGCGGGCGGGCGGCAAGCAGCGGGCAGACCAGGCGCACGCGAATCGCGAAGGCGAGTTCCTCGAGCTGACCCGGTGGACTGACACCGGGTTCAAGGGCGTCGAAGTGAAGCGCCCCTGATCACTTCACCGTCTTCATGGTCTCGATGAGCGTGGCCGTCACCGGAATCAAACGAGGCGTGACGCGGTACCGATCGGCGCGGGTCTTCAAGAAGACCGAGTCTTCGTAGCTCCCGACACGTTCACCCATGCGATCGAGCGTGAACAGCTCGCTCACGCCGTTGATCCCCAGCACGTACGACCCTGCCGCCCCGCCCGGCTTGAACCACGGGCTGGTCACCTGGCCACCCAACGTGTGCCATCGCGCGGTCACTGGCAGCGCCTTCACCGAGGGGTGCGCCTTCATCAACGACAGCAACAACGTCGGCACGTCGTTTTGCGACAAGGGCGCCTCGTCGATCAGCCGCTGTGCCTCCTTCAACGCCGCCGCCAACGCGGCGAGATCCTTCACGCGCGCCATGAACGCTTTGGGGATCACGATCGCGAACGGAATCTGCGACTTCGCCACGTCCGTCTCGGGATCCGACTTGCCCCACACGTACGCGTGGCCCGTCGAGTGATCCGCCATCAGCATCACGATCGACCGCTCGGCGATGCCCAGGGTGTCGAGCTGGGTGAAGAGGCGCTCCACCGCGGCATCGGTGTACGAGTAGGTGATCAGCCGCAGCCGATCATCTGCGTCAGCGCGATTGACCGCGGTCTTCAGCGCCGTGTCGACGCGCGTGGAAACGGCTTCTGGCAGGTCAGCCGGCGGCGTGAACGGCGAGTGATTCGACAACGACATGAGCAGCGAGAACTGCGATCCCGATTTCAGGCCTTCCGCCACGCTCTTCACGCCTTCGTCGAACACCGCGAAGTCCGTCACGCCATCCCAGGTGCCTTTGGGCAGCTCCTTCGGCAGCTCGACCTGCGTGACGAGCAGCGAGTACCCGTGCTCTTTCAAGAACAGGTGCATGTCGTCGAAGGTGCCGTCGCTGCCGTAGAAGAACGAGTGCACGAAGCCTGCTTCGCTCAACACATCTGAGGTGCAGCGCACCGGAAACGGGTGGAGATCGCGGATGAAGCTCAGGTTGTACGGCAACGTGCCGAGGCCGCAGGTCATCGCGCCCAGGCAGTGTGCGGTGCGAACGCCAGCCTGGAACATCTTGCGGCTGGTGAGCACGCCCTCGCCGCCTTCGTAGAGCGAATTGGTGAACGGAGCGATCTCTCTCGGCGCGACGGGGTTGAGCGCATGCACGTCATCCGCACGGAAGCCCTCGAGCGAGAGATGAAAGACGGCCACCGAAGGATCACCCTCGACGAACAGCGCTTCACCGATCTTCTCGAACGCCACCACCAACGCCCTGCCCCGCGGATCGCTGGTGGGCGGCTCGCTGGTGAAATCGAGCGAACGTGAATGCGGGTGCGTCTTGCCCGGCGTCGAAGGAGGCCAGCCCAGCAACGCGGCGCCTTCGTCGATCGCCTTGTCGGGGAGCTCGGCGGTCATCACCAGATCACGCGGCGTGGCGGGCCCTTGATGGCGAAAAATATCGAAGGTGCTCTCGACCAGCCCGGTCATCGGATCGCCCAGGGCCGCCACGGTGAAGCGGTTCGCAGACGCCTGAAGGGTCACGGCCAGGACCAACACCGCCGCCGCGCCCGAGCCCATGCCCCCGGTGAGCCCGAGGGCCCACTTGTTCCACGGCCCCACTTCACCTGGAGGCCGGCGCCACACGAGCATGAACACGATGAACGCGATCCCACAGCCCACGGCGGCCGGAACCCAGATGCGCTCGTACCGGAGGAAACCCAACGTGCCTTCGAGGAACGACGCGTTCGTTCCGCCCTCCAGCAGATCGAACATGGTGGGAAACGAGCCGCGCTCCGACTTCACCTCTTGCGCGACGACGGTCAGCACCCACAACGCGAAGCCGAAAGGGAAAGCCCAGATCACCGCGCCCAGGCGCTGCCAGCGGGCACTTCGCGTGAAACGCAGGAGCACCGGCGCCAGCAAGGTCAGCAAGGCCACCACCGGGGTGATGACCAGCACCACCGCCGAGAGGTCCATCAACGCGCCGGCGAGCGACTTCTCGAGCCGGGTGGAGAGCGCGCCCCAGCCGTGGAGCGCCCCGGCCAGCCGCGCCGGAAAAGCAGCCACGAAGAGCAAACCGACGACGGTCAGGCCGGACAAAAAGCCCCGCCGGACGCCGGCCGTGGCGGAAAGACTGAGGCGCTGGAACTGCACGAAATGCCGTATACCCTGCCCGCCGAATTTCACACTTCCCCGCACGCCCGGAGCCGGGCATTCCTCTCAGTTCCCAGCCTTTGAAGTCCTTTCTCGCCCTCAGCCTTCTCCTTTCGACCAGCGCGGTTGCCGCGGCAGATGCCGGTGTCAGCTGCGTCGAGGTCGAACAGCGTCTGGCGATCGCCCAGCGCACGTTGGCGGCGTGCAACGACACCACCCGGCGTGAGTCGACCGCGCGGGAACGGTGCCAGAGCGAGCTCGAGCAGAGCGAAGAAAGACTCGGCGTCTCCAGCGCGAAGGTGGAGGCCTGCGTCACCCAGAAAGAGCAGCTCTGCCAGGACGTGGCGCTCCAAACCGCCTCGATGCTGCAGGGCACCATGCGCAACGCGGGCGCCTGCGTACCTCCCCAAACGGAGGCCCAGCTCCAGGCGCTGCTGACCGGCTGGTTCTCCGTTTCCCGCAGCCTCGCGCAGCTCGACGAATACGCGACGGGCTCTTCCGACACCCTGCCGCGCGCCCTGGGCACCTCTGAAACCGAACGGCACCTGGGCCGCGTGCTCGGCTCGCGCACCGGCACGCCGTTGTGGAATCGGCGCATCCTGGTGGAGGCCTTCAAGCTCACCGCCCCGAACACCTGGGCGCGGCTCAAGGGCCAGGGGGCAGTGGCGCTCGATGCGTTCTTCGATTCGCACGGTCCGTTGCCTGAAGCGTTCATGGCCGAAGCGAACGGTGATCACCCCGAGCCCGCGGGCCCGGCAGGCACGCCGCTCTCTGCCGCGCTCAAGCTGACGCTCACCTATCTCCACCTGGCGGACTGTGAAGCGCGTACCAACTCGTCGGAGTGCGGCCGTGCTCGACAGCTGGTGGAGCTGCTCGACAACACGGGGCCGCTGATCATCCGCCGGCGGATCGACGAGATGTGGGCCACGCCGTGTGACGCGCTGAGCGCCGACACCGTGCGTGCCTGGCTGCAGGACTTTCCGGTGAGCAAGAAGGAGAAGGGCCTCACCACGCTGGCCGAACTCTCCGCCGCGGCGCGCTCCAAGCTGCACCGTTGTTACCTCGCCGACGCCGCGGGCGATCCGTCGTACCGCGCGTGGGTCGCCTCCCGCTTGCCGCAGCCCTCGACCCTCGATGCGCGCGCGCTCCCTTTGGTGGATGACTTCGCCAAGTTCATTCGAGATGGCGATGGCGTCGATCGCTGTGGCCGCGCCGTGCGCGCGATGCAGCAGCTGAACAATGAAGGCTGCTCGGTGGAGCGGCCCGAGATGCTCGCCACCATCGCCAACTGGGCTCACGAGGTCTCGCACGTCGAGCCCGCGCCTCAGTGGCAAACCTGCCAACGCATCGCCACCATGATGTGGAGCGGCCAGGCCCTCCACATTCCGGAATCGCCGGCCGAGCAGGTGCGCATCGACGACGAGAGCGAGAGCCCGGTCACCAAGCTGCGCACCGCGTGTGACGAGCGGCAGGGCAACAGCACCCGCTTCGAGAGCTCCGTCCTTCTCCTCGCGGCGATCGCGAAGGACGTCGGTGAGCCGGTGAGCGCTTCGCCGTGGCGGCTCGATCCTTCGGGCACCAAGCCGCTCGAGAAAGCGCGCCTCGATGGCGCCGAGCCCTACACCTCGTGGGTGCGCCACTTCATCAGCCAGGAGACGCCCTGCGAGGCGCTCGGGTTGAGCAAGGCCCGCTGCGAGGTCTGCAGAGGCGTCGAGCCCGGCAGCCGCTACGACTGCGACATCAACGCGGAGCTGGCCGATTCATGGAACCGGCACAAACGCCTCACCGTCGGTGGCGCGCTCGCCCTGGTGGGGCTGACGATCGCCTTCATGTGGTTCCTGCGGGTGCGGAGAGCCCGGCGCACCTTCGCAGGTCCGATGCGCACGATTCGGGAGAGCCTCGAGGGCCTCGGCCTCAAGGTGACTCCGGATGCCTGGCGGTTGTTGTTGCCCGAGCGTTTCGACCTGCTCGCCCTCGAGCTGCCCAAGACGCCCGCGTGGGAGCGCTGGGGCACCAACGCCGTCGCCGTGCTCTCTGCCGCACCCACCGCCCTGCGGGAGGCCGACGTGAATCACGCCGCCGCGGTGGCACTGCGCGAGAACGTGCGCGTGGTGTTCCTGCTCCACCCTGATGCGGCCGTGCCGGATCTCGGAGCGGTGCGCGCCACGCTCGACTGGGCCGCCCGGGGTGGAACACGTGCCGTGCAGGTGTTGCCGCTCGCGCTCTCCCGCCTGGCCTGGGCCACCCGTGATGAAGACCTGCTCGATCTCGTCGAGGAGACCACGCTGCGGGGCAACCCCTTCGAGGTCCGCGGGCCGGTGCGCAGCTCGAGCCAATTCTGGAATCGGGAACGCCTCGTCGCCGGCCTGCTGACCGAATCGCGCGCAGGTCACTGGGTGGTGGTCACCGGGCTGCGCCGCTTCGGCAAGTCGTCGCTGGCCCTCGAGGTTGCGCGCCGCACCACCGGGCCTTCGGCGTACGTGGATCTCGCGGGCTTCCATCACGAGGTCTCGTACGGCGAGACGCCCGCGGTCGCGGTCGAAGCGATCCTGCGCACGCTCGTCACGCGACTGGCCGACTCGGCTGCTGCGCGTTTCCCGGCCGCGACGGTTCCCGCCATGCCCACCGGTGCCCTCGATGCCCCTGCCCTCGCCACGTGGTTGCGTGCGCTGGCGACGGCGTGTGGCACCTCGAGCGGTACGCCGCCTCCGCCGATGATGTTGGTGCTGGATGAAGTGGAGCAGCTGCTCTCTGCTCCGCCTGAGAAGTTGGGCCGCGCGCTGGAGGTGTTGGCCACCCTCACCGGCCGCCTGCGCAGCGCGTTCTCCGAGCCGACCTCTCCGCACTCGGGCAGCACGGCGAGCGTGGTGCTCTGCGCTGCACTTCACCCGCTGCTCTGGGCGCCGCTGTCGACGCTCGGTGGCCAATCGTTGATGGGCTCGTTCCCCTCCATCTGCGTGCCTGCGCTCGATGACGATGCCGCCTTCTCGATGATGCGCGGCCTCGGCTCGCGTCAGGGCATTCGGTTCGAAGACGACGCGCTGGGGGCGTTGGTGAAGGCCTCGCACGGCGTGCCGTTGTTGCTGCGCCGGTTGGGCACTTCCGTGCTCGAGCTCTACGACGCCGATCGCGCGCGCCAGGGGTCGCTCGGCGCCGTGCGCATCGGCATCGAAGGAGCGCTCGAGGCGATTCGCCGCGAAGAGGCCCCCGGGTCGCCCCTGCGCGTTTGGGTTGAGTCAGAAATCGCCCAGGCAGACAGCTCCGCGGGCGTGTTGCTCCGCGCACTTGCAGATGGGAACAGGGTGCCGGTCGCTTCGTTGCAGCGGTTGGTAGAGACTCAAGTGATGGAGCGCTTCACCGTCACCGGCCTCACCGCCCACCTCGCGCCCGCAGAGTTGAAACGTCGCGCGCAGGAAGCCGCGAGCGTGATGGTGCGGTTGCTGGCCGAGTCGCGACTGCTCGAGGCGCACGGCGACATGACTTCGCCCGAGGCGTACTCGTTGCCCGACGGCGTGCTGCGCCGAATCTTGAAGGCCCCCTCTCCCTCTCCCCGAGGGGGAGCGGGTCGGGGAGAGGGCTGACGGCATGAGTGTCCGTCTCCGTAAATTCGGCGGCCAGCTCGCTGGTGCCGCACCTCTCTTCGGAGCGGTGATCTCGCTCGTCTGGCTGGGCTGGTCGTACGAGCTGCCCGACAACGTCTCGCGCATCATCGCGATCACCTCGCACCCGTTCGGAGCGATCGCCGTCATCCAGGCGGTCTACACCGCGCTCTTGAGCTTGCTGTGGATGCGCTACCGGGTCTTCCGCGCGCCCGAAGGTGCCGAGTGGCCGAAGGTCACCGTGGTCATCCCCGCCTTCAACGAAGGCCCGATGGTGGGTCAGTCGATCCGCTCGGTGGCCGCCTGCGCGTACCCGAAAGACAAACTCGAAGTGATCGTGGTCGACGACGGTTCGCGCGACGACACCTTCTTCTACATGCAGCACCTGCGGCGGGAGTTCCCCGACCTGGTGCGCCTGGTGCGCTTCGTCGGCAACCGCGGCAAACGGTCGGCCCTGGTCGCGGGCTTTCGGGCAGCCACCGGCTCGATCGTCATCACCATCGACAGCGACAGCGAAATCAACCCGAACACCATTCACGAGATGGTGGCGCCGTTCCTGGCCGATGCGCAGATCGGCGGCGTGGCAGGCCGCGTGTCGGTGCTCAACAAGGACACCGCGATCAGCCGCATGCTCGAGGTGCAGTTCGCGCTCGCCTTCGACTACGGCCGCGCGGCGCAGTCGGTCTACCGCGCGGTCGCCTGCTGCCCGGGTGCGCTCTCGGCCTTCCGTAAGGACATCATCCTGCCATTCATGGACGAGTGGGAAAACCAGCGGTTCCTCGGCCGGCCGGTGAACCACGGTGAAGACCAGGCGCTGACGAACATCGTGCTGCGGCAGGGCTTCGACACGGTCTACCAGCGCACGGCGATCGTCCACACGCTGGTGCCGACGAACTACCAGCAGCTCTCCCGCATGTTTCTGCGGTGGGATCGCAGCTACATCGTCGAGGGCTTCTCGTTCGCGCGCTTCATGTTCACGCGGTACCGCAAGAACAACCGCCTGCTGCCGATCGTGACGTTCTTCGTGTCGAACCTGCGCTTCGTGCTCGTCGCGGTCGCGGTGATGGAGCTGCCGCGCCTGTTCGACACCAGCCTCGACGGCGTGGGCCGCGCCCTCGTCGCGATGTCACTGGGCGCGGTCTTCTCGGCCGCCTACTACCTCCGCTTCGAGCGCAGCTTCCGCTGGGTCTACGGCGTGCTCTACGCCGCCTTCTCGGTGGTGATGCTTCAGTGGATCTTGCCGTGGGCGCTGGTCACCGTGCGTGATGAGCGCTGGGGCACGCGTTAGCAGGCTGTGACCGCGCGCATGCCGGCCCGGTGCCGCGCTCCGCGTTCATCGAGGTGGTGGTGAGGCCGCAGTCGATTCTGCCGTGCGCGATGAGCGCTGGGCGTGGCTACTCGTCGAAGGGCGGCACTGGTTTCACCTCGCCCGTCTTGATGCCACCGAGATGCTCGAAGACCTTTTTGTAGTTCACGTCGTCGGGCGCGTACGTGACGACGGAGTCGCCGACGATGCCACCCGTGCCTTCTGCGCGCAGCATCAACTCGAGCACGCCGTCTGGGCGAAGCGTCGCGCTTCCGATGGATTGGCGAGTCGTCATGACGTGCTCTCCGGCTGGAACTTCTGCTGCCAGTAGCCCATCAGCCCCGCGAAGCGTCGCGCCCCGTCACCCGTGGGGTCGCCGGACAGATAGAGGGCCAACGACTCTGCGTAGGCCTCCGACGCGCCCGCGTCACCGCCCTGCGTGTAGTAGGGGAGCAACTGCCGTCCGCGCAGGTCTTGTTGATACGCGCGTTGGAAATCGGCGTCCTGCTGGCTGGCATCGCCGCGCGCCGCGTCGAGTGCGTGGCCGGCCTCGTGCGCCACCAGGCTCACCGAGCCGTGCCTGTGACCCAACGGTGAGACCTCTCGCGTACCGGAGGGGCCAGTGCGCGTGGCGACGACGACTTCTTTCGTGCTGGGCATGTACGCGCCCGGAACGTCTTGCCAACCGCGGCCGGGGGCCCAGCCGCGCGGCTGCGCGTTGCGGAGGCTGGGCACCGCGTCCACCACCGAGTCGCGACAGGCCACGATCTTGACGCCCGCCCGCTGGAGATCTCGCAACGCGTCGAGCGGAAGCCCGGCCACTTCGGTGCGGACCGCTGCGATGTCAGCCTCGTTGGTTTCGGTGCCGCGACCGACCGTGATGCGGGCGGCGATGGCCTCGCGCTCGCGAACGTCACCGAGCGCCGCGTTGCGGGCGATCCGCACGGGCCGCGTCGGAGTGTCAGGGCGCTGAGTGTCAGGGCGCTGAGTGTCAGTGCGCGGAGTGTCGTGCACGTGCGGCTCGTCTTCGTCGTGCACGTGCGGCGTGACGTCGGTGCGGGGCGTGACGTCGGTGCGAGGCGTGACGTCGGTGCGAGGCGTGACCTCGGCGCGCGGCGTGACCTCAAGCCGCCGCGGGACCTCGGTGCGGACCTGTGCAGGCGCGTCGTCGACTCGCGCGCGCCGGAACGTGAAGCCGAGTGAGGTCAGCGTCTCGCGCCCTGCATCGCCGTCGACCTGGAGGCCGCGCTCACGCTGAAAACTCTCGACCGCGCGTCTGGTGGCTGCGTCGTAGCTCCCGGTGGGCCGCAACCCCTGGCCATTTTCGCTCAAGCGCTGCTGCAGCGCCCGCACGTCGTCGCCCTCCATGCCCCGCTTCAAGATGCGCGACCCGACCGCGTGAGGCGCGCTCGTCGTCGACGAAGCGCGGTACGTAAACCCCAGCGCGCGCAACGTGTTTCTCCCCGCATCGCCGTCGACCTTGAGGTCGTTGCGGCGCTGGAACGCTTCGACGGCGCGCTCAGTGCGCGTGTCGTACTTCCCGGTGCGAGAGATCTCGAAGCCCAATTCCTTCAAGCGCTCCTGCAGTTGCTGAACGTCGCTGCCCGCGACGCCGAGCTTCAACACCCGATTCATCGACGACGCGGTCGCCGGAGGTGGCTGTGCACTGGCGAGCGCGCGGGCCGAGAAAACGGGCGCGTCACTCACCAACGGAGCCGGGGGCGGCGCGATGGATGGCCGCGGCGCGGTGACTGCCTTCCACCCGTCATTCGCCTTCTCGCTCGGAGCGGTCCAACCCTTCGGCTGGCTCCGCGGAGGAACCGGCGCCCCAGACGGCTTCGGCTCGACTTCTGCCTTCGCTTTCGGGGGGGCTGCGGGGGCGACGCGTTCACTGACTCGGGAACTCATGACTGCGCGCCAGCGAAGCACACTCGCGCCCGACATCGTGGTGGAGGAACAGTGGCGCGTAAACTACTGGAATTACCAGACTTCCAAAGAGACTTACATTTGCGCACAACTCCGAAATGCCCCAATCCGAGAATGTGACGTTGACTCACCCGCACAGCCTTCCAGGATCAGCCCATGCCCTTGCGAATCTCTGACAGCCGCATCCGCTCCTTCACCGAGACCCTCCAGCGCTCGTCTGCCCCGAAGATCACCGACGCGAACGTGCTCGACATTCTCGCGGCGGTTGGCGACGGCTCGCACGCCAGCGGCGACAAGGTGAAGACGCAGCTCACCCGCCCCGGCATCACCCGCAAGGAGCAGTTCGACCTCGCCGCCAAGGGCCTCACCAACAACGAGAAGAGCGACCTCGGTCAGCTCCTCACCAAGTCGGGCTTCGCGATGGACCCCGGCGCGAAGAACTTCCTCGAGGCGCTCACCGGCAAGGCCGCGCTCATCGAGACCTTCGGCCCGCTCACCATCGTGGGCGATCAGAAGAACGGCATCGCGGGCATCGCGAAGGCCGGCGAGACGATCGAAGCCATCAACCTCTCCGCCGCGCCCGCGGGTCGCCTGCACCTGACCGACACCATGGTCATCGGCACCGCCGACGCGAGCGGCAAGTTCCTCGGCACCATGCCTGACGTACGCGAAGGCGACATGATCCGCATGCGCACCCGCGCGGCCGACGGTTCGACCAGCGACTGGCTCACCATCCAGGCCAAGGGCGTCGAGACGAAAGACACGCGCAACGCGATCGTCAACCTCGAGCGCATGGATCTCGCGGCTGGCACCGACGGCATCACCGTCACTCACAACACGGGCCGTCCGCTCACCGAGCCCGGCGCCACGCTGCAGTTCACCAACGTGCGCACCGGCGAGAAGACGCAGGTGAAGGCCACCGAGAACGGCTCAATTCCCGCGGGGCTCAAGCTCAAGGGCCAGGCCGGCGACGAGTTCAAGGTCGCGGGTAGCGACGGCACCAACAACCTCGACTTCGCCACGGTGACAGGTTCGCTGAAGGTGCCGGGCGGCAACACCGGCGGCAACCGCATCGACCTGCCGGACCCGAAGATGCACAAGGACGAGATGAACGTGGACGGTACGCCCAAGTTCAAGCTCGAGCGTTTCACCGGCCCGCTCTTCATCGACGAGCCCAAGGCCGACGACGTGCGCCAGGGCGCGATCGGCAACTGCTACTTCCCCGCCGCGCTCGCCTCGGTCGCCGCGGCCCGTCCCGACATCATCAAGAACATGATCAAGGACAACGGCGACGGCACGTACACCGTCAAGTTCACGCCCAACAGCTACGGTGGCGCGAGCCGCCCGGTGGAGATCAAGGTCGACGGTGATCTCTACGCCCGCAGCTACGGCGGCCCGATCTACGGAAGCAGCCTCGGTGGCTCCACGGCGCCCGACAAGATGGAGCTCTGGTACCCGCTCATCGAGAAGGCCTACGCCCAGTGGAAGGGCAGCTACGACACCATCGGCAACGGCGGCGTCGCCGGCACGGTGATGTCTGAGGTGATGGGCAAGGGCTACAAGTACGAGAACATCTCGGCGGCCAACAAGGATCGCATCTACGAGATGATCAAGACCGCCGGCGCGAACAAGCAGCCGATGGCCGCTGGCACGTACGGCACTGAAGACGCAGCGAAGTACACGAACACCGGCGTCTACGCGAACCACGCGTACTCGGTGCTCGGCGTCGAAGAAGAGAACGGCACCAAGTACGTGAAGATTCGCAACCCCTGGGGCCAGTCGGAGCACGGCAGCGACGGCAAGAACGACGGCTTCTTCCGCATGGAGCTGGGCAAGTTCGCCGAGCTCTACCGCGCGGTTCACATCATCAACCCCTGAGCACGCACATGGCCAAGCCTCCTGAACTGATCGACGAAGTGCTTCCTGGTGCCGATACCGCGGTGCTCGCTGAAGTGAGCCGGGTCATCACGCAGGATCCGCAGCAGCCTGCCAGTGGCGATCCGCAAGCGACCAGCTCTCCCAATCAGGCTGCGCGCCAGGTGGTGGAGCTGAAGGTCAGCAAGGTGCTCTTCGGTTCGCTCGCCCAGGTGGGAGCGACCATGCAGGTCACCAAGCCTGCCGGCGCGTACGCGCTGCGCGAGGGCAACAAGGGGCCGTTCGTGCTGGGCAAGAACGAGATCCTCGGCCGTTTCGGGCCGGACACCTGGCCCGAAGCACTCGTGGTCTCGGCGGCGAGCCGGCTCGGCAAGAGCTGACCTGCCTTCAGGGCAGGTAGACGATGCGCCCGAAGCCCGGCAGGCGTGCCGATGACGCTCGCAGAACGGATTCTGCCAGGGCGAGCGAGGCGCGGAGAGCACCTGCTCGATGCCCATCGCTTTGAGGGTGGCGGTGACGGCGTTTCCATAAATGCCGTCCCTGTCGCGATGCAGGAAGCGAGGGGCCGTGTCCCACGGGAAGGCCTCACGGAGCTGCTGGCTCGTCCATTCCGCCGTCGGGTGCGCGGTGACTGCAACGTGGCGGATGCGGCGGCGGCCGTGCTCGAGCACCACGAAGCCGTAGAGCAACTGGAACGTCGCGGTCGAAATGACGAAGAAGTCCATCGCTGCTGCCTTCGACACATGATCCTTGAGGAAGGTGCGCCACGTCTGCGACGGCGGCTTTCGCGGGCGCGGCACCTTCGGCATCCACGCGGCGACGGTGGACTGAGCGACGCGGAAGCCCAGCTTGAGCAGCTCGCCGTGAATTCGGGGCGCGCCCCAACTCGGATTGTCCGTGGAGAGCCGGCGCACGAGCCCCTGCACCTCAGGCGAGATAGCGGGTCGACCTCAGCCACGAGTGCGCCAGCGCCAGAACAAACGAAAGCCCTCGCGGTGCCAGGCGATGACGGTGCCGGGCGTCACGAGGTGGAGCACATCTCGCCAACGCGGCCACAGTCGACTCAGCGCCACCCAGAAGAGCCGGTCGAGCAAACGCACCTTCCGTCGAGGCAGGCGGCGTCGGCGAACGCCGAGGTGTCAGCAGCTCGAGGCTGAAGCCGAGGAAGACGGTCAGTTGCACGAATGACGAGGAGGGCCGCACAATGCTGAGCATGCGAGTGAAGGCGACCGTGGTGGGCAACACGCTGGTGGTGGAAGACGGCGTGCCCTTGCCCGAAGGCACGCGCGTAGACGTGGTGCTCCGCGCTGTCGGTGATGAAGCCGATGGCTGGGACCTGTCCGACGACGAGTGGGCCGCAATCGACGAGTCCATCGCCGAGGCCGACAGGGGCGAGCTCATCCCCGCTGAGGTGGTCCTCGCTGAACTCCGCGCGCTCAAGTAGCGCATGCACGTCTACTTCACGCCCGGCGCTCGCGCGGATCTCCTCCGAATGAGGAAACGCTGGGCCGAGAAGGCCCGCCACCCGGAGGTCTTCGACACCGACATCAGCCTCGTGCTGGGACGGCTTGCAACAGTCCCCACCACGGGCTTCAGGGCCAGGACGACGAAGCGGAGCGTCGTGTTCCGGATGGGCACGGAGAAGTCGAAGCTGCACCTGTACTACCTCGTCGACACCGCCAAGCAGCTCGTGACGGTGCTGCACGTCTGGAGTCAGTTACGCGCGGGCCCACCCAAGCCGTGAGCGAGCTGCGCGCGCGCCCTGCGTGTTCCACGCGATCTCGAACACCGATTCCACTGCAAGCCGATCGGGCATTCCGCGGAAGCCGATCACCTGTTCCACGGGAAAGTCGACCCTGCGGGCGCAGGCCTGAGCGGTTGAGGGCGCTGAACAGACGGCCGACGCGAGTTCTCCGAAAGTGCCTTCACGGCAGGTAGACGATGCGCCCGAAGCCCGGCAGGTAGACCACCGCGGTCGAGCTCGCGCAGGTGCGCAGCATCGAGGTGGTGTGCGCGAAGGCCAGGGTGCCATCGGGCTTCACGGCGATCGCCCCCTGCCCCAGCGTCCACGACGCGTTCACCACCGTGCTGCCCGCGCAGCTGTTTTGCGCGTACGTGAACGGGTTCATCTCGGCGCTCAGCGCCGTCACCGTGTCGAGCTCGCCCGCTTGCCAATTGGCCTCCACCAGGCAACTGCCGGTGCAGATGCGGGTGACGATGCTGCCACCGTTCGAGACAGCCAAACCCGACGCTTCTCCCAGCGAGACCATCGAGAGCCCGTTCTTTCCGTCGTCCACTGCGCCGGTCACGAAGCCGCTCCACGACGCGCTCTGCAGGCAGTTCCCGTCGCAGCCCCACTGCAGCATCTTGTGATCCTGAGCGCGGACCGCCGGCGGCTCACTCGCGTCGCTGGCGCCCTGGTTGTAGGCGAGCCGCAGACCACCCTGGGCGTTGGCCGAGAACGCCAGCGGCTGCGCGCCGTCGTAGACGAAGTAGAAGCCCATCAGCTCCTGCCAGCTCGAGGCTTGCAGACAGTTGGCGGTGCAGGTGCGGTACGCGAGGCGGTTGGCGTTGCCGCTGCCCGGGGCGTTGTCGATGATCTGATGGAGCGTGGTGCCGGTCGCGGCCAACGCGGTGTTGGTGCCCGTGGCGCTGATGGTGCCGACGGTCCAGTTGGAGAGCGTGCTGCAGTTGCTCGCGCAGGTGGCCATCGCCACGCCGCCGTTCAGATAAATCTTCTGATCGACCGTGAAGGAGAGCCGGTTCTGAGAGTCGATGACCAGCGGCGCACCCCAGGTCGGCGAGTTCCAGGCGTTGTTGAACAACGAGGCGAGGTTGGTCTTCGTCCAGCTGGCGGCCGTGGTGCAGTTGCTGCCGCAGGTGGCATAGATGAGCTCGTTGGGCCCAGAGGTGCGGGTGATTTCGAACAGCAGGTGCAGCCGGTTGTCGCTGCCCGCCACCAGCCGAGTCGATCCAGTGAACTGATCGGTCGCGAGCGTGACGAAGGTCCAGTTCGCGAGCGTTCCGCAGTCGGCGGCGCAGCGGCCGTACTGCACCGTGGAGGGCGAGGTGTTCGTGTTGAAGACCAGGTGCAGCACGCCGGCGCCATCGGAGATGAGGCGCGGCCGGTAGAACGCGAAGGTGTCGACGGTGAAGAGACCGGCACCCGTCGACCCACCGCCACCGCCCGTCGCCGTACCACCGCCGGTGCTCGTGCCGCCGCCTGTCGCGGTGCCTCCGCCCGTTGCCGTGCCTCCCCCGGTCGCCGAACCACCGCCGGAGGCGAAGCCGCCCCCCGAGGCAATGCCGCCGCCGAAGCCGCCACCACCCGTGCCGCTGTCAGGGCCGCCGGTGTTGGGACAACCACAGAACAACATCACCACCCCAACCAGGATCGTCGTTCGCATTCGCGGAAGCTCGCAAGCGAGAGAGCCGGTGTCCAGCCCCCGTCAACGCAACTGCACTGAGCGCTTCACCACCACCGGGGTCGCGCCGAATGACTCCCAGCGGAGTTCGACTTCGCCGCTCATGCCGCGGAAGGGCTCGCCTGAAGACTCGAAGGTCAGCGGATCGCTGCGCCGCTCCCAGCCGCAGGCGATGGGATCGAGGAACGCCTGACTCAGATCGATGCGCAGCGGGGCGCTCACCACTGCCCCTCCTGATCGCAGCGTGTAGGTGAGCGTTCCCGTCTGCGGCTTCGCGAAGGCCCGCACGCTGATCCAGACGTGATGGCCGCCCTGAAAACCTCTGATGATGGTCACTTCCGCGCCCTCGGTGAGCGCCTCGAATGCCTGCGTGTCCGTTTCCGTACCGAGCACGAATTCGCGCGGACATGGGCCACCATCGGGAAACGTTCCCGCATCGGTCTCCGGGTCAGGCACGGGGCAACCGCAGAGCAGCAGCCAGAGAGCTGCGAACCACTTCATTCACTCCTCCGTGAGCTGCAGCGTCCACCCGTCGACCAGGGAGTCCTGGCGAGGCGTGGTGAGCCCTCCGAAGACGTAGAGCGTACCGGTCACCTCGTCGACGCCTGAAGCCGCGAAGCCCCGCTTGGCTGGGCCGGTTGCCATCACCCGTTTGAACTCGAAGGTGACCGTGTCGATCACCCAGAGATCATCGAAGTCGTCGGTGTCGTTGGTGCCCGAGAACAACAACCACTTCGCGTGGAGCGCGTCGTAGCCGCTCGCGCCGTAGCGCCTTCGCGTCGGGTGCGGATCGGGCGCGGAGAAGTCTGCCCAGTTGGTTCCATCGAACACCGCCACGTCGTCGAGGTACTGCTGCCTGATCTGAATCGCCCCGCCGAACATGAACAGCCGATCCTGCACGGGGTCGTAGATGCTCATCGCATCACGCCGCGCGAAGGCGGGCGTGGCCGGCATCAACTGGGTGAAGGTGCGCGCAGCCGGATCGTACGACCAGGTGCGATCGTTCACGCCCGAAGGGCTGTCGCCGCCGAACACGATCACCCGCTGCTGCGTGGGCATCCAGTGCGCGGTGCAGCCGATGGCCCCGGTGGGAACGGTGCCGGTCACCTGCGTCCAGGCCAGCGTCTGCAGGTCGAGCGTGTACGCCGTGTTCACCAACGCGCTCTGATTGCGCCCTCCGACGATCAGCACCTGCTTCTGCCCAGGCAGGTAGGCGGCGCAGTGGCAGTACCGCACCGGCGGCGCGTCGCCTGTGGTGGTCAGCTTCGTCCACTGTTTCGTGGCGATGGAGAAGCTCCACGTGTCGGAGCTGACCGCGTTCGTCGAGGTGTTCCCGCCGTGCATGATGAAGCGGCGGTCGATGGGATCGAACGAGAGCACCGTGCCCCAGACACCCATTGAGACCGGCGCGTCGGTGGTCGATTTCCACTTCGGTACCAGCGTGATCGTGACACCTGCGTCGGTGACTCCGGCGTCTTCCATCATTGCGCCCGCGTCTTCTTGCGGGATTACGGGAGTTGGTAGACAACCGATGAGGGAGAGCAGCGCCAGGCACTGCCAATTTCGTAGCGATTTACACAAGGTCTGGGGGCCTACAGCAAAGCGCAGGCCCAAGTGGCCCCTCACCCCGACCCTCTCCCCGCTTCGCAGGGAGAGGGAGATCTAGTTTCGATCTCGGTCGGCGTTTTCACCCGTCAGCGGCACGAACTGCACTGGCAGCACGTTCACCTTGGTCACGTTGCCTGAATCGTCTTTCGTAAAGACCTGCAGCTGCGAGTCGTGCGGCTCACCCACCGGGATCACCAACCGCCCGCCCTTCTTCAACTGATCCAGCAACGGCTGCGGAACCTTCGACACCGACGCGCAGACGATGATCGCATCGAACGGCCCGTGCTCCGGCCAGCCCAGATACCCATCACCCGTCTTCAGCTGCATGTTCACGTAGCCGAGCTTCACCAGCCGCTGCTTCGCCTCGACCACCAACGGCCCCACGATGTCGATGCTGTAGACGTGCGTACACAAGCGCGCGAGCAACGCCGTCTGGTAGCCCGAGCCCGTGCCCACCTCGAGCACCGTGCACCCCCGCTCCAGCCGCGCCTGCTGAATCATGCGGGCGATGAGCGAGGGCTGACTGGTGGTCTGACCGTGCCCGATGAACAAAGGCCGATCTTCCATCGCGTGCGACC
>JAUYRZ010000007.1 GCA_030695565.1 Archangium sp.
CAATGGCGACCTGCGCAAGAAGATCACCATCGACGTGCGAGGCGAGATCCTCGAGCTGAAGAACACCATCAACACCATGGTCGATCAGCTCAGCTCGTTCGCCTCTGAAGTGACCCGCGTCGCGCGCGAAGTCGGCACCGAAGGCAAGCTGGGCGGCCAGGCCGACGTGAAGGGCGTGGGCGGTACGTGGAAAGACCTCACGGACAACGTGAACTCCATGGCCACCAACCTCACCACCCAGGTGCGCAACATCGCCGAGGTGACCACGGCCGTCGCGAAGGGCGACCTCTCGCGGAAGATCACCGTCGACGTACGCGGCGAGATCCTCGAGCTGAAGAACACCATCAACACGATGGTCGATCAGCTCAACTCGTTCGCCTCTGAGGTGACGCGCGTCGCGCGTGAAGTCGGCACCGAAGGAAAGCTCGGTGGCCAGGCGGTGGTGAAGGGCGTGGGCGGTACGTGGAAGGATCTGACCGACAACGTGAACTCGATGGCCTCCAACCTGACCACCCAGGTGCGCGGCATCGCCAAGGTAGTCACCCACGTCGCCAACGGAGACTTGAAGCGCAAGCTGGTGCTCGACGTGAAGGGGGAGATCGCCGAGCTGGCCGACACCATCAACGGCCTCATCGACACGCTGGCCCTGTTCGCAGACCAGGTGACCACGGTGGCCCGCGAAGTGGGCATCGAAGGCAAGCTGGGCGGCCAGGCACGGGTGCCGGGTACGGCCGGGCTCTGGCGCGATCTGACCGACAACGTGAACCAGCTGGCCGCGAACCTGACCACCCAGGTGCGCGCGATCGCCGAGGTCGCCACCGCGGTGACCAAGGGCGATCTCACCCGCTTCGTCACGGTCGGTGCGCAGGGCGAAGTCGCGGCGCTCAAAGACAACATCAACGAGATGATCCGCAACCTGAAGGACACCACGCGCAAGAACACCGAGCAGGACTGGCTCAAGACCAACCTGACCCGCTTCACGCGCATGCTGCAGGGTGAGCGCGACCTGGCCACCGTCTCCAAGGTGATCCTCTCGGAGCTGGCGCCGTTGATCAACGCGCCCTACGCGGCGTTCTACGTGGCCGAACACGAAGGCCCCCAGGAGTTCTTGCGCCTGCGCGCCGGTTACGCCGCGGGCCCCGAAGCGGGCGTGGGGGTGACGCGCGTGAAGACGGGGGTCGGCCTGGTGGGGCAGTGCGCCGCCGATCGCCAGCCCATCTTCGTGAGCAACCTCCCCAACGACTACGCGCGGGTGGGTTCGGGCCTGGGCAGCGCGCCGGCCACGCACCTGCTGGTGCTGCCGGTGCTCTTCGAAGGCGAGCTCAAAGCCGTGCTCGAGCTGGGCAGCTTCCGCCCGTTCTCCGAAGTGAACGTCGACTTCGTCAAGCAGCTGACCCAGTCCATCGGCATCGTGCTCAACACCATCGGCGGCAACATGCGCACCGAGACGTTGTTGCAGCAGAGCCAGGCGCTCACCGAGGAGCTCACCGAGATCAACAAGCGCCTGGAGCAGCAGAAGACCGAGGTCGAACACAAGAACCGCGAAGTCGGCCAGGCCAAGGCGGCTCTCGAAGAGAAGGCCGAGCAGCTCTCGTTGGCCTCCAAGTACAAGTCGGAGTTCCTCGCGAACATGTCGCACGAGCTGCGCACGCCGCTCAACAGCCTGCTGCTGCTCTCGCAGTACCTGTCGGAGAACGCCGATGGGAACCTGTCGACCAAGCAGGTCGACTTCGCGCGCACCATCAACTCCGCGGGCAGCGAGCTGCTCGAGCTGATCGACGACATCCTCGATCTGGCGAAGATCGAATCGGGCACCGTGGCCGTCAACGCGAGCCCGGTGCGCCTGCTCGACATCAACGACTTCGTCGAGCGCAGCTTCCGCCAGCTGGCCGAGAAGAAGAACCTCATCTTCCGCACGGAGCTCGACCCTTCGCTGCCGCCCACGCTGCTCACCGACCCCAAGCGCTTGCAGCAGGTGTTGCGCAACCTGCTCAGCAACGCCTTCAAGTTCACCGACAAGGGCAGCGTGGTGCTCAAGGTGTTCGCCGCGCAAGACGGCTTCTCGCACGAGAACGCGTCGCTGCTCGGTGGGGGTGGGGCGGTGTTCGGGTTCAGCGTCACCGACACGGGCATCGGCATTCCCCGCGAGAAACACCGCCTCATCTTCGAGGCGTTCCAGCAGGCCGATGGCACCACCAGCCGGCGCTACGGCGGCACGGGCCTGGGCCTGTCGATCAGCCGCGAGCTGGCGCAGGTGCTCAACGGTGAGCTGTCGGTGCAGAGCGAAGTAGGCGAAGGCAGCACCTTCACGCTCTTTCTCCCCGAGCGCTTCCGCTCTCGCCAGGAGCGCAGCACCCCCGAGCTGCTCGTGCCTTCGCCTTCACCTCGGCTGGCCGTGCAGCGAGGCGAGATGCCGCGCACGCCCTTCGACAGCCTGCGCCGCGCCGCCGCCCCGGTCGAGCCCGCGGGCCAGTCGTTGTTGATGGTGACCGAACACCCGGAAGACGCGGTGGCCGCGCGCGAGCTGGCCATGGCGCACCGCTTGAGGTTGCAGATCATCGACCACATCGACGGCATCATCGAAGCGGCGAGGGGCCCGGAGATCGTGGCCCTGGTGGTCGACCTCAACCTGCCGGGCCGTGATGGCTCGATCGCGCTCGATCGGCTCAAGCGCGACGTCTCGGTGCGCCACCTGCCCGTGTTCATGATGGGTACGCCCGCCGATGAAGATCGCTCTCGTCTGTTGGCCGGTGGTGCTGCCGGGGTGATGCCTTCGACGCCCGAGGGGTTCGCCCAGTTGCTGTCACGGGTGGCCAAACACTCCGGCGAATCAGGCCGGGCCGTGTTGGTGCTCGACCCGCGCAAGGATCAGCTCACCGGGCTCAGGACCATGCTGGCCGAGCCCAACACCACGGTGGAGGTGGTGCAGACGCTGCAGGAGGTTCACCAGCGCTGTACCCAGACCCGCTACGACTGCCTGGTGGTGGCGCTCCAGGATTCTGACCCGAGCGCGCGCGCTCAGCTGCGCAGCCTGACCGAGCTCGCGCTTTCGCCCGGTCAACGGCCGCCGGTGGTGTTCTTCACCGAGACGGGCGACCCCGCCGAAGAGTGGCGCTGGGCCATGAACCCGCAAGCGAACTGGGTGGCGACCTTCGCGCGCACCCCGGAGCGGCTGCTCGAGCTGGTGACGCGCTACCTGCACCGTCCCCTGGGGGCCATCCCCTTCGGGCAGCAGTCGTTGGTGCGCCTGGCGCTCGCCACTGACCCTCAATTGGCGGGCCGCACCGTGCTGGTCATCGACGACGACGTGCGAAACATCTTCGCGCTCACCGCCGCGCTGGAGCATCACGACATTCGCGTGTTGCACGCCGAGAGCGCGCCCGAAGGGCTCAAGCGGCTGGAGGAGAACCCGTCGGTCGACCTGGTGTTGATGGACGTGATGATGCCGGAGATGGATGGTTACGAAGCGACCCAGGCCATCCGTGCGCGCAAGATGTGGGCTGACTTGCCGGTGGTGGCGCTCACCGCGAAGGCCATGAAGGGCGACCGCGAGAAGTGCCTGGCGGCCGGCGCGTCGGACTACATCGCCAAGCCCGTGAACGTCGACAAACTCACCTCGGTCTTGCGGGTCTGGCTCGCACCGCGCGCTCCGGCCATGGCCTCTCAGGGTCCCGTGCCGACCGCGGAGGCGTGATGCAGCCGCAGGTCAACGTCCTCATCGTCGACGACGATGAAGGGAGCCTGCTCGCGGTTGAGGCGGTGTTGTCGGGCCTCCAGCAGCGGCTGTTCAAGGGCAGCTCGGCGCGCGACGCGTTGAGGCTGGTCTTGATGTACGACTTCGCGGCGATCCTCCTCGACGTGAAGATGCCGGAGATGGATGGTTTCGAGTGCGCCCGCATCATTCGCGGGCGTGAGCGTTCGGCGAAGACGCCCATCATCTTCCTCACCGGCATCGACGAGGGAAAAATGCCGCGTTTCCAGGCCTACGAGGTGGGCGCGGTCGACTACCTGATCAAACCCATCGAGCCGACCATCTTGCGCAGCAAGGTCTCGGTGTTCGTGGAGCTCGCCCAGAAGACGGCCGAAGTGCGCCGGGTGGCCGAGCAGCTGCGTGAGCAGGAAGCGCGCGAGCACACCCGCAAGTTGTTGGAGCGCGAGAAAGAAGCGGCGCTCAGCCAGCAGCGGTGGCTCGAGGCGATCCTCGACACCTTGCCCACCCCGCTGGTGCTGATGGACCCGATGGCCGTGCGGCCGCGTTTTGCGAATCAAGCGGCCTTCGGGTTGGCGGGTGGGGTGTTCGCCGGCGAGGCGCGCCCCGAGGGGTTGCTCTTGAAGGACGGCGAAGGTCAGCCCCTGGCTGAAGAGAACCTGCCCATGCACCGCGCCGCGCGAGGTGAGCGGTTGCACGGCGAGATGTTCTCCTTCGACGGCCCCGGGGGCTCCGGCACGGTGGTGGCGTTCTCCGAGCGGCTGCCCGCCCAGCACGGCAACACCGAGACCGTGCTGCTCAACCTGCACGACGTCTCGGTGCTCAAACACGCCGAGGCCACGCTGCGGGTGGCGCTCACGGCCCGCGAAGACTTCATCTCGGTGGGTTCGCACGAGCTGCGCACGCCCATCACGGCGCTCAAGTTCCAGATCCGCAACGCCATCAAGACGTGGGATCGCCCCGAGGCGATCACCAACCCCGCCGAACACGCGTTGGGCTACCTGCGGCAGATGCACGCGAGCATCGATCGGCTGGCCAAGCTGGCCGAGTACCTGCTCGACGTCGGCCGGCTGTCTACCAACGAGTTTCAGCTGCGCCCGACCTCCTTCGCGCTGGAAGAGCTGGTGCGCGAAGTGGCCTTGCGGCCGGGCGACGGCTCGCTGGCCTCACCGGTGAAGATCACCACCTCGGGCGACACGACGGGTGAGTGGGATCGCGCCCGGCTGGAGCAGCTGATCTCGAACCTGCTGGAGAACGCGCGCAGGTATGCGCCGGGCCCGGTCGATCTGCTGGTGAGCGGCGCGGGTGATCACGTCACTCTCGAGGTGAAGGACTACGGGCCGGGCATCGAGCCCCAGGATCTGCCGCGCATCTTCGAGCGTTTCAGCCGCGCCCGCGCGCAAGACGACAACAAGGGCTTTGGCCTGGGGTTGTGGATCGTCTCTCAGCTGGCCTCGCACCACGGAGGCACGGTCACCGCGAAGTCGACTCTGGGCGAAGGGGCCCAGTTCATCGTGACGCTTCCCCGCACCGTTCCTGCCGCCGCGGCCGCGGCGAGAGCTTCGTGAACCCGGGAGAACGCTCTGAGGTCGCAAGGGACGTGGGGCCGCGCAGCTCCCCCTCGTGGTCAGACCCGACCCTGCAGCAGGTCAGTCCGTTCGACTGCGGCCAGATGACCCCTCCGGTGCAGACGGGGTGAGCAACGCTGCAGTACGGTGGCTCCATGTTGTTCGAGGAGTCGCAGCCCGGTTTGATCATCATTCGGTATCGGGAGAAGGCAGACCTGGAGGTGGAACGGCAGGGTGCGCTCCTCGCGCGCCTGGAAGCGGTCGCAGGGCCGGTGGTGTTGATCTTCGATGTGGCAGCGGAGATCCGCATGGTGCCGATGGACGTGCCGAACTTCTGGTTGGGCGTCACCGGGCGGGCCGAGCTGCTCATCAAGGGCATGGCCATCGTCACCTCGTCAGCCGCCGTGAGGGTGGCCGCGGGTGGTTTCTCGTTGGCCAACACCGCGCGCGGCATATCCACCGAGGTGAAGACCGTCGGCTCGGTGGAGGCTGCGACCGACTGGGCGCGGGCGCTGCTGAGCTGACCGCCGCACGCTCTTGTGCCTTAATGGGGGCACATGGCCCGCTCGACGCTCTTCGATGCGCTTCGCAACACCCTCCGCACCTCGATGCTGGAGGGGCCCTCGAAAGAAGCGGTGGAGCTGGCGCGCAGCTCGCGTCGTGCCTTCGTGCGCAACTCGGCGCTGTTGAGCGCGGGGCTGGTTGCGGCGAATGGTTTCGCGGCGCCTCGCACGAACCCGAACCTTCGCATCGGCATCGTGGGCGCCGGGCTGGGAGGGTTGGTCGCGGGTTGGGAGCTGAAGCGCGCGGGCTACCTGGCCACGGTGCATGAAGCGTCGGGTCGGGCGGGTGGCCGGTGTTTCTCGATGGGCGGCCGGTGGGGCGGGCCCGTCAACTTCCCCGGGCAGATCGTCGAACGCGGCGGTGAGCTCATCGACACGGGCCACAAGACGATGCTCGGCTACGCCAACGAGTTTGGCCTGGCGACCGAGAACCTGGTGAAGCAGCCGGGCGAGGTGCGCTACTTCTTCTTCGGGCAACAGCACTCTGAAGCGACCATCGTCGACGAGTTCCGCGCCTTCGTGCCGCGCATGCATGCCGACTTGAGGACGCTCTCGGCCGCGCCGACGTTCTTCAACAAGACGGCCGCCGACGTGGCCCTCGATCAGGTGAGCATTCGCGAGTACCTGGTGACGCGAGGGGCCTCGGCGCTGCTCACCGAGGTGATCTGCGAAGCCTACGAAGCGGAGTACGGCCTCTCGGCGGATCAGCAGAGCTGCTTCAACCTGCTCTATTTCATTCGCGTCAACCGGCAGTCGAACTTCGAGCCCTTCGGCGTGAGCGACGAGCGCTACCACCTCGTCGACGGCAATGAAGCGGTGCCGCACGCCATCGCGGGCCGGCTGGTCAACCAGGTGCGTTACGGCGAGCGGCTGGAGAGCGCGAAGAAGAACTCGGCGGGCGAGGTGGTGCTCAGCTTCCGCATCAACAACAGGTCGGTCACCGCCACCTATGACGCGGTGATCTTCGCGATTCCGTTCTCGGTGATGCGCACGGTGAACCTCGACGCGTCGCTGGGCTTTTCGGCCGACAAGCGCCGGGCCATCGACACGCTCGGCTACGGCACCAACGCCAAGATGATGGTCGGCTTCAATGGGCCCTTCTGGCGCGCGCTCGGCAACGACGGCGCGACCTACTCCGACCTCACCGACCACCAGGCCACCTGGGAGACGAACCACAGCTACGCGACCGCCTCGAACGCGGTGCTGGTCGACTACTCGAGCGGTGCGCGCGGGGCGAACCTCGACCCGAGCCGCCTGCAGACCGAAGCGCAGAAGTTCGTCGCCGCCTACGACCGGGTGTGCCCCGGCGCGTTGGCCCGGGTGAAGAAGAACGCGGCGGGCCAGATCCTCGCGCACCTGGAACACTGGCCGAGCAACCCGCTCAGCCGGGGCAGCTACACCTGCTACACGCGCGGTCAGTTCACGGGCGTCGCGGGGCTCGAAGGGCAGACCCAGGGCAACTGCTTCTTCGCCGGTGAGCACGCCAACTCGTTCTACGTGTGGCAGGGCTACCTGGAGGGCGCGTGCCTCAGCGGCAAGGACGCGGCGGCGATGGTGCTTCAGGCGATCAAGGTCGGGCAGCTTTGATCATCGGGTGACGGGCGCGTTTGCCTTCGGCCAGACTGGTCACTCCTCGCAGACCGGCTGGTGACGCTCGATCTGTCGAGCAACAAGCTGACCGACGAAGGCTTCGAGCAGCTCGCAAGCTCGTTCCCGTGGTGCTCGACATCGGCAAGTCGAGTGACGCGCTGTTGGTGAAGCAGTTGCGCGAGCGATTTGCCGAGGCGCTCATCGGTGAGTTGAAAGACCTGAGCCTCGATGGGGGTGGTGACTGAAGGCTTTGCTTCGGCGCTCGTCGCGTGCGGGCTCTTTGCACGGCGCATGGTTCGCTCGTCTGATGCAGGTGGCGCCCGGTGCTCCTCTTCAAGCTGTAACAACCCGGTAGTGACGCGTGACTACAGGGTTTTGACAGCTGGGAGAGTCGTCCCGACCGGACCGCGTCACATGAGGATCCCCGCTCGCGGCTGAGAGGCCTGCGGGTGATGCGCAACGGAGCAAAGCAGTGAACTCACCGCCTTCTTCGGGGCGAGAGCGTTCACGTCGAGCAGCGAGGACTCAGTTACGGCTTGCGCAGGTCGTCGAGCCGCCCGCTTCTCTGTTGCCTGCTGCTCGCGTCGGGTGTGGTTCACGCCCAGAGAGCGCCTCTGCAGCCGAGCGCACCGAACTCGGCTCCGACCCGGGATGAGGCGCTGTGGCCCAAACCGCCTTCCCCCTCGGAGAAGGCGGCGCCCTCGACCCCGGCGAGCGGGCAAGTTCCGGCTGGTTCGGTGCTCGGCCCCTGGGCCTTCATGGACCTCGGGGCCTATCTCGGCGCGGACGCGATCCTCGCGCGAAATTGGATCGAGCGCTGAAGCCAGGCCCCGGTCGTCCGGCCTCGATGATGGTGGTGGGTGAAGGGGTTGCTGAGGCGCTCCTCGCGAGCAGGCCCTCCGCACGACACAAAGTGCGGTTGTCTGAGGCGGGTGGAGCCCGGTGCTCCTCTTCAGCGCGTGACAACCGTGTTGCCTCGCGTGAGACAGGGTTGTCACAGCTGGGAGAGTCGTCCCGACCAGACCTCGTCACATGAGGATCCTCACTCGCGGCTGAGAGGCCTGCGTGTGATGCGCAACGGAGTTCTGCCCTGCCTCACCGCCTTCTTGAGGGCAATCCGTCACATTTCGGGAGGCCACGTTCTCTCAGGCTCGTCGCCCAACCTCACCTCGTACGCATCGATGCGTTCGCGTCCGAGCTGCAACCGCGCCCAGAGCGGGTGCGACCGGCTGGGTGCAAGGCTCCAGATCACGCCGCTGATCACCAGCACGCCCTCGGCAGTCACTTCGTCGAGTTCGACGCTGATTCCATCCGAGCCTGATGCGAGCGGTGACGTGGGAAACGCCCGCATCGTCCTGCAACGTGCCGTTGGGCAATCGCGCAGCATCGATGAGAGCGTTGCAGCAGTCGACCGCCGAGACAGCTTCGTCCCGAAGCAGCGTGCGCAAGGTCTCACCGGGCGCGTACTTGAGCACTCCATCGGTCGCGAGCAGCAGCTCTGCATCGCGCATGGGGAATGTGAAGGTCTTCGGCTCGGAGAACCCACCGCCGAGGAGAGGCTTGCGCGGTTGGTCGACCGTCAGCTCCCGCCAGCAGCAGCTGCCGCAATCCGCGCTCGTGGAGCTCTCGGCCTTCTTCGACGGCAATCCGGAGCCGATCGATCACCAGCTGCGCCGCTTCCGCTCCGAATGCCACCTGAATACCCCAGCGCCCAGAATCTATGGACCGCAGAGCCTGACCGAGACCGACCCCGGCACGTTCGAGGTCACCGAGGTCACGTTGCCGTTCGAGTCGTAGTTGAAGCTGGCGTTGAGGTCGGTGGTCGAGTTCGCGTAGTTGCGCGACCATGACGAGATGCGACCCGACGCGCCGTAGTTGAAGCTCTCGCTGAGGTCTTCCGTGGTGCCCGAGTAGTTGCGCGACCACGAGGAGATGCGGCCCGACGCGTCGTAGTTGAAGCTCTCGCTGAGGTCTTCCGTGGTGCCCGCGTAGTTGCGCGACCACGACGAGAGCCGGCCCGACGCGTCGTAGTTGAAGGACTCGCTGAGGTCTTCCGTGGCGCCCGAGTAGTTGCGCGACCACGAGGAGACCCGGCCCGACGCGTCGTAGTTGAACGACTCGCTGAGGCCCTCCGTGGAGCCCGAGAAGTTGAGCGTCCATGACGAGAGGCGGCCTGACGCGTCGTAGTTGAAGCTCTGCGTCCAGCCTTCGCCGGTGGACGGTGCCCAGGTGGCCGATGAGATGCGCCCCGACGCGTTGCGGTTGACCGAGAAGGAGCCTGCTCCGGGGGAGAGGGCCCCGGTGAGTTCGCGGCACGTCGCGTACTGCTCGCGGAGGTCTCCCCGGTCGAGCGCGAGCGAACTGTCGATGCTCACACAAAGGCCGTTCGAGGAGTTGAAGCCGAAAGGCGAGGCCGCGGGGTTGTCGAGCCGGTCAAAACGTTCGCAGTTTCCAGGCATCACGGGGACACCGCCGCCGCCGCCACCGCCCGTCGCCGAACCACCGCCCGTCGCCGAACCACCGCCCGTCGCCGAACCACCGCCTGTCGCCGAACCACCGCCTGTCGCCGAACCACCGCCTGTCGCCGAACCACCGCCCGCGCCGCTGCCAGAGGTGCACTGCCCCGTGAAGCAGGCGAGGCCGAACGAGCATGTGTTGCACGTCGCACCGAGCGTTCCGCAGGCATCGGTCGTCACCCCCAGCTGACACTTCCCCGCGGTGTCACAGCACCCGGCGCAGCTCGACGGGGTGCAGGTCTTCGCGGTGGGCCCGCAGGAAGTCAGAGTCACGAAAGCGAGGAGGACTGAGAGTCGGGACATGGCCCAGCCGTTTACACCGATCTGCGCGGTGCGACCGTGGCCGCACGTCGTTCCGACGCGAATGCTCCGGAGCCTGCTGCCGCGTCACGTGTGCTCACGCACACAGAAGGCCCTTCAGTCGAGCTCGGCCCCAGGTCCTTCATGGCCCAAGAGCAGCGTGTTCTTCCTGGCCCTCTGGTGCCGCGCCGGCGCCGTCCTCGCCCGAAACGGGCTCCAGCGTTGAGATAAGGCGGCGAAGGTCATCGAGCCTGAAGGGCTTGGCGAGGATCACGCACGGCTGAATGCGCGGCAGGTCAGATGCCTTCAGATCGTGAAGCGAGCCCGAGACCAGGCACCGCTTCACATTCGGATGGCGCTCCCTGGCGGCGGAGAGCACGTCGACTCCCGAGAGGCCGGGCATGTTGAGGTCGGAGATGATCAACGCGGGATGAGCTGCCTCCAGCGCCGCCGCCGCCAGGAGCGGGTCGCGCACCAGGTGGCCGTGGCAGCCCAGCTTGTCGAACTGCCGGAGCAACGAGTGCCCGACCAACGGTTCGTCTTCGACGATCACCACCGTGATGCCTTCAGTCATTGCCTCTCCGGGCCGTGGGTCCTCCTGCGTTCAGTGCTCCTGACTGATGTCACGCGCAAGCGATGCTTGGGCTGCTGCGCTCTCCGGGGGAGTTCTCCTCTCCTCGTTTCAGGGGAGATTTCACGCGCTGCGGCACGTTCGGCGACCGCCCGTGCCCCGCGCATCGACGACGATCACGCCGAGCCGCTCCCCCGTTCGGAGTCTTCCGCTCCCTGAAGGCAGGCCGCCTCGGCAAATACCCGTCTGAATTCAGAGCCCGGAAACCGGGAGCCTCAGCGCCTGGTCATTCGGGCGACCAATAGCGGCTGGCCGACGCCACCACCTTCAACTCCGAGCCCTTGACGCGCAACACCTCGGCGTTTTCGCCCTCAGGGCCGGCCCACAACGCATAGAGCTCGAGGCCCGCGGGCCCGCTCATGGCGAAGGCCACGCGGTAGCTCGACGCATCGAACTCGCAGCCGTCATCGGCGCGCCAGCAGCTCGGTGCGCCGCGCTCCCAGGTCGCGGGGAACTTGCGGAGGGCGGGCGCTTCTTTCTCGCGGGTGAGCATCACGGTGGCGAGCGCCTCGCTGCCTTCGAGCTCGTAGCTGGCGAAGGAGAGCCGGCCTTCTGGAAACGTTCCCGTGGAGAGGCACTTCGTCACCTTGCGTTTGGTGAGCTCGGCGGCGGACGCGGACACCTTGGCTTCGCAATCACCGGTCTCGGGCGAGACGGGCATCAGCTTTCGTTTGGCGAAGGCAGCGTTGGTGCCCAGCAGACACAGCGCATCCGCGGGCAGGGTGCCCTTCACCCGCTTGAACAAGGCGCCCTTCACCTGGGTGAAGTTGCGCGCCGTCTGGCGGCCGGTATCTCTGGCGCCCGCGGGCTGATCCTTCACGAACTTCACGTCGACCGACCGACCCTCGCAGACGGCCTTGGTGATGCTGGCGGCCGCGCTCACCGGAGGCAACGCGAGGATCTGAGAGCCGTTCTCGTTCGAGAACCCGAAGGCGAACTCAGGAGCGGCGGCGAGGGTGAAGGCGGCGACGATCGTGAGCATGTGTGAGTGGCTCCTCAGCTCTTCAGTTTGTAGCCAACTCGTAGCATCTGCCACGCGACGAGGGTCGAAGCGATCGCCAGCACGACCAACATGCCCAGCCCCAGCGTGGAGCTGTCGGTCAACCCGAGCATGCCCGCGCGCAGGCCCTCGACCATGTGCACCACCGGGTTGAACAAGCTGATGGTGCGGAACGGTTCCGGCAGGTGACGCACCGAATAGAAGACGCCGCCGAGGAACGTGAGCGGCATCATCAGGAAGGTGGGGAAGAAGTTGATCTGCTCGAACTTCTCCGCCCAGATGCCCGCGATGAAGCCGAGCATCGAGAACACGTAGGCCGAGAGCAGCAGGAACACCACGGTGCCGCCGATGTGCACCAGGTGGCCGCCGGTGAAGAGCAGGGCCACGACCCAGGTGAGCAGGCCGACCAGCAGGCCGCGCACCATCGCTCCCGAGATGAAGCCGATGAGCAGCTCGATGGGCCCCAGCGGCGCCACCATCAAGTCGACCAGCGTGCCTTGAATCTTGGTGATGAAGAACGAGCTGGAGGCGTTCAAGAACGCGTTGTTGGCGATCCCTAAGAACACCAGCCCCGGCACGATGTACTGAACGTAGGGCACGCCTTCGATTTCGCTCTGCCGCCCGCCCAGCGTGTAGGCGAACACCACGAAGTAGAGCGAGGTGCTGATCAACGGCTGCAGCACGGTCTGACCCGGCACCCGCAGGAAGCGGCGCACCTCTTTCATGAACAGCGTCCTGGCGCCGATGACGTTCATGAAGCGGCCCCTTCGCCCTTGAGCACGCGCAGCATGATGTCTTCGAGCTTCGCCGGCTGCATCGCGACGTCAGCCACCGGGAGCCCCGCGGCGAAGAGCGCCGACAACACCTGCGCAGAGGTCTGCGTGCCTGCTCGTTCGACGAACTGCATTTCGAGGTGATCCCTGGACAGCGTGCCGATGATGCCCGCGGGCAGTGCGTCGACCTTCGAGACGAAACGCACCACCAGCTGCTTGTGACCCAGGCGCTGCATGAGCGCGTCCTTCTCCTCGAGCAGCAGCAGCTTGCCCTTGTCGATCACGCCCACGCGGTCGGCGAGCTCTTGTGCTTCTTCGAGGTAGTGCGTGGTGAGCACCACCGTGGTGCCTTCGGCCTTCAACTTGCGCACGTAGTTCCACAGGTCGCGGCGCAGCTCGACGTCGACACCCGCGGTCGGCTCGTCGAGGAACACCAGCTTCGGCTTGTGCACCAGCGCCTTGGCGATGAGGAGCCGCCGCTTCATGCCGCCCGACAACGCGCGGGTCTGCGCGCTCGCCTTCGAGGTGAGGGAGAGCGCCGCGAGCAGCTCGTCGATCCACGCGTCGTTGGCGGGCCGGCCGAAGTAGCCCAGCTGAATGCGCAACGACTCGCGCACGGTGAAGAAGGGATCGAAGTTGATCTCCTGCGGCACCAGGCCGACCTGGTAGCGCGGGCTCACCGAGTCGACGTCGAGGTCGGTGCCGAAGAGGCTGATCGTCCCGCTCGTCTTGCGCACCAGGCCGCAAGCAGCACCGATGAGCGTGGTCTTGCCGGCTCCGTTGGGGCCGAGCAGGGCGAAGATTTCACCCGCTTCGATTCGTAAGGACACGCCGTCGAGGGCGCGCATCGAGCCGTACTGTTTGACCAGACCCACCACTTCGAGCACCGGAGCCATCTCGTGTTCCTCTACCGTTCACCCCGGGAGCAGTCGAGGGGCCACTTGGCGCACGGACCATTGGGAAACGAGCAGGCACTCCTGTAAACCGGCAGCCACCACGCCATGAAGATCTCTGCGCTTCTCCTTGCTGCGGTCGTTGCTCTTGGCGCGGCGCCCGTTCGCGCTGAAGACGTGGTTCAGCCTGCGCCGAAACAGCGCGGCTTCATGACCGGCCTCGGAATGGGTTTCCTGATCGGCGGGATGGCGAGCATTGGCATGGGCGTGGGTGGGCTGCTGGGGGCGAACGACGCCGAGTACCACCTCTCGCGTTACGACTCCCCGACCGCGCTCGAGCAGCCCGGCTACGACGCCTTGAAGAGCCGCCTCGAGACCAGCACCGCCCTCGCCGTGACCGGCTTCATCGGCGGTGCGCTGGCGATCGCGGGGGGCATCACCTTCATCATGCTCGACGGCCCGACGCCTGCGGTGGCGTTCGTGCCGACGGCGCAGGGCGGCGTGCTGGTCTTCAGCGGCCGGTTTTAGTCCTGCAGATCAGTTGCAGGGGTCGTTGATGCCACGCGCTGAGACGATCGCCGGTCCCTCGGAGGTGCCGACCCCCGCGAGGAAACAGCCGACCTGTGAACCCGTGCCCGCGACATCGAACACGATGAAGTGACCCAGCTCGAACGGTGTCTGCAATTGCACCGTGCCCGCGGTCACGCCGTTCAGATTGTTGCGCAGCGGGAAGGCCGTCGACGTGCTCTGCCCATCGAGCCGGAGCGTGCGGGGCAGGGTGGGGTCGAGCTCTTCACCCAGCAACGTGGTGCCCAGCGCGCCACCAATGGCCGCCTGCGCACCGGGGTGGAAGTAGCCGTCGGTCAACCCCTGCGGCAAGAAGAACGGCTTGGGCACCTGGCCGTCGTACGGCTCGCGCGCGACGTGACGGGCCTTCGCGGTCGGGTCCGTCGAGTCCCACAAGGTCTGGAACGCGTGCAGCAGCGGGTGCGAACGGTCGAGCACTTCACCGGTCTTGAAGCTGAGGAGCAGCTCGAGCGTGGTGCGCAGGTTGACCGGGTAGGTCGTCTGCGTGGCCACCTCGATCAACATGCCGCCCGCGCCTGAGAACACGTAGCCCTTGATGCGCGGATCCACCGTGGCCACCGGGATGCCGATGGTGGAGCCCATCGAGTGACCCATCGCCGAGAGGCGCTCCATGTTCACGCGCGTGGTGCCGCCGCCTTCGACGGGCAGCTCGACGGTGGTGAGCAGGCGGGTGAGGTAGACCACCTCCATCGCGGCGACCGACATGTTGTCGACGGTCGAGTCGATGTCACCGAACAGGTCGTACAGCCGCAGCCCTGAGGTGTCGGGCGGGGTGTCGCGATCGCCGTGCAGGGGAAAGTCGAAGCCCAGCGTGGCCAACCCGCGGCGCGCGAGGAAGGTGGAAGGGCCCGAGCCGAGCGGAGGATCGCCCAGCATGTCGCGCGTCGAGGTCTGCGGGAGCGGGCCACGATCCATCACCTCGCGGTACTCCCCGCCGCTGCCGTGCAGGTACATGCTCAAGGGGAAACCCGTGGGGGGCGCCGCGGTCTTCGGAATTCCCAGCGAGAGCCGTACCGACTGCGTGCCCTGCTGCACCGGCGTCTGCCCGTCCGCGCTCCACACGATGCGGCCCTTGCCGGGGCGCGCTCCAGGCTGCACCTGCGGCACGCGATATCGCGCCGTGTAGAGCACGAAGTCGGGGAACTCTTCGACGCGGGTCCACGGCTGCTCGAGCACGGGCGCGGGCAGCGTCTCCACCCAGGCGGCAAGCTTCTTGAGCGTGGCGTTGGGGTCGATGGTGCGGAACACCGTGCCGCCGATCACCTTGTTGCGGCTGAAGCGCGAGGTGTCGAGGTAGCTGCGCAGCGGGGCGAGCGCGGCTTTCGCCTTCGCATCGGCCGAGGGGAGCTGCTCCAGCGCGTCATGAAAAGCGCGGCTGCGGCCGAGCGGCTTCCCGGCTGTATCCTTCAGCGCATCCAGCAGCACCACCGCGTACAGGGTCGACTCGCGGCGCGGGAAGCCCTGCACCGGCGTGACGGCCAGCAACGACGCGGGGCGGTAGGTGATGGCCTCGGCGGTGAACTGCGTGTCGACCGGAAATCGGCGGCCGTACTCCTTCGAGTCGGGGTCGATGTCGATGAGCTGAATCGCGGCGTCCTGCGTGAGGGTGAGCGCCGCGGTGGGGAGCGTCGCCGAATCGAGCGTGCCCGACAGGGTGAAGAACGCGCCGGCGTTGACGCCCCAGCCATCGCGCACGCGATCGTCGATGGTCTCGAGCCACATCTTCACCAGGGCGGGCCGCGCACCGGGCCAGCGCTCGAGGTTGTAAGTGCCGTCTGCCTGCTTCCGCAATTCACTGGGCAGCGGCACCGCCCAGAAGCCGTCACCCGCGGGGTCGAAGTTCACCTGGGTGGAGCGCTCGACGAAGGGCTCCTCGCAGCCGACGAGGAACAGAACCGACAGGGCCAGCACGATGCGTTGCATGCACACGCTGCTACCACGAGACTGCGGTCACCTCATGGCCGCGGCAGACGAAGTGAAGCGCATCTTGACCCTGACCCGGGGCGATCCGGTGAAGGCCTACGATTTGGTGCAGGCGCAGCTCTCGGTGTTGGTGCTCAGAACGCAGGTGATGTTGTCGCTCTCGGGCATCGTCATCACCGTCACCGGGTTCTCGGGGCGCACCATCGCGCAGACCAGTGAGCTCGCGCGAAACCTGGTGGCGGCGGGCATTCTCGTCGTGCTCGGAGCCGCCGGCGTGGCCATCGGTGGCGTGTTGCGGCTGCGGTGGCTCACGCAGGAGCTGAGCGATGACACCGAGGCGACCATCAGCCGCATGCTCGCCATGCGTGATCAGAAGGCGCGTTACCTCAACACCGCGTTGTTGCTCTTCATGGTGGGCTTCGCCTGCTACTGCGTGGCGATCGCGCTGATGCTCGCGGCCACCAAGGTCGGCGGATGAAGCGCGACGAGGAGCGCAAAGATCACACCGGCCTGATCATCATCGTGGTGGTCGGTGTCCTGTCGCTGTCGGTGTGTTGCCTCGGCTCGGCGTTCCTGTTCGGCGTCGGCGTGTGAGGAGCTAAGTCGTCGTTTGTAAACAAAATCACTGAGGGTCCGCCCTTCTCCGGGGGGCTCCGGCTCAGTGACTTTTGATGACAAAGCGTCGGTTGGCTCAGAGCACTCGCGGGGCGGGTGGCGAGAAGCAAGTTCGGAATTCGCACCGCCAACCCCACTCTTCAGACCACCCCATTCAAGGCGTACGGTACCGGCATGACTCCGATGACCCCGGCTGGACCGCAGAGGTCGAAGAGCAGCACCGCGCTCCTCCTTTTTTCGAACACACGTACGCTCATTCCGGGAGCGCTCGACGGCGGCAGTCGGGCCGAGGGCAAACGCGGGCTCGATTGAGTCGGCACCACGGCGCCGGCGTCTGCCCTCTCCCCGACCCTCTCCCCCTCGGGGAGAGGGAGTTCTCATTTGAGCTGAGCTTCCAGCGCGGCGATTCGTTTCTCGCTCACCTGCGTCTTCGGCAACTTCTTCGCGTACTTCACCGCCTCTTCGATCGTCTTCCGCTTCCCGGCTGCGTCGCCCTTCTTGTCCTGCAGCGACGCCTTGGTATCGAACAGCCGCAGCTTGCGCGGGCCTTCCTTGCACTTGCTGAGCGCACGCTCGATGGCCTTCAGACCTTCATCGAACTTGCCCAGCTCGCGGTAGATCACCGCCAGCCGCGCGGGCGGGTTGTAGTCCTTCGGGAACTCCTTCTCGGACAGGAGCAGCGGCTCGACCATCTTCTCTGCCTGCTTCGAGCCCAGCGCCGCGCTCACCCGATGCGGATCGAACACGGCCCGCGCTGCCGGAGTCGCCGCCTTCGCGGCCTGCGCCTCGAGGAAGGCGAGCCAGTCACCTGCGAGCTTCTGCGTGGCGGCGTCATCCTTCGCGGCCTCGCGCTCCGCCACCAACACCTCGTACAGCCCCGACATGTCATCGGGCAGCACGCCTTCGAGCGGGAGCGCCTTGGTGGCCTCGCGCACCAGGGTGTCGAGGATCGCGCTCTTCTGCTTCCCCTCGGGCAGGTCGACAGCGCACCCGAGGCCCCAGGTGATCGCCGCGACGCGTTCCTGGGCGTTGGTGAAGAGGGGCAGCTGCTCCATCGTGGTGCGCGCGCAGGCGTCGTGCTGCTTGGCCAGTGACATCGCCGAGAGCATCGAGAGCACGGTGCGCGCCTTCACCTCGCCGGCCTCGACGGCCTTCTGGTACTTCTCCGCCGCGACACCTGCGTTCCCGGCGCCCAGCGCATCGTCGGCGTCCCGCACCACGCCCGGCCCACCCCGCGCCGCTTCGAGCAGCGCCTGCATCTGGGTCTCGTCGGCGCTGCCCAGCCACTTGAGCACCACCGTCTCTTTGACCGGGTCGATGAACAACAGCGTGGGCCACACCTCGACGGGGAACTTCTTCAAGAAGGCATCGCTCTTCGCCCGCTCCGTGTCGATGGACGCAAACACCACGTCCTTCTCGAACGCCGCAAAGGCAGCGCGGGTGAAGACCTGCTCCTTCATGGCGATACAGGTGTGGCACCAGGGCGCCCACGCATCGACGAACAGCAACTTCTTCTGCGCCTTCGCCTGCTTGAGAGCCCTCGGATAATCGTCGTCGATGAACTTCGGGCCTGTAGCAGCTGACAACACGAGAGCAATCAGAAGCGTCGACATGGCGCTCTCTATACACCCCTGACGAACGTCATGCCCACGCGGCGGCGACACTCTGAGATACTCGGGCGGCGATGGAGCTGATCAAGACGTTCGATTCGGTCGATGCGCGTTTTGGTACCGCGGGCCCCCTGCTGGTCGCCTTGTATCGGGGCAGCGCGAGCCTCGCGATGCTCGACGAGCTCGATCGCACGCAAGATGCGCTGCTGCGGAAGTTCACCCGCATCAGCACGCTCACGGTCATCGGGCAGGCCAGCGGAATGTTCAAGGTGGACGAAGCGGTGCGCACGCGCAGCGTGGAGCTCGGCAAGAAGTTCGACGGCAAGGTCACCGGCTCGGCGATCGTGGTGAACGCCAAGGGGCTCGCCGCGGTGATGGTGCGCACGTTCTTGACTGGGTTCTTTCTTCTCTCGCGCGCAGAGACGCCGATGAAGACGTTCTCCAAGATCAGCGAAGGGCTGAGCTGGCTGCAGTCGTTCCCCGACCAGGACGTGGGTATCAAGACGCAACTTTCCGAGACTGACATCGAGCGCTTCATCGCATGACGTACAGCTTCGATTGGTTGCCGTTCGATCGGCTGAGCGGGCGTGAAGTGCACGACGTGTTGCAGCTGCGTCAGCGCGTCTTCGTGGTCGAGCAGACCTGTCCGTTCCTCGACGCCGATGGGCTCGACCCGAAGTGTTGGCACGGCCTGGGCCGTGATGAGGCCGGCCTGTTGGTGGCGACCGCGCGCCTGGTGCCTCCGGGTCTCAAGTACGAAGAGCCCGCCATCGGCCGGGTGGTGACGGCGCCCGAAGCCCGCCGCACCGGAGCCGGCCGCGCGCTGATGAGCTCGGCCATTCAGCAGGTGCAGCGATTGTTTCCCGGCCAGCACATCCGCCTGGGGGCTCAGCGCTACCTGGAGACCTTCTACGGTTCGTTCGGGTTCCGCCCCGTCGGCGAGCCGTACGACGAAGACGGCATCGACCACATCGAGATGCTGCGCGGGTAGCCCGCTGGTCTGACTCGGGTGGGAGCTCGTGGCATTTGCGCTGACTTCCCCGGCGCACGCGGCTCAGCCCTTGAGCTTGAGTCTCATGCCGACGAGCAGCGCGTCGCGGCCGTCACCGCCGGGCGTGCGGTAGTACTGAAGGTCGGGCTGCAGGCTGATGAAGTGGGTGAGGCGCCACTTGTAGAAGAGCTCCACGAAGAACTCCGAGCCGGGGCCGGGCGCGCCGTTGCGCTGCTGCTGCACGGTGAAGTACCCGAAGCCGATGCCCACGGTGTCGTCCGAGCGGGCGCCCAGCCCGTGGTACGCGAGCGAGCTGCCCACGAAGAAGGAGATCAACGTGCGGTCGGGTTGCGACCAGCCCACCCGGCTGATCCACGTGAAGCAGCGCACGTCGTCTTTGTCTTCGGGTCGAAGGTAGAGGCGCTCGTCGTGCTGCACGAAGAAGCCGTAGTTGCTCTCGAAGGTGCGCGGCATCGGCACGTCGCCCACCTCGGCGATCGGCCCCTGCTGGCGGAAGAAGCCCGCGCTGCTGGTACCGGTGTTCTTCTCGTTCGCGCCGAACGTGTGTTTGGCCGCCACGCTCGCGATGAAGAAGTGACCTGCGCCGGGCACGAACGCCGTGTCGAAGCCGAAGCTGCCCACCTGCGGCTTTCCTTCGATCAACATCGCGCGGAAGAAGAGCCACTCCAGGGGATTGACGATGAGCGCCGCGCCCAGGCCGTTGGTCGGGTACGAGGGGAACGGCGTCGAGGGGATCAGGCCGAAGTTGTTGTTGATGAAGTTGCCGCCGAAACGGGGCGTTCCGAACTCGCGGTTCGCGTCCTGCTTGCCGAGGCGAAGGGTGATCAGCTCCTTGAACAACGACTGCTCGAAGAAGAACTCGCCCAGCTGCACATAGGGCGCCGCTTCGATGTTGCTGATCTCGCTGGTCGAGCCCACCAGCTGGTTGATGCCCAGGCCGTGGTTGGTCTGGCCGACCGCGTAGAACTTGCCGCCGGGCCACAGGCCGAGCGCTTCGGTCTCGATGGTGATCGCCAGGTCGAGGTGGCCACTGACGGCCGAGTTGTCACCGGCAGCCGCCTGCGCCGCGTTCGCGAAGACCTCGGCCGCGTAGATGATGTCGAAGGTGATTCCGTGATCGTCGAGCCAGGTGCGCGCGCCGCCCCACTCGCCGGTGAGGTGAGACCCATCCCAATACGCCGGTGGTGCCTCGGCCTTCGGCTCTTCGCCCGGTTCAGCACCCAACACGGCCAGCAACAGGAGGCCGAACATCAGACGCTCGCGATGAAGCCGGCGAAGATGACCGTCACCAGCACGGGGAAGATCCACCGAGAGGCGAGGTCGAGCTTGAGCGCCGCTTCTGGCTTGCCGTTGCCGTCGAGGATGAACGCGATGAACGTCTGCGCCAGCGTCAGAAAGAGCAGCACGTAGGTGGCGATGAAGAACTTGTCTGAGAGAACGAGGTAGCCGATCTCCGGCATGTTCTGGCTGACGGCCACGTTGTACGCCATGCACGAGAGCAGCGCGGTCATCGCCACCGACGCGGCGGTGTCGAGCTGGTTGGGCGGCAGGAAGAACACCAGGTACGCCATCAGCAAGATGATCAGCAGCGGGATGAGGATCTTGAACGCGTACGACCAGTACTCGCGCACGAAGCTCACCTTGAGCGTGTACCGCGAGTAGTGCGTGCCGGCCGGGTTGCGGGTGGGGTCACCGAAGCTGGTGGGGTACTTCGATTCGTAGATGTCGCGGTCGACGCGCGCGAGCGTGTAGTCGGGGATGCTCAAGGTCGGGCTCAGGCCCCAGCGCAGTTCGGGCGCGCCGCTCTTCTCGTAGCTGATCTTGTCGTCGACGAAGGTCATCTCCTCCAGCTCGAGCTGCGCGTTCTCGACGGTGATGGGGAGCACCTGCGTGTCGAACGGATAGTTCTTCAGGTCGGGCACGAAGAAGAAGGTGCCGGTGACGCGGTAGCAGATGTACCGCTCCGTCCCGATCACCTTGTCGTCGACGAGGTCCTTCGAGTCGAACTTGCCGTTCACCGGCTCGAGCTTCTCCACGATCTCCTTCGCGCGCGCCTCGTCGCCCACCGGGAACCGCAGCCACAGGTAGAGGTCGGCGTAGAAGCTCTCGGTGCGCGCGTCGACCGCACGCAGCTGCACCACGTGCATGCCGATGTGCACCGGCGTCGCTTCGGCTCCCGCCGCGAACGAGGAGAGCACGACGGCAAGGCAGCAAAGTCTGTGTGCGATCAACGGCTTCCCGGGGGCAAGGAGACCTCAGCCCACACGGTGTTGAGGGCCCCCGCAACTATTCTTTCGAGGCCGGGTTCATCAGGCAGGCCGGAACACGAACCCCTTGGAGATAAGAACCCATGAAGATCCTTCGCAAGACGCTGCTCGCCCTGTCTCTCTCCGTTGGTGCCGTCGCGTGCCAGGGAGGGCAGATGACCGAAGAGGAGACCCTGGTCGGAGAAGCGAGCGCTGCGCTGACGGTGGCTGAGGAGTCGGGTGACGTCACCGCCGATGCGGTGGGCGGCGAGACGGCGACCGAACTGACGGCCAGTGGTGATGAGTCGGCGGTGTTGCCCCAGGCTCCGGATGGTGACGGCGTGTGCGATCTCGGTGCGCGGAAGGCGAGGGTGCTCGCTCGCTACGACGCCAACGGCGATGGCCGGCTCGGCCCGGTGGAGCGCGATGCGCTGCGAGACGATCTCCAGGCCCGCGTGGGTCACCCGGTGGCGCTGCGTTTCGGCCTGATCCACCGCGCGCATGTGATCAAGCGCCTCCAGTGGGTGTTCGATACCAACCTCGATGGGTCGTTGTCGGCTGACGAGCGCACGGCGATGGTGGATGCGCTCGAGGCGCGGTGTGAACGCCTTCGCGCGCAGGTCATCGAGCGTTTCGACGCGAACGCTGACGGCTCGCTGGATGCGACCGAGAAGCAGGCCGCGAAAGACGCGCTGGTCGCCCGCATTCAGGCGTTCCGCCAGCAGGTGCTCACGCAGTACGACGCCAACACCAACGGCGTGCTCGATGACGGTGAACGGCAGCAGCTGCGCAGCGATCGCATCGCGGCGTTCCAGGCCCGGCGCGCGGCGGTGGTGGCGCAGTTCGACGTGAACGACGACGGCACCCTCGACGACGCCGAGAAGCGCGCGCTCAAGCAGGCCATCACCCAGCGCATCATCGAAGGCCGCGACGCCGAGTGATTCGAGCTGAACTCCCTCTCCCTTCGGGAGAGGTCTGGGGTGAGGGGCCCCATCGCTCACACACCCCGTAGCGCAACACGCGCGGGTGGGCCTCGGGCGATCAAGGCACGTTCAACTCGAACCGCCCCTTGCCCTCGTGGTGATCAAGCACCACGACCAACTTCCGCCCCGCGTAGTCCGCCCAGTCGGCCACCTCGACCGACCACCACAGAGCGCCATCGAACTCATCGAGCAGCACGTGCGGTTCAATCGCCACCTGCTGCCCGCCGAGCGTCTCGAGCCGCAGCCAATCACCCCACTCGAACATCGGCACCGGCGCGTTCGCGTTCCACGTCAGCCCACCGGAAATGCGCAGCTTCGCCCGCAGCACCTGCAGCTTCGGCGCCTGCCGCATCGGCCCGCCCACCCGCACGTAGTTCGCGAGCCGCCGCCGCTTCGTCCCCGTGAACGGCTCGACCACGAAGCGGGCCAGCCCCGACGGAACCACCGGGGCCGCCCTGGCCAGCTTCTCCACCGCCTGATGCACCCACCGCTCGGTGTACCGCCCCCACAACGTGCTCGCGCCCTCGTAGTGCTGCAGCTCGTACTCTCGGCCGCTGGTGAAGTACCCGGAGTAGTCCCCGCACGTACCCGCGATGATCACCTGCTTCACGCCGCTGCTCGCCTGAATGATCAGCTCACTGAGCCGATGCGCCATCCACGTGGTCGGCTCGCCGGACAAGCCCATCAGCGCCACGTCGCCCACCTGCACCAGACGCAGCGGCAGCTTCTCAGGCTGATACTGCAGCACGTCGAGCACGGGCTGGATGATGGCCATGCCCAGGTCGTCATCGACCTTCGGCCAGTGCGGATCATTCGCGTTCGCCGAGTCGTCATCGCGCAGCCCCTCAGACAAGTAGCCCGGGCCCAGCTCGGAACCGGCCAACGTCGACGCTCCGATGCGCGCTTCATCAGGCAACCGTGCGGGGCCGCGATCGGTGGGCACGGTCGCTCCCCGAATCTGCGCTTCGATGAAACGTACGCTCAAGCGGGGCTGGGTGGCGTTCTTCGCGGCGAGCTCGAAGGCCTCGACCAGGGCCGCACCGAGTCGCGCACCGTGATGCTTCACCAACACCACGTTGTCCGGCAGCGAGCCGCGTTTGCGGATCAGCTCCGACAGCGTCATTCCGGGAGGGCGGGGATCCACGTCGCCGATCGCCCCTGCGCTGAGCCCGATGACCGGCCGCACACCCGTGCGTGAGTACATCAGCGCCTCAGCCGACTGTTGCGCGGCCCCAAACCAATCACTGCCGAGCGCACCATGTTCACGAGCGAGCATCGACGCGTGACCTGCGAACGTCGCGAAGGCACCGATGGGCGTGCCGTCGAGTGCACTCGCCGCGAGCACCTGCAGCCGTGGGTCGACACAGAGCCGCTCGAGCTCTCTGACCTCAGGCGGCGCATTGCGCAGCGTCGTCATGCGCGCGCGGACCTCCGACTCCGGCTGGCCCTGAAAGTTGTTCATCGCGGCCTCGAGGCTGCGATTGACCGTCCAATTCCACACCGGCACCACGCCATGGCCCACGCGGGCAGGCCGCAGCACGGCGCAGGCCTGCTTCACCGCCGCCGCGATGCGCTCGGAGAGATCCTCCGCCAGCTCCCGATGAAAGCCGCGCACCCAGGGATAGCTGGTGCAGAACGCGTCGTAATACGGCGCTGCGTACAGGTTGCCGGGCCCCGCGTGGTTGTGCGCACCGGCCAGCACCACCCGGCCCACGTGGAGACCCTCACTCGCCGTGAGCACCGCCACCCGCTCCGCCAGGTAGCGGCTGCCCGCGTGGAGATCGGCCGCGATCAACGCGATGCGCTCACCTTCACCGTCATCGAGCACCAGCACGCGCGCGAAGAGCCGGCTGACGAAGTTCACCGCGCGGCGCGGCGTGAGCCCCGGGCCCCAGCCGGCAGTCCACGTGCCCATCGGAGGCGTGATGTCGGTGATCGCCGCAGCGGCACGAAAGCCCAGGCCGGTGGGGATCGCCGCGGGCTCCGGCCGTGAAAACTCGATGACATCCATGTGAAGCGGGAGCTTTACAAATCCGCCTGCGAATCGCTCATGCTGTTCGCCTTCCATGAGTGACGAAGCGTCGACGCAGAAGCTGAGTGAACACCGCCGCCGTCAGGCCGAGCTGAAGGCCGAGGTGCGAAAGCTCGAGTCGCAAGTCAGCCTGCTCGAGAAGCAGCTCGAGGCGCGTGACGACGCTGCCGTGCGCGCGAAGCGGGAGAAGTCAGAGGAGAACCTCGCCGCGGCGAACGAAGAGCTCCTGCGCGTGACCGATGCACTCGAAGGCACCGAAGCCGCGCGTGCTGACGCCGCCGCCACCATCGAAGCGCTGGAGCAGCTGGTCGACTCGTTCTCCACCGTGACGAAGGGCGTGCCTGAGTTGGTCGAGGTGCTCAGCGCGATGCGCCTGTGCGTGGGAGCGCTCGCCACCGCGCGCCGCCTCGAGCGGACTCAGGAGTCGCTGCAGGAAGCCAAAGACATCTCAGCTGCGCTCACTCAGGCGCTCATGCTGCTGGCCAACACGCTCGCATCGCAAGCCGGCCGCGCCGCCCTCGCTGCGCCCCGCACCTCGTGAAGAACAAGCCACACCTTTCCCACGACAGAGGTGGCCGAACCCCTCGGCGTCGCCCGCGGGAGAATGGAGCCCTCGACGGTGTGTTTGAAGACGAGTCGGCGGGTCATCTGACTACGGCACCACACCGATGGTGCCGAGGATCTGCGCGTTCCCGGTGCCGCCGGCCGGCGTGCTCGACACGTCGGTGAGCCCGCCATCGGTCTCGAACTGCAGCTGTCTGATGGCGTCGAGCTCGGCCACCAGCATGCGCCCGGTGAGCGGACCCCGTTCGATCATCACCGGCGCCGTCGGCAGTTGCGGCCTGCCGAAAGTGTACGGAATCGGCGGCGAGACGGTGAAGACGGTGCCCGTGGTGTCCCAGGTGAGCTTGCGAAAATGATCGGAGCCATCGGTGTTCACCACGAGGCCCAGGTCGGCGAACGGCGAGAAGGTCACCGACACTGGATTGTTCGTGCTCACGACTTGTTTGGTGGTGAGCACGTTGCCTGCGCGCTCGAAGAAGGCGATGCGGTTGCCCGCCGCGAACCCGGTGTCGGGCAAGGCCACGAAGCGCTGGTCGCGCGAGACGGAGATGGTGGGCGCGATCGCGTTGCGATCGGGGAACCCGGTGGTGCTGGTGCGCACCGTGGGCACCGGCTGCGACACGTCGACCACGTGCAGGTCTTGCATCATCGGCGTGGTGGGCAGGCTTCGCGCCGCGACCAGCAGCTGTTGGGCTGCGGGCAGGTACACCGCGGCCGAGGCGTTGTTGCCAGGCATCACGTATTGCTCGTTCGAGAGCGTGCCGTCGCAGGCGATGTCGATGGTGTACACGCCGCCGCCGTTGTTCAGGGTGTTGAAGTCGAGCACCCAGAGTCGATTGCCCGACGGCTGCATGAGCAACTTCCGGGCGTAGAAGTCTCCCCTGTAGCCCGCGTGCACGATGGTGACGTTCTGCTCGTCGAAGCGGAAGACGCCGATGGTGCCGTCATCTTGCGCGACGAGGCCGATGCGGCCGTCGGAGGTGAAGACGATGGGCGATGCGGGATCAGTCGAGCGGCCCATGCGGAAGAAGGGGCCGGTGGGGTTGAGCGTGCCGGTCGGGCTGAGCGTGAAGACCTCCCAGAGGTTGTCGCGGAAGCCGCCATCGTCAGGGAACGGGTGCGAGACCACCACGCGGCGCTCGGCGTTTGCAGAGACGGTGACGAAGAAGCAGCCGGCGTCTGCGATGCCCGCGTCGGGGAGGGGGAGGCCTGCGTCCTGGCCGGCGTCGGGCACGCCTGAGTCCACGCCCGCGTCGACGGCGCCTCCGCCGCCTCCAGTCGCGCCTCCGCCTCCACCCCCGGTCGCGCCGCCGCCAACGCCTCCACCGAGGGCGCCCCCACCGGTGCCGCCGCCCACGCCCGCGTCGACGTCCATCAAGCGGGTGCCGCCGCAGCTGCAGCCAGCCGTGAAGAAGCTGAGAATGAACCCGACCACGAGATGCTTGCCGTTCATGGCGCGCACCTTGCCATGGAAGCGCCGGCTTCGAGGAGCGCGGTGTTCTCGCGACCCGCCCCCACGCTTCTTGCCTGCGCGATGCTTCTCAGCACCAGCGCTGCGTCGACCCGTGCGCGCGCGCGGCCGAAGAGCGGGTGAAGCCGCCGCTCGCGTTCTTCCTCATCGCTGAGGTGCGTTGGAGGATGGCGCGGCGGTGATTGCCGATCGCCCCCCTCGAGCTCCGCTGATCATCACCGCGGCCGGTCGAGCAACACGCGCACGTGCTCGCGGAGCTGACTGGGCGTGAACGGCTTCGCGAGGAAGTCGACCCCCTCGTCCAGCACGCCATGGTGAATGATGGTGTTCTCCGTGTACCCCGAGACGAACAGCACCCGGAGCGAGGGCTGAGCTCGCTGCAGGAGGTCGGCCAGTTGCCTGCCATTCATGCCCGGCATCACCACGTCTGAGAGCAGCAGGTCGAAGGAAGCGCCTGCCGCGACGGTGAGCGCCTCGTCAGGGCGGGCGGCGCCCGTCACCTGGTAGCCCACGTCGCGCAGGGCCCTCACCACGACGGCCCTGATCGTCTCGTCGTCTTCGACCACCAGGATCCGCTCGAAGCCGTTCGTCGCACGGCGCGTGGTGGGCTCGGCGGGCACGAGCGCGTCTTCAGCAGACTGCGAGCGCGGGAAGTACAGCTTGAAGGTCGTCCCCACGCCCAGCTCGCTGTACACCCAGACGTGACCGCCGCTCTGGCGCACGATGCCGTAGACGGTGGCGAGCCCGAGGCCCGTCCCCTGCCCATGCGCCTTGGTGGTGAAGAAGGGCTCGAAGATGTGGGGGAGCACCTCCGGCGAGATGCCAGCCCCCGTGTCGCTGATCACCAGCATCACGTGAGGGCCTGCCCGCATCTCGGGGCGCCGGGTCAGGTCGTCGGGCTCCAGCGTGACGTTCTCGGTCTCGATGGTCAGCTTGCCCCCGTTGGGCATCGCATCGCGCGCGTTCACCGCGAGGTTCAAGATGACCTGCTCGAGCTGCGTCGGGTCGAGGCGCACGGGCCACACCGCGGGCGTCAACCGGGTCGACAGCTCGACGTCTTCCCCGAGGGCGCGCTGCCAGAAGCGCACGCCGTTCGAGACGAACGCATTGAGCGAGATCGTCCTGGGTGAGATGACCCGCTTGCGGGCGAAGGCCAGGAGCTGGCTGGTCAGCTCTCGGGCGCGCTCGGCGGCGGCTCTGATCTCCCGCAGGTCGTCCAGAGCTTGAGGCCCCGAGGGCGCCGCTTCTTCGAGCACCTCGGCGTAGCTCATGATCACGGTGAGCACGTTGTTGAAGTCGTGGGCGATACCGCCCGCCAGGCGCCCGACGCTCTCGAGCTTCTGGGCCGCCAGGAAGCGCTCTTCGCTGGCCTTGAGGTCACGCTCGGCCTGCTCGCGCTCAGAGATGTCATTGATGATCGCGACGAACACCCGGGTCTCGCCGTGGGAAACCAGCTGGAGGTGCACCTCCACCGGGTAGGTGGAGCCCGACGCCCTGCGGTGCACGGTCTTGAAGACCAGCTTCTCTCGTTCAGCGGCGAGCAGCGGTTTGACGAGCGCCCTGAAGGACGCCTGCGAGTGGTCGGGCTTCAAGTCGATGGGGGTCATCGCCCGCATCTGTTCGAGCGTGTAGCCCAGGTTCTTCAGCGCGCCGGCGTTGGCGTACTCGAAGCGCAGGCTCTCGAGCTCGAAGATGTAGATCTCGTTGAGGCTCCGATCGAGGATCTGCCACAGCCGCGCGCTCCCCACCGCTGCGTTCGCGACTCGAAGCTCTTCTTTCAGGCGGTGGATCTCGGCCTGCAACGCTTCCACGGAGGGGGTGCTCATACACCCCCGATATTAGTCCGTCGCTCCCTGCCACGGTGATGAAGCGTGGCAGGCCTCGGTGCTTTCTGCTTCGGCTGGCAGGTGTTCGCCAGCGTCGAAATCAACGGCTGACGCGGGCTCAGTTCGCCGTGGCCCAACGGGTCAGGCAGCCTTCCAGCGCGCTCAGGCTCAGGGGCTTGCTGACCATCTCGTCCATCTCCGCGGCCAGGCACAGCTCGCGTTGGGCCTCGGTGGCGTGCGCGGTGAGCGCCACCACCGGCACCCGATCGCGGGCAAACGAACGCTCGCGGCGCCGCTGCTCGCGCGTCACGGTGAGGCCATCGACGTCGGGCATCTCGCAGTCCATCAGCACCAGGTCGAAACGCTCACTGGCCATCGCCTCCAGGGCCTCGTCACCGCGCGCCAGCACCAACGTCTCGCAGCCCAGCCGGCCCAACATGGCCCGCGCGATGGTGCGGTTGATGGCGTCGTCGTCCACCACCAGTACACGCTTGGAGCTCCATTGCGCGACGGGCGCCGGCGCGGTCGCCGCGACCTCGCCTGACAACACCCGCAGCGCGGCGGCCTCCAGCCCGGAACGGATCAACGGAAAGGTCACGTGCGCCAGCCGGGGGTCGGCCCGCCGCTCCTCGCTCAGCGAGAGGGTCTGCTCCACCACCACGGTGGGCACCCTGGCCGTCGCGGGCCCGCGCGGGGCCACGTCGGTGATCAGCAGCGCCCCACCCTCGGCCTTCGCGGCGCCGGGCTCGACCTCGAAGCCCGCGGCGCGCAACCAACCGACGATGGTGTCGCGCGAGCCTTCGTGGGCCAGCTCCACCACCGCGCGTCGGCCGGCGCCCTGCAACGACGACGCGGGCAGCTCCATCGCGACGCCTGGCAGGTCGGCTTCGAAGTGGAACTCCGCGCCCTGGCCTTCTTCGGAGGTCACCTCCAGGGCGCCCCCCATCAGCTCCACCAGCTGGCGGGAAATGGCCAGCCCCAGCCCGGTGCCGCCGTAGCGCCGGGTGATGGAGACGTCGGCCTGCGCGAAGGACTGGAAGATGCGGGCTCGCGACGCCTCTGAAATACCGATGCCGCTGTCGGTCACCCCGAACCGCAGCCGGCCGTTCGAGCCCGCCTTGATCCGCAGGGTGATGGAGCCCCGGGCGGTGAACTTGATGGCGTTGCCCAGGAGGTTGGTGAGCACCTGGCGCAGCCGCAGCTCGTCGCCGCGCACCAACACCGGCGCGCGAGCGTCGAGCTCGTAGGCGAGGTGCAGGCCCTTGCGGTGGGTGGCCACCGCGAAGATGGCCATCAACTCTTCCAGCAGGCGCTCGACCTTGAAGGGCTCGGGGTGCAGCTCCACCTTGCCCGCTTCAATCTTCGAGAAGTCGAGCACGTCGTTGATGATCGACAGGAGGGCCGAGCCCGACTGGTGCGCGGTCTCGATGAAGCGGCGCTCGTCGGAGCCCAGGCGCGAGGTGAGCAGCAGCTCGTGCACCCCGAGGATGCCGTTGAGCGGCGTGCGGATCTCGTGACTCATGCGCGCCAGGAACTGACTCTTGGCCTGGTTGGCGTGTTCGGCGCGCGCGCGGGCCTCTTCGGTGTGCACCAACAAGGCCTTGTTCTCGAGGGCCAGCCGCAACGACTGGACCACCGCCGCCGACTGCTCGCGGCTCGTGCGCACCATCACCAGCATGTAGAAGCCCATCAACGTCCCCGCCACCGCCCCGTAGCGCGGGAAGAAGAGCGCGGTGGAGACCGTCATGCCCACCATGAAAGGCACCAGGTAGGCCAGGAAGGCCGGCCGCAGGGCAGACAGGGTGGCCACCGCCGCCGCGTTGAGCCCGCAGGCGACGATCATCAGGAGCATCTTCAGTTCGATGGGCGCGGACGGGTAGGTGCACACGCCCACCAGGCCCCAGCTCACTCCGGCGAGCAACGACTCACGCAAGGTGCGGGCGCTCCACTGCGAAGGCGTTCGGGCCATCTCGTCGCGGGCGAACTGCCGGGCGCCCCACAGCCGACTGAGCTGCACCATCGCCACCAGCACGAACGGCACCAGCGCGTACCAGGGCAGGTCATTGGCGCGGCTCAGACCTGCGCACGACGCGGCGATCACCATGTTGCCCAGGCCGGCGGTTCGCGTCTGCCGGAAGACGAGGCGCATCTGCTCGCGCAGGAGTTGCTCTTCGATGGTGCTGTTCTCGCTCACGCGGACCTCTCCTGCTGCTGACTCACCGGGTCCCCTTCGACTGCCCACCACCGCGTGCAGTCGCGTGGATCAACTGCAGATCCACCCCGGCAGTGCGTGACTCAGCAAGCCCTGTTCCAGCCCCGCCGCTGGATCAGCGTGGGGCACGGCGTCGAGGTGCGCGCCGGCGGCTTCACCCTCCAGGGTGAGCCGCGCCCCAGCGAGGGCGCGGCGATGGTTCCCAAAGCACTTTCAGCGGTCTTCGCGCAGGTGCCCGGCCGTCGAACGCTTCCCCCTCCTGCCGAAGCTCAACCACTCGATTGACAGTCTTGTTGGTTCGACTATATTCAACCGTATGGTTGATGATTCCGCAGCGTCGATTGATCGCGCGTTTCGAGCGCTCGGCAGCGCGCCTCGCCGCGAGATCCTTCGGCGCACCGCTGCGCAGCCCTGCTCGGTGACTCAGCTGGCCGCACACTTCGACATGAGCCTCGCAGCGGTCTCGAAGCATGTTCGCGTTCTCGCCGACGCGGGGCTGCTGACGTCATCTCGCGAGGGGCGCATTCACTGGTGCCGTTTCGAGGTCGGCGCGTTGACGCAGGTCCGCGCCTCAATCGACCAGCTCGCGACGTTCTGGGAAAAGCGGCTCGACGCGCTCGAGCAGGTGCTCGTCAGCGACACGGCCGCACGACGAGGAAGGAAGAAGCGATGACGACGAACGCTGTCTTCATCACGCGGCTCATGCCGGCCGCCATCGACCGCGTCTTCGCCGCCTGCAGTCGACCAGAACTGCTGTCTCGTTGGTTGGTCTGTGAGGAGAACGGCGAGGCGACCGCAACGAGCGAGTTTCGCGTGGGAGGCCGGTTTCGCATCGACATGAAGCGTGGCAGTACTGAAGGTGAGTATCTCGAGATCGTTCCACCGCGCCGGCTCGTCTTCACCTGGAGCGCGCCCCACGTCGGGGTCGCGACCAGTGTCGTGACGATCGAACTCAAGGCCAGGAGCGACGAGCAGACCGAGGTGCGCCTCACCCATTCCGTCGATCCCGCGACCGAAGCGGGAGCACGACACGCGCGTGGGTGGACCACTGCGCTCGCAAACTTGAACCAGATGCTGAAGGAGAAGCCATGACGAAGACACTCGAGGTGGTGAAGGCCTACTACCGGGCGTGGACGACGAAGAACTTTGCAGCAGCAGGCGAGCACCTCGCGCCCACGCTGGTCGTCGAGGTGCCGGTGAACGACTATCCAACCGTCGCCTCGTTCCTGCAGGCGCTGTCCGGCTTCGGCAGCATGACGAAGCGGATCGAGCTGCTCGCCGAGTTCGCGAACGACGCTGAGGCGATGCTTCTCTACGACATGGACGTCGAGGGGCTCGGAACGATCCGCATCGCAGAGCACTTCACCGTCGAGGACGGAAAGATCTCTCGGCTCCGCCAGATTCACGACACCCACGCCATCCGCGCGGCTGGCTTCGTGAAGACTTGACGATGGCCACCGAGAAGCCGTTTCAGCAAGTGCTCGAGGAACTGACGTCTCGTGCACGGGTCACCGTGGGCCCGGGCTGGGGCAAGGGCCACGTCGTCGCGAAGCTTGCCGGCAAGATGTTCGCCTTGCTCGTCAACGGCGACCTCGTCGTGAAGCTGCCCAAAGCGCGCGTCGACAGCCTCGTTCAAGACCACGTCGGGACTCGCTTCGACCCGCGACGAAATGGGAAAGTCATGAAGGAATGGGTCGTGATCCCCGAGGGCGCGGCAGACTGGGTCGCGCTGGCAATCGAATCTCTCGAGTTCATGACCAAGAGCCGGGGCTGACCAGCCAGCGGGCTGCCGAAGAGGGTTGCAGGACCGCCGAGCTGTAACGCCTCCGGGCCCTGAGGCGTACTGCGTCCATGCGAACGCTCGTCCTCGTCCTCGTCTCGATGCTGGGCCTCTCCTGTGGCGCCCCTCCTGCGGGTGAGCCCGCGCTGGACCTCGACGCCGGACGGCCCACCTGCACCCGCACCGACCCGCGCGTAGGCTGGTTCGCCGAGCTGTCCACCAAGGCCCACGGGGTGCGCGGCCGGGTGACGCTCACCGATGCCTGCACGCTGACGCTGAGCGACTTCACTTACGACGGCGGGGGCCTCGACGTGCGCCTGGTGCTGGCCCCGGCCATGACCGGCTTCGCCCGGGGCACCCCGGTGGGCCCGCAGCTGCTGCGCGGCGGCGGCTACCAGAACGAGACGCTGTTGCTGGCCATCCCCCCGGGGTTGGCTCTCTCGGACCTGGAGCGGGTGTCGGTGTGGTGCGTGGCCGCGGACGCCGACTTCGGCAGTGGCACCTTCCGCGCCCCCTGAGGCCGACCTCGGCAGCGCTTCCGGGGCGTGATAGAGACCGCGCGCCTGAGCTTCCAGGTGCTCCCCCTCCCGCTCCTTCTCTCGCTCGCCCTCTCGGCGCCACCCAGCGCAGACGCGGTGCGCGCGTACACCGAAGGGGTCCGACAGGCGCGGGAGGGAGACCCCTGGGCCGCCCGGCTGTCTTTCGGCAAGGCCATCGCGCTGAACCCCGGCGACGCGCGCGCCCGCTACGCCCGCGCGGCTGCCGAAGCCCCCGAGTTCGGCAACAGCGGCAGCCTGGGCTCGAAGGGCATGGGGGAGCCCAGGTGCGCGCCGCCGAGCACCCTCGTCGACGACCTGACCTGGCTGCGGGAGCGCGCGGCAACCGACGCCGAGGCGAAGAAGCTGCTCGCGGCGCTGGCCACGGACCCGGCCTTCGACTCAGTCACCAATGGTCCCGAAGTACGCGCGGCGCTCGGCTGGCCCGCGGTGGCCACCCTGAAGCCCGCCGACCGATTGCTCGAGCGCGCGGGGCGCTGGTTCAGCTTTGGGATGGACTGCTCGTTCCCTGAGCTGACGCTGGCGTTCGCCGCGAAGGGCCGGGTGCGCTTGCAGGTGTTCCACCGCTGCTCCCTCGATCCCGCTGCGAAGCCACTCCTGACCACGGGCACCTGGAGCCTGCTCCCCGACGGGCGCGTCGAGCTTGCCTTCAAGTGGGACGAGACGGCCCCCTCAGACGAGCTCTGGCTGCCCGCGCGGACCACCATCGAGTTCGACGCCGAGCGCCAGCGCTTTCACCTGGAGGGCACGCCCGCAGCAGGGCGGAAGTTCCTCGGCGACTTCTCCAACTCCCTTCGAAAATGACTCGGTTCGGCGGCTGGTGCCGAGACGAGCCCTGGCGCTGAGCGGCACCTGGCGCGGCCCTGACGGGTTGCCGTGGGCGCCAAGCCGTCAGCGGTCGCAGGCGCGCCGGCACTCGGCGACGCACTTCGACTTGTTCTGCGCGCCGTTGCAGCGCGAGTTGCACTTGCGCTTGCACTGCGTGGCGTCTTCTTTGCCGATGACCTGAGCCTCGTACGAGGCGTTGGGTTCGTCGGTCGCTGGCGCGACTTCGTGCTGCGCAGCGGGTGACCAGCACAACGCCAGAACGGAAAGGATGACGATCTTCACGGGGGCTCTCTTCCTTGGCAGCGAGTCGACGCCGCGCCGAGGTTACCCCACAGCCCACGCTGCGGCGACCGAGGTGATTTCCGACTGCACTCAGGGCGCTGGTGCCGTCGCTGAAGCAGCGTCGCGACCGATGCGTCGGCGAACTCTCTCCAGCACAGGCGCGCCTCGCCGCTGCAACGAATTGCCGCGAACACGCCCAGCCCACATCTGCCGTTTGGCTACGATGCGCTGCGTGCTCACCCCCCAACGTGTCCTCGTCGCCGCTCTGCTTCTCAGCGCCTGTCACGATCTCACGCTCCCCCTGCCGCCCCCGCCGCCCGGGCCTGGCCTCATCGCGGGGCGGCTGGTGTGGCACCGACCGGGTCGCCTGCTCGCCGAGCCGGCCGCGGGCGCGCGCGTGTTCCTTCTGGGCACCAACCTCGCCGTGCAGGCCGACGACGACGGGCGCTTTCTGCTCAACGGCATCACCTCGAGCGATGGCGCCCTGCTGGCCCGCTTCGACGCAGAGGGTGACGGCACCATCGATCGCCAGCGCACCTTCTCGCTGCGGCAACTGGGCGCAGGCCTCGGCGTGCAGCTCTCCCTGGGCGACGTGTTGCTCGGTCGCTCGGCGGTGGTCTCGGGGCGCGTGCTGCGCGAAGACGTCGCGGGCCTGAGCGGCCACGCGGGCACCTCGGTCTTCGTCTTCGGGGCGCCCTTCGTCACCACCACCGGCGATGACGGCAGCTTCGTGTTCGAAGCGCTCCCCGAAGGCCCGGCCCGCATCGGCGCGATTCGCGGCGGCTACGAGCCCTTCGAGTGGGGCGAGCTCTCGTTGCGCCCGGGCGAGTCGGTCTCGATCGCCGTCGCCGACCTCACGCTGTCGAGCGAGGTCACCTCGACGCAAGTGCGAGGTCGCGTCCTCGACGCTGCGGGGGCGGGGCTCGCCGGCGTCACCATCACGCTCGCAGGAGGCGCGACGCCGTTGGTGAGCAGCAGTACGGCCACCGGCGGCTTCGAGTTCACGCAGGTCGGCGCGGGCCGCTACGACGCGCGCTTCGAGCGCAGCGGCAACCAGCCCGCTGCCCTCTACAACGTGGTGGTGTTCGGCGCCGGTGCGGTGGTGCTGCCCGACGTCACGCTCTCCGTCGGGTCGGGTCAGCCTTCCCTCGTCGGCGAAGTGGGCAGCGCGCTCGATGGCGGGCTCGCGCTGCCGGTGGATGGGGGGGGCACGGTGCCCGACGGAGGCCTGCTCTTGCCGGACGGCGGACTGCTGTCGTTCTGCCCGACCTCCAATGGGGGCCCACCGCTGGTCTTCCTCGATGCGCCGGCGCTGGTGGGCTACGGCGAAGAGGTGGTCTTCAGCGCGGGTCGCAGCATCGACCCCGACTGCTTGCCGCTCACCTACCGTTGGACCGCGCTCGACGGCGGCGTGCCGCCCTTCACCGACAACGACAGCCTCACCGCAGCGCAGCAACGCTTCACGGCCGGCGCCGTACCGACGGTGTACATGGTCGCCTTGACGGTCACGGATGATCAGGGCCTCACCGCGAGCACGAGCGGTCAGGTGCGTGTCACCCCGCGGCCGGTGGTCGATGCGGGCGTCGACTTCCCCATCTCGCTCATCAACCGCGACGTGACGCTCGACGCGAGCGGCAGCGTCGAGCCGTTGGGCCGCGCGCTCACCTTCACCTGGCGCGTGGTGTCTGGCCCCGGGCAACTGATGGCCACCACCGGCGCGATCGTGCCCCTCAAGATTCTGGCGACCGGGGTGGTCACCGCCGAGGTGAAGGCCTGCTACCTGCCGCAGCACTGCGCGGTGGGCACGGTGAGCGTGCAAGGCATCGCCACCAACCAGGTCACCGCGGCCGTCTTGCCTGCGAACACCGTCACGCCGCTGACGCTGGGCAGCGCGGTCACCCTCACCGCACAGGCGACGACCACCACGGCGCAAGACCCGGTCACGTTCTCGTGGCAAGCGCTCGACGGGAACCTCTTCTTCACCAACGCCGGCACGGGCCCCACCATCGACGTCACCGCGTCGGCCGTGGGCGACTTTCGCGTGAGGCTCATCGCGAATGCGGGCGCCGCGAGCGCCTCGATCGATCGCCTGGTGCGCGTCTCACCGCCGCCCCCGCCGCCCCTGGTCATCGTCGACGCGGGGGTGAGCGCGCTGTCGATGTGGATGACCGTCTCGCCGCGACCCGACCCGCAGAGCCTCAACGCCACCACCATCTCGCTCACCTCTGCGAGTGACGCAGGCGTGGTGCCCTTCTCGGCGCGCTACGACGGCGTCAACGATCGCATCGTGGCGCTGTTCACCACCCCGCAGGTCGACCAGCAGCTCCGGCTCTCGCTGGTGGGCGCGACGCTCGATGGCGGTGCGACGGGCCCGGTCTCGCTGGTGCGCACCACGCCACAGCTCCGCTTCGTCGACACCGTGCCGCACAACGCGATCGCGCTCAACCCCGCCGATCTCGCCGCAGGCGTCGCCTATTCACCGCGCGGGCCGGTGGCCTTCGGTCGCTACAAAGGCGGGAGCTGTGCGACGACGCCGTGCCTCACCGTCTTTGGCACGCGCACCCTCGAGCCCCCCGAGACCGCCTTCACGACCACCGCGACCGCCAGCGACCTTCAGCGGCGCCGCGCGCAACACGTCGGCGCTTCGATCTACGCGTGGTCCAACGCGTCGACGGCGATCGTTCGCACCGACGGCACGACTCCGGGGTTCACGCCCGCGCCTGCCCCTCCCGGCCCCCTCTTCTCAGAAGGAATGTCGGTGTGGAGCATTGGGTGGAACAACACCGCGAGCGCCTCCATCTCGCTGTGGAATGGGTCCGCGTGGCAGACGCCGCCCGAGCCGACCGCCTCGGGCACCACGGCTCTCTTGCAGCCACGCGTCTTCGGAGACGCCGACAGCTCGAACCGCTACGTGCTGACCATCGAAGACAACGACAAGGTCTTTCTCTACGTCTCGACGTTGGTCGGAGGCTTCACGGCGTTCGCCGGGCCCGCTGGCGCCATCTCGTCGTCCGGGGCGCAGGCGCGCGTCGCAGCCTCACCGAGCGGGCCGATCGTCGCGGTGAAGGAGCTCGACTCTGGGCTGAAGCTCTTCCGCTACGACGGCTCGGGCTGGGTGGCTTCTGTGGTCGAGGCCAGTGGCGTCACGGGCTTCGACCTCATCTCACGCGAAGGCACGGTGTTCCTCGCGTACGCCTCGGCCGCGACGTTGACGGTCGCGTCGGTCGCCCCGACGAGCCTGGTGCGCACCACCTTCACCTCGCCAGGCAACGCCTCGAACTTCGCGAGCGGCGCCGCGACAGGGGTCGGCGAAGTCGAGCTCTCGGCCAGCGACTTCGGAGAGCTCGCCCTCGCGTGGTCGGAGAGTCAGACCGGTGGCTGGCGACTCTTCGTGAGCGAGCTGCGGTGAGGGCCAGCCTTACCGCGCGTCGAAGGCCTCGAGGATGACCTGGGCCGCGGGGCGCACCGTGTACGTCTCTGCCAGTGAGCGCCACTGCACCACGCCTTCGGCGTCGGTCAGGAAGACCGCAGGCCAGGCGATGTCGTTGGCCGGGTCGTAGACGCCGAACGCGCGGGTGAGCTGGCGATCGACGTCGAGGCCGAGCGGGAAGGTGAGGTGCAGCCGCTCGATCAACGCCTGGCTCTTCGCCAGGTCGTCGACCGAGACGGCGACGAGCCTCAGCCCCCGCCGTTCGAACTCCGCCTTCTTGTCGAGCAGCTCACCGAGCTGCGTTCGGCAATACGGTCACCAATGGCCCCGGTAGAAGAACAGGGCCGAGGGTTGGCCGTGCAGCGAGAGGGTGGAGCCGTCGGTCATGGCGAGCTTCAGGTCAGGCACCTGCGCGCCAACGTCGAGCGCCTGCTCGAGCCCGGCAGGGGGCGTCTTGCGCCGCGCCTCGGGCGGAAAACCGCCAGCCTTCATCACGGTCGCACAGCCGCCCAGGAGCAGGGCCAGCACCAGAGCGGTTCGAGCACGCATGGCTTCTCCTATCACGTTCCGCGGATGTTCAGGCGGGAGCGTTCATGGCGCCGATCGGGCCGCGTCGCCGAGGCGCCCGGCGCGCCCTCGTTGCCCCAACCGCCCAGCCCGGGCCCACTGCCCCAATCGCGCAGGTCGGGAAACGCGCCCCACATGCTCAGCTTCTTGCTCTTTCCTGGAGTGGCCATGGGGATTCAATGAGGGCCACCCGAACTCGGCGCAACGACTCCGGAGGGCCGTTCAGCCGGGCGAGTGCGTTGGCCCCGGCGACGAGCGACCTCGTCGATCATCATCACGAGAGGGGGCAGCCTGTTCTACTCGCTGACCTTCAGCTCGCCCTTTTCCACCACCGGGGTGCCGTCGGCGGTCACGGTCGAGTCGGGCAGGAACAGCGTCATGTCGAAGGTGGTCTTGTTGGTGCCGCCCGCCCAGCCGTCGCGGCCGACGAAGAGCGTGACGGCGCCTGCGGGAACGAAGGACAAGAGCTGCTTGCCCTTCGGCGCCTTCACGTCGGCGTTGATGCCGAAGTCGAGCACCGAGAGCGAGTCCTTGCCGGCAGGCGAGGCCTCGAAGAGCGCCTTGAGGCGGTCGAACGCCTTCGAGGGTTTCGCGGTCATCGAGGTGACCTTGCCGCCCGCGATGGTGAGCGTGAGGTCTTTCACGTCTTCGCCTTCGAAGAGGTGGCGCGTCACCACCACCGTGCCCTCGGCCGAGCTGGGGTCGATCAACGCGTAGACCTCGCCCGCGGGCAGCCAGGTGAGCAGCCGGGCTCCGCCTTCTTTCAAATCTTCGGGGGTGATCACGCCGTCGCTGACGTTGAGCGTCTTGGACTTGAGGCGGAGCTTGAGGTTGGTCCCTCCGGGCGTGGTGATGACCAACTGCCGGGTCTCGGGCACCGCGGCCATCACGGCCGCCGCGCGGGAGGCGAGCTGCCGGTAGTCGGTGCCCACCCCCGCCCAGAACAGCGAGCTGAGCTCGGCCTCGGTGAGGTTCAGCTGCTTCGCGTTGGCCTTGCTCGGCGTCAGCCCGTTGCCCAGCCACACCGAGCGCATCTTGCGCTTCATGCGCTGCTCACCGAGTGCCGAGAGCGTCTTCTCGTAGGCCGTGATGCGCGAAGGCGCGACGTCCTTGAACAGGGCGGGGTCGTCGGCGCGCTCGATGAAGATGCGCACGTCGACCAGGGGAATGAGCTTCTCTTCCAGCGCGGCGCGGGTGGCGTCGTTCGCTTCGGGCACGGTCTGCAGCCACTTCTTGTGCATCTCGGGCCACTCGATGCGGGTGAGGGGGAGCGCGCCCCGCTGGCCGAGGGCGACGTAGAGCGCTTCCACCATGGCCAGGTCGCCGGGGTTAGCGTCGATCGCGACGACCTCGCCGGCCTTCACGCCGAGCACATCGCCGAGAATGCGATCGGCCGTTGCGGAGAAGTCCGTGGCCTTCGCCCGCGGCGTCGCAGGCGGAGCGGCGAGCGCGAGCCAGGGGGTGAGCGAAGAGAGCAGCAACAGGCGGGCGAGAGGCTTGACCAGCTTCATGGTGGGTTCTCCGAAGCGAGGGGCGAACCGGCTTATACGCCGGCTGGGGATTTCGCGCGTGAGAGGACAGCCGAACCACGCTCGTCGTGATCCACGCGCGTGGTCGCCGGTGCATCCGCTTCTCGCCGTCGAAATCGCGGGCCAGAACGAAGACGAAGACATGCTGCTCGTGAAGGCGCGCTGGTATTTCAAGCATGGCGTCAAGACTGTGTGGTTGGTGCTCCCGGAGACGCGCGAAGTCATCTTCCTTCGCGGAATGCGCAACCCGCGACGCCTGAAGATGGGTGACCCGGATTCCGGCAGACCCTGAGCTGCCCGCGCTCGAGCCGCTCGTCTCTCGGCTCTTTCACCAACTCCGCTGAGACGAGCTGTTCGACGTCGGGGAGGGCTCAGCCCACCAGCACCACGCGAAGTCGCTACCGATCAGGCCGGCTTCCGCGGCCCATCGAGCAGAATCGCCACCACCATGTCGCTCATCACGTTCACACCCGAACGTGCGCGCGCGAGGATCCAGTCGACGGGCATCACGAAGGCGATCGCCACCGCCACCAGCTGCGGCGGCAACCCCATCGCCCCCAGCACCAGCGGCAACATCACCAGCCCCGCCTCCGGAATGCCCGCGATGCCGATGCCCGCCATCAACGACGAGAGCACCACCACCACCTGCTGACCGAACGTGAGCTCGAGCCCCAGCGCCTGCGCGACGAACAACGCAGCCATCGCCTCGTAGAGCGTGATGCCGTCGTTGTTGAGGTTGGTACCCACGCACGCCGCCAGCCGGGCCGACTCGTGCGAGACGCCCAGCTTCTCCGTGAGGCACTTCAAGGTCACCGGCACCGACGCGAGGCTGCTGTTGGTGGACAACCCGGTGAGCACTGCGTCTGCACCCTTGCCGATGTACTCGCGCGGCGTGCGACGGCCGATGAGCCAGGCCACCGCCGGGTAGTACACGAACGCGTGCAGGCCCATGCCGAGCAACACCACGCCTAAGAACGGCGCGAGCGTGGCGAACACACCCAGGCCCGCGCGGCCCACCACCTGCGCCACCAGGCCAAACACCGCGAACGGCACCGTCATCACCACCCAACCCAACACCAGCACCAGCGCTTGATACGCACCGTGCACGAACGTCTCGAGGGACTGAATGTCGAGCGCGTTCTCCTTCAAGCGGCGCAGCGCCGCGCCGAACAGCAACGCCAGCAACACCACCGGGATGATGCTGTTCTTGGCGAACGGGTCGACCAGGCTCTCGGGCACGTAGCTCTGCAGCGCCTTGATGGGCGAGAGCGCGTCGGGCGCCAGGGTGCTCTGGAGCGGCGGCACGTTGCCTTCCTCCAGCACCTTCTTGAAGTGCGCGCGCGAACCGATGCCCGGCTCGAGCACGTTCATCAAGGTGAGCCCGATGCCGAACGCCACGCTCACGTTGACCGCGCAGATGAGCAGCAGCTTGAGCCCCGCGCGCGCGGAGATCTGCGTGGTCAAGAACGCGTCGAGCACCGCGAAGAGCACCAGCGGCACGGCCAGCGCCTTGAGCAGGCGGATGACCAGCAGGCCCAGGTCACCCAGTTGTTCGTTGCCCGCGCCGAGGAGGAAGGGCTCCTTGCCGAACACCACGCCGAGCAGCGCGCCCAGCGTGACGCCGATGATCACCTGCACGAAGAGCGGCAGGTGAAAGCCCTGCTTCCTGCTCAAGAGGTCCACTCGAGCCGCATGGTGAACCCTTCGGTGTCTTGCGTCTTCAGGGTCACGCGCGGCGAAGGCACGTGGAGGTGCGTGAGCATCTCCTCGATCACGCCCATGTCGTACTCGGGCAGGGTGTGCTTCTCGTTCAAGTGGAAGTCGAAGCAGGTAGGGGTGATCTGCGTGAGCAGCACCTTGGTGTAGTTGTTCGTCGAGGCGTAGCTGCGGGCCGCGCGGTCGAGCGCCCTGACCGGGCCGATGAGGCGCAGCAGGGGGAACAGCGCCTTGCCCATGAAGGTCTCTCCAAAGCCCACCACCGTGGAGCGCCCCAACTTCCGGTAGGCCTCGGGCGCCGCGTCCTCGGCATAGAGATGTTGGGCCGAGAGCGAGAGCACCGATGCCCAGGTCTCGACCGGATACGCGGGGTTGAAGGGGCGATCGAGGCGCACGCCCAGGGCCACCAACGCCTGATCCAGCTGGGGGGTCACCCTGTTTCGGAAGTCTTTGGAGAACAGCGCATCGAACCCAGAACCAAAGACCACTCGCGTCTCGACAGCCATGAAGCGGAGATCTACCTCAGGTTGTGTGAAGCTGCGCCTCTGGCCGGCAGAGCAGCACCTGGAGTCGTCATGAAGCGCGTCGTCACCGCCCTCTTTCTCCTCACTGGCGCAGGCTGCCTGTCGCCCGTCGACGATCGCTGGTGCGGGCCGCAGAACCCGTGTTCGGCCGGCTTCTTCTGCACCAGCGACTTTCACTGCGTGCTCAGCCGCGATGGCGGCACCGGCGGCGGCACCATGGGGGGTGGCACCGGTGGCGGCGGTGGCAGGACCGATGCCGGTGTGGATGCCGGCGCGGGCGGTGGCGGAGGTCAGCGCTGCGACGGCATGAGCTGTTCAAGCGGCTGCTGCCTCGGGGGCAGCTGCGTACCGGTGAATTTGCAGGGTCAGAACACCTGCGGCTTCTTCGGCGACGCGTGCAAGTCGTGCTCTCGAGATGAAGGCTGCACGAGCGGCCGGTGCCAGCAGGTGATCTTCGATGCGGGCGTCGCGTCCAGCATCGGGGGGCCCTGCGCCGACGACTCGAACTGCGGCAACGACGGCCAGAGCTTCTGCATCCCCGAGTTCAGCGGCGGTCAGCCCACCGGCTTCACCGGCGGCTACTGCAGCCGCACCTGCGACAACGAGCCGTGCCCGATGAACGGCGTGTGCGTGGAAGCCGAAACGGGAGGCGGTGACATCGTGAACATCTGCCTCGCAGGTTGCCCCAACAACATCTGCCGCGCGGGCTACCAGTGCGAGATGCAGGGCATGTCTGCGGTCTGTCTGCCGTAGACCGTTCGCATCGAGCGCAGTCGAGATGCCAGAGTGGCTCGACGCAAACGGTGTGTGACAATGCCGCGATGCGCTCCCTCGCGTTGCTGCTCTCGATGTCTGTGTTGGCGTGTGCAGGCGCCGGACCCACGCGAGACAAAAGGGCCTTCTTCCAGCGAGTCGATCTCCCTCGCTGGCAGCGGCTGGGCATCGAGCCGAACTTCCTCGCGCAGGCCCTCGACACCACCCACTCGATGTCCGAGTTCTTCGACGACGTCTGGGTGAAACGCTGGCTCGATGAAGGCAGAAGGCTCGAGGCCATCGCGGCCGGGCTCGAGAGCACCGACCCCACCGCAGCGGGCAAGGCCTACGCAGACGCCGCGCGCTACTACATCGTGGCGCACTACCCGAACCCCAGGACGCCGCTGAAGAAGGAGGCCTTCGAAGCCTCCTTGCGCACCACGAGCAAGGGCATGGCGCTGGGCGGTATCGCTTTCGATCCGATCGACTTCACGGCCCCCATGGGCGCGCTGCACGTGGTGCGCAGCAAGCCGCTGGGTGACGGCGTGAAGCGGCCGGTGATCATCGTGAGCGGCGGGCTCGACGGCTACAAGGAGGAGCTCGCGCTGTTGCTCCAGGGATCTCTTGCGGGCTCCGGCGTGGCGAATGGCGTGGTGCTGGTGTTGGCCGACATGCCGGGCACGGGTCAGAACCCGCGGCCGCTCTCGGCGAAGGGTCACGAAGAATACTCGGCGATCATCGACCGCCTCGCCACCGAGCCCGACATCGACAGCACCCGCATCGGCTTCATGGGCTTGTCGTTCGGTGGTTACTGGGCAGTGCGGTTGCCGCAGGTCGAGCCGCGCATCAAAGCCGCGGTGAACTTCGGAGGCCCGATGACCAGGGCCTTCACCCTGAGCAACTTCGGCCGGCTGCCCGATGCCTTCGTGCAGGCCGCGTTGCAGGTGATGGGCGTGAGCAACATCTTCGGTCTGGCCGGGGTCTCCGATTCATTGGCGAAGTCGGTGAGCGATGGCCTGGCCACGAATCAAAAACCACTGCTGACCATCAACGGCACGGAAGACTCGGTCATCCCCATGGAAGACACGATGTTTCCCGGCACTGCGGGTTCGCCGCGCACGTTCTTCCTCGTGCCCGGAGATGATCACTGCGCGATGGGCAACCTCGAGCTGGTCGTCGGCGTGGCGAAGTCGTGGCTCGACAAGGAACTCGCCGCCCCCTGAACCTTCAGGGAATCGAAGGCGGGGGTTTCGGCTTCGAGGGCGCGAAACGTTCGACGAGCTTCGCCACGATGGGGGTGAGCACCAGCGTGGCGAGAATGCGCAGCGGCTGGGTGAGCTTGGTGGCGACCCAGGCAGCGCCGATGGTGCCCGCGGTGCCGGCGGCGGAGTCGACCTCCACCCCGAACTTGATGGCGATCGCGAAGCCGGAGAGCACCAGCGCGAAGATGGTGAAGTAGATGATGATCGCCACGCGCCCGTACTCGTTGAGCAGGGTGGTGAGGCGTTCCTTCAGTGGCGGCTTGGGTTCGATGCCGGGGGCATATCGCGCTTATCGGTCAACGGCGACGCTCACGTGCGTCGTCGGGCACCCACTTCAACGGCGCCCCTGCCGGCCCTTCTCCTTCTTGCGGCGTTCATCCTCTTCCGCACGTTGAGCCTGTCCCTCACTCTCGAAGCGCTCCTCCTTCTCTTTCTCCCGCGCAACGAGCTGCTGCTCGCGCTGCCGTCGTTGTTCATCATCGAGACGACGAGCCTGCTGCTCAGACTCAATTCGCTGCCGCTGATCGGCCTCGAGGCGCTGCCGTTGGTCGGACTGTGCGCGCTGGGCCTGGAGCTCAGCCTCACGTTGTTGCCGGCGCTCAGCTTCGGCACGTGCAGCTTCACGCTGCGCCTGTTCCGCTTCAGCGCGCATGGTCTCTTGCTGTTGTCGACGCTCGGCCTCGATGCGTTCTGCATCACGCTGCTGGCGGCGCTCGGCCTCGACACGCGCTGCCTCACGCTGTGCGCGCTCGGCTTCCGCGCGCATCGCCTCTCGCTGCTGACGGCGCTCGGCTTCGACGCGAGCCGCCTCACGCTGAATCCGCTCAGCCTCCGCACGAGCCGCTTCACGCTGGATTCGCTCCGCCTCAGCACGCGCCGATTCACGCTGCATGCGCTCGGCTTCAACGCGCGCCGCGTCACGCTGGATTCGCTCGGTCTCGGCACGCTCGGTCTCTCGCTGCTGCCGGCGCTCCGCTTCAACGCGAGCTGCTTCTCGCTGTATCCGCTCGCTCTCGGCACGCTCGGTCTCCCGCTGCTGCCGGCGCTCGGCTTCAACGCGAGCTTGCTCTCGCTGAATCCGCTCGCCCTCGACACGCGCCGCCTCGCGCTGCATCCGTTCCGCCTCAGCACGCGCCACTTCGCGCTGCATCCGCTCAGCTTCAGCGCGCGCCATTTCACGCTGCTGACGACGCTCCGCTTCGACCCGCTCGGCATCACGCTGACGACGCTCTGCTTCGACCCGCTCCGCATCACGCTGGCGACGTTCCGCTTCCACACGCTCGGCCTCGGCACGTTCTGCTTCACGCCGCCGGCGCTCACCCTCAACTCGCCCAGGTTCGCGCTGCTGACGGCGCTCGGCCTCGATGCGATCCGCTTCAGCGCGCTGCCACCGTTCAATCTCGAGCCGCTCATCCTCACGTTGGCGACGCTCGGCCTCAGCGCGTTGACCCTCCCGCTGCCGGTGCTCGGCATCGATCCGCGCCGCCTCGGCGTCGCGCCGATCCTCCCGGCTGACCCGCATGCCGCGCTCGAACGGCCGCCGCCTCTGAACGTCACGCCGCCCCGGCGCCCACGCCCACGGCACCCCTTCACTGCGCCGCTCACGACGAACACACCGCTGCCCCTCGATGAAGACGTACGTGTCGCCCTCGAAGTACTGCTCGGTCACGTAGAAGAAGACGTCGCCCTCGTAGAAGTGCTCGTCGGCCACGTACGGATAGGCCTCGACCGTCTCGACCACGACCTCGGTCACCACCACCGGAGCAAGCCCGCCCGAGTGCACGCACCCCGAAGCCAGCAGCATCACCACCAACACGTTTGCAGTTCTCACGCGACCAGCGACGCGCGCTCCCCCCGAAGCCATTCACGCCGCCGGTTTAAAGAAGCATTTTGCCCTCACCCTGCCGTGTAATTCTTCTTGGGAAACCTTCCGGAGGCCGCTCTCGACAATTAAGAATGCGAACCATCGCCGCCAAGAACCCCCCGATTCCCCGCTGCCCCCCGATGAACACCCAGCTGCTCGGCCCCAAGGGCCCCAAGCACCCCATCCCTCGCTGCCCGCCGATGAACCTCCACCTGCACGGGCCCAAAGGCGGCAAGCACCCGATCCCGCGCTGCCCGCCGATGGACCTCTTCGAGCTCCGGAAGAAGTAATCAGGCCTCTCGCAGACGAGCGGCTTGCAGCATCAGGTAGTCCCGCTCCGCGGTGCTCGCCGTTCTCCGTGCAGCCCGTTCAAAACAGGTGATCGCACCAGAACGATCACCGGCGCGCTCGAGCAGGTGCCCCCGCGCCGCTTCGAGCCGATGTTGACCCGCGAGCCGTGAATCTTTCGCCAGCTCATCCAGGCGCTCCAACCCCGCGGCCGGTCCCTGCACCATGGCCAACGCGATCGCGTGACTGAGCGCGACCATCGGGTTGTCGTTCATGCGCAGCAGCACCGAATACAGACTCAGAATCTCCGGCCAGTCCGTGGTCTCCGTGCTGCTGGCCGAATCGTGCAGCGCCGCGATGGCCGCCTGCAGTTGGTACGCACCGACAACACCGCGCGCGAAGGTCTCGGTGATCAACTGCGTGCCCTCGTCGATCTCCGCGCGATTCCACCGGCTGCGATCCTGTTGATCGAGCGGAATGAGTTCGCCCGCAGGTCCCGTCCTCGCGTCGCGCCGCGCGTCGGTCAACAACATCAACGAGAGCAGTCCTGTGACCTCCGGCTCCTGGGGAATCAACCGCCGCAACAGGCGCGCGAGCCGCAGCGCTTCCATCGACAGGTCGACCCGGCGCAGCTCAGCACCCGAGCTGGCCACGTACCCTTCACTGAAGATCAAGTAGAGCACGTGCATCACCGAGCCCAGCCGGCTGGTGTATTCCGCGGGGCCCGGCGCCTCGAAGGGAATGCCTGAGGTCTTGATGGTCTGCCGCGCCCGGCTCAGCCGCTGGGCCATGGTCGGTTCAGGCACCAGGAACGCGCGAGCGATCTCCGCGGTGGTGAGCCCGCCGACGGCCCGCAGGGTCAGCGCGATCGCCGACGCGCTGGTGAGCGAGGGGTGACAACACATGAAGAACAAATCGAGCGTGTCATCGCGCGCCACGGCGAGGGCTTCATCGGCTGCCAGCGCCAGCTGCTCCTCGGGGGGCACCAGGCTGACCACGATCGATTCACGCAGCCGCCGGGCCGTCTCAGCGCGCACGTGATCGACCACCTTGCGAATGGCCACGCTGGTCAACCACGCGCGCGGATCATCCGGCAGCCCTGCCAGCGGCCATTGTTGAGAGCCCGCCAGCAGCGCTTCCTGCACCGCGTCTTCACACGCGCCCAGGTCGCGATAGCGGCGCACCAGGCTGCTCAGCACCCGCGGCGCGAGCTCGCGCAACAGCAGCTGAACGTCGCGATCCACTCAGCCCTGTTCCGTCGGGGGAGCGCTCATCACCTCGCGCACCTCGATGTTCAGATGCATCGGCTTGCCCCCCGGCCCGGGCGCCATCGAAGCCTCCGCGGCGATCCGGTACGCACGTTCGGCGGTCTCCACGTCGACCAGCCAGAAGCCGGCGAGGAACTCCTTCGACTCGGGGAAGACGCCGTCAGTGACGGGCTCACCATCAGGCCCCGCTTTCACCAGCTTCGCCTGATCAGGCCCTGCCAGACCCTGCGCTGAGAGCAGCTCACCGTTGCCCGCCAGCTTCACAGCGAAGCCCTTCATGAAGTTGATGTGCGCCTCGAGGTCTTTCCGCGCCCAACCAGCGACCTGGTAGGGCCCGTTGCCCGGCGTGTTCATCAGGAGCATGAACTTCATGAGGTCCCCGCGCGGGCGCGCTCGAGGGCGGCCAGATCGATCTTCTGCATCGCCCTGAAGGCCTGAAACACCCGGCCTGCCTTCACGGGGTCTTTGTCCTGCAGGGTCTTCATCAAGCCGTTGGGCACCACCTGCCACGAGACGCCGAACTTGTCCTTGAGCCAGCCGCACTGCGTGGGCTTGCCGCCACCCGCGAGCAACTTGTCCCAGAACAGGTCGACCTCGGGCTGATCCTCGCAAGCGATCATCAACGAGATGGAGTCGTTGAAGGTCTGCTTGGTGTTCCCATTGAGCGCGACGTAACGCTGGCCGCCAAGCTCGAAGCTGACGCTCATCACTGCGTCACCCATGCGATCGACGGAGACGACGTGCGAGTCGCCGCCGAAGACCGAGACGTAGAACTTCGCCGCGTCTTCCGCTTCGGTGTTGAACCACAAGAAGGTGGTGATCTTCTGTGAAGCCATGTGTTTCTCCCTGGTTGGAGCCCGGTTCGGGCTCGGGTTTCACCAGTAAGTCGGAGCCGTCGCCGGAATATCGACATGGCATTTCCGAAAGAAGGAGCGACCGGTGGGGCACTCTTTAGACCGCTTCTTGAAGCCGCCCGTTGAAGCCCGCTCACCAGGGGCTCCCATGTCTTCACGTGCTTGGCTCACCACCGTCCTCGTCTCCTTCAGTGCGACCGCCGCGGTTCCCGGCGACGACACGCTCCGGCCGGCGGCCCAGAAGGGCATCACCTTCCTCGCGAAGACTGCGCTCGAGTGGCAGACCTCGCATGGAGGCTGCTTCGGGTGTCATGTGCAGGCGGTCTCCATCGAGGGCCTCTCGGTCGGTAAGCACCACCAGTACGAGGTGCCCAAAGCCGAGTTCAGCGCGCTGCTCGACAACCTCATCAAAGGTCCTTCAGGCATTCGCTCCGCCGGCGGGCTCTCACCTGCCACCTTCCCCAGGACCTCGCGCGCCTTCGCCGGTGCGGGGCTGGCGCGTTACGACCAGTACCTCGACGGCAAGTTCACCGACGACCTGCTGCGCGTCTGCAAGGAGCTCCTCCCGATTCAGCGCGCCGACGGAGCGGTCGTCGGTGATCACCCCGTCATGGGGCCAGTCGCCGCGGGTACTTTGCAGAGCACCCACCAGGCGATGCAGGCGTGGCGTCAATGCTACGCGCGCTCGGCCGACGACGCCTGGCGTGCGCCCCTGCGCCGCGCGGAGACCTTCGTCGCCGCCACGGTGAAGTCCTGGAAGCTCGAGGGCACCACGCCCGCCGACCTGCTCATTCAGAAGAAGGTCGCGCTGCAGGACCTCAATCACGCGCTGATGGCCCTGGTGGCCGCGGGCGTGGGCGGTACCGAGCCGTCGACCGCCGCCATCGTCAAGGAGCTGCTCTCTCGTCAGAGCAAGGACGGCGGCTGGGCGTTCGGCAGGACGGCGCACCCGATGACGGAGAACTTCATGTCGTACCCGGCCGACGACGTCGCCTCGAACCCGCTCGCCACGGGGCAGACGGTCTATGCGCTGCGCGCCGCGGGGCAGAGTGATCAAGACGCTCCCATCACGCGGGGCCTGCGCTGGTTGATCAGTCATCAACAGAAGGACGGCGGCTGGGGCAGCAGCGGTGCGGCCAAGGCCGAGGCGATGTGGGCGGTGCTGGGGCTGGTGTCGGTCGACGTGGTGACCCTGTCGGTGCGCGGCGTGAGTGATGGCGAGAAGGTGGTGCCCGGCGTGCGCGTCATCGTCGAGGCGAAGGACAACACCGGCCTCGCGGTCAACGAGGTGTCGCTGTTCCTCGACGACAAAGAGGTGGCGAAGGTGAAGGGCCCCGAGCTCTCCTTCGCGTTGCCTGCGCTGCCGACGGGCAAACACTTCATCGACGCGGTGGCGACGAATGCGAGGGGGCAGCTCAGCCGGCGCCGCCTCGAGCTTTTCTCGGGCGACGTGTTCCTCACGCAGCTCGGCAGCCAGTTCGACGAAGCGCGCCAGGTGACTGAGCTCTCGCTGCGCAACATCGCCACCAGCGCCGACAAGGGGAACGTGGTGTTCGAGGTGTTCCAGCTGGGCGAGAGCGGCGCTGACCCGAAGCCCGAAGCGCGGGTGAGCGAGTCGACCTCGCCCTCGGCGCCGGGCCCGGTGAGCCTCACGTGGGAGGGCAAGGGGAAGGACGGAAAGCTGCTCCCCCGCGGGCGCTACCTGGCCCGGTTCTCGTTCAAGGACGCGCAGGGCAAGGTGCTTCAGAGCGAGTCGCAGGTGTTCTTTCACGACAGCGAGCGGGTGCAACGCGAGAAGACCGGCGAGCTCGTCGGCAACCTCGGAATGAAGGGCGGCAGCGCGGGCTTCGCGGCGGATTCGACGGTCGAGCTGGTCGATGACGATGGCAAGGTCTTCGCGACGACGCGCTCGAATGAGGCGGGCAATTTTCGCTTCAAGGCGGTGCCGAAGGGCACGTACCGGGTGCGCGCGAAGAAGGACGGGTACAAGGATCTCGAGTCCGGCCCGATGAAGGCCGAGCCCGCCGCGGCGCCGGCTGCCGCCAGCATGAGCTGGTAGTTCACCTGTTCTGAATTGCTGAACAGTGGTGTTCTGAAAAGACAGCGACTCAGAACAATCAGAGTGTGACCTCATGTGACTCCCGGCGGCCGGCCGGTCATGGAGGTCACGTCATGTTTCGAACGCCACTGCTCACCATTTCGTTGTTGCTCACCGCTTGCGGAATCGAGTCCCCCGAACCCTCGCTGCAGGAGGAGGCGCCGCTGGTCGCACAGCAACCCGCTCCGACGAACGAACGCATGGAGATCCGTGAGCTCACGCCCCAGGTGCGCCCCTCGCAGATCGCTCCGCTGGGTGGCCTCATCGGCGTGCACTCGCTCGACGTGCCCGACGGAACGCAGGTCCGGTACGTGCTCGGTATGCTGGGCTGCGGCATCTCGGTGGTGGGCCGCGGCACCGCGACGGTCCACGGCGGCGCGTTCGACATCGCCTTCGAGCCCGACCCGGCGCCGTTCGGCGGGCTGAGCCTGTTCATTCAGTTCGACCCGGCGGGGACGTGCGACCCTGAGACCAGCACCGTCTACGAGGTCGGGGTGAGCGAGTCGGGCACGGTCGATCTCTCCGTGCTGCCCGAGAACACCTTCGGTGGCTGCTGGGTGTTCGACCTCTGAGCGCTGCTGCCGGTGCGCGCGTGAGTCGGGGCAGGTAGCGTCTGAGTATGAATCATGAGGGCGCAGCCAGCCTCCAGCTCAGCGACACCACCCCGGCGCCCTGAAGCGATATCTCGACCGGCTGCGCGCGACGCCGCCCCGCGAGCGGCTGGAGCGCGCACTGAGACTCCGAGTTCGCTCCACGGCGACCCGCGCGCAACGAACGACGCCGACCTGATCGCCGTGCTTTTCCCAATTCACTTCAAGGGCCTCAAGGCAGAGCTGGGTGACCGCTTCTACCTGGACGAAGAGGACTTTCTTCACGCGGTGAAGGAGGAGCGGTCCTTCAACCTCGTGGACGAGATCGACCTCCTCGAGCGCGTGCTCGCCGACGCCGCCTGAAGCTCACCTCCCGAGTCAGCGAAGGGGGCGCGCGCGCAACGTCTTGGCCATGGTCGCGAAGAGCGCCGCGCGTTCGTCACCAGTGCGGCTGAACAACCTGAACCAGTCGGTGCGCAGCGGCCGTTTGGGCAGCAGCCGGAGCAACCGTCGGCGTTTGAGATCTTCAGCGACGAGGTATTCCGGCAGCACCGCCACGCCGTGACCCTGGAGCACGATCTCCCGCACCGCGGCGATGGTGCCCATCGAGAGCACCTCACCGAACATGAGGTCTGCGCCACCCGGAGCGCCGCGCAGGTACGAGGCGAGCGGCTGGCCTGCGTCGATGTCGATCAGCCGGTGCGCGCGGAGATCGGAGTCCTTCTTGAGCGGCATGCGCGCGAGGTGTTTCGGACTGCCCACCAGCACGTAGCGCTCTTCATGGAGCGGATCTCCGAAGAGCGAGGGATCGACGATGCGCATCGAGCCGATGGCGCAGGGCAGGGTGCCGTCGCGCACGCGGCCGAGCAGATCTCCGCCGGCGCCGAAGCTGAGATGAAAGGTCACGTGCGGGAGCGCCTGCTGCAGCACCGGCAATGCGGGGAGGACCCACGACATGCCCAGCTCGTGGCGCGTGCCCACCGTCACGTCGAGCGCCGGCGGGCCGAGCTCACCTCTCGCGATGCGCATGGCGCGTTCGGCTCGGAGCAGTGCGTCTTTCGCCGCGGGCAGGAGGACAGCGCCTGCGTCGGTGAGCTGCACCGAGCGGGTCGTGCGGATGAAGAGCGGTTGACCGAGTTGATCTTCGAGCTGGCGGATGCGGCCGCTGACGGCGGCCGGAGTGAGTGCGACTGCCTTCGCCGCCGCACGAAAGTTGAGCCGCTGCGCCACTTCGACGAAGCAACGGAACGAATCCAATGAGGGCAGCACTGTCAGGTTCATCTGAACAGTGTCTCACAGGCGACGCCTTACCCGACCTCTCCCGAAGGGAGAGGGAGCACTTCAGGGGGGGAAGCCGAACGACAGCTTGATCGCCGAATACTCGGGGTGAACGGTGCCATCGGTGCGTCGGATGGTGAGCACCGGCTCGGCCCAGGTCTTCTCGCGAAAGGACTCCGGCAAATCACTCGCGCGGGCCATGGCGAACAAACCGAGCAGCGGCGGCTCGCCTTCCTTCAACGCCACGTCCCGCCGCTTCACGATGGCCAGGCCCGCCTTCTTCGCCCCGTCGAGCACCCGCTCGAGCTGATGCGCCGGCAACACCGGAAACACGCACGAGAACCAGCCCGCAGGCGCGAGGTGTTTCACCGCGGTCGCGCAGTAGTCGCCGATGTCGCCGCGCACCTCGAAGCGGCAGGCGATCTTCTGCGGGTGATCCCCATGCATGCCCTGATCGAGCGGAAAATACGGAGGGCTGCCCAACACGAGGTCGAAGGTCTCGTCCTCCCTCAGCACGGCAGGATCGCGAAAATCACCCAGCCGCATCTCGTAGCGCTCGGTGAGCCCGTTGAACGCGGCCGACTTGCGCGCGAGCGCGATGCTGATGTCCTGCGCCTCCACGGTGACGAAGCGCGCACCGGGCAATCGCCACGCAGCGACCATACCCACCGACCCGATGCCGCTGCCCAGGTCGAGCACTCGCCGCGCGGTGGGCGCGTTCGTGGTGCCGTACCAGGCGACCAGCACGTCGTCGGTCGAGAACCGGTGGCCCTTCTTGTACTGGAAGAGCTTCCACTGGCCTGAGATGGAGTCGAGCGAGGTGCCCTCCGGGTAGTCCCCCTCGGGGATTCCGGGTGGCGTGGGGCCGGGCAGCACGTAGCCCTTGAAGGTCGGTGACATCGGCTCGGGCCATAGCCCGAGAACGCACCCCTGCCCACGCCGACCGGGTGGTCGACCCATTCCCCCTCCGGGGCGAGACGGGGTATGGGCCCGCACCGATGAGTACGCGTCGCCCGATGACCCTCGAGCAGTTGCAGGCCGCCACCGAAGTGCTGGAGGCCGTGGTCGCCGACCGCTCGCTGCTGGCCGAGGTGCCCGAAGAAGCACGTCGTGCCTTCTTGATGGCCGCCGGCCGCGCGGCCAGCCCGCTTCGTCACGAGATCCAGGCGTTCAGCAAGGCGCTGCGCCGCGACCGCTTGAAGGAGCGCCAGGCCCGTGACCGCGTGGTGCGCGAGAGCACCGCCATCCGCGTGGCCCGCCAGGAGGCCGTCTTCACCGCTCCTTTACCCATGCTGCCCGGCGAGACGCGCGAAGGCCCGACGTTGGAAAAGTCGCGCTACTGCTACGTGTGCAAGGTCGAGTTCAACAAGGTGCATCACTTCTACGATGCGCTCTGCGTGCAGTGCGGTGACTTCAACTACGCCAAACGGTTCCAGACGGCACGGCTCGATGGCCAGGTGGCGTTGATCACCGGCGCGCGGTTGAAGATTGGTCAGCAGGCGGCGCTCATGTTGTTGCGCGCCGGTGCCCGGGTGCTGGTCACCACGCGCTTCCCGCACGACGCCGCCATCCGCTACGCGAAGGAGCCCGACTTCAAGCAGTGGGGTCACCGCCTCGAGGTGCACGGCCTCGACCTGCGTCACTCGCCCTCGGTGGAGTTGTTCGCGCGCTGGCTCTCCCGCCGGCTGCCGCGCCTCGACCTGTTGATCAACAACGCCGCGCAGACGGTGCGGCGCCCGGTGGGTTTCTTCAGCCACCTCATGTCGCTCGAGGAGCAGGCCATCACCACGCTGCCCGAAGGTGCGCAACTGCTGCTCCAGGGGCGGCAGGAATGTCTGGGCGCGATGGGCGCGCTGCCGCAGCTCGGCGCAGGAGCACCCGACGTGACGGGCCTCTCGAACTGGCACGTGGCGCACGGCGCGGGTGCGGGCGTGGCGGCTTCCGCGCGCTTGAGCCAGGTCCGCTACACCTACGAAGACGCGACCTACGGGATGGAGGTGTTCCCAGAAGGCAAGCTCGACGCGGATCTCCAGCAGGTCGATCTGCGCACGATGAACTCGTGGCGCATGACGCTCGACGAGGTGTCGACGCCGGAGCTGCTCGAGGTGCAGTTGGTGAACGCCGTCGCGCCGTTCGTGCTCGCGGGCCGGCTGCGTGAGCTGATGGCGAGGAGCCCGGCCGAGGCGAAACACGTGATCAACGTGTCGGCGATGGAAGGCAGCTTCAGCCGCGGCACCAAGACCGACAAGCACCCGCACACCAACATGGCGAAAGCGGCGCTCAACATGATGACGCTCACCAGCGCGCCCGACTACGCCAAAGACGGCATCTTGATGAACGCCGTCGATACGGGCTGGGTGACCGACGAAGATCCCGCGCACCATGCGACCCGCAAGAAGGAGTCGCTCGGGTTCCAGCCGCCGCTCGACATCGTCGATGGCGCTGCGCGGGTGATCGATCCCATCTTCACCACCGCCAATGGCGCCGAGCCCTCGTACGGCAAGTTCCTCAAGGACTACCGTCCCACCAGTTGGTGAAGTTCAAACCTCGCCCTGCGAAGCGGGGAGAGGTCGGACGAAGTCCGGGTGAGGGGCCCACGGCGATGACCAGAACACTGCTTCTGCTTCTGCTGACGCTGGCCGGCTGCACCACGCCAGCCGTGACCGCAGACGCGGGCTACACCCCGACGCAAACCCGCCTGTTGGGTCTCAACGACGTCACCTTTCTCCTCCCGCTCGAATCACTCGACGCCGGCACCGCCTTCCCGCCGCCCGTCGAGATCATCCCGTTCTCCACCTTCGATCGCCTCACGTCGGCCACACCGCGCGTGCAGACCGACCTCTCGCGCCTCAGAGTGCTCGCCGCCCGTTTCGACATCTGCGACCGCGCCACGCCGGGCCCCTGCGAAGCCGACGCCGACGGAGTCTTCCGCCTGGTGCTGCAACCCGTCTTCGGCGCTCCGCCGCGAGTCGAAGACGTCACCTTCCACGCCTTCTTCTCCGTGCCGCGAGCCGAAGTGCCGCAGGTCGTCGATGAACTACGCGAGCTGGCCGCGCTGCAAGACGTGCCCCGAGGAGCCGCGCTCAGAGTGAACACCGCCGACGCGACCTCTCGGCAACGGCTCGCGCGGCTCGTCACCCGCTACGCGAAGAGCGCGCGCATGCACCGGCTGACCCTCTTCGGTCAGGAGACGGATCGCGCCGCGTTGATCTGGATCTTCCGCGGTGAAGAGCGCGCCCCCGACACGCTGGGCCCCATCGAGATCCCCGGCATCGCCACCACCTCGCAGGAGGTGCTCCTCTTCGGAGGCGACTCCTACGTGGTGACGCCGGTCGCCGACTTCCCTTCGGGGTTCTCGCGCGCCGTGATGGAGAGCAACTTCCGCAACGCCACCACCGCTCAACAGCTCGAGTCCGTGCGAAGCCTGCTGGCCATCGACAACCCTTCGCTGCACACCGCCAACACCGTGCAGTGCGCGAGCTGTCACCTGGTCACCACCCTGCTCCAACCGCGCGCTGCTGACGCGGGCATCGACGTCACGACCCAGCCTGAGTCCTTCGGCTCGCCCAGCTTCGATCTCACTCCGCTCGGTGCCCAGAGCGCCCGCTTCCGCACCTTGCGCGCGCTGGGCTACTTCAACGACACGCCCCTCGTCTCCCAACGCGTGATCAACGAAACGGTCACCGTGCTGAATGAGCTCGAGCAGAGGTACCCCGTGGCGAGTCCGTAACCCGCTCCACGGAATTGGTCTGCGGGCTGCCCGCTTTCCGCGTGGCCGCTCGAGCTCCGGCGCGGCACTCAGCCCCTGCAGCGGAATCGGGGGTTCTCAGTGCGGCTGGCCGTCCTCAAAGAAACGCAGACGAGTGAGCGGCGCGTCGCCCAGGTACCGGAGACGGCGGCGAAGCTGGTGAAGGCCGGTGTGAGCGTGGTGGTCGAGCGCGACGCGGGCCTCGCTGCCGGCTTTGACGACGCCGCATGGAACGCGGTCGGGGCCAGCATCGCCAGCACCGCGGCAGAGGCAGTCGTCGGTGCTGCGATCGTCGTGGGCTTGCACGCACCGGAACTGCAGCTGGCCCCCGGAACGCTGCTCGTCTCGTTTCTCCCCCCTGCACGGCGCCCCTCGATGGCCACTGCGGGCATCTCCGCGCTCGCCATGGAGAAGGTGCCGCGCAGCACCCGCGGCCAGGCGGTGGATGCGCTCTCCAGTCAGGCCACGGTCGCGGGCTACCAATCGGTGCTGCTCGGTGCGAGCCGGTTGCCGCGCCTGCTCCCGATGATGACCACCGCCGCCGGCACGCTGAAGCCCGGCCGCGTGCTGGTGCTCGGCGCCGGCGTCGCGGGACTGCAGGCCATCGCCACGGCGAATCGCCTCGGCGCTCAAGTCTCTGCTTTCGACGTGCGCGCCGCCGTGAAGGAACAGGTGCAGTCGCTCGGCGCCAAGTTCGTGGAGATCGACGGCGTCACCAGCGCCGAGGGTGCAGGCGGCTACGCGAAGGAGCTCGCCCGCGATGAGCAAGCCCGCATCCTGGTCACGTTGAGCAGGGTCGTGCAGCAGGCCGACCTGGTCATCTGCACCGCGCAGATCCCCAACAAACCCGCGCCTCGGTTGATCACCGCCGAGATGGTCGCGGCGATGCAGCGGGGCGCGGTCATCGTGGATCTCGCGGCGGAGTCGGGTGGCAACTGCGAGCTCACCCGCCCCGGTGAAGAGGTGCTCACGCCCAACGGCGTGCTGGTGCTCGGCCCGCGCAACTTGCCTTCGACCATGCCGCTGCACGCCAGCATGATGTTCGCGAAGAACGTGCTCACGCTGGTGCAGCTGTGCGTGAAGGACGGCGGCGTCAGCCTCGATCTGAAGGACGACCTGATCGCCGCCATGCTGGTCACCCACGCGGGCGAAGTGCGGCACCCCTGAAAGGCCCGTCATGACTCTCGCCGTCGCCGAGCTGTACGTCTTCATCCTCGCGGGCTTCGTGGGCTACCAGGTCATCACCCGGGTGCCGCCGCTGCTGCACACGCCGCTGATGTCGGCCACCAACATGATCTCCGCCATCTCGTTGGTCGGCTCGATCGTGGTTGCGGGCAGCGATCGCGGCACGCTGTCCACCGTGCTGGGCACCGTCGCGGTGACCTGCGCCACCATCAACTTCGTCGGCGGCTACATCATCACCGACCGGATGTTGAAGATGTTCGCCGGGGGAAAGAAGTCGTGAGCCCCGAAGCGCTCGACGGGCGAACCGCGTTCATCTCCATCGCGTACCTGGGCGCGTCGATCGCCTTCATCCTCGGCTTGCGCGGGTTGACCCGGCCAGAGACCGCGCGCGGCGGCATGCAGCTGGCGGCGCTCGGGATGATCGGCGCGATCGCCGGCACGCTGGTGAACCACGACATCGTCAGCTACGGCTGGATCTTCGTGGGCCTCGCGCTGGGCACGTTGCTCGGGTGGCCGCTGGGCATGCGGGTGGCGATGACCCAGATGCCGCAGCGCATCGCCATCTCGCATCTGTTCGGAGCGCTGGCCGCGACCCTGGTGGGCATCGCCGAGTACACCCATCACGTGTGGGGTGGTCACGAGCTGGGCCGCTTCACCGCGTTGGCCCTGGGCTTCGAGGTGCTCTTCGGAGCGCTCACCGTCTCGGGGTCATTCATGGCGTTCGGCAAGCTGCACGAGATTCTCCCCGGGCGCGGCATCACGTTTCGCGGGCAGAACGCGGTGAACCTGACCATCTTCGTGAGCGCCATCGGGCTGCTCGGCTACGTCGTCTTTGCACCGACCACCTCGTGGGCCTTCTTCGCCATGGCCGGGCTCGCGTTCCTCGCGGGCTTCATGATGGTGCTGCCCATCGGCGGCGCTGACATGCCGGTGGTGGTCTCGTTGCTCAACAGCTACGCGGGCCTCGCGGCTGCGGCGACGGGCTTCGCGCTGGGCAACGCGGTGTTGATCATCTGCGGCGCGCTCGACGGTGCCTCGGGTCTGCTGCTCTCGGTGTTGATGTCGAAGGCGATGAACCGCAGCTTCAGCAACGTGCTCTTCGGTGCGTTCGGCAGCGCGAAGCCGGCCCTGGCGGCAGGCGCGAAGGGCGAGATGAAGGAGGTCACGCTGGAAGACGCGGCGCTCGCGCTCCGGTACGCGAAGAACGTGGTGGTGGTGCCGGGCTACGGGCTGGCCGTCGCGCAGGCGCAGAAGATCGTGGGTGAGCTGGCCGCGCTGCTCGAGGGCCACGGCAACGAGGTGCGCTACGCGATTCATCCGGTGGCGGGCCGCATGCCCGGTCACATGAACGTGCTGCTGGCCGAAGCGAACATCGGCTACGAAAAGATGATCGAGATGGAGGACATCAACGATCGTTTCGCCGACGTCGACGTGGCGATCGTGATCGGCGCGAACGACGTGGTGAACCCGGCGGCGCAGCGAGATCCCTCCAGCCCCATCTACGGAATGCCGGTGCTCAAGGTCGAGCTCGCGAGGCGCATCATCGTGCTCAAACGCGGCAAGGGCACCGGCTTCGCGGGCATCGAGAACGACCTCTTCACCGAAGAGAGAACCTCGCTGCTCTTCGGTGACGCCAAGGCCACCCTGCAACGTCTGCTCACCGAGCTCAAAACCCTCTAACCCCGCCGGGGAGTCCGTCTGGGCGCCCTGACGACGGCGCCAACCGTGACCCCGCCCCGGGGGAATGCGATGCTCCGCGCCATCCTTCCCCCCGGAGCACCACCCATGATTCGAGGCCTCGTCGTCACCACGCTCACCGCCGTTCTGCTCTCTGCCTGCGGCGGCACGGGCACGCTCTACGTGAGCGCCCGCTTCTCTTCAGACGGCAGCACGCCCAGCTCGCGCGCGCGGGTGGTCGTTCGCGAAGCGGCCACCACGGGTTCGCTGGTGCTCGACGCGCAGGTGTCCGTCACCGGCAGCAAGATGCCCAAGACCGGCATTCCCTTCGCGATGAACTCGATGGACTACCGGGTCGACGGCTTCGGGTGGGACGAGTCGTTGCGCCTCGAAGTGGTGCGCGGCAGCGATCGCGTGGAGGCCACGGTGCAGTCGCCCGGCTTCTCGGTCATCACCGCCCCCACCCAAGACGGCTCGGTGGTGAAGGCCAACGGGCTCCTCGTCACCTGGCGCGACGCGAACAACGTGCCGGCCGACATCGCGCGGGTGGTGCTGCAGCAGGCCGACCTCGACGTGACGCTCGCCGACGACAAGTTCCAGTACCGCATCGGCGCCGAGCCGCTCGTGGTCAACGATCGCGAGACCGTCTACCTGGAGCGCAGCAACGAGATCGCCCCCGAAGGCGCCGCGCCCGGGTCGATCATCTCGGCCACCACCACGCACGCCATCAACTTCAAGGTCGAGTAAGCGCGGCGGCGACCTGCCTCAGGAGACAGCTGCCGACGTGCCGCGTTCGGTGTAGGCCTGTCGCATGTCGAAATCGGTCGCAGTGGGCGTGTTGATCTTCGTGGCGGGAATCGTGGTGGGCCGCATCAGCGTGCTGTCGAACCAGCCGCAGGTGGCCACGCTCACGCCCGTCGCTGCGGCGCCTGCACCTGCGATGGCCGCTCCCGGCGTGCTCACGGGGACCATCGCCGAGGTGATTCAGGTCTCGCAGTACACCTACCTGCGCCTCGAGTCGGGTGAGTGGGCCGCCGTTCCTTCCGCGCCCGCGCTCGCCGTGGGGCAGCCCGTCTCGGTCTCGCTGCAGAACGAGATGACCGACTTCACCAGCCCTTCACTCGGCCGCACCTTCGCGAAGATCTGGTTCGGCGCGCTCGAGGGCGCGGCGCCGGTCGCGCGTGCGGCTCCGCCGGCGCCTCCCGAGGTGAAGGCGGCCTTGCAGGCAGTGGGCTCCGGCGCGGCGTTGACGTTGCGCGTGGTCGACGTGTTCTCCGAGCGCAAGGCGCTGGCGGGGCAACGCGTGAAGGTGACCGGCACGGTCGATCGGGTGAACTTCGTGCAGGGCGTTCACTACGTGCACCTCAAAGACGGCACCGGCGCGGCCGCCGACAAGACGGATGATCTGCTGTGTCTGAGCAGCGTCGAGGTCGCGAAGGGCGCGGCGGTGACCGTCGAAGGGCTCATCGTGCTCGACAAGGACGTGGGCATGGGCCCCGTGTCCGTCGTGCTGGATCAAGCGCAGGCTCGTTGACGAGGCCCTCACCCCGACTCCCGAAGGGAGAGGGAGGCTACCGGTTGACCGGGGTGCGCTTGAGCAGCGCGTGCCGCTTGTGATGCAGCTCCAGGTTGAGCGGATCCACGCCCAACGCGAGCTCACAATTCCGAATGGCGTCGGCGATCTTCCCATCGGCCTCGAAGCCGTTCGCGGTGATGAGCAACATCCGGCCGCGCGCTTCGGCGCCCGGGCTCGCCGCCAGGAATCGCGTCCTGACTGCCTCCAGCTCGGGTACCCGCAGACCGGCTGACAAACACATCGCCACACCGCGCCAGTTCGAGCGCATGCCATCGAACTCGACCCGCTTGCCGGTGACCCCCAGCACCTCGACTGCCTGGTGCACCCGCTCCAGCGCCGCGTCGATCTGCCGCGCCTGGTTGGGCGAGACCGGCCGCTTGCGCAGCTCACCCAATTGCCGCGCGATCTCCCGGGCCTTCGAGCGCACCTGGGGAATGTCGATGTCCTGCGCCAGCCCGAGCACCACGTAGTGGTCGCCCTGAATGCGCTTCCGGAAGTCGGCCAGCGCGATGTCGGCGATGCGATCGTCGGTGACCGCGGCCACGGGTGCAGGCGGCTCGAGCGGTGAGACCGGCAGGCCCTTGGTGAGCATGTCGAGCGCCTCTCGTTGCTCCGGGCGCACCGAGGTGAACTGCACGCCGAAACCCTGCGGCATGTTCCACGCCTGGGCCTGATCTGCCGAGACGTGGCGAACCACGTCGCCCTGCACGGTGCCCACGTTGGGGATGGTCAACAGCACCCGCGTGAACACGCGCGGCGGCGCGCTGGTGCTGCACAGGAAACACCCGGCGCGTGACACGTCTTGCACCTGCAGCCTCAGGGCCGGCCCCTGATCGGGCTTCACCTCGACCTCGAAGCTGGCGATGTGGCGGGGCGGTGCATTCGCGCCCGGGCCCGAGGGGTGTTTGCCGGTCTGTGAACCCGATGACACCGCGGGGGTCATCTTGTTCGCCTGCGGAGGCGTGGGCGTGGCGCGACCAACGGGGTCGGTGCTCGACGGAGGCACCATCACGCCGCTCGCGTTGGAGCCCGACGCTTTGAGCGCCGCTTCCATCGCGCGGCCGAAGTCACCGCAGCTGGCGAACCGCGACTCGGGCCGCTTGGCCAGCGCCTTCATGATCGCCGCCGAGATGCTCGGGGGGATGTTCGGGTTGATGGTGTGGGGCGCCTTGGGCTCCTGGCTCAGGTGCGCCACCAGCATCGCGGTGATGGGCAGGCCTGCGAACGGCGTGCGGCCGGTGGCCAGCTCGTAGGCGATCACACCCAACGAATACTGATCGGTGCGGCCGTCGATGTTGTCGCCGCCCGCCTGCTCCGGCGCCATGTAGTCGGGCGTGCCGATGATCACCCCGGTGGCCGTCTTCCGGTTGCTCATCGTGCTTTGAAGTTTGGCGATGCCGAAGTCGAGGATCTTGACGAAGTCCTCCTGGCGGCCGCGCTTCACCAGCATCAGGTTCTCGGGCTTGAGATCGCGGTGCACCACGCCCAGCTCGTGGGCTTGATCGAGCGCGTCACAGACCTGCACCAGAATGGGAACGGCGCGGGTCATCGGCATCGAACCGCCCACCTGAGACTCGAGCGAGTTGCCCTCGAGGTACTCCATCACCAGGTAGTAGCGGTTGGGCGGCAGCACGTTCATGTCGAAGATGCTGACGATGTTCGCGTGACCGATGACGTTGACGGCGCGCGCTTCGGCGTAGAAACGTTGCACCAGATCGGCGTTCGACGAGAGGTGCTCGTGGAGGAACTTGATCGCCACCCGGCTGCCGATGCCGCTGTGTTCGCCTAAGTAGACCGAGCCCATGCCGCCGGTGCCCAGCAGGCGCAGAATCTTGTAGCTGCCCACCTGAGCGCCGATCAGCGGATCTTTCGGCGCCGCCACCTGCATGGTGGGCGTGGGCATCTTGGTGCCCGGAATGCTCGACATCGTCTGGGGCAAATCAGCCTGGCCGCCGCTGGCAGACGTCCACGGAACGGCGAAGCCGCACGCTTGTCCCGTTGGATGGTCGAGGCCACAGACTGCGCAAGGCATTTTCACCCCCAACAGACTTCGTCACAGAAGGGCCGAAACCTAACCCAGACCGAAGTCCGGATCAGCAGCGGTAAACATCCCAAAACAGGGCTCCCCGACAGGGGGACTAGTCTTCGAGCAGGCCTTTCAGGGCGTCATTGCCCGTCGGCAACGAAAGCGCCTGCGCGTAGTGGAGCAGCAACGAACGGTTGTCAGCCACGCTCAGGTTCTGCAACTCGAGCGCCCCGATGCGATCTTCGGGTGAGAAGGCGCCGATGGTCTTCTCCATCGACAGCTTCTCGGGCGCGTAGGCCGACTGCGCCGCTTCGGTCTTCATGAGGGTGATGTCGTCACCACGCCGCAGCTCGAGGGTGACCTCGCCGGTGATGGCGGTCGACACCCAGCGCACCAGCGACTCCTTGAGCATCATCGCCTCGGGGTCGTACCAGCGGCCTTCGTACAGCAGCCGGCCCAGCCGGCGGCCCAGGTTGCAGTAGAGGTCGGTGGTGTTCTCGTTGTGCACCGCCGAGAGAATGCGCTCGTAGGTGAGGTGCAGCAGCGCCATCGCGGGCGCCTCGTAGATGCCGCGGCTCTTGGCGTCGATGACGCGGTTCTCGATCTGATCGCTCATGCCGAAGCCGTGGCGGCCGCCGATCTTGTTGGCCTCCAGGAACAGCGCGACCAGGGAGTCGTAGCGTTTGCCGTTGAGGGCCACCGGTACGCCGTGTTCCCAGGTCACCGTGAGCGTCTCGGTGTCGATCTGCGTCTCGGGCTTCCAGTGCGCCACGCCCATGATGGGGTTGACCACCTTCATCGACTTGTCGAGGTGCTCCAGGTCTTTCGCCTCGTGCGTGGCGCCCAGCATGTTCGAGTCGGTGCTGTACGCCTTCTCGGTCGACATGCTGTACGGCAGGCCGGCGGCGATGAGGAACTCCGACATCTCCTTGCGGCCGCCCAGCTCCGAGACGAACTGCGCGTCGAGCCATGGCTTGTAGATGCGCAGCTCAGGGTCGACCAGCAGGCCGTAGCGGTAGAACCGCTGAATGTCGTTGCCGCGGTGCGTGCTGCCGTCGCCGAACACGTGCACGTCGTCGGCCTTCATCGCGCGCACGATGGCCGTGCCGGTGACCGCGCGGCCCAGCGGCGTGGTGTTGAAGTACTTCTTGCCGCCCACGTGCAGGTGGAACGCGCCGCACTGAATGGCGGTGAGGCCTTCACGCGCGAGCGAGTCGCGGGTGTCGATGAGCCGGGCCACCTTCGCGCCGTGCTTGAGCGCGATCGGCGGGATGTCGTTGACGTCTTTCTCGTCGGGCTGGGCGAGGTCCGCGGTGTACGCGTGAACGTCCATGCCCTTCTTCGTCATCCACGCCACGGCGGCGCGCGTGTCGAGGCCGCCCGAGAAGGCGAGGCCGATGCGGGTGCTCTTCGGGGGCAGCTGTCGGTAGATGCGGCTCATGAGCTTTGGCTCAATGGAACTTCTGACGCGCGCTTGCAAGCCCCGTCGATGGGGTTAAACCACCCCTATGTTCCTCGCCGTTCTGGCCCAGGCTTCCAAGCACGACTTCGACCCCACCCGCGAGAACCTGGGCATGGTGGCCATGGGCGTCATCGTGCTCGTCACCTGGCTCGCCTTCCGCCAGATGCTCAAGCTCTCCAACCGCAAGAAGCCGTAGTTACTGCACGCGGAACAGGCCGCGCAGCTCTTCGGTCTGGCTGGTGGGGAAGAGCCGGCGAATTGCGGTCACCCGCCACTGGTAGAACTGACCGGCAGTGAGCGCAGGGCCTCCGTAGGCCAGCGAGACCGTCGCCTTGTCGGCGATGGCCACCTGCCAGAGCTCATTGCCCAGCCCGTCGAACACGCGCAGCACGTAGGCGTCGGCGTTGGAGTGCGTCTCCCACCGGAAGGTGGGCGTGGCGGTGGTGTCTTCCACCCCGTCTTTGCCGGGGCTGATCAGGCCCACCGCGGCAGTCACCTTGAAGGCCGGGCTCACCGCGGGCGAGAGCGCGCCGTTGGTGACCGTGATGTGCTGGAGCTGCGTGCCCGAGATGCCCGGGTCGGGATCGCGCACGTTGCCGTCGTTCTCGAAGGCGGCGAGCACCACGTACTTGCCGTCGGGAATGCCGCCGATGGTCCACGCGCCGCTGATGTTGGGAGCCCCGCTCTCAGGCGCGCGCAACCCGGGCGGCACCTCGCCGCGGCCCAGCGCTTCGATGAAGGTGCTCTCCACCACCAGCACCACGCTGGTGCCGGCGTTGTTGGCGCCCGCCACCAGCTGCACGCTGCCGCTCATCGTCGCGGTGGAGGTGGCCGACTTCTTCAGCTCGACCGCCGTGACGTCGCTGCCCGCCACCGTGACGTCGACCGGGGTGTAGTTCACGCCGCGCGAATAGCCCGACACCTTGAAGGTGCCGGCGGGCACGTTGAAGAAGACGAACTTGCCGTCGGACGCCGCCAGGGTGGTGGCCCCACCGGGCTCGAGCACCAGCATCACCGACTTCTGCTCGGCGCTCATCTCGACGGTGCCTGCGATGGAAGGCAGGTTCTGCGCGCTCTGCGCCACCGGCGAGAGGCCGATGTCGGTCTGCGGCGTCTTCAAGATGTACGGCTTGCCGTCTTCGGTGCGCGTCGCAGCTGAGGTGTCGACCGGCAACGAGATGCGGCCGCCCGAAGGGAAGCGGGTGAAGTTCTTCGCCTGGCTGCGCAGCAGCACCTTGCGCGCGACGAAGGCGCCCTTCTCGTCACTGCGCGTCGACGGCACGCGCAGGGAGTAGGCGCCGTCAGCGCCCGAGGTCACCGCCGGGCCCGCCGGAGCGCCGTTCTCGTCGGTGGCCACCACCGAAGCGCCCGCGATGCCAGCGCTGTTGGAGAGATCGTAAACGCGGCCGTCGAGCTGCACGGGCGCGAAACACAGCGGCTTGTCCTTGCCGGTGACCGTCTCGCAGACTTGTTCTTGGGGGCAGCTGGCAGGGTCGTCCAGCTTGCACTCGGCAGGACCACACGCGGAAACGAGGCCACCCAACAACACACAGAGCATCAGTCGGTTCGTCATGACCCGGGAGTACGGGCAAACCGAGCACTTCGGGAAGATTTAGAAGTGTGGGCCTTCAGCCCACCGTCCGTTCGAACAACATCCGCCCATCACCTGCGTGGTAGCGCACCCGGATTTCGCCCGCGAAGGGGTCGAGCCTGAAGGTGGTGTAGTTGTTCACCGCGCTGGAGAACTCCCACGGGTCACCGCTCGGGTAGGCGGGCAGCGGGTTGGGCTTGTTCGCGCCGGGGCCGACCAGCGCCTCGAACAGGGTGGAGCCCGGGCCCTGCTTCGCCACGCGCCCGAAACACGCGAAGTGAAAGTCGCCCGAGACGAACATCACGTTGCGGGTGCCCGCGTCTTCGAGGCCTCGCAACAGCGCCTCGCGCTGTCTGGGAAAGCCCTGCCAGTTGTCTTCGTTGAACGGCGCGAAGAAGGGCGAGTCGAACGCGCCGATGGGCACCGTGTTGAGGATGAGCTTGAAGGTGGCCGGGCTCCTGGCGACGCCGTCGATCAACCACTCCAGCTGCTCGGGCGAGAGGTACTCGCCTCTCGAACGATCGCGTTCGCTGCGCGCGTCGAGAATGAAGAGCTCGGCGGTCAGGCCCCACTTGAGGCTTCTCCAGAAACGTTTCGAGTTCTGCCGAATCGGTTGGTGCTCCAGGAACGCGCGGCGGGCGGCGTCGAGCAAGGCGGGCTTCACGCTGTCGCCTTCCCAGTTGTTGCGCACCTCGTGGTCGTCCCACTGCGTGATGAGCGAGGTCGAGCCGCGCAGCGCGGCGTACTCCGGCCCGCCGAGGCCGTCGGCCCACTTGCGGCGGAAGTCGGAGAGGGAAGAAGCCCCGTCGGTGTAGACGGCGTCGCCGAGGAAGACGAAGGCGTCGAGGTCGGTGCGCTCCGAGGCGTGACCCAGGGCCGCGTACGAGTGGCCCGCCTTGATGCAGGAGGTGGCGCCGAAGGTGATCACCTCGAGCGCATCGGGCGCGAGCGCGGTGCGGAAGCGGCCCAGCGGGCTGACGTTCCCTTCGCCCGCGGTCGACTCGAACCGAAACAGGTACCAGGTGCCGGCCTGCAACCCGGAGACGTCGACGGTGGAGAACCCGTCCACGTTGGTGGCAGGGAAGCGGCGCAGTGAGGTGAGCTCGCCGGTCTCGGGCCACACGCTCACGTCGAGCTCGGTGCCTCCGGTGTAGTGCGTCCACAACAAGGCGCCGTCGGCCAGCGCGTCACCTGAAGCGACGCCGAGCGGAAACGGTGCGCTGCTCAGCTCCGAGCCGACGCAGCCCGAAGCCAGAGCGCCCGCGAGACCTGCGAGCACGGTGCGCCGGCGGAGGATCATCGGTGACCCTTCTTCGCGGCCTTCACCGCGCCGATGAGACCCATCACGTCGACGCTCACGCCGGAGGCCGCGGCGCCTGCCAGCCCGGCGATCATGGTGCCCTGGCCGGTGCCGTAGTTCTTCGCTTCGGAGGCCGAGCCCGCCAGCACCATCAGGGCGCTGGCGGCGAGCACCATCGCGGGCCATCGGGCCCAGCGCCACCAGCCTGCGCGCACCGCAGCGGGATCGTCGCCGCTGATGCGGAAGAGCTCGGGGATGAGGAAGAGCGAGATGATCAGCTGCGTCGCGCCGGCGATCGCCAGGCCCGCCACGCCGCACATCGGGCGCGGCGCACCGAACTGCGCGGTGCAGGCGCTGGGCACGCTCAAGGCGAGCACGCCGCCCAACACCGACGTGGAGACCGACACCAGGCTGGCCGCGGTCACGGAGAGCGCGAACCGCTCGGGGTGCGGCGTGCGGAGCTTCACGGGCGTCGAAGGCGCATCGCCGGTCGAAACCACTTCGGGGATCGGCTCGGCTGCGAACGCGGAAAACGAAAACAACATCACGACAAGGAGGGAGTGCTTCACGTCGCACAGGAATACCTGCTGCGTGTTTCTCCAGGCAAATGAGCGGCCTGCCTCAGGTGGCTGTGGGCCAACGTAAGTCGGTTATCTTGCCTCTGACTTGCAAAATTGAATCGGAAGCCGGCCTTCGGCTCTGACCGCGGCACCGAAGGTCAGCCCGCTCAGCCGCGTCGGCGACCCAGAATGTCGAACTCGTAGGTGAAGCCCAGCAGCAAGCGCACGCGGTAGATCTCGCCGAGGTCGCGGGTCAGGCCGATGCCCAGGGCGGCCTCGAGGACGAAGTTGGGCACCACCTCGAAGCGCGCGTGGGGGATCACCTCGAGCTGGTGCTGGTTGTTCGTCCACGCCGGGGTGATCACCTGATCGAAGTAGGACCGCCCCGCCAGCTCGACCCCGAGCAGCACCCGCTGGCCCACGTTCAGGGTGGCGGCGAAGTTGTAGAGGATGGCGTCAGGCACATCGAAGGCCCCGGCGCCGCCGCGCTGCCTCACGCCGTGAAAGAGGTAGCCGACGTTGGCCATCAGGGTGAAGTCTTGCGAGGGCCGAACCTCGGCGATCAGCGTGCCTTCCGCGTCCCACGTCCCATCCGAGAGCGAAGGAGGAATGCGATCCTGCAGCTCGACCGCGAGGCGCTGGAAGAGGCTCGTGCCCACCGGAATGGTGAGTCGGCCGTAGACCCCCAGCGAGAACACCGGCGTGTTCAGGAAAGTGAACTGCAGACCGATCGGCAGATCGCCGACGTACACGGCGAACTGGCCCGCGTTTCGCTGGTGAATGAGCATCAGGTCGAGGTGAAGGTTGAGCTCCAGCCGCTCGACGATGCCGAAGCGCACGCCCGGCGTCAGCTGGCTGTAGCCCGGCGAGTTGAGCCCATCGCCGCCGAAGAAGCCCTGGTAGCGCAGGCCGAGCTCCAGGTGCTGGGGGCCGGTGGTGAAGGTGGTGCGGGTGACCATCGCGCGAAACGGCTTGGCTTCAGCGCGGGGGAGCACCGACAACGAGACGGTGAGGAGGATCAGCGAGAGCTTCAAAGGACTCATGGCGCTGCGCTGTGCACGCGCCGGCCCAGTGCTGAACGGCCGTAATCAGGGGAGCGAGCGGCGGGGCGACCCATCGTTCTGATGGGCCCTTCCATCGAAGTGAGTGGGCGGCGCCCCAGGCATGGAGGGCGCTGACTACTTGCAGGCCTTCTTCGCCGCGGCGAGCGTGGCGACGAACTTCCTGGCGCGCTTCTCGTCGTCGGGGCTGGTGCCGAACGCCAGCACCGCGATCTCGCCGGTCGACTTCTGGCCATCGTCGGTGACGGTCTCGATGGCGTCGCCGATGGCGGTCACCTCCACGCCGTGCGAGCCGGGGAAACCGCCCGCGTTGGTCTGGTAGCTCGTCTTCTTCGGGTCGAGCTTCGTGAGCGGCAGCGTCATCACGTACGAATATTTCATCAGCGGCGTGGCGCAGGAGATCTTCACCGCCAGCGCGCAGTCAGGCTTCTCGACGGCGAAGGAGCACTCCTTCTTGCCGTCGTTGCGTTTGGCGCCGTCGACCGTGGCGGCCAGCTCGGCGACGGGTTTGGGCGGGGCGCCGAAGGCGGTCAGGCTGCACGAGAGGGCGGCGACGAACAGGCGGTGGCTCATTCGAGGAGAGCGTAGCCCGGAAAACTGTGGCATCCGTCGGTGCATGAAGCCGTGGAAGACGCTGGCCACCGACGGGAAGTTCAAACTGCGTCAGCGGGAGCGTGAGTTCATGGTGCTCTCCGAGGGCAAGATCCTCATGAGCAGCTTGCAGCACGGCTCGGAGCCCGAGCTGGTGCGCATCGGCTGTGCGCGGGTCGACTTCGACAAGCCGAAGATCATGGTGGGCGGCCTGGGCTTCGGGTTCATCTTGCGCGCCGCGCTCGACATCGCGCCCGACCTGGCCAAGGTGATCGTCAGCGAGCCTTCGAAGACGGTGGTGGAGTGGAACATGGGCCCGCTGGCCTCGCTCAACGGCCGCGCCCTCGACGACGAGCGGGTGATCGTCGAGGTGGGCGACGTGCAGCGGGTGCTCAGCAAACACCGCAAGGGGTTCGACGTCATCCTGCTCGACATCGACAACGGTCCGTTCGCCGTCGACCTCGACGATGACTACAGCGTCTACAGCATCGGGGGCCTGTCATCGGTGCGTGCCTCGCTCAGGAGCGGCGGCCGGCTGGCCGTGCTCTCCGCGGGCACGCACCCCGGGTTCAACAAACGCCTGACCGAGGTCGGGTTCACCGCCTCCGTTCAGTACGCCAGCGACGGAGCGTCATTGGTCTTCATCGGCGACGTGGCCTGATCAGTTCGGGCCGAGCCGCGTGCGGAACTCGGTGAGGCGCTTCTTCAAGTCGGCGACCGCTTCGGCGGAGACCTGAGCGGCGCTGTTGATGGCGCGTTCGACTTGCGGCTCGAGCTTCTCCCACTCGGTCTTCAAGTCCATCCCCGCCAGGTGCAGCTTGAGCCGCACCTCGTCGCGCAGCGCCCTCACATCTTGTTGAAAGGACTTCAGGTCTTGTTTCAGGTCCGAGGTCTTCTGGGTGTTCATGGGGCTCCTTCCCTTCGGGGTTCGCAGGCGCAGAACCTGCGTCACTTCACTTCCGCCGTGAAACCTGCGCCCTGAGCGCACGCGCTTTGGGGCTGGTCGTCTTGCCTCGGTTGGCGAGCATCAGTTGTTGATCGTTCCTGCCGCCGAGCGTCGCCTTGCGAGTCGACTTGCGTGAGGGCGTACCCGACAGTGAATCCTCGAGCGCGACGCTGCTGCTCTTGTCGGCGCGTTTCGTCACGTTGCGCGTGTCGGTATGCAGTGGATCGATGATGCGCCGAGGCTTCTTCACCTTCGGAGGCTCGTGCCGCGTGCGCTGAGACTCCGCCTTGAACCGTTCCGCCTTCGTTGCCATGGGGACCTCCAAACGCAGATGCTTCAACGTTCGTGCCGTTGGGTAACCACACGGCCTTGCGGACGCTCCACGGCATCACTGCTGCAAAGGATGCGGGCGTGCCGAGCCTCACCATGCGGCCAGGAGGAAGACCCGATGAAGCTGTGGCCCCTGATGTGGTGCGCGATGGTTGGTTTGGGGTGTGAGTCGGTGAAGTCGGAGGACCTCGAGACTTCCGGGCTCTACGCCCTGCTGGAGGCGGACGCGCCGGGCGCGGGCAAGCTCAACGTGAAGGCCACGCTCACCCTGGGCCAGGGGTCGCTCACGTATCTCGAGCTCACGCCGACCGATGCGCTGACCGCCACCGTGGGCGAGACGGCGCGCGCGATGTCGCGAAAGGCCGCGTTCGGCACCACCTGGTACGAGGCGGGCTTCGAGGGCGGCGCGGCGGGAACGCCGGTGCGCGTGTCGCTCGTACGCTCCGCAGACACCAGCGCGCCGGAGTCGGTCGTCACCCTGCCTGCGCCACTCGAGTTCAGCTCACCGCCGGCCAATTCGCCCTTTCCCCGCAGCGCAGGGGTGACGGTCACCTGGGGTGGATCTGGTGAAGCGGATCCCCTTCACCTCACCGCGCGGGGCTCATGCATAGCGCCGGTTGAGCTCGACCTGACCGGCGACACCGGCACGCAGATGCTTGCGCCGTTCGTGGCATCGAGCAGCAACGAGACGAGCACGTGCACCGTCTCGGTCACGCTGGTGCGTCGCCGCGTCGGCACGGTGGATCCCGCGTACGGCAAGGGGGGCGTCTTCAAAGCCACCGTTTCGCGAGCACTGCTGATCAGCTCGACACCTTAGGGCGCGAAGCGAGGCGTCATCAGGCCCGCCTCGAGCAGCCGCTTCATCGCCACGCCATCGTGGCCGGGCATCACGTGCAACTTCGGCTCGGCCGCCGCCACGGCCTTGATCGCCGCAAGCTGCCGCAACACCGCTTCCCGATCTTCACCGAGGAAGAACTGCGTGACCAGCCGCGCGCGTTCACGCACCTGCTCGTAGTTGGCCTGGTGCCACGACACGTCGCCCAGCAGCAGAAACTCTTCGCCGTCTTTCCGCTGCACGTAGATCAACTGACTGCCCGGCGTGTGGCCCGGAGCCCTGAGCAACACCACGCCCGGCGCGACGGCCGTGGCGTGCTCGTAGGTGAACGGCTTGCGGTTCGCGAGCGCGCCCTCGGGGATGATCAACGGCGCGCGTTTGCTGGGGTCCGCGAGCTGCTCATCGGTGATGCCCGGCGCGAGCTGCGAGAGCTTCGGGTGGGTCGCCCAGCCCCCGAGGTGATCGCCGTGTTCGTGCGTCACCACGATGAGTGACGCCTTCTCCAAGGCTGCGCTCACCCGGCCAAACGCCTCGCCGTCGTAGCGCGAGGCGCCGCGGGCGGTGGCCTCGTCCATCGCGGTGTCCACCACGATGGTGCGATCGGCGAACACCAGCTGGTAGCTGAAGACCGGCAGCTTGCCGAACGACCACCCGGAGCCCGCCACGATGGCGGTGTTGGGAAACTCGAACTCCAACACCTCTTCGACGCGAATGAGCTCAGGCTTCTCACCCGGCAACGAGTTGGCCAACGTTCGCAGCTCGGTCAGCTTGAGCGCGAAGGTGCCCTGCGGCGACCCGCTCTCGACCAGCAGCCACCAGTACGCGGGCACGGCCAGCACCACCAACACCACAGCGACGCGGAGCTTCTTGCTCTTCACGGCACGAACGCGTCGAGCGCCTTGCGAAGGGGAGCGAAGTCTTCGTCTTTCACGTCGGCGACGCCCTCGGCGAGCAGCGCGGCCTGCAGCCACTTCTTCCCGTCAGCGCTGGTGCTGGCGGACTTCGCGGCGGCGATGATCGCGTCGACCTTTCCCTTCGAGAACTTCGGCGCGCTCACCATCACGTCGTTGGGCACCTCGCTCGACATCGCCACGATCTTCAACGTGTCGACGCGGTTGCCCAGCGCGTTCACGCAGCCCGAGACCTTCGAGTCGTTCACCACGGGATCGCTGAAGGTCGCGCCGAGGTCGTACTTGCCTTCCATCACGGCCTTGCAGACCGCGCCGTGCGAGCCGAGAAAATCCTGCACCTCGAAGCTCTGCGCCGGATTGATGCCGGCCTGCAGCAGCAACGCCTTGGGGATGACGTAGCCGGTCGCGCTCGAGGTCTCCACCCAGGCCACCTTCAGCGGCTTCTTGTTCTTCTTGAGCGCGTCGAGCGAGGTGAGCTTGCTCGAGGGTGGGGCGAACAACACCGAGCGGTAGGTGCTCTTGCCCTGACGCACGGTGCGGAACATCAACTGCGTCTTCGACCTGGGGTCGACCCGCAGGTACGCCAGCGGCCCCATCAACGCGACGTCGACTTCGCCCTTGCTCACGGCGAGCGCGAGCGCCTCCTGGTCGGGGAACACGCGGGGCAGGGTGGTCTCTTTCACCGCGATGGCCACGAAGCGGGCGAGCGCTTCGGCCTGCTTCGCGGCGATCTCGTCGTTGACCGCGGCGACCACGCCCACCAGCACAGCGCTCTGCGCGGGGGGCGGTGCTTTCGTTTCCTGAGCGGCGGCGGTGAAGGAAATGAGCGCGGAAATGAGGGTGGAAAGTCGACGCATGAAGCCTCCCAACGAGGTGAAGCACGAGACGCTACCCGCTGAAATGACTCGTGGTTCGAGGAAATCGCGCCCGCACCGAGTGCGGGGCTCCGCGGACCCGCGTCTTGTCTTCGACGGCTTGGGTCGTCTTCTCCACGGCAGGTGAAGACATCGCTCGACTTCGTGCGGGAGGGACGGTGGGCTGTCTCATGTTCATCGGCCACTACGCGCCTGCGCTCCTGCTCAAGACGAGCGCACCGAAGCTTCCGCTCTGGTCGCTCTTCGTGGCAGTCGAGGTGCTCGACTACCTCTGGAGCGCGTTCGTGCTGCTGGGCATCGAGCACATGCGCATCACGCCCGGCTTCACGCAGAGCAACGCGTTCGATCTCTACGACATGCCGTACACGCACAGCCTGGTGGCGACGATCGGCTGGTCGCTGCTCGCGTTCGGGGTCACGGTGCTCTGGCAACGAAGGCAGCCCGGCCGGCTCTGGAGCGGCTTCGTCATCGCGCTCGCGGTGGCCTCGCACTTCTTGCTCGATCTTCCCGTGCACGTGCGCGATCTGCCGCTGGCAGGGCCCGGCTCGCACAAGCTGGGCTTCGGGTTGTGGAGCAACCGCGCCGGGGCGCTGCTGCTGGAGACCTCGCTCTTCGTGGGCTCGGCGATCGCGCTGAGCTTCTCGACGAAGTGGAAACCCAGACGCTCGTGGTGGGTGCTGGCCGCGGTGATGACGGCGATCTGCGTGGTGAACTATTTCCTGCCGGGGCCCAAGACGCCCACCGAGCTCGCGCTGAGCGGGCTGGCCTTCTACGTGCTCTTCCCGATCCTCGCGTGGAGGGTCGAGTTCACATCGGGCGCAGCGTCCTCCCCATCGCCAGGATGATGTGCCACTTGCCGTCCTCTTCCTTCACGAGGCCCAGGGTGTCGCTGCAGTCGAACTGCTTGAGCTTGTAGTTCTCGATGGTCGAAGCGACGCAGGTGAAGCGCACCGTGGCCGACTTGCCGTTGGAGTCTTCGTTGTAGTCGTCGATGGTGAGGTCGACGTCTTTCCACCCGTCGAACATCGCGCTGAGCCGGCCCGCGGGAGAGGAGCCCAACTTCTGGCGCGACTCGACGGCGAGGGTCTCGGACATGGCCTCGAAGTCTTCGGCGACGGCGGCGTTGAAGAACGACTTCACGCTGCCCTCGGGTGAGCCCTTGGGGCCCCGGCACGAGGTGAAGGCGATCAGGGTGACGGCGAAGAAGAGTGCGGTACGGGGCGTCATCGGCGCCGCATTGAAGCACACTGATGACCCAAGTCCCCTCTCCCTTCGGGAGCAGGGTCAGGGTGAGGGCCGAACCTCGCTGACCGTCACCGCGTAGCCGGGCGGCAGCGCGACTGACTTCACCACCCGCTCCGCCTCCGCGCGCTCCAGCCCCACCTCGAGCTCCACGGTGCGCTGCCGATTGACCCGAAGCATCGCGGTGGGCGCGAGGGTCTGGCTGATGGTCATCACGCTGCGCACCGGCCGCCCATCAGGCAACACCGCGTCGTCGAGCGAGCTGCCTGCGTGCACGGAGATCTGCGTTCCATCGGCGAGCCGGCCGGTGGTCACCCCGCCCATGGCCAGACGCAGCGCCGTGGCGAGCCCCTTCGCACCGGGCTCGGCTTTGATCACCTGCTCGGGGCCCAGCTGAGGCCAGGCCGCGCCGAGCCAGCGGGTCTTCTCCACGGCGAGGGCGCCGCGCAGCTTCTGGGCAAACGCGGTGAGCTGCTCGAAGTCAGGCCCGCTCACCTGCACGACGGAGTGAAGCTCATCGACCGAACGCAGCGCGAGACCGGGCACCTCGGCCAGCTTCGGCTCTTCGACGAACAACAAGGAGAGCGTGTCGCCTTCAGCCGTCACGGTCGCGCCGGGATACCGGTTGCTCAGCGCGCGCATCGCCTCGTTCACTGAATTTCCCGCGGGGCTCAGGAAGGTGGCCGCTCGCACCACCTGCAAGGGCATGAGCTTCACCGCGGCATGGTCCGGCAGGAGCAACCCGGTGCCGGGGCTGATCACCACTGTGAGGAGAATGTCGCCCAGCGTCGTGCAGCTGCCTTGATCGCCGCTGACCTCGAGCTGTGCGACTTCGTTCAGCCGCACCCCATCGCGGATGACCAGGTTCTGCAGCGCTTCGACGTCGGTGCCCGCGGCGCGCACGGTGATGCCGGTGGCGTCGAGGCGGCCCGAGGGCAGGTTGACCGAGTCGTGCTGGAGCGCGTTGACCACTTCTTCAGCGGGCAGCCCGAGCGCAGTCAGCCGGGCGGGGTCGAGGGTGATCCTGAGCTGCGGCTCGAGCGCCCCACAGGTCTTCACTTCGCGCACGCCCGCCTGCACCTCGAGCTCGTGGCGCAACACGTCGTCGAGCCAACGCGACAGCTCGATGCGCGACATGGTCTCGGCACGCACCAGGAAATGCTTCTTCTGCGGGTTCGCGTCGAGCCTCTGAACGTACGGCGCCTCGACGTGGGGCGGCAGCTCGCGCAGCGTGCGGCTCACCGCCTCGTGCGCCCGCACCACCGCGTCGGTAGAGTCCAGCCCCACGGTGGTCGCGCGGACGTTGATCACCACCACGCCCGGCTTCGTGGTGCTGCGCAGCGACTCGAGCCCTTTGACGTCGGAGAGCGCCTGCTCGAGGCGCTCGGTCACCTCACGCTCGGCCTCCGCGACCGAAAGGCCCGGCGTCACCACCGTCACGGCCAGCTCCTCGGTGAAGCGCACGTGCTCCAGCCGGTATTGCGCGAGCATCAGCACCGCGATGATGCCGATGACGACGAACGCCACCACCGCGAGGAGCGCTCGCAGCACGCTCAGCCGACCACCTTCACCAGGCAGTAGTCCTTCTTGCCCTTCTGCAGCAGCAGGTAGCGGCCGTTGATCAACTTGTCGGCGCCGACCATCAGCTTGGGGTCGGACACCTTCTCCTTGTTGATGGAGAGCCCGTTGCCCTGCAGCAGCTTGCGCGCTTCGCCCTTGGAGGCGACCAGCTGCGACTTCTCGCTGAAGAGATCGACCACGTTGAGCCGCGCGGTCAGCGCGTCGCGCGGCAGCTCGGCCACCGGCACGCCGGCGCCCACGAAGACGGAGAGGAAGCGGTCTTCGGTCAGCTTCATCAGCTGATCGATGGTGCCCTTGCCGAAGAGCACTTCGGTGGCCGCGAGTGCGACGTCGAGCTCGTCCTGGCCGTGCACCCGGATGGTGATGTCTTTGGCCAGCGTCTTCTGCAGCAGGCGGTTCTGCGGGGCGGCGTCGTGCTCGGTCTCCATGCCCTCGACCGTCTTCTGGTCGAGCAGGGTGAAGATGCGCAGGTAGTTCTTCACGTCCTCGTCGGAGGCGTTGAGCCAGAATTGATAGAACTCGTACGGCGAGGTGCGCTTCGGATCGAGCCAGAGGTTGCCGTGCTCGGTCTTGCCGAACTTGGTGCCGTCGGCCTTCTTGATCAGCGGCGTGGTGAGCGCGTAGGCCTCGCCCTTCGCCTTGCGACGGATGAGCTCGGTGCCGGTGGTGATGTTGCCCCACTGATCCGACCCGCCCATCTGCAGCTTCACGCCCTTGTGCTGGTACAGGTGCAGGAAGTCGTAGCCCTGGATCAGCTGGTAGGTGAACTCGGTGAAGCTCATGCCCTCGTGGTCTTTGCCGCTGATGCGCTTCTCCACCGAGTCCTTCGCCATCATGTAGTTGATGGAGAGGTGCTTCCCGGTGTCGCGGATGAAGTCGAGGAAGTTGATGCCCTTGAACCAGTCGTAGTTGTTCACCATCTCCGCGGCGTTGCTGCCGGAGAAGTCGAGCAGGCGTTCGAGCTGGCGGCGTTGTCCGGCCAGGTTCTGCTCCAACAGATCGGAGGACAGGAGGTTGCGCTCCTCCGACTTGCCGGAGGGATCGCCCACCATTCCCGTCGCGCCGCCCACGAGCACGATGGGGGTGTGACCTGCGCGCTGAAAGTGCAGCAGCGTCATCACCTGCACCAGGTTGCCCACGCCCAGCGAGTCGGCCGTCGGGTCGAAGCCGATGTAGCCGCGCACCTTCTCCGAGCTGAGCAGCTTGTCGGTGCCCGGCATGGAGTCGTGCAGCATTCGGCGCCAGGTCAGCTCTTCGAAGAAGTTGGTGTGGCTCATGAGGTTGGGCCGGGACTAGTCCGAGTCTCCGGCGCGCACAACGAACACGCGCCTCAGGAGCGCCCGGTAACTCGACACGCAACTCATGCGTAGGCCCGGCATGACCGTTTTCGCGCTCGTTGCCGTGCTTGGCGCCGTGCCTCAGCCCGTGGAGCTCGGCAAGGTGCCCTGGCTGCGTGACTTCGAGGCGGCGGTGCGCCTGTCGAAGGAGACGAAGAAGCCGCTGCTGGTGCTGTTCGACGAAGTGCCGGGCTGCGACACGGTGCGCGGCTTCGGACGCGAGGTGTTGTCGGACCCGCAGCTCGTGGCAGTCATCAGCCGCGACTTCGTGCCGGTGGCGGTCTTGAACAACGTGGGTGGGGCCGACGCGAAGGTGCTCCAGTCGTTCGGAGAGCCGGCCTGGAACAACCCCGTGGTGCGCATCATCGACGCCGATCGCAAACCGCTCGCGCCGCGGTTCGACGGGCCGTACAGCCTCGAGGCGTTCCAGCGCGTGCTCGCCTCGGTGCGCGCGGTCGAGAAGGTCACCCTCTCCGCCGCCTGCTTCTGGGAGTGCGAAGCGCGCCTGGGCAAACTCGACGCGGTGCGGGCTTCACGCGTGGGCTTTCTGCAGGGCGAAGAGGTGGTCGAGGTCGAGTTCGATGCGAAGGTGCTCAATCGCACCCAGCTCGTCGCCGAGGCCACGAAGCTGGAGTGCGCCGACCGCGTGTTCACCCCGAAAGAAGCAGAGTCGATCCGCTACTCGGAGAAAGACACGAAGTACTTCCTGCGCAGCTCCCGTCGCTCGATGGACGGGCTCAGCGAGCAGGAGAAGGTGCGACTCAACTCGGCGCGCTGAACCCGCCGCGGACCCAGTCGTTGGCCTCGTCGCGGCTGAACTTGCAGTTCGCCGCCACCCGGTGCTTCGCAACGACCTCGCCGGCATCGTCGGTGGCGCCGATCCACATCGCGGCCTTCGGAGGTTCCGCGCCATCGACGTCGAGGTCCGCTCGCTCTGCTCCACCTGCCGCGAGGGCGGGCTGGGGCTGCCCGCTCCGGTCGAGGTGAAGACCTGCCGGGTGGCTCGCCTCCGATCTCGTGGCGCTCTTGGCTGGTGTTGTTCGTCAGCACCGGTTTCTACCTCTACGCGCTGCCCGCCCTGCTGCGACGGCGCAAGCAGCGGGTGGCAAGCCCGGCGACCTGAGGGCGCTTCCTCAGGGAGCGAACATCTCCGACAGGGCCCGAAGTACGGCCGCGCCGGTCGATGAATCAAGTGCGCCGACACGGCGGGTCAGCCGGGTCTTGTCCACGGTGCGGAGTTGATCGACTGCCGCCACCCCGGGCTTACCGCGCAGCCGCGTCACTGGACGGAACGGATAGCTGCGCCCGGTGGTCAGCGGAACTACAACCACCGTGCTGAGGTGCCGGTTGAGCTCATCCGGCGAGACGATGACCGCTGGCCGCGTCTTGCGGATCTCGGCGCCCACCGTGGGATCGAGCGCCACCAGAAAGACCTCGAAGCGCTTCATCACCACTCCGCATCGAAGTCGTTCGCGAAGCTCAGCAGCGCCCCGTCGTCTCCCTGTTCATGGCAGCTGCGGGCGCCCTCCGCCCATCCCGCGCGGGTGGCGTTCACCGGCTTGAGCGTGATGACGCCCTTTTGCACGCGAAGCTCGACAGCGTCCTCGAGGCCTGCTTCTTCGATCACCGCACGCGGCAGCCGGACCCCGCGCGAGTTCCCGATCTTCACCAGTTGGATCAACACGCCGTGAGTACATCGTAATTACACGGGACGGGCAAGCCGGTTACCCGACCGAGCAGGTTCTGGACGCCTGGATGGTCGTGCCAGCGTCGTCTCGAACCTCGAACGCCCCGTAGATGGAGAAGTACCCCCGGTTGCCGAGTGCCGGGGTCAGGTAATCGCACAGAGGACACGAAGTACTTCCTGCGCAGCTCCCGTCGCTCGATGGACGGGCTGAGCGAGCAGGAGAAGGTGCGGCTCAACTCGGCGCGCTGAACCCGCCGCGGACCCAGTCGTTGGCCACGTCGCGGTTGAACTTGTAGTTCGCCGCCACCCGGTGCTTCGCGACGATCTCGCCGGCGTCGTCGGTCGCGCAGAGAACGCCGTAGGGCTCGTACTCGTCGGGCACCAGCTCGAGCGTGATGCCGTACCAGCGGCCATCCCAGGCGATGTCGAGCCGCTTCTTGAGCGCCTGATCTCGTTGGCGCGCCGAGCGGTCGAGCACCTCGGAGGCCGTCTTCACGAACGTGGCGAAGGCGGGCTCATCGAAGGGCTTGGGGTTCTTCTTGTCTCGCCCCATCACCCACGGGCTGATGAGTGCGGGCTCGGAGAGACCGTCTTTGCGGATCTCCACGGCCCAGCCTTCGTCGCCTTCGTTGGGGATCACCCGTGCGGTCCAGCCGTTCCTGCGCCAGAGCGTGGGCTCCTTGATTTCCGCTTGTTGGTCGCTCATGCCCACCCTCATACACCACTGTACCGACATTCAGTGGTCTGTGGTGTGGCCAGCTTCGCACGACGGGGTGGCCAGCTGGCGATCGAGATCCTCGTCGAGCTTCGGCCACGCAAGGTCGTAGACGTGCGAAGCGACGCAGGCCTCGGGGAGTTCTTCGCCACCGCGCGACCTGCGTTGTGCGCGAGCCCGCACGGTGATCCGCAGCGTGCCCCCGTGCACGCGTGGGTCGACGAGCAGAATACCCTTGCAGCGCAGCGAAGCGCCAAGGCCGGGCGTACAGCGCGGCAACGTTCGCTCGAGTGCGGTGGCGATGGGCGCCAGCCGCTCGTACTCGCGCTCCGGAGCGTCGACCTTCACCACCTGTCGATCCGGAAAGGGGTCGAAGGGCCGCCCCCACACGAGCGCCGCTGCGCCCCCGAGCACCAACGGGACCCCCGCCGTGATGAGGTAGCCGAGCGCGAGCAGCGCGTTCGCGTTGGTGGCGCCCGTCTTCACGTGCACGGGCCGGGGCTCCGTTTCATTCGTGGCCCAGATGAGCGCCGTCCGGGTGGCGGGTGTCGACGCGGCGCCTTCGGGGTCGATGAGCGTCACCTCGGCCGTCAGTCCGTCGAGGGGTACGCGCAGGCTGTCGAACTCGACCGTCACCAGCGCCGCGCGTGTCGTGAGGGCCTCCGGCGCGCCCGGCGAAATGGTGGTGAGCTCTGCAGGCGAGAGGCGGTGCGCGCGGAGCTGCGCCCTGGCGGCGCGGACAGCGGCATCCACCACCTCGGCGTCCTGGCCGTCGGCCACCGCGCACACGGCTTCACGGTAGTGGTGGTCACGCACCAGCGAGGACAGCGACGGGCCACACGCCGTCGCCATCGTCAGCAACACGAGGGGCAGATGCTTCACCATGCGACCAACCAACTGCCCAGGGTCAAGGCCAGGACATGGGTGACCGCGTTGGCTGACGGGAGCAGCTCCCAGGCCACCTCGAAGGAGTAAACCCAACGCAGACCCACGGCCACGCGCAGGCCGAAGGTGGGTTCGGCCAGGCGCGCGCCTCCAATCGCCGCCAACGAGAGCACCGCGCCGGGCGTGAAGTTCCAGTCCTTCACCTGGTCGGTGGGCGTGAAGAGGAAGCTGATCCCCGCAGAGCCAAGGTGGTCTTCGGCGCCGCGGTAGGCGTAGCCGAGCTCGAAGGCGAGGACGTGATGCGGGTCACGAGCGAGCGCCAGCGCAACGCCGCCGGCCACGCGAAACCCCCAGCGTGTCGCGCCGCTGACGGCGTCGACCACGAGGCTGGGGCCGCCGTGGAAGACCCCCGTCGGCAGCACCCAGGGGAGCCGGTAATACAAGGGGCTCTGGCCGACCTCTTCGATGCTGTCAGGCGTCTGCGCGGATACCTGCGCAGCAATCAGCGCAACCAGGACAATCCAGTCGCGAGTGCGTCGGGCGCTGCGAGTCGAGAGCCTCGACACGAGAGATGGTTCACGTCTGCGCATGCCAGGTGTTTAGCAATGCGTGCGCCACGGTTTCGCAAGTCAGCTGTTCAGCGCGAAGCCTGCATCTCGGCCAGCTGGCGATCGAGGTCCGCGCGGCGCTCCTGCTCTTCAGCCTCCATGCGCGCGGAGATCGACTCGAGCGAGTCGCGCTTCTCCCGAACCGGGCGCCCGCCTCGGCGGCCGCTGCCGAACAGCGCGCGCACCACCATCACCACCGCCGCGATGGCCAACGCCACCAGGCTCACCTTGAAGAGCGCCACGCCGACGGCGAGCGCTGCGCCCAACGCAATCAACACCAGCACGAGCGCCGGGGGCCCGAGCACTGCGACCGCGAACACGCTCAACAGCACCACCAACCAGCCAGGCATCTTGTCTGCGTTCATGTCTCTCAAGACGCGCGCGGCGGCGGCCGATTGCGTCCCGCCCCCGGCGTGATGGTGGGAGTAGAACGGCCCCCGCGAACGGCCAGCAAAAACACAACCCGGTGAGCGCCCGCAGCACATGTCCGTTCGAGTGCCGTGGTGGTTCGAAAGGTGACCAGTCCGCGCGTAGAGGGCGCGCTGTCTTGCTGCGTACGGTGCCGCCATGCGCTGCCTGTCGTTGCTTCCCTGCCTCGCGTTGTCGGCTTGTGGAGACCAGGCCGCTCCCGCTCTCGCTGTCGTCGAACTCGCGCCGGTGATGGAAGCCGTGGTGGAAGAAACGACGCCTGCGTTCGAGGACGCCGTGCTGTCGTTGCGCGTGAAGCAGTCGACCACCGTCCGCTCGCAGCCCGACGAACGTTCGGCGCCGCTGGGTGTGCTGGCTCAAGACATGCGCGTGACGTGGCGCGGCGCCGCGACGGGCCCGTGCACGGCCATCGCGTCGTAGGCGCGTTCGGAGTTCAGGTCGTTCACCTCGCCGAGTTCGCCCGTGCCCGGAAAGCCCATCGCTCGCAAGCTGGGAAGCGTCGCCATGCGCCTCTACACGCCCGACAGCAACGAACTCGCGAGGCTGCTCACGGCAGCGCTGGAGGCAGCAGAGGGCGCCGCGCGCTGAGCATCGCTCTCTCGAACCGACGGCGCGGCGCCGGTAGGTCGGGGTGAGATCGTTCTGGTGACGAGCTCAGAAACAATCGTTGGCTGCGGGCGAAGGGGTGAGCCGGAGCACCGCGTTGCCCTGGTCCACCGCGATCAACAGGTTACCGGCCGGGTCGATGGTCAGGCCGCGCGGGCCGGGCAGACCTCGGGCGATCCGCTCCACGGTGGGGGCGGTGTTGGCGGGGTTGGTGGTGTCGATGGCGAAGAGGTCGCCGTTGCCGTCGTCCGAGACCAGCAGGCACCCGTTGGGCAGCAACTGCACGTCCCACAGGGCGTTGAAGCCACCGTTGGTGAGGGTGAAGACCTGCGAGGTGAAAGGGAAGAGGACACCGCCCGCTGCAGTGACGGTGCTGCGCGCAGCGATCAGCTGGTTGTTGTTGCCGTCGTCCACGAAGTACTCGACTGCATCGAAGAGTCGATCGTTCGTGGTGGACCACCCGTCTCGTACGGCGAGGCCGAACTGCGGGGCGCCCACGTTGAAGGCGCCATGCGTCACGGGCGGCGTGCCCGTGGTGAAGAACCGCCGCACGCTGTTGTCGCCGTCATTGGCGACCCACAGATCGGCGTCGTGGCCCTCGGCCAAAGTCGTCGCCGACCGCCCCAGGCCGGCCGTGACGCCGATCGACACGGTGTTGGCACCGGTCGGCTCCCCCGCGAGCTTCGTGAAGATGTTCAGCCTACCGGCATTCCCGGTGACCACGCTCGCTGCGACGGGCGAAGACGGGTTGTTGTTGATCGCCGTGACCAGCGCTGCGGCCCTGATGGCGCCGGTGGCCCCGGCCGCAGTGAAGGGGGCGCAGAAGAGCGTCGGGGTCGCGACACAGGAGGCGTTGCTGTCGAGCTCATAGGTCAGCGCCACTCCATTCTGCGTGAAGGTGAGGCGGTCGCCGTCGGTCGCGCCCGATGCGTCGACCCACCCGCGCGCAGGCAAGGCGCTCAGCACTGCAAGCCCCCGTGCGGTGCCAGCTCCGAAGTTGGTCCAGGTCTGGAGAGGGCCGGGTGCCGCCGGGTCAAAGCTGAGGACCACCCCGTTGACGGAGCGGTCGCTCAGGAAGAGCCGTTCGCCGCTGCCGCTGGGCGCTCGCACCAGGAACTCGCCGAGCACGTTCGCGGCGGCCACCTGCGCGGTCCCGCCTGAGGGCACCTTGAGCAGTTGGTTGTTGCCGCGGTTGATGATGAAGAGCGCGCCCGTGGAGTCGAACGCGAGATCCGCGGGCCGATTGAGCAAGGGGGACGCCACCGCGGTGCTCAAGACGCGCCCACCCAACGCCACTCCGGTGTTCACGTAGAAGTTCACCGCCGCCGAGTTCTGAATGTTGCCCGCGCGGTCGAGCGCCATCGCCACCAGGGGCGAGGTCTCGATGGCGTTCGAGTTGACGGTGAACCGAAAGCGGATCGTCGCGCTGGCCTGGTTGGCTGCGACGAAGACCGTGCGGGTGCGCACCGATTGGGTCGACTCGAAGAAGATGTTGTAGGCGAGCTGGGCCAACGCCGAGTTGTCAGTGGCCCTCACGTCGAAATCGACCGAGTCGCCGCTCGAGACATCGCAACCGGTGGCGACGGGCCGTGAGGCGGGCGTGCAGGGGTTGCCATTGACGGTGATGTTCGCGATGGAGACCTGCGGCGGCGTGTTGTCGAAGTTGAGCACGGTGATGAAGACGCTGCTCGAGGTCGCCGTGGCGCCCGTGGGCTGATGCGTCGCGGTGATGGCGAAGTTGTCTTCAGCGCTGAAGGTGACGCTGGCCTGGAAGGCGCCGTTGAAGCAGCTGGTCGCGCCAGGGGTGGGGCCGGTGGTGGTGGTGCCCGTGGTGGTGAAGCTCAAGTCGCCCGCGGTCGCCGGGGTGCACTCGATGGGGTTGCCAAAGACGTCGCGGACGCGCGCGAAGAGCCTGACGGGGCTCTGGGGGCTGGTCAGCGTGGCCGAGGCCACCAGCTCCACGAAGGCGGCGGGCGCCGTGCCGACGCTCAGGTTCAGCGAGCCCTTTTGCCCGACGCCCGCGAGGTAGAACGCCAGCGTCGAGTTGCCAGCGGTGGTGGCCCGGGTGAGCTTTCCTGCCCCTGAAACACCGTCTTCCACCACGACGGCGCCCGGGGCGCTGGTGAAGGCTGAGACCGGCCCGGTGGTGACGTTGCCATACAGGTCGACCACCTCGTAGGTGTACGAAGCGTCCTGGCCCGCCACGATGGTCAGCTGCGTGCCCAGGGGCACCCACGCGAGCTTCGAGAAGGAGTGACCGCTCGCCGGGCGCACGGTAAGGGGCAGGGTGTCGCTGACTGTGCCTGAGGTGGCCTTGAGCTGAAAGACGAAGTCTGCGCTCTTCACCGCCGAGAGATCGAAGGCGACGAACTGCCGGGTGCCCGCGAGTACGCCCTGGGCCTTGGTGACCGCAGGCATCGAGCCGGGGATGGTGAAGGTCGCCGCGAGTGCGGGCGTGCTCTCGAAGCTCACGACCGCGTCGGGCATTTCGTTGCCGTATTGATCGAAGACGACGGCGATGAGCCCGACCAGTTCACCCGCCCTCGCGACGGGCGCCGTGAGCGAGAGCTTGATGTTCGAGGCTTGCGGTGACGACTGATTGACCTTCACCACCGTCGCCTCAGAAGCGTTCCCCGCTGCGTCGGTGGCCGTCACGCTCAAGGTGTTCTCGACGTCCTTCTTCAGCTCGATTTCGGCGCGCCACCGCGCGGTGAACGTGTCGGCGGTGGTGGTGACCTCCGCTGCGCCGCCTGCAAGCTTCACCGTCGCGCCGAACTCGGCCGAGCCCGTCACCGAGATCTTCAGCCTGGGGGTGGGGCTCTCGAGGGGGTCGACCACGGGCGCCGGAGGGGGCGTGGCGTCCTTCTCGGCACAGCTCCAGAAGAACGTCAGGGTCAGCGCGAGCAGCGAAAATCTCATGTGCGAAACTCCAGGGGGATGACCGGCCACGAGGACAGGTGGCGCAGGGCTGCAGGGAGCAGGCACCTGACGGCCGTGCCTTCTGGGGGCAGCCCCGGGCCACAGCTTCCCCATGCACCTCCGATTGACCCGTTGGCTGACAGCTGCGCTCCTCCTGACGGCGCTCCATGCCGTTGCAGCGCCCACCAAAAAGAAGAAGGTCTCGGCCCCGCCCCCCGCGGCGAAGGTGGAGTCGGAGCTCAAATCAGCGCCCACGCTTTCACCCGTGGTGGCCGAGCCCGAAGCCCCGGCGCCGCTCAGCGCGCCCCCGCCGGTCGTTCAGCGCGAACCCGAACCTGAGCTCACGCCGTTGCCAAAGCTCGGCCGCCGCGCTGGCGTGAGCGTGCAGGCGACCGGGGGCGTGCTCGTGCCGTTCTCTTCATTGGGCGTCGGCGGCAGAGCAGAGCTGCGCGCGGCGTACTGGCTGGAAAAGCTGCCGCTGGCGTTGAGCGTGGGAGTGGCCTTCGAGCAGCACACCTCGCGCAGCGCCGCGCGCTTCGCCCCGCCCGCCGGGGGGTTCGATGAGGCCGCGGTCGACAATCAGACGCTGCTCCCCCTCGAGCTGAGCCTGCTCGCCGCGCTCTTTTCCGACGCCAGCAACCGGGTCCACCTGGGCGCGGGCTACGCGCTGCTGCCGGTCTGGAGCCAGACGCTCGCCCTGGGCAGCGAGGTGTTGGAGCGCGGTGTCGGGCACGAGGTCGCAGCCGAGGCGGGTTACACCCGCAGGTGGGGCGCTCTCGAGCTGACTCTCAGGCTTCGGTACTCCGTTCGCCGCACAGCCGTGGGTGCACGCAGCGCGAGCCTCGAGCTGCCCTGGTACCAGACCTTCGGGGCGCTCGCGGGCCTGGGCTTCTGGCTTTAGAAAATCAGCGGCACGCGCCCCGCAGGCAGACTCCGCCCGATGGGCAGTCGGCGTTTTGAATGCAAGCCTCGCATCGCCCGATGGCCTGGTGACACCTCGGGGTCGTGCCACCGCAGTCCTCGTCGCGCAAACAGGCCACACAGCGACCGAGTGGCACGTCGCAGAACAGGCCCTCGACACAGTCGTCCGCGTCGCTGCACATCGCGCAGACATTCGAGCGGCAGCTTCCGACGAACCCCGGGCAGTCGTTGCCATCGACACACGACTGCACGCACAGCGGCGCTGAGGGGCTGCAGAACGCGGGGCTGGTGCACCCGATCGCCCCCCGACACGGTACGCAGCGCCGCGTGACCGGGTCGCACGCGGGGCTGGCTCCGGTGCAGTGGGAGTCGAGGACGCACTCGACGCACTCCGAGTTGGTGTCGCAGACCGACGGCGATGGGCAGCCAGCGTCGGCCCCGCACGTTCGCGAACTGCGGGGAAATACCACTGCGATGCTGCCGCAACCGCTCAGCAAGCAGACGCCGAGGACCGCTGCGAGCGACCTCATTGCGGCTCCAGCACCAGCTGCTCAGCGTCGGCCCGGCCGAAGCCCATGGGGAACCGCTGCAGGTATTCAGAGGCCACCTTCCGCGCCGCCGTTCGATCGGTCGCCGAGAGCCATTTCATCTTTTGAACCAATGCCGTCTCCGCCAGAGGCGAGAGCGGGTCGGCCAGCACGCCTTCGAGCTTCTTGACGGCTGCGCTGACGTCGCCCGCGCGCTGCAGGGTGAGGGCCTGCAGGTACAGCGCGTTCTGCAGGGCGAGTCGGTCCGCGTCCTTCTCGGGGCGCGGCGGTGCGGTGAGTCGATGGGTGACGATGGGTCGAATGGGCTGCGGCGTGGGCGTGGGCGTGGGCGTGGGCGGGGCCAGCGGCGCGGGCGCCGGCGCCGGATTGCAGCGCGGCCAGCGCTCTCCGGCCAGAAGCGCCGGGCCTGCGGTGATCACCACCGAGCCTTCGGTCACCTCGACCTGGGAGCGGCCGTCGCAGCCGGCACCCGGTGTGACCCGAAAGCGCCCAAGCCGCGTGGCCACCTCGGTGTCACCTGTCTCGAGAAAGAAGGCCACGTCACGCGAAATAACCTCGGCTGCGACCTCACCGCGGCGCACCACCACCCGGGCCCCGTCATCGCGCACCTGCACCGCGCTTCGAGGGCGCAGGTGGACCCGCACGCTGGCAGAGAGCTGCAGCGTGAGCGGGGCGTCACCGCTCTCCACCACCTCTGGCCGCGCCTCGACCGTGGGCCGAGCCGCGAACCACCCACCGGCCCCCAGGAGCAGGGCCAGGCTCGCTGCGAGGGCCATTCGCCAACCGGTGCCCGGGCGCGCGGGCGCCGCCACCGGCTTGCTGAGCGCCGCCTCGAGCAGCGCGACGGTGCGCGCGCGGGCCTCGGGTGTGTCGGGGAGGTCCGTGATCTCGTCGAGGGCTGCCTTCTGAACGTGCGCCAGCAATTCGTCGTTCGTCTTCATCGCCCGGCCTCCTCTCGCAGCGCAGCCAACAACTCAGGCTCGGCGTTCAACGCGATGTGAACATCGTTTCGACCGCGAACGAGCCGCGACTGAGCGTTGGCAACGGTGATCGCCAGAATGTCTGCGATCTCCTTGAGCTCGAAGCCGTGCACGTCATGCAGCAAGAAGACCTGCACCCGACTCGGGTTCAGCAAGGCGAGCACCTCGCTGACTCTTCGGAGCGCCTGGCGCCGGAGCGTCGTCAGCAACGGCCCGTCACTCGGGTTGCTCGGGTGCTCGACGGGCGCTTCGGAGTCGTCGTCGGTCGAGCCCAGTGCGGCAAAGCGCGCCTCGAGTTTGACCCGCCGGAGCCGCTGATAAACGGTGCGCGCCGCGATCGTCGCGGCCCAGGCGTCGAGGCTGCGCACCTGGGGACGGGCGCGGAGGGACACCACCAGCTCCATGAAGGTCTGTTGCACCAGGTCTTCGTGCTCCGTGGAGCGGGGCGCCAGTCGGCGGATGGTGCGGCTGACCACGGGGCGAAGCCGGTCGTAGAGCACCACCGCGCGGCTGGCGTTCCCAGCGGCCACCGCTTCGATGAGCGAAGCGTCGTCGTCAGTGTCGTCGACGATGCGCAGCGGGGTGCGCGATGGCGTGATGGTTCGAGGCAGCACGACAGAAGGTGGCGTGGGTCGTGATTCAGAAGGCATCAGCGCTTACAGCTCTGCAAAGTAGCCCACTTCAGGGCGAACCCAGGCCGGGCCGACGGTGCCCAGGAGCGCTTCACCCACAAAGACAGACAAGCTGCTGGGAATGAAATGCCCCGTCACCGCGAAGCGAAAGCCGTGGTGCGGCCCCACCTCGAGGCGCCCTTCGGCCGCGACGCGGAGCAATGGCAGCCAGGTGGTCAGACTCACCCCGTCGCGGCTGAGGATCGGAGCGGTCACGCCCCCTCCGACAACGGCCGCGGTGGAGAAGGCGCCCCGACTCAAGGGAACGGCGAGCTCGACGAAGAAGGATGGCTGAACGAGGGTGGTCGAAGGCGCCGCGAACAAGCCCACCTCGGCCCCCACGCCGAGCTGCAGTGGCGCCACGAGCTCGCGGCGCAGCCTCACCCCCAGACCCCCGCCGGGCTGGAGCCCCGGGAGATCGAGCCCTCCGAAGAGCGAGGCATCGAGGGTCCATGCAGCGTGCCCCTGCAGCACGGGCGCCTGCGGGGCGGGCGGTTTGAGAGACTCGAGGTCGGCCTCTCGCTCTCGCATCATCGCAGCGAGCGTGAACGCGACCGCCTTGGCCCGGTCCCTCGGGGCGTCTGACGAGGTGAAGCGCAAGAGCCGCCGAAGATCGCCCGCGATGCGCGCTGTGTGCAGCACCACCTCGACCTCGAGCCCGCCGCTCTTGTTCGTCACCCAGGCCACGGTGCGGCCGGGGGGCGCGTTGGGCCCGAGCAACACCTCGGGCACGGCCCCTGGGAAGGCCAGAGGTAGCACCACATTCAAGTCGCTCTGAAAGGGAGTCAACAGCTCACCGACGAGCAGGACCAGCAGGGTCGTGGTCACGTCGATGAATAGTCACACGAACCTCGAAGCAGACCAAGAGCGTCACCCGACGCCTGCCCAGGAGGGGCTCGGGCCACTTCGACTGCACGCCATGTCGACCGTCGCCGATGACATCAAGACGTTCCTCGCGCTGCACCACCGCCTCGCTCTGCTGAGCGCCGCCGAGCGTCAACAGTACGAAACCCTCAAGGAACGTGTGCAGGCCGCGCTGCAGCAGCCTGCCGGTGAGCGCTGAGATCAAAAAACAAGAAAGCCGTGCCTGTCGGCGCCCGCCTCCGGCCACCTCTCCAGGTTGTCGCTCGCCCTGTCGGCCCACCCAGAGGAGAAGTCGATGCGCTCTATCGTGCTGTCGGTCGCCTGCATGCTGCTGTCCGCGTGCTCCTGCAACAACGTGGTGATCAACGCCGACGGAGGGGCCCTCGACGGCGGTTCGGGTTCCCAGGGCGGCGGCATGGGCACGGCGAGCGGGGGCGGGGGCGGTGCGACGGCCTCTTGCGGCAACCCCGGAGAAGCCTGCTGTGCCGGCAACACCTGTGGAGCGGGTGGTTGTTGTCTGGGCAGCGCCTGCGTCGGTGCCGGGGTCAGCTGCGGCGGCGCGCTGGGCGTCTGCTCCGCCGGGAGCTGTGGCACCTGCGGCGGGTTGGGCGAGGCGTGTTGTGCCAACGCCCAGTGCACGTCTGGCGGGAGCGCTTGCGTGGCGGGCACGTGCGCTGCTTGTGGTGGGCTCGGCCAGGCGTGCTGCGGCAACGACACCTGCACGCTGGCGGGCGCGACCTGCCGAAACGCGACCTGCACGGTGTGCGGCGGGCCGGGCGAGGCCTGCTGCGCGGGTCGACAGTGCGACTCGAACGCGGTGTGCGCCGGCGGGGGTGGGGGCACCTGCGCGGTGTGCGGAGGCCCGGGCCAGCCGTGTTGCGCGGGAGACGCCTGTGGAGGCGGCGGGTGCTGCGTGAACAACGCCTGCATCGCCCCTGCCGCGACCTGCCCCGTCATCGGCGGGGCGTGCACCAACGGGAGCTGCGGCACGTGCGGCGCGCTGAGCCAGTCGTGCTGCCCGGGCGGGTCGTGCACCGCGGGCGGCGTCACCTGCTCGGCCGCCACCAGCTGCGTGTCGTGTGGCGGCGCGGGCCAGCCCTGTTGTCGCGGTGATGTCTGCACCGCCGCCGCCACGGCTTGCAACAACGGCGCGTGCGCAGCGTGCGGCGGGCCGGGTCAGCCGTGCTGTCCGGGCGCGGTGTGCGGTGGCGGCACCGTGTGTGGTGGCGGGCTGTGCGAGGCCTGTGGCGGCGTCGGCCAGCCCTGCTGCGCGGGGAGCGCCTGCGCCGCGGGCTGCTGCGATGCGAACGGCACCGACCGCTGCATCGCCTCAGGCAGCACCTGCTCTCCGGGCGATCTCTGTCTTCCCTCGGGCCAGTGTGCCGGCTGCGGTGGCCTGGGTCAGCCGTGCTGCGGCGGCACGACGTGTGGCGGCGCCAACGTCGTCTGCGCGGCTGGCGCCTGCGCGAGCTGCGGCGTCGCCTTTCAGCCGGCCTGCCCCGGCAGTGCCTGTCTGGCGGGCGGCTGCTTCGACGCCGCTTCGGGCACCTGCCTTCCGTCTGGCGCTGACGGCCCCGGCGGCACCGTGTGCAAGGCGGGAACCCTGGTGGCTTGCGGCGGGCCCAGCCAACCGTGCTGCGCGAACAGCACATGTGGGGCAGCGGGCTGCTGCGCGGGCACCACCTGCGTAGCCGACGCGGCGAGCTGCGGTGCGGGCCTGGGGGTATGCGCCGCCGGCGCGTGCTCGACCTGCGGTGGCAACGGCTCGCAGTGCTGCCCCAGCGTGGGCCCCGCGAACGACTTCTGCACGGCGGGGGGCGCGGCTTGTAACGGCAACGACTGCGCGACGTGTGGTGGGCCGGGGCAGCCGTGCTGCAACGGCAACAGCTGCAACAACGGAGGGTGCTGCAACAACGACGTCAACGGCGGCACGTGCGTCTCGGCCGGGGCCGCCTGCGGTGCGGGGCTGGGAACCTGCCAGGGCGGCGGCTGCGTCTCGGGGGCGCTCTCCTGCGGGCGCCTCGGCCAGCGCGAGTGTCCAGGTGACGTGGCGTGCACCGCACCCTCGACGGTCGCCGATAACGGGTTCTGCGTGGCTTGCGGCGGCGTGGGCCAGCGGTGCTGCGAGTCGGCTTCTGGTCGGTACTGCGGCGCGGGCGCGGTGTGCGGCAACAACCAGCAATGCGAACCGTGTGGCGCTGCGACCCAACTATGTTGTCTTGGCCGGTTCTGTGACACCGGCCAGGCGTGTGGCAACGGGCGTTGCAACTGAACACGGCGTTCACTGCGACCATCACCACGAGCACCTTGATCGCGGTCGGGGTTCCCCTGGCGTCGAACCACACGTGGACCTTCACCACCGGCTATCCGCGGGCGCTGCCGGTCAACCTCGGCTCGCCGATCAACTACATGATCCTCGCCAAGACCGGCATCTCGTCGGTGCCGGCATCGGTCGTCACGGGAAGCATCGCCGTCAGCCCCGAGGCCGCGACGGCCATCACGGGGTTCAACCTCGCGGATCCGCCGACGGTGTAGCGCTCACAGCTACAGCGCACGACCGCCTGCCGTGCGCGCGAGAGCGAGCAGCGCGGTCCTGGGCCCTCAGCGACAGTCGCCTGTGGTCCTGTTGCAGGTCTTTCCTTGAGGGCAGGTCCGGCCCCAGGTGCATGAGGACGCGCACCAATTGCCTGCAGCTCCCGCCTCGCAGACGTACTCCGTGCGGCACTCAGCTTGACGACCCGGAACGGAACACGGCGCCCTGCAGAGGCTCACACCGCCCTCCGTCACGCAGACATCGGAGCCGTTCCCACAGGGCGCACCGGGCGTGCAGCTCGAGGTGCAGTAGCCGCCGTAGTACCCGGTGTGAGCCCCGTCGTAGGGGCGCTGACACACGCGGCCTGGACCGCAGTCGGAGGCGTCAAGGCAGGGCGAGCCGATAGCGGCCGTGAGGGAGGTCGCCGGGGGCGGGTCGATCCAACACAAGCTCGCGCCGTTCCAGGAGAGCCCGTCGTAGCAGCTGTACCCTGCGCGGCAGCCGCGTGGGTGGCAGGTCGGCGCGCAGAGGCGCACGCTCTCACCGAAGCGGGTGGGAAACGAGACGCAGTCGCTGATTCCCGTACACGAGGCGGAGGTGCCCTCGCACGGCAGCGTACAGAAGCCACCGGGATAGGCGACGCCGCCCGTCGTGTGCAGGCGGCAATAGGCACCTCGTCCCAGCCCCGCGCAGCTCGAGTCAGAGGTGCACGGATCGCCGACGAGCACGGCTGCAGGAGCGCACTGTTGTTTGACGCACGCTGATTCACACAGCGTGCAGGCGCTCCCCACCGGGCCGCAGCGCGAGCTGAGCTTGCCGGTGTGACAGATATCGGTGTTGTGGCAGCCGGTCGTGCAGGTGTCGGGGCCGCGGCACGACCCGCGCTCGCACCGGTTGTTGCTCGTGCACGCCTGGCAGGCTTCCGCGTAGACGCCGCACTGCGACGAAGTCTGCGAGTCCGTTCGGATGCAGGTCGCTCCGTCGCAGCACCCATCGGAGCAGTTCGCGGGACTGCAGGCCCCTGCGCCGGCCTCAGGTGCTGCAGCTTTAGTGTCACCGCACGTGGCGCCTTCGCACACGGTGACGAGACAGCCGGAGGACAACACCGACACCAGGATGACTAATCGCGAGCAGCTCCCGCCGAGCATACTCGACTCTATCCCACGCCGTGCTCTCGCTTGTCTGCTTTGCCTCCGTCCCGCAGGAGCCGAAGTCTTCCAACGGACTGGCCGGGTCAGAGCGCGCCGAGGTCTATGGACGTGGTGACGCTCCCCGCACCGACGCCTCCGTCAGTGAGGCGTGGGACTGAGACGGAGAGGACGTACGTATCGTCCATGCCGAGGTGCGAACACGTTCGTGTCGGGCCCTCGGAGTACCTGAGCTCGAACGCCAGCGTGCCCGTGCTCGATGAGGTGCTGATCAGCTGCGCGCCGGTGACCCCCGCGTCGAGGAGTCGCACGTTCCCGGTCGCGCTCGGTGAGGCGTAGAACGCCGCCGGCGCCGAGGTGGGCTGCCACGTGACGTCGATGACCACGCCCGCATCGGTGGTCGTGCCGCTCGCGGCGGGCGATGGAAAGAGCACTGCGGCAGACGAGCAGGGTCCCCCGGACATGGGACAACCGGCGGTGAGGAGGAGGGTGAGAGCCAGGAGGGTCGTGCGCATGGCGCGGTACGCAGCAAACGCGGGGCCGTCGCGCGTTCGCTCGGACGAGGTCTGTCGATCAAGACAGGCGTGTCGCGGAAAGCTCGTGCGTTCTCGTGCTCCACCTCGGCAGACGTGCAGCACCGGCGCCCGTGGCAGACCTCCACCGCCCCGCCCAACCTCCCGGCAACCACACGTGCCACGAAACTTCGGCCTCCAGGTCGAAGGTGAAGACCTCGAGGTCGGTGCGCAAGACGAACTGGGAGGTGGTTCTGCATGGGCAGCGAGGCTCCACGCGCGCGCCGCCGTCCATGCCTGCGCCTCGCAGCGAGAGGCCGGCGGCGAGGTGGGGTGCCCGCTTTCGTGAGGGCAGCCAGCCTTCGCGACCTGCCCGGGAGATCGCGTCGAGCACCCGCAGGTCTTGCTCGAGCGCGAACCGGTCGAGCAGCACCCGCTTCGCGCGGGCCGCCTGGTTCTTCAGCGCGCGTTGCTCCTGCGCATCACTCGACGACCAATCCCTCGTGCGGCCGAGGAGGAAAGCGGCCTGCCCGCGCACCAACGGAGAAACGTCATGGAGCAGGGGACGCAGGCGGTCGACGAGCCTGGGTTCGCGGGGCAGCTCGCGGTCGGCATCGGCAGCGTTCAGCGCCCGCGCGCGCCACTTCGGATCGCGAGTGAGGTCTTCCGCGAAGGAGAGCAATTGCTCCAGCGACCCGAGCGCGCCGAGGAAAGGGCGCGGTGCTGCGGTCGCGAGGCATCAGCTCGAGCGTGCTTTCGAGATCGCCTCCCGCAGCCAACACGGTGAGCACCCGCCTCGCGCGTTCATCGATGAACGCGAAGGAGTGCATCTCGGCCGGAATCGCCGCCGGGAGCAACGACCTCGCCGCGGTGCGCCGCTTCGTGAGGTCTCGTGGCTGCAGCGCCAACGCCGCGCGCACTTCTTTGACGAACGCGTCGAGGTCGCGGCCTTCTGGTTGGGCCTCGAACAACCCGGGGTTCCGGCGTTGCTCGAACCGATGCATCTGACCCTGGCGCCGTTGGCGCAACCCCGAGCTGACCAGGTTCCAGGCGCTGCCGTTCTGCGCGAGGAAGAGCACCACTTCGCGCTCGCCGGCTTCCCACGTGGTCTCGTACCCGTCGTCAGGCACGGCGATTTCGGCGCCTGGCTTCAGCTCGCCGCGGACGCTCTCCTTGATGCGGTAGCGGCCGGCGTCCACGTGCTCCGCCACGACGATCGCCTGCGACTTCAGGCTGAGCCCCGGCACGTCGTAGACCCACTTGAGCATCGCTTGCGCTGAATGCGGGAGCGCCAGCACGGCCAGCACCACCGCGAGCCGCTGACTGTTCGCCGACCAGCGAATGAAGGCGAAGGCGGTCAGCGCCATCACGCCGGCGAGCGCATTGAAGCCGACGTCGCGCAGGTCGTAGTGACGGGTGGGCAGCAGCGCCTGAATGCCTTCGTCGAGCCAACCGGCTGCGAGCGTGAAGAGCACCGCGAAGAGGAAGCGGCGCGAGGTGCTCCACCCGGGCTTCGCCGCGAAGAAGGCGAGTACGCCGACCGCGCCGTATTCGAGGAAGTGCAGCTTCTCTTCCGGGCTGCTCATGGGGAAGATCACCGCGCCGTAGACGAGCGCGACTCCCAGCGTCGCGAAGAGCGTGCGAGGCGTTCTGAGCGAGGGGTGGCGAACGAGGAAGACGATCACGGCGAGCGCGGCCACTCCGAAGGCCGTGGCCACCGTGGCGCGCAGCAGTCCCGCATCCCGCAATGCGTTCGACACCTGCCGGGCGACGGACAACGTGCTGTAGATGCCCAGCAGCAGGGTGGCCAGCGTGATGCGAGCGGTCCGCGGTGTCATCGACGCAAACCATGCCACTGATTTGGTCTTGGCTGATCACGCGCGCGCCCCGCTGACTGCGGCTACACGGGTCTTCGTGAGTACCCGAGTGCGTCTGGTGGTGCTGGTGCTGGGCCTGGGGCTCCTCATCGGGCTCGCCAGCCTGACGGGCGTGCGTGAGTGGATGACGGAGGAGCGCCTGCGCGCCGCCGTGACGGCCGCCGGCTGGTGGGGCCTCGCGCTCTTCTTCGCCATCTTCACCGTGGGGCAGTTGCTCCAGGTGCCGGGCGTGGTGTTCATCTTCGCCGCCCGCGCGGCGTGGGGACCGATGCTGGGTTTTGCGGGCGCGTATGCGGGCGCGGTCATCTCGGCCACGCTCGTGTTTCTGCTGGTGCGCTCGGTGGGCGGCAAGGCGCTGGCCGAGATCACCTGGCCCCCTGCCCGGCGGATCCTCGCGGGCCTCGAGCAGCGCCCGGTGCTCACCATCGCGGCGTTGCGGGCGGTGATGATGCTCAGGCCCCCGCTCAACTACGCGCTCGCCCTCTCTCCAGTGAAGCAGAGCCACCACTTCATCGGGAGCGTGCTGGGGTTGATCGTACCGGTCGCGGTGGTGGTGTTTCTCTCCGAAGGCGCGCTCGCGCTGGTGAGGTCGTTGAGCTGATGCGCGCGATCCGGATGAAGTCGTACGGTGGCCCCGAGGTGCTCTGCCTCGAGCAGATCGCAGCTCCCGTGCCCGGGCCTGATGACGTGCGGGTGGCCGTGCACGCGGCCTCGGTCAACCCGGTCGACTTCAAGATTCGTTCGGGCGGTCAACGCGCGGTGGTGTGGCTCGACCTGCCGTGGACCCTGGGCATGGACGTGTCGGGTGAAGTGCTGGAGGTCGGTGCCAAGGTGAAGGGCTTGAGGGTGGGAGACCAGGTGGTGTCGTCTCCCAGCCACCGGCGCATGGGCTGCTACGCCGATGAGGTGATCATTCGCGCCGACGAGGTCGCGCTCAAGCCGAAGTCGTTGAGTCATGTGGAGGCTGCGTCGTTGCCGCTGGTCGCGCTCACCGCGTGGGATGCGCTGGTGAGCGCGCTGCAGGTCGAGCGCGGCCAGCGGGTGTTGATTCAGGCCGGAGCGCCGCTCATCGACCGCGTGTACCCGCTGGAAGAAGCGGCCGAGGCCCACCGGTATCTCGAGACCGGCCGTGCGAAGGGCAAGGTCGTGTTGTCTGTGCGCGCCTGAGTGCTCCACTTCGCGCGCCTTCGATCGGGGCACGGGCGCCCTGACATCGATGCCGCGTTGAGCGGACCGCCGCTCGGAGGCGCCCGGTGCAAGCATTTTGCAAGGCCGCCCCTCATGCACTCGCCCTTCAGCGTCTTCGTGGTTTCCGCCGGCTTCTCGCTCGTCGCGTTCGGCTGTCTTCCCGTCCCGTGCGACCCCATCTCGCCCGCGCCTCAAGCCCTCTGCCACCGCGCTGATGCGGGGGCGATCGCGCCTGACGCCTCCTTCGTGCTGGAGGGCGAGGCCTTCGCGGAGGACGCCCAGTGTCAGGTGGCCGTCGACGGTGGACAGATCGACCTGATCGTGACCGAAGGCTCCTGTGGCACCGTTCCGGCGAACGGAGTGCGAGCGGCCACCTTTCCCGTGCGCTGCACCATCCCTCCGCTGCCTGCGGGCTCGTACGTCGTGAACTCGCTGCCTCCGACGCAGTTCGACGTTCCACTGGCCGCTGATGCCGGCGTGCGGGGTTGCCGGTGAACACGCTGTTCAAGTCAGTCGTTGGTCTGGGCCTCTTCGTGCTCGCCTGGAGCTGCACCCTTCCGTGTGAGAGCGCTGCTTCCGCACCTCGCGACGTGTGCCGCCGGGCCGACGCAGGAGCGCTGACAGCTGACGTGCCTTTCGTCGTGGTCGGCCAGACCTTCTTGCGCGAAGGCGCTTGCTCGGTCGGCGTCGATGGTGGGCGGATCGAGCTGCGCATCGACGGCAACACGTGCACGGGCAACTCAGGCGAAGGCCTCGCGGCGCCTCCTTTGCCCAACAGCGTCGACTGCGCGGTACCGGCGTTGCCGGCCGGCACGTACACGGTCACCGGGCGCACCTTCACGCTCCCCGAAGGCGCTGACGGTGGTCTGCCCAGCTGCCCATGAGTCAGTGTGCGAGAGTCGAGCGCTCATGAACGCCACCCCCCGACTCCTCTGCGGCCTGTGTCTTTCCGTCATTGCCTGGAGCTGCACGCCCCCGTGCGAGAGCATCTCCTCGAATCCGCAGACCGTCTGTCATCGTGCTGATGCAGGGACGATCGCCGCTGATGCGCCGTTCGTCATCGAGGGCGAGACCTATGCGAGCGGCACGTGTTCCGTCACCGTGGAGGGCGGGCAGATCAACCTCGCGGTCGATGGCATGTCGTGCTCGCGCAGTGACTCGGAACGCGCTGCTCCGGCGGCGCCCCGCTTCGTGAAGTGCAACGTGCCCGCGCTGCCCGCGGGGACGTACACGATCAAGAGGGGTACGCCGGTCACGTTCACCATCCCCGAGTCGGCCGACGCAGGGGTTCCGAGGTGTCCGTGAGAGTCGCGGCTTTCGGTTTGTTCTTCGCCAGCCTGGGGTGCTCCCCGGAGTGCGAGCCGCTGCCCCCCGTGCCGCAGCAGATCTGCCTCAGCGCGGTGAGCGCAGCGATCGTCCCTGACGCGTCCTTCGTGCTCGAGGCGACGGGCGCGGTGTACGGCGGCACCTGCCAGGTGCGCGTCGATGGCGAGCGGATCGAGCTGACCATCGCGGGCCAGACCTGCAGCCGCACCAGCGGAGGCAGCGCCAAGCCCGTGCCGCCGAAACCCACGTCGTGCACGATTCCCCCGTTGGCCGCGGGCGCGTACACGGTGAACACGCCCGGCACGACGCCGCTTCAGGTGGCGACTTCGGGTGACTCGGGCGTGCCGGCCTGTCCGTGATTTTGCGGGCGAGGCCCTCACCCCGACCCTTTCCCGAAGGGAGAGGGAGCCACTTCAGGCCGCTTTCGCGACCGTGACCGACGCGTTGTTCTCCATGAACGCCGCGGGGTCTTCCACCATCTTCTTGAGCAGCTCGAGCGACGAGGCGCAGTACAGCCCGTCTTCGATGCGCTCGTCGAAGGTGTACTTCATCGAGCACATCTTCTTCACGGTGACCGCGCCGGTCTCGTCTGCCACCGGCACCAGCTTGGTGCGGCCCAGCGCGGCGAAGAGCGGAATGTTGCCGTACTCGTAGAGGTGGTGGAACGCCGACTCGAGCCGCACGCTGCCCAGGTTCGCGATGAACATGCTCGCGTACATGGGGTCTGGGTGAATGAAGCTGCCCGGCAACAGGTTGACCGAGTCGAGCCAGCGCACCACGCCCACGCCGAAGCGCAGCAACATCGCGGGCAGCTTGAGGAAGAGGTTGAGCTCCTTGTCCATGTGGCTCTTCTTGTCGCTGCGGCCTTCCTTCACGTCGCCGTGGATGAAGGCGACCGTCTGCTCGAAGGTCATGGTGGGGTCGAACTTGCGCTTGAGCACCACGATGGGAGCGCCGTCTTCCATCGACTTCTTCGCAGAGTAGGAGATCCACACGCCGTCGCGCTGGTACACCCGGCTGCCCACCACGAAGCGGTTCATGCGCGGGCGAACGTGGAGCACGTGCGCGATCGCCCAGGTGAAGAGGTGGAAGACCGTGATGCGCTTCTCGTGCGTCGCGTTGTACGCGTCGATGAACTGCTGGGTCTTGGTGAGATCCAGGTCCTGCTCGAAGTACACGGCCGACTCGGTCCGTGTGCGCATGAGGAACGGCATCATCTGGCGGAAGGGGGCGACGTCGGTGGCGAGGAATCCGTCGGGGCGCTTGAAGAGGGGCATGCAGGGTCGGTGTGCAGGGCGCGGGCCGAGAAAAGTCTGAATGGTGTCGAGTGGTTATGTGTCTGCGCGGTGTGAAGCCTGCTCAGTGATGTGCAGGTCGCTTCACGCTCCTGGGAGGGGGTCCTCCCGATGACGTATGGAGGGAAATCAGGCTGCCTTCGATACTCCTTCAACCAAGCCGCTCCACTCCCGGAGCAGCCCACGAAGGAGTGACACCATGGCGAAGCTCAACAAGCAGATGGCCCTCAAGAAGTCCCGCGGTCAGGGCATGACGGAATACATCATCATCGTCGCGCTCATCGCCATCGCTGCCATCGGCGTGATCACCCTCTTCGGCGACAACATCAAGGCGCTGTTCGGCATGTCGGCTGACGCCCTCGCCGGCGACACCCAGGTCGAGAAGCGCACCAGCAAGTCGCAGGGCAAGCTCGAGAAGAAGAAGCTCACCGACTTCGCCAAGGAAAACGCG
>JAUYRZ010000036.1 GCA_030695565.1 Archangium sp.
AAACACCACAACGGACGCTGCCATGCCGATTCTGGAGACACAACTCAACGCCCGCTCTGCCGACTTTCAGGCCAATGCCAAGGCCATGCAGGTGGTGGTCGACGACCTTCGCGCGCAGATCGACAAGGCCGCGCTCGGCGGTGGCGAGGCAGCCCGCGCCAAGCACACCGCGCGCGGCAAGCTGCTGCCACGCGACCGCGTGCAGATGCTGCTGGACCCGGGCACGCCCTTCCTCGAACTCAGCCCGCTGGCCGCGCTCAACATGTACCCCCACCGCGATGGCACCGACAGCGCGCCCTGCGCCGGCGTCATCACCGGCATCGGCCGCGTGAGCGGGGTCGATTGCCTGATCATCTGCAACGACGCCACGGTGAAGGGCGGCACGTATTACCCGATGACTGTGAAGAAGCACCTGCGCGCTCAAGAGATCGCGAAGGAGAACCGGCTCCCCTGCATCTACCTGGTCGACTCCGGCGGCGCGAACCTGCCGATGCAAGACGACGTGTTCCCCGACAAGGAGCACTTCGGGCGCATCTTCTTCAACCAGGCGAACCTCTCGGCTGAAGGCATCCCTCAGATCGCGGTGGTGATGGGCAGCTGCACCGCGGGCGGCGCGTACGTGCCGGCGATGAGCGACGAGAGCATCATCGTGAAGAACCAGGGCACGATCTTCCTGGGCGGGCCTCCGCTGGTGAAGGCGGCGACCGGTGAAGTGGTGACCGCGGAGGATCTCGGCGGCGGCGACGTGCACACGCGCTTGTCGGGTGTGGTCGATCACCTCGCGCAGAATGATCTGCACGCGCTGGCGATCGCGCGGCGCACGGTGAGCACCTTCAACGTGCAGAAGCAGCCGAACATCCCGCTGCGAGAACCTCGCCCGCCGAAGTACGCCGCTGAAGAGCTGTACGGCATCGTGCCCACCGACACCAAGAAGCCCTACGACGTGCGGGAGATCATCGCGCGCATCGTCGACGGCTCCGAGATGGACGAGTTCAAGGCGCGTTACGGCAGCACGCTGGTGACGGGCTTCTCGTACATCCACGGCATGCCGGTGGGCATCATCGCCAACAACGGCATCTTGTTCAGCGAGTCGGCGCTCAAGGGCGCGCACTTCATCGAGCTGTGCTGCCAGCGCAAGGTGCCGCTGGTGTTCCTGCAGAACATCACCGGCTTCATGGTGGGCCGGAAGTACGAGAACGAAGGCATCGCCAAGAACGGCGCGAAGATGGTGACCGCCGTGTCGACCGCGGCCGTGCCCAAGCTGACCATGATCATCGGCGGCAGCTTCGGCGCGGGGAACTACGGCATGTGCGGGCGCGCGTATGGCCCGCGCTTCTTGTGGATGTGGCCCAACGCGCGCATCAGCGTGATGGGCGGCGAGCAGGCGGCCAGCGTGCTGGCGACGGTGAAGCGCGACGGCATCGAGCTCAAGGGCGGTAAGTGGAGCCCTGAAGAAGAGGCCGCGTTCAAGAGCCCGATTCGCAGCCAGTACGAGACGCAAGGCCACCCGTATTACGCGACCGCGCGCCTGTGGGACGACGGCATCATCGACCCCGCAGACACGCGCATGACGCTGGCGTTGGGACTGTCGGCCACGCTCAACACGCCCATTCCCGAGACGAAGTTCGGCCTCTTTCGGATGTGACCCATGTTCACGAAAATCCTCATCGCAAATCGTGGAGAGATCGCCTGCCGTGTCGCATCCACGGCACGCCGCCTCGGCATCAAGACGGTGGCCGTGTACTCCGACGCCGACGCAGGCTCGAAGCACGTGGCCTCGTGTGACGAGGCGGTGCACCTCGGCCCTGCCGCGGCCAAAGAGAGCTACCTGGTGATGGAGAAGATCCTCGCGGCGGCGAAGGCCACCGGCGCGCAGGCGATTCACCCGGGCTACGGCTTCTTGTCGGAGAACGAAGACTTCGCCGAAGCGTGCGTGAAGGCGGGCATCACCTTCATCGGCCCTCCGGCTTCGGCCATCTCGGCGATGGGCCTCAAGTCAGAAGCCAAGTCGCGCATGGAGAAGGCGAAGGTGCCTTTGGTTCCGGGCTACCACGGCGCTGATCAGTCACCTGCGCTGCTGCAGAAAGAAGCCGATCGCATCGGCTACCCCGTGCTGATCAAGGCAAGCGCGGGTGGTGGCGGCAAGGGCATGCGCGCGGTCGAGAAGAGTGAAGACTTCGCGGCGGCGCTCGAGTCGTGCAAGCGCGAGGCGATCAACGCGTTCGGCGACGACGCGGTGTTGATCGAGAAGTACCTCACCCGGCCGCGCCACATCGAGGTGCAGGTCTTCGCGGATCGTCACGGCGAGTGCGTGTACCTGTTCGAGCGCGATTGCTCCGTGCAGCGCCGGCACCAGAAGGTGCTGGAAGAAGCGCCCGCTCCGGGAATGTCGCCCGCGCGTCGTGCAGCGATGGGTGAAGCCGCCGTCGCTGCGGCCAAGGCCGTTGGCTACGAGGGCGCGGGCACGGTCGAGTTCATCTCCGAAGGTGAGCAGTTCTACTTCATGGAGATGAACACCCGCCTGCAGGTCGAGCACCCGGTGACGGAGGCGATCACGGGGCTGGATCTGGTGGAGTGGCAGCTGCGCGTGGCGGCGGGGGAGAAGCTCCCGAAGAAGCAGTCGGAGCTCACCATCAAGGGCCACTCGCTCGAGGCGCGCGTCTACGCGGAGAACCCGGAGAAGGGTTTCTTGCCCGCCATCGGCACGTTGGCGCACCTGCGTTTTCCGGAGCACCAGTCGTTCGTGAACAGCGCCGTACGTGTCGACTCGGGTGTGCGGCCCGGTGACGCGATCACCCCGTTCTACGATCCGATGATCGCCAAGTTGATCGTCTGGGGTGAAGATCGCCAGCAGGCGCTCGCGCGCATGTCGGAGGCGTTGGGCCACACCCAGATCGTCGGGCTCTCCACCAACGTCGGCTTCCTGAAGCGCCTGGTCGAGTCGAAAGCGTTTTCTTCGGCCGATCTCGACACCGGGCTCATCGCGAAGAACCACGCGGAGCTGTTCCCCGAGACGTCGCGCGTCCCCGACGCGGTGTTGGCGCTGGCGGCCGCGGCGGTGCTGGCGCGGGAAGATCGGCTGGCGGGTTCGGACCCGTGGTCGTCACGCACGGGCTGGCGGGTGAATCAGACCTTCGTGCGTGGCTTGCGGCTCGGCGCTCACGAGGTGCAGATCGCCTACGGGCGCGCGGGCTCCCTGTTCAACGGCACGCGGCTCACGGTGTCGAACGACGGGGTCGACTATCAGCTGATGCTCGGTGAGCAGCCGGTGCGCGGCACGGTGGTGTTCGAAGGCGAGACCCTCAACGTGTTCCACGCGGGCTTCGTCACGCAGCTCGGGCTGTTCGATCCCATCGCGCACGCCGGCGAAGACGATTCACACGGCGGCAAGCTGGTCGCGCCCATGCCGGGGAAGATCGTCGCGCTGCTGGCGAAGAGCGGGGTTTCGGTGAAGAAGGGCACGGCGTTGCTGGTGATGGAGGCGATGAAGATGGAGCACACCATCACCGCGCCGTCTGACGGCACGGTGTCCGAGTACCTGTTCACCGCGGGTGACCAGGTGGGCGAGGGCGCTGAGCTCCTCAAGTTCGCTCCTGCCTGATGTGGGCCGTCGCGTTGGAATGAGGCGGGTTCTGCCGTAGCGCCGACTTGGTGTTAGTGAGCGTCGCATGAAAAGGGTTCTGCTCGCGATCGGTGGGTTCCTCGCGCTGGTGGTGATGACGTTCGGGGCCATGATGGGCTCGGTCTTTTCGGGGCTGAAGGAGATGCCCGACGGCCAGGAACTCCCCGGCGGCGCGAAGCGGGTGAACCACGGCTACACCTCGGCGTACCTGGTGCCGATCGGCGAGAAGGAGCTCGCGCTGATCGACTGCGCTGACGAGGCCGAAGCGACCGCGATCAAGGCCGAGCTCACCCGGCGTGGGCTGGGCGTCGATGCGGTGAAGGCGATCTTCATCACGCACGGCCACCCGGATCACACCGGCGGGTGCAAACAGTTCCCCGGCGCGCAGGTGTTCATCGGTGATGGTGAGCAGCCGTTGATCGAAGGCACGGCGGCCTCGAAGGGTCCGCTGCCTGGCATGATGGGCCCGCAGAAAGAGTTCGCGCTCACCGGCGCGCGCGCGTTGAAGGACGGCGAAGAGGTCGAGGTGGGCACGCTCAAGGTGCGCGCGTTCGTCATTCCCGGTCACACGGCGGGCAGCGCGGCGTTCCTCGCGGCGGGTGTGCTGTACGTGGGTGACTCGTTCACGTTCAACTCAGATGGCAGCCTGCGGAAGGCGCCATGGCTGTTCTCCGATGACGGCGCGGTGAACGTGGAGTCGATCAAGCGGCTGGGCAAGTTGCTCGCGCCCGAAGCGGCTGACGTCAAGGCGATGGTTCCTTCGCACTCGGGGTCAGTCGAAGGGCTGAAGGCACTCGTCGACTACGCAGGCGGGTGATGCGCCTCTGGGTGTTGGCTCTCGGCCTTGCCGCCGCGTGTGCTCGCCCCGCAGCATGGGCTGTGCTTATGCCGGGGTCCTCACTCCCTGAAGAACTCGACATGCACCGGCCCGAGGGACGCTGCGCCCGCGTCGACGCCGAGCTGGCCGTAGCCGTTGCTGCCCCAGCACCACAGGCTGCCTCCGCCACGAATCGCGCAGGTGTGAATGCCGCCCGCCGAGACGCTGGTGACGTCAGTCAGGCTCGGCGTGACGCGCGTGATGCCTCCGTCCGCAGCGCCACCGCCCAGCTGGCCGTACGCGTTGGCACCCCAGCACTCGAGTGAACCCCCGGCGAGCAGGGCGCACGTGTGCTGGCCACCTGCCGCGATCGCGAGCCCGTTCGAGAGCCCCGGCACGACGGTGGGCGTATTCTGTTGCGCGCCCGCGAAGCCGAGCTGGCCCGCCCCATTCATGCCCCAACAATGCACGGTGCCGTCGGTCTTCAGGCCGCACGAGTGTTGACCGCCTGACGACAATCGCCGCACGTCGGACAGGATGACGTTGCCGGGCTGTGAGGCATTGGCGAACAACCTCCCTGCGCACTTCACGCTGGGCACGCCGTTGACCTTCATGAGCGCGCAGGTGTGCGCGTCGCCCGCGGCGACCGCTTCGGCGATGGTCACCAGCTGCATGGTGTCGGGCAGCACGCGCGCAGAAACTGTTCCGTTGCCAACCTGCAGATCGCTGTTCGAACCCCAGCAGACGATCTCAGCGCCTGACACCGCGCACGCGAACCGGGCACCGGCCGACACGGATCGCGCTGCGATGGGCAGGGTGCTCCGCTGCCCCGCATCGGGGTTGAGGATGCCGAGCTGATAGTCGGCGTTGGAGCCCCAACACTCGACGCCCGCATCGGTGTGCACGACGCAGGTGTGTGTGCCTCCCGCGGCGATGTCGAGCACGTCGCGCGCCACCAACGTCGGCGCGACCGCGTCGGCGCCTGCGGGCCCGTTGATCTGACCGAAGGTGTCGCGGCCCCAGCAGAACGCGCGCTTGTCAGCGAGCACCGCGCAGCTGTGGGAGGTCCCCGCCGAGACGAGCGTCACCGGCATGCTCGCACCAGCGTCGACAGGCGCACCACCGCCGCCACCCCCGGTCCCGCCACCGCCAGTCCCGACGCCACCACCGCCAGTCCCGCCACCGCCACCGGTACCAGCGTCGTAGGGAGGGAAGGGATCGACGTTCGGCTCGGTGCCGGGGTCGCCGAGCGTGAGTGTCACCGGAGGAAGTTCGACCGCGCCTGCTGCGATGAGCCGATTGACCAGCGTGATGGTGCGGCGGCCCTGCGCGCGGAAGGTGAACGTGTGAACGCCCGGCGAGAGCGAGGGCAGACGCCAGGTGCCAGTGGGGTCGACGGCTGTCTGGAGCGCGCCCGCGGAGACCGTGATGCCGCTCGCGTCATCCAGGTCCGCGAGCAGCGCCCGGCCCGAGACCTGCGCCGACGTCAGCGGCTCGGGCCGCAGCTGCAACGCCTCGACGATCGTGCGCTCTCCACTGCGCAGCTCGAGCGGAACCCGCTGCGGCGCATAGCCCGCTCGATAGACGCTCAACGTCACCCGCCCCACCGGCAGCTCGCGCAGCAGGAATTGGCCCGACTGGTTCGTGTAGGCCGAGTTGGGCTGCCCTTCGAGGAACACCAACGTGCCGACGGGCTGGCTGCCGTCGTCGAGCAGCACCTCGCCCTGCACCGAGGCGTTGCGGCTCAAAGCGACGTCGCCCAACACCGTCACCCGGCCGAAGCCCGCGCCGATGGTCTCGAGCGCGATCACCCGCTTGAGCGCTCCCGAGACGATCTCGAGCGTGCCTTCTCGTTGGTACACCGGGGCCAGCGTGAAGCGCCCGTCATCTTGTGAGGTGGCCGTGAGCCCCGACTCGACGACGGTGATGTTGGCTCCAGCGACAGGGGTGCCCAGCGGTTCTCCCGGCGAGGCCACCAGCACTCGCCCCGTGATGGAGCCCGGCCCCGGCGGTGGGGGAAGTTGAGTGTCGAGGCATGCAGCCAGGTAGGTGAGCGCCAAAGCCCCGGAGAATCGTCGCAACATGGTGACGTCGATATTCCCACATCGACGCAGTCAGGGGATGCCGGCTCTCGGGATCGAACCGAGTTCTTCCGCTCTTCAGGCGGACGCTCTGACCCTCAGAGCTAAGCCGGCGACAAGCAGGGCGACAGGAGAGGATCGAACTCTCTTGCGCGGGATCACGGCCCGCTGACTCACCATTCGTCATCAATCGCCATGAAATGAAAAAGGGCCGGGCAGCTCTCGCCACCCGGCCTCGTGAAGGTGATCCAGACGGATCCTTCAGAGACCGGGCACGCGGCCGCTTCGACGGAAGAAGTGGTGAAAGTGGAGGCTCGCGGCGGACATGCGGACCGGACGGACGCTCGGTGAAGAAGCTGACAGCCCTCTCCCCAACCCTCTCCCCCTCGGGGAGAGGAGCTGAGGGAGCGGGGGCTACGGGCGTTGCGGGTGCTGCTTCACATGAAGACGAGGAACGATTTCACGATCGCCGCCAGGAACAACGAGCCCACCGCCGCTGCGCCGATGATCATCAGCGTGGGCCGTTCATCGGTGAACCGCGACGCTTCGCCCAGCATGCGTTTGACGAACGTGCGCTGACACTGCACCCGGCACTCACCCCGAATGATCCGCTGCAGCTCCTCGGCCATCTCCGCCACCGACGCATACCGCTCGGCGGGTTCTTTGCGGAAGCCGCGCTCCAGAAACCAGTCGAGCTCGGCGGGCACCTGGTACTTGCGGCCCTTGAGCGTCGCGACGTGCAGCACCGGCGTCACCTTCTTCACGCCCTCCAGCACCGACTGCATGTCTTCCCGGCCCCGCAGGTAGTGATCGAGGTGCAGCAGCTCGTGGAACACCACCGACAGCGCGTAGATGTCGCTGCGTTCATCGAGCGTGTCGTTCTCACCGCGCGCCTGCTCGGGCGACATGTAGAGCGGGGTGCCCATGATCGCGCCCACCTGCGTCTGCAGCGGCGTGCGATCCCGCGGCCCGCTGGTCACCTCGCCCGTGATGCGCTCGGGCGAACGGATGCGCTTGGCCAGCCCCCAGTCCATCACCGTCACTTCACCGTACGGCCCCACCATGATGTTGGCGGGCTTCAAGTCACGGTGAATGAAGCCCTGCTTGTGCGCATAGATGAGCGCGTTCATCACGCTCACCATGAGCTGCACGCGCACCGGCATGGTGAACCGGGCGTGCACCGCTTCATCACCGTCACGCAGCCGCCCGATGATCGACTCGAGCGTCTCTCCGTGCAGGTGCTTCATCACGAAGTAGTACCGGCCCGACGCGTCGACCCCCACGTCGTGCACCGGCACGATGTTCGGGTGCTCCAGCTGGCCGACCGTGCGGATCTCTTCCACGAAGCGCAGCACCCGGCCCAGGTCGCAGTTCTCTGGCAGCCGCTTGAGCGCGACCTGGCGCTCGATGTCGTGATCCTGCGCGAGCACCACCTCGCCCATGCCGCCTTCACCCAGCAGCCCCAGCTCTTCGAAGCGGTGCCGCTGCGAGGGGTTCACTTTGGGGTCGGGGCCTTCCCACTCCACCCGGGGGAGCACGGTGTTGCGCGCCACGCCGCCCGTCACCGTCAGCGCCTGCGACTTCGTGGCTTCGCTGATGTGTGTCTCGCCCGACAGGGTGTCGCCCATGGCCGCCATCGTAATGGTGTGGCTCGGCGCTGCTGTTGAGAAACGTGAATGCGCCGCTATCGGGTGATCAGCTCCTCGAGGGTGATCACGCGCACACCTTCGACCACCTTCGGCACACGGGGGGCGACCGCCGGTACGAAGAGCGTCCATTGGAGCTGGGGCGCACGTTGCCGCGCGGCGAAGTGAGGCAACGGTCGCGCGCGCAGGCGGCGGGCCTCGGGGATCAGCGCCTCCAGGGTGGCGGGTTTGCGCCACGCTTTTGCTTCACCGAGCAGCACCTGCTGTCCATCGGGTGAGGTGCTCACCACGTCCCACTCCGGTTCGCTGCCCTGCCACCAGCGCGCCGCGGGGAGCCAGTCACCCAGCGTGCTCACCTCGCGCAGACAGAGCTCCTCGAACGCGCTGCCGACGAGGGCAGGGAAGTGGGCCGCCAGCAGGGCTTTGCGTTGTTTCGCGGTCGCGGTGGCCAGGAAGCCGCGTTGCGGTGCGACGACTCGAAACCAGAGCCGAAAGAACGGATCAGCGAGGCGATAGAGGCTCTTCTTGGTCTGGCGCGGCGCTTCCCCAAAGGGCACTTCACGGCGCACGAGGCCGAGCTCGATCAGCCGCTCCAGCGGGCGGGAGAGCGCGGTGACGGGCCGGCCCGCTCGCGCGGCGATCTCAGAGGCGCGGTGAATGCCGGCGCCGATCGCGTCGAGCAGGGGCCGCAGCTCGACGGCTGAAGGCGTCTCCTCGAGCAGCAGGCGATCGGGTTCGTGATGCAGCGGCCCCATGGGGTCGAGCACCAGGGCGTCGATGCGCGCGTCGAGCTTTCCGCGGGCACTGTGCGCGAGCTCCCAGTACCGGGGAACACCGCCCCACGCGGTCCACGTGGCGAGCAGGTCGGCACCGGCCAGCCCCTTGAATGCGTGCGGGAGCCAGCGGGGCGAGAGCGGCTTGATCTCGATGACTTCTCGCGCCCGGCCAAAGAGCGGCGCGGCCCCGTCGAGCACCAGGCCCTGCATCATGCGCTGGCTCGAGCCAGCCAGGGCGACGGTGAGCTTCGCTGCGCGCGCGTCGTGATCGATCCACTGCTGCAGCACGCTGGGCAGCTCGGGGCTGGAAAGAATGAGGTACGGCAACTCGTCGATCACCAGCGGCCCGCGGAACTTTCGCAGCTTCGCTTCACTGGCGAGGCGAGCGAAGAGGGCGCGCCAGTCGGGGTAGTCCACGTCGCCGAAGCCCGGCAGCCGCGTGGCCAGCGCCTGCGCGAAGTAGCGGCGCTGGAGCGACGCGGAGGACTGATCGGCGACGAAGTAGAGGCCCCGGTGACGGCCGATCCACTCCAGCAGCAGGCGCGTCTTGCCCACGCGACGCCGCCCGAAGATCACCGCGAGCCCACCCTCAGAGGAGCGCGCGCAACGATCCAGCCGGGCCAGTTCATCGGTTCGGTTGAGGAACAACATTATGCAGGTGAACATAATGCTGGCTCGCAGAATGATTCAATCACCGTTCGCATCGAGCGCAGTCGAGATGCCACCTGGGAAGAACGGTTCGAGTCGACCTTCAGTGCCTCCGAAGTGATCGAAGAGCAGTCATTAGGACTCTCATGGCGGGGTGAAAGGGGCCTCGCCGCTCGGTCCTCTCCGATCGCGCTGGGGCCGATTTACCGGGGGTTTCACGCACTTGTCAGTGTTGCTTGATACTACACGCACGTTCAGTGATGGATCCAGTGTGGAGGCACTCATGACGACAGCCGTGGTGGAGCAGCTCAGAGAGAAGATTCGCAAGCTCGAGGCGCAGCCGCGCGAGCTGGTGATGGCCCTGCGCACCGGGGTCACCGAGCTCGATGACTTCGGCGCCTTCCGTCTCGGCTCGGGGGTCGAGCTGTGCGGCGAAGAGGCCTCGGGCCGGACCACCGTGGCCTTGAGCCTGGTGGCGGCGGCAGGGCGGGAAAAGCGGCTGTCGGCCTGGGTCGACGGGCCTTCTGAGCTGTACCCACCCGCGGCGGCCGCGATGGGCGTCAATCTCGAGCGGCTGTTGATCGCCCGGCCCAAACCCACCCAGCTGGTGTGGACGGCGATGCAGCTGCTGCGCAGCGGGGCGTTCACCTGCGTGGTGCTCGACGTCACCCACACCGGGGTGCAGCTGACGATGACCGACGCCAAGAAGCTGCTCGATGCGGCGCGCACGGGGGGGGCGTTGCTGGTGCTGGTGACGTCGTTGACCGCACAGGGGCAGGGCTTCGTGCGGTTGATGCTGCAGACCCAGTCGGTCTCGAAGGCCGGGGTGCGCTCGCTCCACGTGGTGCGAACCGAACTCCCTCTCCCAGCGGAGCGGGGAGAGGGTTGGGGTGAGGGGCCGAGTGTGGCACCCAACTTCGAAATCGCCGCCCCGCATGGCCGTCGCACGGTGCTCCGAGGCCGCCCCCTGAAAGGCCGCTGGCTCGAACGGCCCTGGCCCGCGCCCGACGTGCACACCGTGCTGCCGATCAATTCCCTGCAACGCCCGAAGAAGAACCTGATGCGCGACGGCTACCCCATGACGTGGGGAAGACCCGGGCGAGACAGTCCTCTCACGCTGCCCTTGAAGAGGATCTGACCCATGCGCCTGGGCTATCTCTACCTTCCCCGGTTCCCGGTGCAGCGGCGCGTGCTCGAGCAGCCCTCGCTCGCCGGGCGACCCCTGGTGTTGCACGCCGACGAAAAAGGCAGCCAACGCGTGCGCTTCGCTTCCGGCGCGGCGCTGAAACGGGGCGTGCGCCCGGGCATGACCGTGGCCTCCGCCATGGCGCTCGAGCCGTCGCTGGTGCGCCTGCGGTTCGAGCCTGAGCTGGAGGCCAAAGCCCTCGCCACGCTGGGCGAGACGTTGCTGCCGCTCTCGCCGGGGTTTCAGCGCGATGCACCCGAGGGGCTGTGGCTCGATGCCTCGGCCGCCCCCTTGAGCGGCACCGAAACGCGCTGGGCCGAGCGGGTGCTGGGGGCCTGCCGCGCGTTGGGCTTTCGCGGGCGGTGCGTGGTGGGCTCCGAGCGGTTCTCCACCCAGGCCCTGGGCCGGTGGACCATGGAGACCGTGAACGTGGTGCCCCCGCGCGGCGGGGCGCAGGTGGCGAAGCTGCCCCTGCTCGCGCTGGAAGAAGGCTGGCTGGGTGAAGGCGCGGCGGGGCCCTTTCGGTCGTTGGGGCTCTCCACGCTGGGGGAGCTGGCGGGGCTGCCTTCGGGCGCTCTGGTGGGCCGCTTCGGGACGATCGGGCTGCAGGCGGCGCGGTTGTCGCGCGGGGAAGACGACTCGCGCTTCCTCCCCGATGAGCTGCCCGAGGTGCTGGAGGAACAGGTGCAGCTCGACTGGCCCGCTGAAGCGCTCGAGCCGGTGTTGTTCGCCTTGAAGATGTTGGTCGATCGGTTGTGCGGTCGATTGCAGGGGAGGCAGCGGGCGGCCGTGCGGTTGACCGTGTCAGTGGGGTTGGAGGGGGGAACTCCGCTGACGGTCCCACTCGTGCTCGCCCGCGCCTCTGCGGAGAGCCGGCTGCTGGTGGAGTTGATTCGCCACCGGCTGACGGATCTGACGGTCAACCAGCCGATCACCACCTTGTCGTTGAGGGTGGATGAAGCGAGCGAAGATCACGGCCGGCAGCTGGTGCTGGGTGATGCGCCCGCGGGGGAGGTCGAGCTGGAGGTGGTGATGTCGCGGTTGCAATCGGCCCTGGGGGAGGACGCGCTGTTCTCGGCGGCGCCCCTGGCCACGCATCGACCCGAAGAAGCGTGGACTCAAGTCGCACCTCTTTCCCCCTCTCCCCCCCGGGGAGAGGGTCGGGGTGAGGGGCCATCACTTCCAACCCTCCCGAAGAAAGAAGGCCTGTGGCCCAAACGAAAGGCGAAGAAGGAACAACACGGCACCATCTCGCTCCCCACGCAGGAGACCAGGCCCCCCCGGCTCTTCAAAGAACCCGCGCGCCTGAACGCCGAACTCTCCGCCGAAGGAGCGATCGTGATGGTCACCCTCGCGGGGCGCCGCCGCAAAGTGGAAGCGCTCACCGGCCCCGAGCGGTTGGTGGGCTCGTGGTGGAGCCCCGACCCTTTCTCGCGCGACTACTACCGGCTGCAGCTCGAGGGCGTGGGCCAGCTCTGGGTGTTCCGCGACGGCAACGACGGCGCTTTCTACGCGCAGGGGGTCTTCGACTGACCCATGTACGCCGAGCTCTTCACCCGATCGAACTACAGCTTCCTTCGGGGTGCCTCGCACCCCGAGGAGCTCGTGTGCCGTGCCGCCGAGCTCGGCCTCTCCGCGCTGGCCATCTGCGACGACGACGGGCTCTACGGCCTGGTGAAGGCGCACCTCGAAGCGAAGGAGCGGGGGGTCAAGCTGCTCATCGCCTCCTCCATGACCCTGACTTGGCATGGGCTGCCCGGCCCGGGCGTGGTGCTCTACGCCGAGAACCCTGCCGGCTACGCGCACCTGAGCTCGCTCATCTCGGAGAGCCGGCTCGCGCACCCCAAAGGCGAAGCGGGTCTCGACTGGCAACGGGTGGCGGAGAAGTCGGCCGGGTTGATCGCCGTGCTCGCGCGGCCGCCCGAAGGTGAGTGGGCGCAGCTCCCCACCCTGGCCGAGGCGTTCCCCGGGCGGTTCTACGTGGGCGCCTCGCGTCACCTCGACGCCGATGACGAGGCGAAGCTCGATCGCGCTCGCCGCTGGGCCAACACGCTCGAGGTGCCGCTGCTGGCGCACAACGAGGTGCACACCCACACCCGCGAACGGCAGCCGCTGCAAGACGTGCTCACCGCCATTCGGTGCGGCACCACGGTGGGCAAGGCGGGCACGCTGCTGTTCCCCAACGCCGAGCGCACCCTCAAGTCACCGGCCGAGATGTTGGCGCTCTTCTCCGACATGCCCGAGCTGGTCGGCCGCACGCTGGAGGTCTCCGACGCCTGCCAGTTCTCGCTCGATCAACTCCGCTACCAGTTCAGCGAAGAGGCGCTGCCTGCGGGGCTGACGCCGATGAAGTACCTGGTGCAGCTGACCGAAGACGGGCTGCGCACCCGGTACCCCGTGGGCGTGCCCGACGACGTGCGCCGGCAGATCGCCAAGGAGTTCCAGCTCATCGAGGCGCTCGACTACCCGGGCTACTTCCTGTCCTTGTGGGACATCGTTCGGTTCGCGCGGGAGCGGGGCATTCTGTGTCAGGGGCGGGGCAGCGCGGCCAACTCGGCGGTGTGTTTCGCGCTGGGCATCACCTCGATCGACCCCGTGCGAATGGGGTTGTTGTTCGAACGGTTCCTCTCGATGGAGCGCCGCGAGCCGCCCGACATCGACGTCGACTTCGAGCATGCGCGCCGCGAGGAGGTGCTCCAGTACGTCTACGAAAAACACGGCCGGCAGCGCGCGGCGATGGTGTGCGAACACATCTGTTTCCGCGGGCGCATGGCGGCGCGCGAGGTGGGCAAGGCGCTGGGCCTCTCGCTCGACCAGGTGGACCGCCTCGCCAAGGCGGTCGACTTCGGAGAAGACGTGGGCGCCTCGCAGCTGCACCAGGCGGGGCTGTCGGCGGCCGACCTCGCGGTGCAGCAGACGGTGGCCCTGGCGCGGCAGCTCATCGGCATGCCCCGGCACCTCTCGATTCACGTGGGCGGCTTCGTGATCACCCAGGGCGATCTCACCTCGCTGGTGCCGGTGGAGAACGGCTCGATGGAGCAGCGCACGGTGGTGCAGTGGGAAAAAGACGATCTCTCGGCGCTCAACATCTTGAAGGTCGACCTGCTGGCGCTGGGCATGCTCACCGTGATCTCCCGCTGTCTGAAGCTCATCGAAGAGACCACCGGCCGGGTGTGGACGATGGCCACCATCCCTGCGGAGGATGAGGCTGTCTACGACATGCTCTGCGACGGTGACTCCATCGGCACCTTCCAGGTGGAGAGCCGCGCGCAGATGAACATGCTGCCGCGCCTCAAGCCGCGTTGCTTCTACGACCTGGTGATCGAGATCGCGATCATTCGCCCCGGGCCGATCGTCGGCGAGATGGTGCACCCCTTCTTGCGCCGCAGAAATGGAGAGGAGGCGGTCACCTACCCCTCGGTGGAGGTGCGCGACATTCTCGCGCGCACCTTAGGCGTGCCGCTCTTTCAGGAGCAGGCGATGAAGCTGGCCATGGTGGCCGCGGGTTTCACCGCCGGCGAGTCAGACCGGCTGCGGCGCGCGTTGACGAACAAACGGGCCGATGAGCTGCTGCCTCCCTTTCGGGAGCGCTTCATCTCGGGCTCGGTGAGCCGGGGCTACTCGCTCGACTTCGCTACCCGCTGCTTCGACAGCTTCAAGGGCTTCTCGCACTACGGTTTCCCCGAGAGTCACTCCGCGTCGTTCGCGTTGATCGCCTACGCGTCGTCGTGGCTCAAGCGGTACTACCCGGCCGCTTTCTGCGCCGCGTTGCTCGACGCGCAGCCGATGGGTTTCTACGCGCCGCACACCCTGGTCGACGATGCGCGGCGGCATGGGGTTCAGGTGCGCGCGGTCGACGTCAACGCCTCGGATTGGACGTGTTCGCTGGAGCTGCCTGAGGACGAAGAGGGCGACGTGAGCGCGATGCCGGAGGCGGGCCGCATGCCGCTGCAGCCGGTGCTGCGCCTGGGCTTCGAGTTGGTGAAGGGGCTGCGCGAAGAGACCGGGCGCCGCCTGGAAGCCGCGCGGGGTGATGGGCTGTTCGCCTCGGTGGCCGACGTGGCGCAGCGCACGCGCATGCCGCGGCACGAGCTGACCCGGCTGGCGCTGGCCGGCGCGCTCAACTCGTTGTGCCACAACCGGCGCAACGCGCTGTGGGACATTCACGCGCTGGGGCCGTTCGATGAAGACGATCTGTTCTTCGGGTTGCCCATGGTGGCCGACCACGCGCAGTTTCCCCTCATGTCGGCTGCCGAGCGGGTGTCGGCTGATTTCGAGACGGTGAGCCTGTCGCTCGAGTCACACCCGGTGGGGTTGTTGCGGCGGCAGTTGAAGGCGTTGGGGGCGGTCAGCGCGGAGGATCTGCTCAAGGTGGGCAGCGGGCGCATGGCCAAGCTGGGCGGGTTGGTGATCGTTCGCCAGCGGCCTCCCACCGCGAAGGGGTTCACCTTCTTGTCGATGGAGGATGAGACGGGCATCGCCAACGTGATCATCGAGCCGCCGTTGTTCGATCGGTTCCGCCGCGAGATCACCGGCACGCCGTTGCTGGTGGCCACCGGCCGGGTGGAGCGCAGCGGGAAGGTGGTGAACCTGAAGGTGACGCACCTGGCGGCGCTGATTCCGGAGCTGCCGGTGGAGCCGCAGGTTCACTCGTTTCGCTGAATTCTCTCCCTCTCCCTTCGGGAGAGGGTCGGGGTGAGGGGCTAAGGTCTTCCTGTGCAGCGACGTGATGATCACCCCACGCTCGGGCCGCTCTTCGACGCGGTGGTCGAGGCGCCCGATGACGACGCGCCCCGGCAGGTGCTCTCCGATGCCCTGCTGGATCGCGGCGATGTGCGGGGTGAGTTCATCGCCCTGCAGCTGCTCCGCGCCCACGGCGTGGCCACCCCGAAGCAACAATCGCGAGAGCAGATCCTCCAGGAGAACCACTGGCGGCGCTGGTTCTCCGAAGTGCCCGGAGTCGGCGTCAGCGCGACCACCGCGCTCACCTCGTTGCACGAGTTTCACCGCGGTTTCTTGCGCGCCTGCGTGCTGACGCCCTGTGGTGTGGGCGCCGACAGCCCGGCCTGGCGCATGGTGGAGCGCATCGACGTCACCGGCCCCAGCATCCAGAATCCCGGCGAGCTGGCCGCGCCTGCGCTCGCGCGCCTGTCCGTGCTCACCGGCCTGAACGCCGCGGGCCTGCAGGTGGTGCTCGACGGCCCCCAGCGGCCCCGCTTGCACGAGCTGGGTTTCGCCGGGCCCTGGTTGCAGGCCGATCGTGGCAGGCAGGAACAACGCCAGGTGCTCGCACTGAAACGGTTCTCCACCTTGCGGGTGCTCGCGCTGGCCCCCAACCCCTTCCGCCATCACGCCGATCACCTGGCCTGGCTCTTCGAGTCGCCCCTGGTGCTTCAGCTGGAGCGGGTGAGCTTGTGGATGGAGCTCCCTTTCGACGTGGCCGGCCTCCACGCGCTGTTGGTGCAGCACCGTCTCGAGCGCATGAAGCTCGAGCTGGTGAACACCGGCCTCAAGCTGACGCTGTTTCAAGACTGGCTCACGGTGCAGTTCGACGATGCGTTCTGGCTGGGTCAACGCGCGCAGGCCGTGCGGAATCTCGCCTCGCACTTCGCGCCGTTTCCCTACCCGCGGTTCGACGTGCGGGTCGGGGCACGCCCGGCCACGAAGGATGAGCTCGCCCGCCTCGGCAGCGTGGTGGTGGCGCACGCCCGCTGAGCCCCCGTGCGCTCCCCAACATCAGCGACGCGAACAACGTGCGCGGGTGCGCAGCGACGCAAGGCGGCACATCCTTTGCTCTCGGGGAAGCGGGGGAAACACACATGGAAGCCACGGCGTTACTGCGCAAGCAGCACCAGGAAGTGATCGCGAAGTTCAAACAGTTCGAGAAGGCAGAGAGCGAGGCGAGCAGGCGCAAGCTATTCGTCGAGATCGCTGACGCTCTCGCAGCCCACACCACCATCGAGGAGAAGCTCTTCTACCCGACCGCGTATCGCGGCGAAGACCTGCAAGATTTGCTGAGGGAAGCGGTGGAAGAACATCTCACCGCCAAGCGGGTGATCAGCGATTTGCTGATGATGGAAGTCACCGACGAGCAGTTCGCTCCGAAGGTGAAGGTGCTGCGCGACATCATCGAGCACCACGTTCAGGAAGAGCAGGACGACATCTTTCCCAAGGTGAAGAAGGCGCTCTCCCGAGGGGAGCTGACCTCCCTGGGTGAAGAGATGGAAGCGATGTTCGATCAGTTGATCACCACCGAGCCGCGGCAGAACGTGCCCACCGAAACGGCGCGCGCCGCACAGCTGCACTGACGGGTTTCGTTCGGGGGGCGTGGCGTCTGAGTTGCAAGGCGCCACGCCGCCACACGCCATCGCCTCAACCAAAACCCCAACCAGTCAGCACGGAGAACTCGATGCGAAATACTCACTCGCAGCAGCGCGGCCAGGGCAACAAGCGTCAGCAACAGGGCGGCCAGGGCGGCATGCGCGGCGGTCACCAGATGCAGCAGGGGCGGCGCCCGCCGCAGCAGAACCGGGAGCAGGGCTTCTGGAACCCGGAGAACCGGCAGCAGCACCAGCAGGGCCACTCGGGCTGGGGCAGCCAGGGTTCCGGCTGGGGCGAAGACGAGCTCGGCGGCTTTGGTGAAGAGCGCGAAGGCGGCCCGTTCGAGCAGCAGCACTGGGGCGGTGAAGACGAACACTTCGAAGGCGGCGAGTCTGGCTACGGCCAGCAGGGCGGCTACAGCCAGCACGACTTCGGTCAGCAACAGCGCGGTTACGGGCAACAGGGCGGCTCCGGCCAGCGCGGCTTCGGACAGCAGGGCTCCGGCATGGGGGGCTACGGCCAGGGTCCGCGTGGCTCCGGTCAAAGCGGTTCGTACGGCAGCCAGAGCGGCGGCGGCTTCGCGGGCGGCGGCGGCGACTTCTACGGGCAGGGCAACCAGGGGCAGTCCGGCCAGGGTGGTTACGGCGGTTCACAGGGACAATCAGGCATGGGCTACCGCGGTGAGCAGCAGTGGCAGCAGCAGGGCGGCCAGCAGCAACAACAACAGCAGCAGCGCTTCGGCAAAGGGCCCAAGGGCTACAAACGTTCTGACGAGCGCATCAAAGAAGACGCGAGCGATCGCATCTCCCAGATGGGCAACGTCGACGCGAGCGACGTGGAGCTCGAAGTGAAGGCGGGCGAAGTCACGCTGACGGGGAGCGTGCCGAGCCGCACCATGAAGTGGCAGCTGGAGAACCTCGTCGAGTCAGTCGGGGGAGTGACCGACGTGAACAACCAGCTGCGCATCAAGCGGGAGGAGATGTCGGGCTCGAAGGCATCCGAGGAGGACAAGAGCGCCAAGCGCTCGGCCTCAGCGGGCAGCCCGACCGGCATGTCCAACCCGTCGCAGGGCCAGCACAAGTAGCTGCTGGGAGGAGGGACCCGGTGGGCTGCGCCTCTCGAGGCCGCCTGCCGGGTCGTTTGTTCTCTCGAGCGCTCCAGCACCTGCTGAGCCGCGCGCAGTCCAGTGGGCTCGCGCAGCGTCTTATTGATGCGCTGGCGACCGCGCGTGAACGGATCGGTGCTCACTCACTCACGAACGACGCCGGAGAGCACCGCGCTCTGCTCGAGAGCAATCGCCGTACCCGGCGGCACCAGCCCGCACGCCTGCCACTTCCCCAGCACGAGCTGACGCCGCCTCCAGGCCGTGGCGGGATAGAGGGTGGGATCGAAGCGGTGTGGCGAGTTCTCCATCCCCACCAGCAACGACGCCTGCGCGATCGACAAGTCCTCGAGCGACCGGCCGAACCAGGCGCGTGCGCCGGCCTCGAGCCCGTACGCCTGCCGGCCGAACCACGCACGATCCCCTTGCAGGCGGATGAGCTGATCGTCATCGAAGTGGTGCACCAGCCACACGTTCAGCGCGAGCTCGACGGGGATCCCCTCGAGAAAACGCCCCGACCCCCGGTAGTGTCGGGCGACCACGCGGGCGCTCGAGCCCGTCACGCAGGCCAGCCCCCGATGCGCCAGCGACGGCGCCTTCTTCGGCGCCACCGGCAGCGCCACGTCCCGGAGAACGAACGCGATGGTCAACGAGGCCGCCGAATACGCGAGCAGTGGTACCGCCACCAACGTGGCCAGCAAGACACGAAGCGTGTTCACGCGTTGAGGTGAGCAACCCGTGTGCCGCGCCTGTACAGTCGCGCGGGTGACGCGGCGGGCCCTCGCATTGAGCATGTTGGTCCTCGCGGCGAGCGCGCACGCTTCGCCCGAAACGCGGCACTCCAGCGCTCCCTCCAACCGGGTGTGGCACGCGGTGTTGATCGGCGCGACGGGCCTGGCCCTCGCCGGCGGTTACGCCGCGGGCGCCGTGCTCACGGCGGATCAGCCGGCCGCCCAGCCGCTGGCGATCACCGGCGGCGTTCTTTCTGGCGGCATGCTGGGCGTGACGTTGGCGCTGGGCCTCGGAGCGGCCCGCGACGATCCCGGCTCGTTGGTCGGTTACATCCTGTGGCCGGTGATCTGCGGCGTGGTGGGCGCCCTTCTCGGAGGGCTGCTCACCGGCCTCGGCGCACGCGAACCGGGCACGCTGCGCACCGTCACGCACGTGGTGGTGGTGAGCCTGCTCATCGGCGAGACGGTGGTGCTCGAGTTCGCGCGACTCGCGCGCTGAGCTCAGCCCTCCACGCGGATCTTCGTCTTCACCGATCGCGAGATGAAACACGCTTCGTGCGCGCGGTGGTGCAGCTCGGCCAACTCTTCCGCGCTGGGGTGCTTCTCACCGCTGAAGACGATGCGCGGCCGGAGCACCAGCTCGGTCATCGACTGCCCACCGCCGTCATTCGCCAGCAGCCCCTCCGGCTCGTCGACGTACGACTCGACCACGTACCCCTCGTTCGCTGCGTGAAACAGAAAGGTGAGCATGTGGCAGCTGGAGATCGCCGCCACGAACGCCTCTTCGGGATCCACCGCGTCATCCACCGTCCACGGTTTGGGCACCACCGAAGGAGACGCCGCCGCTTTCACCTCGATGCCACCGTCGAAGCGCCAGGTGTGCGTACGCAGGTATTTCTTGCGGCTGAAGTCGCCTTCCTTCTTCCACTCCACCGTCGCGCGATGAGTCGACATGAGCGTGCGTATAGCCGGGCGCCGCCTGTATAGGAGCGGCCATGGCGCGCATTGCGGGGCTGGAAGTCGTTCGTTCTCCGGTGGAGGGTTACGGCGTGATCGCCACCCGCCACTGGCGAGCGGGCTCGGTGATCACCAACGTCGACGGCGTGCTCTGGCGCGCCGGGGAGGGCCGCGACGACAAGTACTCGCTCATTCTCGAAGACGGCGTGTTCTTCGACATGGTCGATCAGACGCGCTGGGTGAACCACTCCTGCGAGCCGAACGTGGTGGTCGAGGCGGGCGTCACCAGGCGGGGCAATGGGTGGGCGCAGCTCCAGGCGCTGCGGGAGATCAAGCCGGGCGACGAGTTGTTCTACGACTACGCGCTCCCGGTCGAGCTCAGGGAGCGTTGCCACTGCGGCGCGCGCACCTGCCGCGGGTGGATCATGGATGCCGCGGCCGTGCTCAAGGCACCACGAACGTCGCCTTCACGCGCTTCGACTGCACGAAATACGAGATCCAGAGCAGGCTCGAGATGAAGGCCCGGCCCACCTGCACCACGCCGTCGCTCGGCCCGGGCTCGGTGCCGGAGATGCCCTCGATCCACCCTGCGAGCGCCAGGCCCGCCAGCGGCGAGATGATCAACGCCGAGTAGAAGGTGATCATCAGCCGCACCGCGCGCTGCTTCTTCTGGAAGAACGCGATGGCCACGTAGATGGAGAACGAGAGCAGCGCGCCGTTGAAGATCATCTCCATCAGCACGGGCGGGTAGAGCTCGCTGGGGATCTTCGGGAGCGCCGCCGCGTCTTGCCCCAGGTTGACCAGGGCGGAGAGCGGCGCCATCACCGAGACGTGCAGCGCGGGCAACACCAGCCAGCCGCCGATGCCCTGCAATTGCGGCGCACGCACTTCGCACGCAGGGCACTGCATCGAGTCGGGAACTTTCGAGAACCCGGCTTCGGTGAGGCACCGCGCGCAGATGAACTTGCCGCAGCGGGAGCAGGTCGCCGCGACGGGCCACTCCGGGTGGGTGGGGCAGGGGTGGGCGGGTGCTTCGGCAGGCGGGGCTGAAGGCAGCTCGTTGACCGCGGCGAGCGGCTCACGTTGGGCCGAAGGGGCGAGCCCTGCTTCACCCCGGCCGGCGCGTGCGGCGATGCGGGCTTCTTCTTCGTCGAGGCCCTGTGCGCGGAGGGCGCGTTCGATCTCGGTGCTCGCGGTGCCCAGCGCGTGGAGCCGCTTGGCCAGCGCGTACGGTGTTTCGGTGGCCACCTCGTCTTCGCTGCCCATCGCCGCAGCCTAAACCTCTCCCTGCGTGAGCGGGGAGAGGTCGGTCCGCAGGACCGGGTGAGGGGCCCGGCTCCGTGCCCGGAAGCGCCCCTCACCCCGACCCTCTCCCCGCTTCGCAGGGAGCGGGAGACAAGAACTCAGCCTGCTGAGCCGAGGACCTCGACGAGCTTCTCGCGGTTTCGCTCGAGGAACAGCGCATTGAACGCCAGCACCGGGAACACCAGGCCCGTCAGCACCCCACCGATGCCCAGCAACACGGGGATCTCCCAGCCCGGCAGGAACGCCTTCACCCCGAACGTGACCCCGTAGAGCAGCCCGCCCGCGGTCAGCAGCGTGCCGAACATCATCAGCACCACCACCAGCGGCGGCTGGGACGCGCGCAGCCCATTCTTCCGCAGCGGCCGCGGCTGCCAGATGCTGGCGAACTGGCCCACCATCGCGAGGATCAGAAACACGCAGGCGTAGAGCATCAACCCGGTGACGAGCTCCTTCACGTCGCGGTGCCCCGTGAGCGCGAGCAGCACGGCCAGCAGCCCCGCCTGCAAGCCCTGCCACGCCGCGAAGCCCAGCAGCTTTCCCCGCAGCATCGACTGCGGATCCAGCGGGAGCAGGAAGAGCACCTTCATGCCGTGGCGATCGAGCCCGAACTGGTTGAACAAGAGGTTGGTGCCCGCGAGCGCGGCGTACCCGAACGCGATCGGCGCGGTCCACCCTCGGCCGGGAAGGAGCTCGGCCATCGGGCCGCGGATCAACACGATGGTGATGAGCGGCATCACGAGGCCGAAGCGGCCGGGCAGGCTCTGCGAGAGCGACTCCCAGGTGAGGCGCGCGATGCCCCACGATTGGGTCTTGAAGGTCCACACCTTCGCGGGCGGCCCGGTGTTGGTATCGAGCGTGAGCGGCTTCTCGCGAACCACGAACTGGTAGGCGAGCACCCCGATCACCATCAGGGAGGCCGTCGGCGCGACGACCGACCAGAGAATCGCCGTGACGTGGAGTGCGCCGTTGCCCACCAGTTCGTGCGCCGCTTCGAGAATCGCGCGCGCAGGCAACCAGCGTGTCCACACCTCGAGGCGCTCCGTCCACGTGGCGATCGACTGACTGTCGGCCCGCCTCGCGAGCAAAGGAAGCAGCGAGGGCAGCGTGATCGCCGCCACCGGAAGGAAGATGAGCATCGCCCGCAGTCGGCGCGACAACCGCTGCGCGATGCTGCCGGCGAGCTGCTGCAACGAGAGCAACGCGAGCGCGTGCGTGACGAACAAGAGGAGGAAGAGCGGAGTGGCCACCGGTGCGCCGACACAGGCGCCCAGACACGCGACGGCGAGGGCGCACAGCTCGATCAAGGTGATCGCCTCACCGGCACCTGCAAACAGCTCCGCGCCGAACAGCGTGCGGTCGCGCACGGGGAAGACGCGCAACGTCTCCCAGGGCAACTGGCGTGAGCCGCTGGAGATGCCGCCGAGAAACCCCGCCAGCACGGTGAGCAGCGTGAAGCTGAAGGCGCTCAGCGCGATGGTTTGCCCTGGCTCCCCTTGCTCGAGCTGCGCGCCCACGAAGTAGCCCCCGGCGCCCAGGCCCACCAGCAACGGGAGCACCGAGGTCAAGCCGATGAGCACGATGAAGAACATCAGCGCCCACAAGCCCGTGGTGCCCATCTGCTTTCGCAGCCGGTTCCACGAGCTTTGCAGGTGCACCACCGCCAGCGCGCGAAATGGGCTCACAGCCACGAGAGGCCCCCGCGCGGCGCACCGCCGACGAGGTTGACGAAGAGCGACTCCAACGACTCGCTGCCCTGGCGCAGCTCATCGAAGGTGCCAAAGCCCTTGATCTTCCCCTCGTCGATGATCGCGATGAGCGGGCACAGCTTCTCCACCACCTCGAGGATGTGGCTGGTGAGCACCAGCGTCACGCCCTTCTGCTGCAGCGCGAGGAGGATGTCCTTGATGGTGCGGTTGGTGATTGCGTCGATGCCCTCGAAGGGCTCGTCGAGGAAGAGCAGCTTCGGCCCGTGAATGAGCGCCGCGCAGAGGGCCAGCTTCTTCTTCATGCCGAAGCTGTAGTCGGCCACCAGGGTGCGCGTGCCGGGCTTGAGATCGAGCGTGTCGAACAGCTCCTGACCGCGCTTGTCGATCTCCGCGTCGTGCAGGCCGTACATGCGCCCGACGAAGTGCAGGTACTGCGCGCCCGTGAGCAGCTCGAGCAAGGCCATGTCTTCGGGCATCACGCCCATCAAGCGGCGCGCGGCCAACGAGTCGGTGCGCAGATCGTGACCGAGCACGGTGATGCTGCCCGAGGTGGGCTCCACCAGCGAGGTGGCCATCTTGAGCGTGGTCGACTTGCCCGCGCCGTTGCGGCCGACCAGGCCCAGGAACGAGCCCGGTTCGATCGACAGCGTCAGATCGTCGACCGCCACCTTGTCGCCGAAGCGTTTGGTGACACCCTTGAGTTCCAGCGCTGGAGCCATCTTCACGTCACCCGATGATCATGTCTTCGCGCTCCATGCGCCCTTCGGCGAAACGCGAGAGCGTGAAGCGCTCGAACAGCTCGTCCGATTCCCCGGTGGCCATCCACTTCGCCATGCGCTCAGCCACCGCGGGAGCCATCATGAAGCCGTGGCCGACGAAGCCGCTCATCTGGAGCAGGTTCTCGAGCTTCGGTGTCTTTCCCAGGATGGGTGAGTTGTCGGGCGTCACGTCGTAGGGCCCCGACCACTGCCGGAGGATCTTCACCCGGCCCGTCTGGGGAAGCTGTTCGGTGAGCGCCTGCGAGTAGCGCGTGAGGAACCGCGAGGTCGATCCCAGGTTGAGCGCCGCGCCTTCTCTGGGGTCGCCCATGCCGCCGACGATCTCGCCGCGCATCGACTGCGAGAAGTAGAGGCCCGAGTCGAGCACCGAGACGAGCGGCCCCAGGAACGGCTTGAGCGGCTCTGAGCTGCAGATCTCATGGCGGTGCGGCTCATTGGGCAGGTGCACGCCGGCGAGCTTCGCGATCTCCGGGCTCCAGGCGCCCGCGGCGAGCACCACGGTCTCGCAGGCGATCTCACCGCGATCGGTGATCACCTTCGTGATCTTCCCGGAGCTCAGCTCGAAGCCCTTCACGTCGGTGAAGGTCTCGACCTGCACGCCGCGTTTCTGCGCCTGCTGCGCGTAGCCCCACATGAAGGGCCAGGGGAAGATCACCGCGTCTTTCGGGTTCCAGGCAGCAGCTCGCACGCCCTTCATGGTGAGCTGCGGCACGATCTCCCGCGCTGCGTCGGCGGTGATGATCTGCGTGGGCACGCCGTGCTGGTTGTGCAGCGCCGCGCCGCGTTCGATCTTCTTCACCACCTCGTCAGACTTGGCCAGGAACAGGTAGCCGCCCTGTCGGAACCAGACGTTGATGCTCATGTCGCGCGCGAAGCGCTTCATCAGCTCGATGCTGCGTTGGGCCAGCGAGATGAGCGTGGGCGTGCCCCACTGCGCGCGGATGCCACCGCCGTTGCGGCCCGAAGCGCCGGCGCAGAGGTAGCCCTTCTCGATCACCACCACGTCGGTCTCGCCCTGTTCGGTGAGGTTCCACGCGAGCGCGAGGCCCATGATGCCGCCGCCGATGATCACGATCTTCGCCTTCGACTTCACCGGGCCCGCGGGGCGCAGCGAATCGGGGCCGAGCTCGATGCCCGCGGGGACGCCGCCCGAAGGAGCGCGTTCGGGATCGAAGGAGGCGCTCGCCCAGTAGCCGTACTCGGTGGGGAAGAGCGGGGGGCGTGGCGTGAAGGGCATCAGCTGCGCGGGTGTGGGCTTCTTCGGAGACTTTTCCTCGAGCAGCCGCGCGACGGCGTTGAGACACTGTTTGCCCTGGCACATGCCGGTGCCGAAGCCGGTGAAGCGTTTGACCGACTCGATGTCGCAGAAGCCCTTGGAGATGGCGTGCTCGACTTCGCTCGAGGTGACGTCTTCACAGGGGCACAGCAGTGACTTGCTCATCGCGCCGCTCCTGCCAGGGCATCGGCCGCCGCGAGGCCCTGCTCGGCCGCAGCAGAGCTCGACATCGGCCCGCGCATCTCACCTGCCACGAAGAGCGCCGGGTTCGCGGTCTGACCGCGGTTGTCGGCTACCACCTCGAAGCAGCGTGACGAGGGGTTCCAGACCACCTCTGCGCCAGCGCAGCGCGCGAGCTCGAAGGCAGGGCTCGGCGGGCCACACGTCGCGATGATGTCGCAGCCGAGCTTCTCGTTCGGCTTGACGGTGACCGCGTTGACCGATCGCAGGCCGTGCGCGCGCACGACCTCGGCCCCGATGGCGATTGCTTCTCCGCCGGCGCCCTTGACGAGCTCAGCCAGTGAGCGCGCTTCGTCGAGTTCACCCACGCAGGCCACGCGTTTCCCCGGGAGCACACCGTGCCGCCGGATCAACGTCGAGACCGCGCGGCCCGCCATCACGCCCGGGAGATCGTTGTTGGGGAAGGTGGGCAACATCGCGTGACCACCGACGGTCAGGAGCAGCCGCTGGTAGAAGACGAGGTGCAGGCGCTCCTGCTCGACGACGGCGAGGAAGGGCTTGCCGTCGTCAGCGAAGAGACCGACGACCTCGGCGCCGACGCGTGCGGGCGCGTTCCACGGTGCGGGTTGGCCCTTCTCTGCGCCGCTGGTCAGCCGGCCGCCGACGTGGGGATCTCGTTCGAAGAGCACGTGCGGCACACCGCGCGTGGTGAGCTGCCGCACCGCCGCAAGCCCCGCGGCCCCTGCGCCGACCACGACGAGCTCGTGCTCTTCGATGATCGCGGGCTGGCGGTGTTCGGCTGCCTTCTCGGGCAGCACGCCCAGCCCCGAGAGCTGCCGGGCGATCTTGAGCAGCACGTGCTCGGCGATGGGCCAACCCGCCATGAACTCGTGGTGGTTGAACCAGTCGCGGAAAACGAAGTCGTTGGCGCGGAGGAGATCGATGCGCGCGTCGGGCAGGGCGTTCTGCCGCTCGAGGCGCATGCCGGCCTTCACCGGCACCCGGCAGGTGGCGACGTTGGGAATGCCGTCGACGCGCATGAGGCAGTGGGCGCACGCACCGGTCATGCAGAAGGGGCCGCGGGGGCGGTGGTACTTCGCCGAGCGGCTGAAGATCAGCTGGTCGTTGGCCAGGATCGCGCACGCGACCGGCTCACCCTCGCGGGCCTGCAATTGATCACCGTCCAACTCGATGGTGACCGTGGTTTCGACAGGACTGATGCGCGGCATGGGACCGGGCTCGATGTACTGCGCTCTGGTCGTTCGGGAAATGAGGAAGCTTCAAGCCCCAGGGAGAGCGGCTGGTGCTGGCTCAGCTCAGTGCTCCACTCGCGCAGGCCCTCGACGCCGAGGCCTTCTTCAAGGCTTGGGATGCGCCATCAGCCACGTGTAGATGGTGTTCGCCCACTCCCCATTGAACGAGGGGATGTGGCTGCCGCCCCGAATGCGCCACAGCTCAGCCGCCGCGCCATCCGGGCAGCCCGAGAACGACTCCCGCTGCGTCTCGGAGAACGGCAGGTCAGTCACCAGATCGAGATCGCCCCCGATCGACGTGAGCATCGTGCCCGTGCATTGATTCTTCGAAGCCCAGGTGGTCACCGTGGTCTCCGCGCCGGGGTAGGGCGGCTGACCTGCGACCGCTGAACCGCCCGTGTACTGAATGACCGAATCGAGCGTGCCGTGAACCTGCAGCACGTTCACCGGACGGGTCGGGTTGCACCGCGCGCTGTCAGCCCACACGGCCCCCGCCAGCGACACGATGCCCGCGATGAGCTCGCTGCGATCACACGCCATGCGGTGCGACATGAAGCCGCCGTTCGAATGGCCCACCAGGAAGATCCGCTTCGGGTCGACCGAGTACCGGGCCTTCATGTCGTTGATCAGCGCGGTCACGTACGCCACGTCATCGACGGTCTGCCCGAACCCACAACACGCGTCGGTCGCGTTCCAGAAATTCCGGCCTGAGGGCCCTGTTCCGTCGGGGAGCGCGAGCAGGAACGTTCGCTGCTGAGCCAGCTCACTCAAACGAAAGTACGCGTCTTGAGTCGCCCCGGTCGCGGTGTAGCCATGCAGCAACACCACCAAAGGAGTGGGCGTACCTTGCGCATACCCCACGGGCACCACCGCGTTGAACGGGCGCGCGGTGATCAACGGGTCCGTCACGTACGGTCCGGCATCCGGCACGCCCGCATCGACGCCCGCGTCTTCCACGACCATCTCGGAACCAGCGTCTTGCCCGCCATCCACACCCGCGGGCGAAACCGGCGGAGAACACGAGGAGAAGACGAGCACTGCCGCAGCGAGACGGTTCATGCCTCGAGCCTTATCAGGGCTCGGGGTGCGCCATCATCCAGGCCAGGGCACTTGTCTCCCACGCGCGACTGCACTTCGGAGCGTGCGAGCCCGCAAGGTCTCCGCCTGAACTGTCGCTTTGAGCGACCCGGGTTCTCTGGCAAGACCCGGAGGGCCATGATCACCGCCAACCCCCGCGTCCCGCTGCCGGTCAACGAGCCCATCAAGCAGTACGCCCCCGGTTCTCCCGAGCGTGCCGAGCTGAAGGCCGCGCTCACCCGGGTGGGGAATGAGAAGGTCGAGATCCCCCTGGTCATCGGCGGCAAAGAAATTCGCACCGGCAAGACCTTCGAGGTGCGTTCGCCCTTCGATCACCACAAGGTGCTCGCGACCGTTCACTCCGCGGGTCCGGAACACGTGGAGCAGGCGATCACCGCGGGCCTCTCGGCGAAACGTGCGTGGTCCGAGCTGCCGTTGTCGGAGCGCAGCGCGGTGATGCTCAAGGCCGCCGAGCTGCTGGCCACCAAGTACCGCGCCACCATCAACGCGGTGACCATGTGGGGCCAGGCCAAGACCTCGTTCCAGGCCGAGATCGACGCTGCGTGTGAAGGCATCGATTTCTTGCGCTTCAACGCCGCCTTCGCGCAGCAGCTGGCCGACATCCAGCCCATCTCCAGCCCCGGGGTGTGGAACCAGACCGACTACCGGCCGCTCGACGGCTTCGTGCTCGCGGTCGCGCCGTTCAACTTCACCGCCATCGCCTTGAACCTGGCCGCCGCGCCCGCGCTGATGGGCAACACCGTGCTCTTCAAGCCCGCCGAGACCGCCAGCCTCGCCGCGTGGACGTTGATGAAGGTGCTGCAGGAGGCCGGGCTTCCCCCTGGCGTGATCAATTTTCTCCCCGGGCCCGGGCAGCCGATCGGCAGCACCGCGATGGCCCACCCCGACTTTGGCGGGCTGCACTTCACCGGCTCGACCAACACCTTCAACTCCATGTGGAAGACGGTGGGCGACAACATGCCGCGCTACCGCCAGTACCCGCGCATCGTGGGTGAGACCGGGGGCAAAGACTTCATCTTCGTGCACCCCAGCGCGGCCGACGATCTCGACGCGGTGGCCGTGGCGATCGCGCGGGGTGGGTTCGAGTTCCAGGGCCAGAAGTGCAGCGCCTGCTCGCGCGTCTACGTGGCGTCTTCGGTCTGGCCCGCCCTGCGCGAGCGCCTGGTGCCGATGATCGAAGGCATCACCATGGGCCCGCCCACCGACTTCCGGAACTTCATGTCGGCGGTGATCGACGATCGCAGCTTCATCAAGATCGGCCGCTACATCGAGATGGCCAAAGCGAACGACGCGAAGATCCTCGCGGGCGGCACGGCGGATCGCACCGTGGGCTGGTACGTGCGGCCCACCTTGGTGCAGGTCACCAACCCGCGCCACGCGCTGATGACCGAAGAGATCTTCGGGCCGTTGGTGACCGTGTTCGTCTACCCCGACGAGCAGCTCGACGAGGCGCTCAAGGAGTGTGACCAGGCCGCGGCCTACGCCCTCACCGGCGCCATCTTCGCCCGCGACTGCCACGCGATCGTGAAGATGTCGGCCGCGCTCCGGCACGCCGCGGGCAACTTCTACATCAACGATAAGTGCACCGGCGCCGTGGTCGGCCAGCAGCCTTTCGGCGGCAGCCGCGGCTCAGGCACCAACGACAAGGCCGGCTCGCCCTGGAACCTCCTGCGGTGGACCAGCCCGCGCACCATCAAGGAGACCTTCGTGCCGCCCACCACCCTCGGCTACCCATTCATGGGGGCGGAATAGCCGCACCCAAGGGCAAGAGTTGCTACGGTTGCAAATGCAATGGCAATAGCAACGATGACCTCGAGCCCTCCCTCCCTGGAGCAGCTCAAAGCGACCATCCGTGGAGTCGGCCTGCGCAGCACTGCGCCTCGCATCGCCGTGCTCCGGCGATTGCTGGTCGCCACCACGCCGATCTCCCATGGCGAGCTGGTCGACACGCTCGCCGAGGAGGGCATGGATCGCACCACCGTCTACCGGAACCTGGTCGACCTCACCGAAGCGGGGCTGGTGCAGCGCACCGACCTGGGTGATCACGTCTGGCGTTTCGAGCTCAAACGCGGCGAAGGCGAGAGCATGCGCCACCCGCATTTCACCTGCGTCGACTGCGGCACCGTGGCTTGCCTGCCCGAGGTCACGCTGTCGGTGAAGACGGGTAAAGGCGTGCCGCGATCGCTCTCGAAGCAGAAGGTGGAGATTCAGCTGCGAGGCAAGTGTGACGACTGCGCCTGACCTCAACGCCGTGGGGCAGTGCACGGTGCACGCGCCGCCCGTCGCCAACAAGGGCGAGACCCGCACGCGCGCCGTGGTGGCGCTCACCGCGGTGATGATGGTGATCGAGCTGCTGGTCGGGTGGTGGACGCACTCGCTGGCGCTGCTCGCCGACGGTTGGCACATGGGCACGCACGTGGGGGCGCTGGGCATCAGCGCGCTCGCGTATTGGTACGCCCGCACCCGCGCAGGCCAGACCGAGTTCGCCTTCGGCACCGGCAAGGTCTACGCGCTCGCCGGCTACACCAGCGCAGGGCTGCTGATCGCGGTGGCGGTCGGGGTGATCATCGAGTCGGTCAGCCGGATGCTCAACCCGGAGATCGTTCGATTTGCCGAAGCCTTCCCGGTGGCCGTGCTGGGCCTGGTGGTGAACCTGCTGTCGGCGTGGTTGCTCGACGTGCCGCACGATCACGCCCACTCTCACTCGCATGAACACGGCGATCACGATCACCACCATGATCACAACCTGCGCGCCGCGTATCTGCACGTGGTGGCCGATGCGTTGACCTCGGTGCTGGCGATCGTCGCGTTGCTCGCGGGCCGCTACCTGCACTGGACGTGGGTCGATCCCCTGGTCGCCGTCTTCGGGGCATTGGTGATCCTCAAGTGGGGCGCCGGGCTCATTCGTGAGTGCGGGCGGCAGTTGATCGATCTCGACCCGTCGAAGAAGCACCGCGAGAAGGTGATCGCCGCGCTCGAAGGCGTGGTGGGTACGAGAGTGGTGGATCTGCACCTCTGGCGCGTGGGGCCCAGGCAGCTGGTGTGCATGGTCTCGGTGGCGTCGGCTTCTCCCAGGCCGCTCGAGGAATACAAGCAGCTGGTGCTCGGTGCGGTGCCGGTCGATCACCTCACCGTCGAGATCTGCACCACCTGAGCCCCCAGCCCTGCCTTCGCCGTGACCAGGCTGGTCAGATGCTCGGCGCGGTGTGCATCGGGTCGAGCATCGGCGTGCTGCGCGGGCCCTGCCCGAACCGGGTGCGGATGATGGCGCCCAGCGAGATGAAGGCCGCCACGAAGAACAACATCCACCCGAACACGGGCACCTGGAAGACCAGCAGCATCGCCAGCAAGCCCACCGCCAGCACCAGCGCCTGCGTCTTGCGCAGCTTACCGGTGGGCAGCTTCGACCCGATCGCGTTGGCCACCGCCGACAGGCCGACGATCACCAGGAAGATCGCCGCGGGCAGCGCCACCATCACCAGGGGAATGCCCACGAGCGTGATGGTGAGCATCAAGGCCAGGGGAACGGCCGCCATCAGGCCGAGCACACCGGCCAGGCCGTTCTTGCCCGGCTCGGCGCGAATGGTGGCCTCCAGGGCCTTCATGCGCTGCGGAGCGAACATCATCATCACGAAGCCCAGGCCAAACAGCGCCGCGAACTCCAAAAGGAACATCGCCAGGCCGCGGCCGAACCCATGATCGGAGTCGTCGTCAGCGGCCTCCGCCTGGTTGACCCGCTGCGAGCGCTGGGTCTTGAGCACGTTGCGCGCCACGGCGGTGCCGATGCCCGCGCCGCCCATGGACACCGACTCGCCGTGAACCTGCGAGCCCTCTTCACGCACCACGTTGCCTCCGAACGAGACCGCGTCGCCCTCGACGATGGCGCCCTTCTTGAGCACCACGTCACCACCGAAGGCCACCGCGTCACCGTCGACCACGGCGTTCTCTTCGACGATCACCGGCCCGCCGTAGGCGACCGCGGTGTCCACGTGAGAACCCTTCTCCACGGTCACCGGGGCACCGGTGCTGACACGGTGCCGCGCGAGCTCGGCCTGGGCCTGGGAGAGATCGGCCTGCGCCTGCCCCTGCTCCCGCATCGCTTCGGCCTGCTCCTGGGCGGCTTCACGCGCGGCTTCGGCTGCTTCCTGCGCCTGTTCACGCGCCTGCTCCCGGGCCTCCTGAACAGCCTCGCGAGCCTGCTCCCTGGCGTCTTCGACCGCTTCGCGCATCTCGTCGGCCTGCTCGCGCATCGCGTCGGCCTTCTCGCGCATCACGTCAGCCTGCTCGCGGACCTTCTCGCGCAGCTCTTCCTTCGTGCCGCGCATCGCGTCGGCCTTCTGGCGCAGCTGGTCGGCCTGTTCACGCATTCGGTCAGCAGCCACGCGGGCCTGCTCGGCCGCCTGGCGCGCGCTGTCGGGCGACACGCCGTTGAGCGTGACCAGGGGCGCTGCCACGGGAACTGCCGGAGCCGCGGCGCGCCGAATGACCCACATCTTGCCGTCTGCGGCCTTGCCCGACCGGGTGACCTCCAGGCCATAGGCCTGGGCGATGGTCTCCAGCGCCTCTTCACCGTTCACGCCGGGGAAGTTGAGGTTCACCTTCTCGTCGAACTCGCCGATCACCACGAGGTTGAGGCCGCTCTTCTGCGCGAGCTGCTTGAGGCCGTCCTTCAAGGTGCCGTCGAACTCCAGGGTGACCGGGGCCGCGGCCAGCACCACTGCTGCCATCAGAGAAATCATCATCACGACACCGCCTTCACGTGTGCAGGCTGAACCAGGCGCCGGAACGCGGTGAGCGTCGCAGCGAGCAGCAAGGAGAGGCCCACCACGGTGGGCAGCGCCGCGGTGGTCCACAGGGCGAGCAGCGCGCTCCCCGAGGCGATCAGCCCTTCACGCAGCTTCACCACGATCGAGGCGAGGGCGAGCCCGAAACCACCGGTGACGCCGCCGCTGACCAGCAGGGCGATCACCGCCAGCGACATGGTGACCCCGACGATGGCCACGGCCGACCAGACATCGGCGCGGGAAAGGGGCCGGGCAGGGGCCTCGGCCACGCGCGACATCACGCTGGCGAGGAAGTCGGGTGGTGGCAGCGGGTCTGCCAGGCGCAGCAGATCTTTTTCGAGCTGGCGGTGCTCCTCGAGGAGCACCACGCGCTCGGCCTCGGTGGGGGCGAGTTCCGCGAGCAGCGCTTCCAACTCGGGATCGTTGATCTCACTCATCACGCAGCTCCCTTGGTCTCATCGGCCGCCGTCATCTTGTTGCGCAGTTTTTCTCGGGCGCGAAACAACCGCGCCATGATCGTGCCGGGGGCGACGTCCATCACCTCGGCGATCTCCTTCGTGGTGCGCTTCTGCACGTAATAGAGCGCCAGCACTTCACGGTCGTCGACCGAGAGGGTGTTCATCGCGTCTTCGAGCGACTTGCGCTCCTGCCTGGCGATGGCGCCCTCTTCGAGCGTGGGCTCGCCCGAGCTGAGCACGTGGGCGTGATCCTCCACGTCGTCGGTCTTCATCTTGGTGCGGCGGCGCAGCAGATCGAGGCACAGGTTGCGCGCGATGGTGAGCACCCACAGGTCGAAAGGCCGGGCGTCGTCGTAGCGATCGAGGTTCTGGTACGCGCGCAGAAAAGTCTCCTGCGCCACTTCGGCCGCTTCGGCTTCGACGCGCAGCAGGCGCAGGCACAGGCCGTAGACCTGGCGCTGCACCGACTTCACCAGGGCGGCGAACGCGTTCGAGTCACCGCGGCGGGCGCGGCGCACATCATCGACCCACGGGTGTGCCGGTTCGGTGGCCATGAGGCCCAACGACATCGAGGACAGCGGGGGGAGGACGTTCATCGCGTGCACGTCCATCAATACGGAGGGCTCTGCAGATCCATTGCCGCCCGATCGCGACGGCCCCCCCGTTCAGCTCGAGCTCAGCAAGATCAGCGCTTTGAGTTCTCCATCCGGCGGGAGGCCTTCAGCTTCTTGGCGTCACGCTGCTGGGCCAGGAAGCCCTTCGGGCGATCCTGCACGGGGGCCGCCACCACCGGAGGAGGGGGCAGCTTCTTCTTCTCTTCGCCGCTCTTGTGGTCGACCCGCGAACGGGAGGTCTGCTTGGTGGAGCGGGCCGCCGCAACAGGTGCAGGCGCCGCGGGACCACCGGCCTTTCGGGGCGCAGCCGACGCGACCCTGGGGGCCGGCGCGCCGGGCTTCGTTTCGACGGGCGTACCTCCCGGGTTGGCGGAGCTCTGCGGGTAGTCGGAGTACGGCCGCGGGGCGACGTCTTCCGGGGTCTCCTTCTGCACGCCGAAGTGGAACAGGCGTTTGACCACCAGGGTGGCGTAGCTGCCAGGCGGCAGGGTGAAGGCGATGTTCACCTTGATGAAGCCGCGGTTGAGCTCGTCGGGGCGCGGCTTGCCGATCACCAGCTTGGCGGGGTTCACCAGCACCGGGCGCTCTTCGTGCTTGAAGAACAGGAGCTTGGGCTGCTCCTCGATGCGCAGATCTTCGAGCTTGAGCTTCTCCTTGGTGAGCACCCACTTCACGGCCTCTTCCACCTTGGGATCGGTGAAGTGGCTGTTGGGCGCCAGCAGGGGGAAGGTGCGGTTCTTGATGTACGCCATCACGTCGGGCGTGGCGTCGGTGTGGTGGAGCAGCGTGCCCGCCTGGTACGGCATGGGGAACAGGTGCTCTCGGGGGAAGACCAGCTGCAGCAGGCGCCGCACGCCTTCGTTCCACAGGTACGACTGATAGGTGAACAGCAACAGCGCGCGGTAATCGGAGTCGATCTGGATGAACGCGTTGACGAAGTCGTTGGGCTCGTCGCGCAGCGCCTTGATGATGCGGAAGTACTTTCGCCCCGCATCGAACGGAACCTTGGCGGTCCAATCGCCCCAGTTGGCGGCCCAGAACTGCTTCACCTTGCCGTCGTCGGTGCGATCGAGCGGCGAAGGCTTGGCGAGGTAGTTGTGCAGCGCGGCCTCGAAGTCACCGCGGATGAGATCTTTGGCGATGAAGCCCTGGCCGTGTTTGAGCGAGCCGAAGCGCTGGCTGTCGAAGTAGTTCACCACGCCCAGGCGCTGCACTTCGGTGGCGGCGATGGCCACTTCGCTCAGCTCGCGGGTCTGCAGCTGACGCACCGTGACGGCGAAGCGGTTGCTGTTGGTGTTCTTGGAGGAGAGCGCCTTGTCGGTGCGGCCCAGGTACTTGAGCCGCAGATCCTCGTCCTGCAGATCGATGTCGATGCCCTTGACCGCGATGATCTGCTCGGTGCGCCCCTGTTTGTCCTTCAAACCGCAGTAGCTGATGGAGCCCGGTGAGAGCCCGAACTGCTGCTGAATGCGTGCGATCGCGTCGAAGGTGGACAGCTTCTGCTTGTCCATCAGGTACACGCGGAACGTGCCCGTCTCGACTTCGTCGAAGTGGTACGACTCCTTGACGGAGAAGTCCTCGGGCTTCTGCTTGATCTTCATTTCACGACTGCCCTAGCACGCTCAGACCACCGTGAGCACGAAGTTGGGCAGCTGTTCGAAGGTGTAGTTGCCGGGTTTGCTCTTGAGCAACGAGCGAACCTGCCGCGCGGCCACCAGGGTCAGATGCAGGGTGAGGGCGCGTTTGCTGAACTCGGCCACCGCGGGATCGCCGTTGACCACCTCGACCCGGCTGGCCCCCGAGACCACGCTGAACGGGCGCTGGTGCGCGATGCGGCCCTTGAGCAGGCTGCACAGGGTGTCCACCCCGTCGACCGAGAGCTTCCAGGTGACCACCTCGCCCGTCTTCGACGCGTGGCTGCTGCTCGCGGTCATGGTGGAGAGGCTGCTGCCTTCTTTCTCCATGCGCTGCTCGATGAGAATTCGCGCGCGGGGCGACTGGAGAAGCGAAGGCCGGTCGAGCAACGTGATCAACAGCGGGTCGACCTTTCCCAGCACCTCGACGAGGGCAGGCGGAGACCACTCGCGCACGGCGCGCGCTTCGTCACGGGTCACCGGCACGGCCAACAAGAGGGGCAGGTGATCGTGCGCGGTCACCAGCGCAGGCGCTTCGGGGTCGGCGGTGAACACCACCCCGAACAGCTCGGAGTCGGTGCCCGGCGCCACGCCCTGCGCGAGCACCATCACCTGGTTGGTGTCGGCCGAGAGCTGGCCCTCTTGAGCGCGCGCGATCAGCGTGGAGAGCAGGTGGATCGCCCAGCCAGGCGCGGCGAGCTCTTCTTTCTCTTTCTGCACGCGAACGGACAGCTCGTAGCCGCGGTTGGCGAGGCCTTCGGTCATCAGGTGCCAGTGCGGGCGCCCCCGGGTGACCGAGCCGCAATGAATGATGACGTCTCCTACGGTGGTGAGAACTGACCCCGAGGTCGGCCAGAGGTGATGGCGCAATGCTGCATGCCGTTCGGTGAGGGCGACCCGGCGTTCCTCCTCTGTCGGGGGGGGCGGCGGCGGAGGGAGATCTGGGGTCTTCTGTTTCCGCGCAGTTACACGGCGGGAAGCAGGGCGTGGGGGAACCTTCTGCCGTGCGGAGCGAAGCATCTGTGGAGGAGTAGCCGCGCCGAGAGGCCGTTGCAGCGCAGCTAAGGACATTTCGTCTGGGCTTTTGCGATCGCGGCAGGTGTCAGCATTGATGCCACCCCAGGTTTCTCTTGCTAGCGTCCGCCCGGTCTTGGCCAACCAACCCATTCCGCTCACTGATGTCGCTGGGACGGGATCTCAGCCGCGTCCTGGTCAGGTGTTCGCACCGGGTCAGCTGAAAGGCCCCCGCCTTTCTGGCCGCTTCGCCGACGGCAAGGTGGGGGAGTTTCCGCTCTCCGATCGCACCTCGATGGGGCGTCACCCCAACAACACGCTGCGCCTGGTCGATCGTGAGGTCTCGAAAGAGCACTGCATCGTCGAGAAGGTGGGCGGCAATTACCTGCTGCGCGATCTGAACTCGAGCAACGGCACCTTCGTGAACGGCCGCAAGGTGCGCGAGCTGCGGCTGCGTGACGGCGACGAGATTGCCCTGGGCAACAGCCGGTTGGTCTTCCACGACGGCGGCGGTCAGGCGGGTCACACCACTTCGGCAGGCGTCACGGTCGTCGCGTCGGCGCAGTCGATGCCGGCCTTCCTCGCCACGGTCGCGCAGATGGAGTCGGCGGAGTTCCGCCCTGCCGACAAGATGAACGACCTCGAGGCGCTCAAGCAGGACTACGAGAAGCTGCGCATCGCCAACGAGTTCCACCGCCTGGTGGGCATGGAGCGCGATCTCAAGAGCCTGCTCGACAAGATCCTCAAGGTCGCCTTTCAGCTGCTGGCGGCCGACAACGCGGTCGTCTTCCTCGCCAGTGAAGAAGGCACGCTCTCGCCGCAGGCCGTGCTTCGCCGCAAGCAAGACGCCGCCGAGGTGGTGGTCTCCGACACGGTGCTCAAGCGCGTGACCGAGACCCGCAGCGCGGTGCTGACCGCCGACGCGATCCTCGACAGCCGCTTCTCGTCGTCGGAATCCATCGTGGCGCAGGGCATCCGCTCCGCGATGGCCGTGCCGCTGTTGAGCAAGGGCGTGCTGCGCGGGGTGTTGTTCTGCGACACCCGCGAGCGCACCAACGCGTTCTCGGAAAAAGATCTCAAGGTGCTCTCGGGCATCGCCTCGCAGGCGGCCATCGCGCTGGAGAACTCCGAGCTGGCGCGGAAGATCGAGCAGGAGGTGGTCACCCGCGCCGAGCTCTCACGTTTCCTCGCGCCGGCCGTCGCCGAAGCGGTGGTCTCGGGCAAGGTCGAGCTGCTGCGCGTGGGGCGGCTGGCTGAAGTGAGCTGCATCTTCGCCGACATCCGTGGCTTCACCTCGATGGCGGAGGCCGACAGCCCGCAAGAGACCGTCGCGATGCTGAACACCTTCTTCACCGCGATGGCGAACTGCATTTTTACGCACGAGGGAAACCTCGACAAGTTCATCGGTGACTGCGTCATGGCCACCTGGGGCCCTCCCATCACGCACGCCGACGACGCGGGCCGTGCCCTCAAGTGCGCGCTGGAGATGCTCGACGAGATCAAGGCGATGAACGACGCGCGCGAGGCGGTCGGCAAGAAGGCCATCGAGGTCGGCATCGGCGTGAACACCGGCCAGGCCGTCGTCGGCTACATCGGCAGCAACGAGCGCCACGAGTTCACGGCCATCGGCGACTCCGTCAACACCGCGTCGCGCCTGTGTGGCCTGGCGAAGGGGGGCGAGGTGCTGGCCAGTGACGTCACGGTGAAACGTGCAGGGCCCGGGTTCAAGGTGGAGGCCGTCTCCGTGCTGCAGGTCAAGGGCAAGGAAAAGGGCGTGCCGGCCTTCCGTGTCCTCGACTACACGGGCGCGTGATGACCGACGCACGTTCCTCGCGGAGCGTCGTCGCGCAATCGTGCCCCAACTGCGGGAAGCTCCACGACGTCGGCGTGTACGTGTCGGGCCAGCAGGTGATCTGCACCTGCGGCATTCGCTTCGACGTGAAGCGCAGTGACGTGAAGACGGTCGGGCCGAAGTCCGAGATGTCCACCCTCAACGCGCACCCGGCCGCGGGTGAGCACGGTGGCCTCGACAAGACCTTCGCCAGCAGCAAGCCTGTCCCGAGCCAGGTCGAGGTGCCGCACCTGTCGACCCCCTTCGATGACGACGAGGTGACCAGCGTGCCGACGGGCGCGAAGGTGCCGGGCTACGAGCTGGTGGAGCTGCTGGGCAAAGGCGGCATGGGCGAGGTGTGGCGCGCCCGGCAGACGTCGTTGGGCCGGTTGGTGGCGGTGAAGTTGTTGCCGCCGCGGTTCGCCAAAGACCCCGAGTTCGTGGCGCGTTTCGACAAGGAGGCGCAGGCCCTCGCGTCGCTCTCGCACCCGGGCGTGGTGCAGATCATCGATCGGGGCCAGGCGGGCGATCACTACTTCTTCGCGATGGAGCTGGTGCCGGGCATCAACCTCCGCGAGATGATGGCGTCGGGGCGCCTGCCGGTGAAAGACGCCGCGCGCATCGGCACGCAGATCGCGCGCGCCATCGACTACGCGCACGAGATGAAGATCGTTCACCGCGATCTGAAGCCCGAGAACATTCTCATCGACGCGCGCGGGCACGTGAAGATCGCCGACTTCGGCCTCGCGGGCATGAAGGGCAACGAGCGCGACATCGCGCTGACCGCGACGGCCGTGGCCATGGGCACCGTGAACTACATGGCGCCCGAGCAGCGCCGCGACGCGAAGAACGTCGATCACCGGGCCGATCTCTATTCGCTGGGCGTCTTGCTCTACGAGATGTTCACCGGTGAGGTGCCCATGGGGCGCTTCAAGCTGCCGTCGGTGAAGGTGCCCGGCCTCGATCCGCGTCTCGACGAGATCATCGGGGCGCTGCTGGAGACCGAACCCGAAGCCCGGCCGTCGCGAGCCAACCTGGTGGCCGAGGCGTTGGAGCAGGCGGTGCCCCAGAGTGGGGGGCCGACTCCGGCCACCGCGCTGCCGCCCACCGCTTCGCTCAGCCCGCAGTCGAAAGCCGCGTCGTTCATTCAGGGGCCCGCTGCGGGGTGGAAAGCGGGCGTGTTCGTGCTCGGCGCGTTGTTGCTGTTCGCGGTGGTGCTCAAGGTCTGGCCCCCTGCGAGCGCCACGCCCCTGCCGTCGTCGGCGCCGGCCTGGTACCACGACAGTGATGACGAGGAGCTGTTCTCCAGCATCGCGACCGACGGGGGGAGCTTCACCCTGGGCTTCGAGCCGGTGGCCGACGGGGAGCAGCTCAACCTGCACTCCGGCATGTGGACCGTGGAAGCCGGCTCGTTGTCGGCGGTGCAGTACGGCGGGCCGATGCAACACGACGTGCTGGTGCCGCGTGCGTACGTGGCGAAGCGGTACTACCTGGCGGACAGGTTCGAGGCGGCGGTCGACGTGGAGATCGAGCCGTTGCCCGCGGAGTTTCCTCCGGTGGATCTGCAGTCGGTGCAGCACTTCGCTGAGCTCGCGTTTCGCATCAATGATCTGCAGGTGAGCGTCTTCGCGATCCCCGGCACCGACATGCGCATCGGGTGGCGGTACTTCGGGAAGGATGGACGCCAGGAGGATGGGAACTCGGCGGTCGACGTGCAGCAGCTTCAGGCCGATCCGGTGCGTGTGCCCACGGGCAAGTTCAGGCTGCGGCTCAAGCTGACGGCGATGAAGAATGGCGACGTGAATGCAGAGGCGTTCATGAATGGCACGCGCGTCACGCGGCGGGTGTTGCCTGGGTTGGCAGGGCAGGTGGGCAAGGTCGCGCTGGGCTGCCGCAATCATGTCTGCCGGTTCGACAACCTGACGGTCGATGGTTTGGTCGGTCAGCGGCCCGAGCGGAAACCGAACTGAGTACTTCGCCGCCACCGCTCTCGGGAGAGCCGGTTGTTCCTTCGCTAAAATCGCCGGAGAAGCGAGTTCTCTTCACCGGCAGCAGCGCGGCCACTGGCACCCTGACGTCCCGACCGTGAGCCCGCCCAGCGAATGGCGCACTACCGAGCGCGAGGGGATGGTCTCGACGACTGTGTTTTCGGGGTAGGCGTCGAAGTCACCCGACTGGTGGACGCTCCAGTCAGCGGGCGCGGTCTTCAGATACCGATGTACCGCCGCGGGAAAGAACAGGGGAGCGGGGTGGGGCTCCGCGACCCACACCGTGGCGTCGTAGTGTTTGACCTCGAGACACCTGAGCGTCGGCCGGTTTGTGTGCCCATTCAGCAACTGCTCCGCCCGTCCGCTGACTTCGAGTTCCCGCAGGTGCAATTGTCTGAGCCGCGGGAACTCAGCGCCCAGAAGGAGTTCGACGATCTGCGGGGTGATCACCGCGTTCCCGAAACACAGCGTCTCGAGGGTTCGCGCGACAGGCGACGCGACCAGCGTCTTGATCTTCGTGGGGGTGAGGTCGAGCCAGAACAACGAGAGCGCCTCGAGCCTCTCAATCGAATTGACCAGCGCCGCGAACGCCTCGTCCTTGAAATCCTCCAGGGTGTCGAACTTCAGGCCGAGCCGTTTGACCTGCCGAACGCCCGGTGAGCCCGCCCACTGTGTCCACGCGGCAGGGCTGGCGCTGACTTCATCGAAGCTCAGCGTTTCACATTGAAAGGGCATCTTCGAAAATGCCTGCAAGCAGTCATCGAAGGACTCCTGGCGGCCCGTTCGCCCGCGCAGGTGGAGCGCGCGCTTCGCCCGGAACAAGGGGTCGTGAACGACGCGGAGAAAGAGCTCTTTGGGCAGCGGGCGGGTGAGGTCGACGTCGCCAGCGGGCGCGATGGCGTCGGGGACTGGCAGCGGCAGGCCCAACAGCGCATGCGCGAGGTCCTGGCTCCGTTGTTCGAGGGTCTGCGCAGGCGCCGGGTACTTTTCGAGGAACTGCCAGTACGGGGGCGCGTGCGCGAGTGGCTGGCTGGCGCCGCGATAGGTCAGCACGAACGACCCGTCGGCTTGCGTCGCGAGGAGCACGACATGGCCCCCGATCGCCGTCGCCCACCCCGGGCGATCATCACCGCGCGGGTAGAGCTCGAGGGGCGTCTCGACGAGCTGCTTCACACTCTCCGGCGGAGGCATTGCCTCAACCTACCGTATGGTTCTCGAATGAACGAGGCACAGCTGCTTGCCGAGATTGTCGCTCGCCCCCACGAACTCGCGGCCAGGAGTGCCTTCGCAGATCTCGTGGGGGGAGATCGCGGCGCCTTCATTCGCGCGCAACTGGCGAGCAGCGCCGCACTTCGCGCCGAGCCACCGGGCTTCGACGACGACGCTGTTCTCCTCGCTGAAGATTTGCTCGTGGGCCACGAGGTCGAGTGGGCTCACGGCGTCGACTCGCTGGTGAACTCCTTCCGCTACGTGCGGGGGTTCGTCGAGGTGGCGACGGTGGATGCGGCCTGGTTCACCCAACATTGGAAGATGCTGTTCGAGCGCGCCCCCATTCGTCATCTGGTGGTCCAAGGGCTCGCGCAGGCGCCAGGCTTCTTCGAGTGTGATGGGCTGCGCCAGTTGGTCGGGCTGAGCTTCAACCTGTTCGGCACCCCGGCCTACCGCGAGCGTCTCGACGATGCCGGGGCGCTCGCGCTGGCGTCGTCATCGCGGCTTGCGGGGCTGCGCTTTCTCGACCTGAGTCACTGCCCATTGACCGAGAGCAGTAAGGTCGCCGTGCTGCGCGCCCTGCCCGCGCTCCGAGCGTGTGTACTCGACGACCTCATCGAGAACCGCCTCGAAGACAGCATCGACGGGAGCACCCTGGGGGCGATGCCGTCTGACGCGCTCAATGCCTTCGAGGTGGCGCATGGCCACTTCGAGGCTTTGCACGAGGTCGATCGCACCCGGTCGTTGGTCCTCCTGGAGCGCTACTGACGACCGCGCCCGAGAAAGGGTCACTCATCTGCCACTCCGAACTCCTTGAGCTTCCGCGCAAGCGTGTTGCGCCCGATGTCGAGCCACTTCGCCGCCAACGTGCGATTGCCCTTCGCGCGATCGAGCACCGACAACACGTGACGCCGTTCGACGTCAGCCAGTGTCGCCACGGGAGAATCCTTCCCCAGTGAAGCAGGCGGCGGGGGAAGCGACATCTTCCCCGCATCAGGCAGCGGCAGGTGTTCTGCCAGCACCTCGCCTTCACACAACACCACCGCGCTCTCGACGCAGTTCTCCAACTCGCGCACGTTGCCCGGCCAGTGCCACGCCTTGAGCCGCTCGAGCGCCTCGAGCGACAGGTGTGGTTCTTTGCTGAGGTGATGCCGCTTCGTCGCCTGTGCGATGAAGTGACGCGCGAGCCGCTCGATGTCCTCCGGGCCCCGCGCCCGCAGCGGAGGCAGACCGAGCTCGACCACCTTGATCCGGTAATACAGGTCTTCGCGAAACCGCCCCTCGCGCACCATCAGCGCCAGGTCGCGATGCGTCGCCGCCACGATGCGCACGTCGACCTGCACCGTCTGCGTACCGCCCACGCGCTCGAACTCCCGATCCTGCAGCACGCGCAGCAACTTGCCCTGCACGGGCAGGGGCAGCTCACCGAGCTCATCGATGAACACGGTGCCACCGGTAGCCACCTCGAACTTGCCGGGCTGACGCGCCTCGGCCCCGGTGAACGCGCCCTTCTCATGGCCGAACAGCTCGTTCTCGATGAGCGAACCCGGCAACGCCGCGCAGTCGACCTTCACGAACGGCTTTCCCCGCCGCCGGCTGTTCACGTGTACGGCGCGCGCGAAGAGCTCCTTGCCGGTGCCTGATTCGCCGCGCAGCAACACGGTCGCGTCGGTCTGCGCGGCCTTCTGAATGGTCTTGTAGATGGCCCGCATGGGCGCCGACTCGCCGATGACCTTGTTGAAGAAGTACCCGACCGGCTGCTCCGGCCGCTCTTTGGCGCGCAGCAGCTCGGTGTAGAGCGAGGTCGCCTGGAGCGCCTGGCTCACCTGCGCCGAGATGTCCTTCAACTTCTTCTCGTCGTCGGGCCCGAAGATGCCGCCGCCCAGCCGGTTGAGCACCTGGAGCACGCCGAAGATGGTGCCCCCCGTATCGACCAGCGGCACCGCGAGCAGCGACGAGGTGCGGTACCCGGTCATCTTGTCGATGTCGGGGTTGAACCGCTGTTCGTCTTTGGCCGCGGGGATGTTCACCACCGTGCCCTGCTGCGCGACGTGACCTGCCACGCCCTGGCCGAGCTTGAGCCTGATCTGCTTGAGCTCGGGCAGGTGCGCTGCGCGGCTGAAGATCTCCTGGCGCGAAAAATCGACGAGGTAGAGCGTGCCGCGATCGGCCTGCATCGAGTGGGCGATGCGATCGACGAGCTGGTGGAGGAACTCGTCGAGGTTGACCTCCTGACCCACGAGTCCGCCGACGGACAGCACGACAGCAGACGGATCTTCGCGGTTGGTCTTCGCCATCTCGAGGAGCAGGGAGTCCAGCCCCAAGGGAGCGGTCGTGCAAGGCAAAGCGTGCACCGTCACCCCAGGGTGATGCGCTTGTTCTCGCGGGCGGGTTCGCTGGCGGCGAAGGAGTGGCGGGCCTCTTCGGCCATGTCCTCCACCTGGCTGTCGACGTGACCCGGGTCATGGTGGAAGAGGAACAGCCGACCCGCGCCGACCGACTTGGCGATGCGCGCGGCGTCGACGTTGGTGGAGTGCCCCCAGCCCTTCTTCGGCGGCCCCACGCGGCCTTCGTATTCGTCGCGGGTGTACTGCGCGTCGAGCACCAGCGCGTCGACGCCCGACAACACGTCGCCCACGTCTTTGCGCAGCGTCTCGAGCGTCATCTCGACGTCAGTGCAGTAGGCGAAGCGGCGCCCGTCGGCCTCGACGAGGTAGCCGATGCAGCCCTGAGGGTGGGGCAGATCGATGGGCGTGATGCGGAAGGGGCCGGTCTCGATCACGCGGCCGGGCAGGGCGGAGCGGAACTCCATCTTCGCGCGCATGGCCGCCAGGGGAACGGGGAAGTTCGGCGGCTCCATCTGCTTGCGCAGCACCGACTGCAGCTGCTGCTCCCCGTCGGCGCCCGGGCCGTAGAGGGTGAGCTCGGTGCTGGGCATGAAGGCCGGCGTGAAAAACGGGAAGCCCTGCACGTGATCCCAGTGCAGGTGCGAGAAGAGCATCGTGGCCTTCACCGGCGGCGACTTCATCAACGAGTCGCCCAGGCTGCGCAGGCCCGTACCCGCGTCGAAGATCAAGCGGTGGCCCTGGCTCTCCAGCTCCAGGCACGAGGTGTTGCCTCCGATCTTCGCGACGTTTGAACCAGACGACGCCACGCTGCCACGTACACCCCAGAATCGGACGTCCATCTGAAACTCCTCGGTTGCTGCGACGGGAACGTCGCAGTCGGGGAGTCACTCAGCAGGGGCGATGCCAGCCGCTAAGCGGTTGAAGCGAGGGGCGGTTGGCAATCCACTGCACCAGGGTGGAGCGCGCGCTGCTCCAGATCGGATCACGCCGCTCAGGAGTGAAGATCTTCGGCACTGGTCCTCCGAGCAGGGCCACCAGGCTCCACCTCGCGTCGTCAGGGCGCCCTGCAGCTGGCGGCGCCGTACTGATCGCGCTCATGTTCGGCGGCGTCGCGGCAAGATGCCCCGCGAGGGTAGTCAGCGGGCCGGTTGCCCTTCACGCAGCTGTTGAAGCGGGCGCTCCACTTCACGCACAGGCCACGCACGCCTTCTTCACGCCGTCGATCGATCTCGTCTTGCAGCACCAGCTAGTACGGCAGTTCAGAAGTCCGTTCGCTGATCATTCTTCGAGCACCTACGAGAAGTCGGCCTCAATGGCCTGAAGCGCCTTCATGAGTGATGCCTGAATAGGCAGGGGCGTCCAGCGGCCTGTGTGGTGGAACTGATCGGCGGCCCAGTTGGTCGGCGACAGCTTCCGCAGCCGTAGGTGACCGTATGCGTCGTCTTGGGGACCAGACTCGACGATGACGGCCGCGCCGCGCTGCCGGCACCGCAGGTGTTTGAGCTTCGCCTGGCGTTGACAATGGTTTTTCGCGAGGCTAGGAACATCAGCTCACCCGAAGTGAGTGGAGACACAGTTGAATAACTATGTTTGGGCGTGGTGGTCGGCAGCTGTAATGATGGTGTTGGGGGGGGGGGCGGATGTACAAAGACAGGCGAGGAACGTGACGTATCCGCAGATCGGCAGGCGCTGAGAGATCTCAGCAATGTACCGGTCGGAACTGGATATGACCGCGCGCTGGACGTCGTTCGAGCCGATTGTTTTGATAGAGGTGCTCCGACGTCGACGCCGATCAATAAATGGAATGCAACAGGGTTCACGGTCTTCTCGAACTACGAGATTACGACCAAAGCCAAGACAGCGTTGAAGGTCGGCGTCAAAATATACGGTGTCGACTACACCTTTGGCTCGAATCTTTCTTCACAGATCACAGCTGGAAACGAGCAGTCGTACTTCGTCATGCTGGCACGGTTCGAATCCCACACGGATCGCGCCGGCGAGGTCAATGGAGCGGACCCTACCTCCTGTGGAGCAATCGAGAACAACTCGAGCAATAGTATTCCTGATTTCGTTTCGGTATGCGGTGACGCGTTTCTGGCCGAAAAAAAAGTATGGTGGTCATATCATGATCGCCTGGCGTCGAAACGCCTCCGACCGAACCAAGGACGAAGCATTTGGGTTGACGTTCGGCGCCAAGGCGACGGATGCGACGGTTGAAGCCGAGGTTAATCTGTCAAAACTAGTCAACGCGGGCTGGGGCGGCGAAGAGGTCGTGATCGAGGTGCAGGGCCTCCCGGTTCCTACCGCAACCATACTTCCTAACGGAAGCACTGGTCACACCGTCCAGTCGATCCTGGATTACCTGAATGGTGTCACTTCGGCTGGGACTTCGGGCACTGCCAATTTCTTAAGCGTGGTCGACTACACAATGGAGCGTCAGCAGGTTTGGGCTATGGATATCTGCTTGGGGGAGGTCGGACTCAATAGCGGGATGACTGACCCGGAATGGGCGTGCGTGTACGACACGATGACTGAGTTGGTTGAAAACCGCGACAACTCAGGCGGTCGCGAGAGCATGGCCGCCGCCTTCGAACGGCACCGACTCGCGTTGGAGAACTATCTGCCTGGCGGCCGACTGCGCTTCAACACATTGACTCAGGACCTTTGTCCCGTCGATCACGATGGCGACCCCGATCTTGAAGTCAGCGGCCCGTGTCAGGAGGCGACCCTCGAGTCGTTCGTCACGCTCTACTCGGAGTGCCAGGAGAGTTCGAAAGAGATGCTTGAGGACTGCCGGAACGCCAAGCTTGGTGACGTGAATATATGCGACGACTTTCAGGCTAGCTGCCAGTTCCCATCCATCGAACTCATGGATGGAACGGTCGTGTCTTGCGATGACAGTGGTCTGAACGCCGCACTCTCACAAGTGGTTCCGTACGTGGTTCTACCGCCTGCCGGCCAGCCCAACCCTGGGGCTCAGTTCGGCCCTCCGACGGTGTTGACGTTCACCGATACCCCGCTGCGCGAGATTCCGAACACTTCTAACTCGCTGTGCGGATTGACTGGTGTTCGAGGTTGGTTGCACGAGTCGGAGGTGATGCTCAACCCGGTGAGCGGCGGCAACTGGGAGGTCATGGTTACCAGCGCGATCCCTGACCCGGACAAGAAGGTCCGGGTCGACGTAACCTGTGTGTCCTACGACAACTTCACTTTCATCAACGGCGTCAGTTCCTTCCAACCGGCCTTGATGGAGTCTGTGACGTTCCCCGATTTGAACGGAGGCGCGGTGCCGGCCTCCTCGTTCCTGAGCAATTCGGGTGAGCCATCTCTTCTCGGCTGGTCTGGGTATTTGAGCGAACCGCAGACGTTGCTTCAGGCCAAGGGCCCGTCTCCCACGGGTTTCGGCACGTTCGAGTCGCGAGATGTATTCCCGTTTGCTTCGGCGACGGCGCATGTAGGGGTGGTGACGGTCTTAGCAAACGCTGCCGGTTCGGGAGAAACGGGTGGCACGCCGATCTTCCCATACCAAGACGAGATCCCGATGATGACGGCCGGCACCGTCTACACAGACCGAAGCACGGCTCGTGTCTCGTTTCCCCTCCTCTCGCTGGACCAAGGCTTCTGTTACCTGACGAGCATTTCGGGAAAGTTCTACAACGTCAGCGACTCGGTGTGGATCGACAACTCCGACGGGTTCGGGACCCTGCGTACTGTCACGCCGCTCCAGCGAGATCGTAACCCGGGTGCGCAAGCGCAGTGTCTCACGTACGACCAATTGTAATTGTAATGGTTCGCACGCCTGCGCCTCGGCGCAGGCGTGCATTCGACGCAGCCGCGGGCCGAGTCTTTCCTGAGGAAGTCAGCGCAAATGGATACGTGTCCGAAACTCTGGCTGGCCGGCGTGCTCTTGATCGCCTGCGGCAGCCCAGCCCCCGATCAGTGCTTGGCTGCACGCGATATTGCCGCGAACGACTCATGCGTCGTGCTGAGCGGAAACTGGGCGTTCTTCCAGAATGAGCAGCCTCCGGACTACCTGCCCCACTGCAGTGCATCGTGCATTGACGTCGATGGTGGTGTGACCATCTCTGGCTTCAGGTCCCTCGAGGAAGTGCCGCTTCTGCGGAAGATGCGGCAAGTGCGTGCACTCTCACTTGACGTCCACGTGCTAGCGAACCTCTCTGGCCTGGAGGCGATGGAGATGGAGCGGCTCATCCTCGGGGGGACCGGCGAGGGTGACGCATTCCAGAGCATGACCGGTTTGAACGTGCGACAGCTCCAATCGCTCAGTGTCCATCAGGTATCGAGCTCGAACTTCTTGAGCGGAGCGGCGCTTGAACGCGTGGCGGCGGCTTCGTTCAGCGCGACGGGCCTCGAGTCGCTTGACCTCGGCGGGCTCGAGATCGACCAGCTGAAGGTGGAGAGCAACGAGAGGCTGTCGCGGCTCGTCGTGCCCGGGAGTGCGATGCGCTCGGTCTCCATCAACTACAACTCTCTTCTGTCCGAGCTCGGTTGGGATGCTGGGACAAGCGTGCAGACGATTCAAATCTTCGAGAACAAGTCGCTCTCGAGCTGCACGGTGGAAGCGTTCGCACTCGCTACGAAGGCAGATGGCGGGCGAGCGCCGTGGGTGTTCGCAAATGGCCCGTGCCCCTGAAGGGGATGCGCCGGTGTCGCGTCTGTGCGGATGACTTGCCCTCCGCAGAGAGAGCGAAGCTCCAACCGGGGCGCCGGAGTGTCTGAGCCGTCGGCGCAGATCCCCACAATCGGACCTGGCCGGTTGCTTGGAGAACTCGAACGTCAGTCCTTCCAGAGCAGCTTCCACGGATTCTTCCGAACATCGGTGAGCAGGCTCTTGAGCTCGTCGTACACGGCCTTGTCCTTCATCGCCGCACCGAGGCTGCCTTCACCGGCCTCCAACTTCGCCAGCACCCGATCCGCGCGTGAAGCGAGCGCGTCGACCTTCTCCCCGGCCGCTTCGTACTTCGCGATCATCGACTTCAAGCGCCGGCCATCTTCTTCCGTCAAAGGCGCGGACACCCGGGCCAGCCCACCCAGGGCGATCGACGCCTGCCTGGAGAGCTCGGGGAGATCGGCCCGGGCCACCTTGGCCGTCGCCGCCGCGTCATCGATGAGCGCGTTGGCCTTTCCACCGGGCTCCATCTGCTTGCGCGCGGTGGCCGCGAGCACCCGCAGATCCGCCGCGGCCACCGACAACTCCTGCGCCAGCGTCCTGAACTCCTCGCGGTTCTCGGTCACCACCCCGTCGATGGTGGTGGTGAGCCCGCCCACGCCGCGCACCAGCTTGGTGAGCGCCTCGGGATCGTTCTCCAGCACGCCGGACGCCGCCTCGAGAAACTTCGCCAACCGGTTCGACACCAGATCGATGCGGGGAGAATCGATGCCGCGAATCGACACCCTCGGGTCGTGCGGATCTTTCGCCGAGCCCGAAGAGACCTCGAGGTACGACTCGCCCAGCGGCCCCACGCTGGAGACGGTGACCATCGCGTCGGTGCGCAACGACTCGGCGGCTTCTTTCGAAATGCCCAGGGTCATCTTCACCGGCATCGGGTCGCCGTGATCGTCACGGCGGGAGGCGAGCAGCTCGACCTCTTCCACCTTGCCCACCACCACGCCGCCCAGCTTCACCGGCGCGTTCTTCACCACGTTGCCCGTGTGCGAGAAGTCGACGGTGATCTTCCGCGCGCCGCCGAAGGAGAGCTCTCCCATCAGCACCAGCAGCGTGAAGGCGCCGAGCACCGCCGCCAGCACCAGCGCACCTACCTTGAGTTCGAGCCGACTCTCGTCCATTTCATCTCTCTCGCGCGAAGTCCTTCGCAGGGCCGCAGTACCCGACGTGGCGATCCTTCACCTGAACGACCCGGTCCGCGAGCTTTCCGAGCGCGTCGTAGTCGTGTGACACCAGGGCGACTCCTAGACCCTGTTCACGCACCAGGGCCAGCGCGTCGTTCACCTGGCCGGCCGCCTCCTTATCGAGGCCGGTGGTGGGCTCATCGAGCAGGAGCACCTCGGGCTTGAGCACCAGGGCCCGCGCGATGGCGGCCCGCTTGCGAATGCCCGGCCCCACCTCGGGCGGTTTTCGCTGCGCGAAGGGCAGCAGGCCCAGCCGGGTCATCGCCTCTTCGGCCCGGCCGTCTTCCCGGGACTTCGGGTCGGCCAGCGCCACGTTGTCGAACAAAGTCAGCCAGTCGAGCAGCGCCGGCCCCTGCACCAGGTACGGCGCGCGGGCCCGGAGCTCCTGCAGCTTGCGCTCGGGCAGGGTGTCGACCCGTTGATCGAAGAGGTACACCTCGCCCGCATCGGGCTTGAGCAACCCCACCGCGAGCCGGCACAACACCGACTTGCCGCTGCCCGAGGCGCCCACGATGAAGGTGATCCCGGTGAGGGGAATCTCCACCGAGAGCCCTTCGAGAATGGTCGCTGCGCCGAACCGTTTGACGATGCCGCGCAGCGACAGGGTGCTCAGTGTTTGCACCACTGAATCGCCGTCACCGGCTTTGCGCCCTGGGTGAGCCCCTGGCCGGTGCCGTTGTCGACGAAGTTCTTGGTGGCGTACATGTTGTCGACGCAGATGTCGTTGCCAGGGGTGCCCGGGCCATCACGCGTGGGGTTCGCCGTGCGCGAGGGCACGGTGGTGACGGTGCACGAGGTCAGGTTGCCGCCCACCACGTTCGCCTTGATGGTGGCCACCGTCCAGAAGTCGCCGGTGGCGTCCTGGCCCGGGGTGTTGAGCAGCGGGAAAGCGGTCTGCCCGGTCGCCGGGTTGTAGCCGACCGACACCACGCGCTCGCCGTTGCAATACAGGTTCACGTGGGGCTTGGCGTTGCTGGTACCCGAGGTGTTGCCGAAGTGGTTCACCCCGACCACGAAGGTGTCGTTGTTCACCGGGTTGTCGAGGTTGATGTTCTCCGGGCCGCAGAACGCGGAGTCGGTGGGGTCGGTCAGGCCGCGGTCGCAGCGGACATTGTCGAGGTCGAGGCGCGGGTTGGTGCACGACGAGGTGCGCTTGCTCGACCAGCCTCGGCACGCGCTCATCGCAGAGTCGGTGTAGCCCCAACCGGGATCGGTCGAGCCGTTCGCGCAGCGGGAGGCGCCTGCCCAGTAGCAGTCCTCCACCGAGCCGTTGGTGTTCATACAGGTCGCGTTCCAACCGTGCGTGGTGCAGGTGGTGCCTTGCAGGCGCGCGAAGTGGAGATCGATGTCGTTGCCGCCGCTGCTCAGACCGCCCACCGTGTCCCAGCAGAGCTCGGCGCGAATGCCCGGGGCACGCACCTGCACCTTCTGGGTGCAGCTGTAGGTCTCGCCGTCGAGGGTGAACTCGCCCTGCACGATGTAGTCGCCTGACAAACCGAACGCGGGGAACACCTGGCCGCCGGCCACCCCGTTGCCGTACCCCGTCGCGCGCATGGCGATGAGCGGGCTGCCGGCCTGGCTGACGTAGCGCGCGGGCGTCTGGGTGGCGTCGAGCCGCACGCCGGTGCGGGTGCCCCTGCGCATGCCCGCGGTGGTCGAGTTGGTCGAGCTGTAGATGGCGAAGGTGGGGTTGGGCAGCACGTTGTCGCAGTCGCCGCCGAGCACCGTCCACGACCAGTTGGTGGTGCGGCCGCGCGCGGCGGCGTCGGTGATCCACGACGAGCCGTCGACGATGGGGATCGCGGTGGGCGTGGGGTAGGGCGCCAGGGTGATGATGTTGCTGGGGCACTGCACATTGTTGGTGCACATGCAGCCTTCGGCCGCGTTGTTCCCCGAGAGGCCGTCGCAGTTGTAGTCGCCGGTGGCGCAGGAGTCGGTCAACGCCGGGGGCTGCGCTCCGCGGCACACGCCCGACCAGGTGGCGAGCTCTCCGCCGGCACAGTCGAGGCTGCCCTTCGCGTTGTTGGTGCACCAGCCGACCGGCAGGCCGCTCACGTCGCTGACCTGCGTGGCAGGCACCAGGTAGCAGTCTTTGGTCACGCCGTTCGCGGGGCAGAAGCAGCCTTCGTCGACCTCGCCGTCGCAGTCGTCGTCGAAGCCGTTGCCCTGCTGGCCGTTGAGCCGCGAAGCAGGCACCGCGCCGCTGGTCAGCGCCGAGTCGGTGTTGTTGTCACACTCGCTGCTGGTGGCAGGGGCGCAGAGCCGGCGAATGGTGGGGTTGCCGGGCATCGGAGGCCCGCAGCCGCCGTCGTAATCAGGGTTCGGCCCCGCGTCGGGCTCGATCAAACCGCCGCCACCACCCGTGCCGGTGCTGCCACCGCCGGTGCCGGTGTTGCCGCCACCCGTGCCGGTGTTGCCACCACCGGTGCCGATGCCGCCACCCGTCGTACCGACGCCGCCACCCGTCCCCGACGCGCCGCCCGCGCCGCCGGTGCCGCCCGCAAGACCACCCCGGCATTCGCCCATCACGCAGACCTGATTGATCTGACAATCACCGAAGGTGATGCACTTGGGGACGGGAGGCGTGCACGCAGAAAACACTGCGGCCGCGAGGATGGTGCCGATGGTCAGTTGCTTCATGTCGCTCCGACTCCCTGGTGCTGCCCCTTTGGAACGGGGCGGACCCTAAGCGGTCCGGCTCGCTGAAGTCGAGATGGGAGCGCGCATCGGCTACCGTCGACGCATGGCTGTCGCAGCACCCACGAATGCCGGCGTGCGCGCGCTTCGAGAGCACCTGGTCAAAGACGCGCCCGCCCGGGAATCGTCGGTCGCCCGCTTCATGGTGTTCGCCACCGCGATGTCGGGCATGGCCGCGCTCGCGTTGCAGCCGCTGATCGGCTCACGGCTTTCGTATTCGCTGGCAGCGCTCCTGGGCATGTTGGCGGCCTGGTACGGCACTCAATTCGTGCTGCTCCGACGCGGTTGGTTCAACCCCGCGGTGGGCTGGCTCAACGTGGCCATCGAGGTGTCGGCGCCGGCGTTGATCTTCCTGGTCGATGCGCGCGCGCGGGGGCCGGAGTACGCGCTGACCGCGCCGCCGCTGGCGATCTGGGGAACGTTGGTGGCGCTCTCCGCGCTGCGGGGCTCGCGGGCCTTGGCCGTGGCCGCGGGCGGGTTGGCAGCGGTCGAATACCTGGCGGTCTATTTCTTCGTGGCGTTTCCGAAGCTGCCGCCCGACATCTGGGTGACGTTGCAGGCGCCGATGATCGTGACGCGCGCGTTTCTGCTGTTCTGCTCGGGCCTGGTCACCGCGGCCTTCGTGGGTCACTTCAACCGGCGGGCGGAAGAAGCGCTGGCGGCGGTGCGCGCGCGCGACGTGTTGGGCAAGTACCTGCTGCACGAGCGCATCGGGGCGGGCGGCATGGCCGAGGTGTTTCGCGCCAGCTACAGCCCGGAAGGCGGTTTCGAGAAGACCGTGGCGGTGAAGAAGATCCTCCCCAACTACGCCGACGATCTCGACTTCATCGAGCTGTTCCGCCGGGAGGCCGCGCTCTGCAGCCGTCTCAATCACCCGAACGTGGTGCAGGTGATGGACTTCGGGCGCTTCGGCGACACGTGGTTCCTGGCGATGGAGCACGTCGACGGCTCGTCGCTCAAGCGGGTGATCGACGCGCACAAGCTGGGGCTGCCGCTGGCGGCCGTTTCGTTCCTCGCGGTCGAGCTGCTCGCGGCGCTGGAGTACGTGCACGCTCGCAACGCCGCCGACGGCACGCCGCTCAAGCTGGTGCACCGCGACGTGAACCCGCCCAACATTCTGGTCTCCACCCTGGGCGAGGTGAAGCTGACCGACTTCGGCATCGCCAGCGCGGCCGTGGGCGTGCGCATGACGCAGGCTGGCTACATCAAGGGCAAACCCGGCTACCTCGCGCCCGAACAGCTGACCGACAAGCCGCTCGATGGGCGGACCGATCTGTTCTCGGTGGGCATCACCTTGTGGGAGGCGCTCACCGGGCGGCCCCTGTTCTCGCTCGAGGGCGGGGACACCGAGAAGTACGAGGTGCTGGAGATGCCGATTCCCCTGCCGTCAGCCATTCGCCCCGAGGTGCCGGCTGAGTGGGACGCCGCGGTGATGCAGATGCTGGAGCGCGATCTCACGAAGCGTGCGCCCACGGCACGGTCGGCGGCGGTTCCGTTCGCGTCGATGCTGCAGGCCGACGGGCAGAAGCTGCTCGCGCAGGCCGTGAAGGATGCAGCGGCGTACCGGGAGCGGGCTTCGAATATGCTCGCCGCGCCCGTCGACACGCTGCCGGGTCTCCCGGGCTGAACGAAGACCTCAGGAACAGCCCACCAGGTGGCATCTCGACTGCGCTCGAGGCGAACGGTGGGGCTGGTTCCTTCGGAGGCCTACTTTCGGCTCTTGCGAGCCTCGTCACGCAGCTTCACCACCTGATCGAAGAACGCCTCAGGCACCACCTTGCCGCGCACCGCCGGCCAGGCGCGCATCGCCGCCTTCTCCCACGGGCCCGACTCGACCTTCACCACGGTGAGGCCCTGCTTCTTCATCGCGGCCACCGCGTCGTCGTTGAGCCGCTTCACCTCGGCATCGATGCGCGCGTTGATCTCCTTGGTGATCGCCACCAGCTTGGCGCGCGTGTCAGCGGGGATCTTCTCCCAGGCGTCCTTCTTCACGATGGTGGCGCCCACCAGGTACGACCAGGGGTAGTCGACCATCTGGTTGGCCTTGTCGAACAGGCGCGCGGTCAACACGTACGCAGGCACCTGCGAGACGCAGTTGATCATGCCCGTCTGCAGCGAAGGCACGATGTCCGTCGACGAGAGCACCACCGGGCGGAAGCCGACCAGCTTGAAGGCCTCCACCGACGCGGTGTCACCATCCCACGCGAAGAACTTCGCATCGGCCGCGGCCTCGGGCGTGGCGTACGGCTTGGTGCAGAAGATGCTCACCGTGCCGACCTGCGCCCACGAGAGCACCACGTAGCCCTTGGCCTCCACGATGCCGTTGAGCTGGGCCTCGAGCTTGGGGAACACCTCGCGGAAGTCGCGCTCGTCGAACAGGCCGGGGGTGGAGAAGACCATCGGCTCCGCCACGATGTCATGCAGGCCGATGTTGGTGATCGAGGCGGCCTGCAGTTGGCCCACGCCCATCTTGCGAACCATGTCGCCTTCGCTGCCCTGGGTGCCGCCCGCGTAGATCTTCAGCTTCACCTTGCCGCCGGAGGCCTCCGCCCACTTCTCGGCCATCTCCTTCAAGAGCGAGTGCCAGGTCGAACCCTGCGGAGCGAGCGTGCCCAGCTTGATCGTCACGTCTTGCGCCAGCGCGACGTTCGCCAGCAACACCGCCACCATCATCACCATTCGTTTGATCACGTTGGTACCTTTAGTTGAACAAGTCGTCCGCGTACTTGAGCAGCAGCTTCGCGCGCCGCTGCGCGATCGTATTGGCGAGGCGATCCTTCTTCGACGCATTCACATCAGCGGCGATCACCGACTTCAAGACAGCCTCGAACTCTTCCCGTTTCTGCGCCTGCACCAGCACGCCTTCGGCCCACGACACCTGCACGCCGAAGTGGCGGCCGCCGCTGAGCTTGAGGGATCGATCGAGGAACGCCCTGGCGCCTGCTTCGGTGCCGCCGGGCCGGGCCGCTTCGAAAGACACGAAGAACTCGAGCAGGGCGCCTTCTTCCCAGGTCTCATCGAGCTCGAGGGCACGCTTCATCAAGGCCTCCGGAGCCGGCAGCTCTGCCACCAGCCCCATGTCTTCCTTTCCGTTCGAGATCGCGAGCGACCAGGCGGCCGCGGTCCAGTAAACGAGGGGCACGTCTTCTTTCTTCAAGGGGGCCACCGCTTCGGTCAGGCCGCGCATCGACTTGAGTTTTTCGGTGATGCCGGGGCTGGAAAGTTCGAGCCCGGTCAGCCCGTAGTCACGCGCCCGCAGGAGCAGCTTCTTCGCGCGCAACCGCGACGCCGCGGCCTGGGCGTTCTTGCCTTCGAATTCGAACTGGTCGGCGTCTTGCTGAACGAAGGCGTAGCCGTACTGGGTGAAGCCCGACGCGAGCGAAGTGAGGAGGCCGACGTGTTCAGGCTGCGAAGCGAGCACGCTCTCCATGGTCTTGAGGCCGAAGGGTGCCGCGTCGCGCACCAGCTCGGGATCGTCGTCGGTGCCCAGGGTGCCCGGGCCTGACAGCGCGTCGGCCACCACGCCGGTGGCAAACGAGCGGATGCAGCCTGACGAGAGCAGGGCCAGCGCTGCGGTGAGAGCAAAACGGATCAATGCGTCCCCCTTCCGAGACGCTCTCTCCTTAAGGACCGGGGGGGCCGGGGGTCAACGTTCTTATCGGCCGGTCACTCCGATGACCCCGTGCTAGGCCACGTTCACCGATGGCCACCGAGACGACATCAGAGGTCGAGTTCGAAGACGCACTCAAGGAGCTCTCACCCATCGAGCGCACGTTGACCAACGGCATCGGCCTGTTCGTGGGCCTGCTGGCGCTGGTGATGGTGGCGCTCCCCGTGGTGCAGGCGGTCGCTCGCAAGGTGGCCGACACCGAGATCCCCAGCGCGTCGGTGATCGTGCAGCACCTCACGTTGTGGATTGGTTTTCTGGGCGCGTTGTTGGCGGCGGGCAGCGGCAAACACCTGGCGCTCTCCACGGTCGAGGCGATCCCCAAAGGGTGGCCGCGGCGCGTGGCTTCGTTGTTCACCCGCGTCACCTCGGCGGCGGTCTGCGCGCTGCTCGCGTACGCCTCGTGGAAGGTGGTGGAGGCCGACGCAGGCAGCGGCCGCACGGTGGTCGGCAGTTTCCCCGTCTCGTGGAGCGAGGCGATCATGCCGTTCGCGTTCGGGGTGATGGCGCTGCGGTTTGCCTGGCGCGTCGGCAAGGAGCCGCAGTCGTGGATCGATCGCGGCGTGGCGCTGGTGGCGATCGGGCTCGCGTTCGCGCTCGGAGCGATGGCGCCTTCGTCGGTGGTGGTCGCGGTGCTGCTGGTGTTCGTGGGCATCTCGTTTCTGAGCGGCGCTCCGGTGTTCGTGATCATGGGCGCGGCCGCGATGGTTCTGTTCTGGCGTGACGCGACGCCGATCGCCGCGGTGCCGGCCGAGACGTTCCGCCTGGTGTCATCGGCCACGTTGCCCGCGATTCCCCTGCTGACGATCGCCGGCTACGTGCTGGCCGAAGGTGGCGCGGCCAAGCGCCTGGTGCGCGCGTACAAGGGCTTCTTCGGGTGGATGCCCGGCGGCGTGGCGATCATGGCCACGGTGGTGTGCGCGGTGTTCACCACGTTCACCGGCGGCTCGGGCGTGACCATTCTGGCGCTCGGCGGCCTGCTGGTGCCGATGCTGAAAGAAGAAGGGTACCCGGAGGGGTTCAGCCACGGCCTGGTGACCGCTTCAGGCTCGTTGGGCCTGCTGTTTCCTCCATCGTTGCCGGTGATTCTGTATTCCGTGGTGGCTTCGGTGCCGGTGGCCCATCTGTACCTGGGCGGCCTGGTGCCCGGCGTGTTGATGATGGCGATGGTCGCGGCCTACGGCGTGTTCATGGGCGTGCGCCACAAGATCGCGCGCCAGCAGTTCAAGCCGAAAGAAGCGGCGAAGGGCTTGTGGGACGCGAAGTGGGATCTGGGGCTTCCCACCCTGGTGATCGCCACGGTGGCCACGGGCTTCGGCACCATCGTCGAAGCGAGCGCGCTGGGCTGCGCGTACGCCCTGGTGGTGGAGATCGTGATCTTCCGCACCATCCGCCCCGTGAAAGATCTGCCGCGCGTGCTGGTGACGGCGAGCACGCTGGTCGGTGCCGTGGTGATCCTGCTCGGCGTGGCGATGGGCCTGTCGTCGTGGCTGGTCGACGCGGAGATCCCCACCGCGCTGCTGGAGTGGACCACCACGCACGTGAAGAGCCCGTGGGTGTTCCTGCTCGCGCTCAACGTCGGCCTGCTGATCTTCGGCAGCGTGCTGGAGATCTACGCGGCCATCGTGGTGCTCGCCCCGCTCGTCGCGCCGATTGGCGCGGCGTACGGCATCGACCCGGTGCACCTCGGGGTCATCTTCCTGGCGAACCTGGAGCTCGGGTTCCTCTTCCCTCCGATGGGGCTCAACCTCTTCCTCGCCTCGACGCGGTTCCAGAAGCCGCTGCCCTATCTCTATGCGCGCACCTTGCCGTTCTTGATCATTCTCGCGGTGGGCGTGTTGTTGATCACCTACCTCGACATCATGACCACCGGCATGGTCAGCCTCGCGAAATGACGCTCCCTCTCCCCCCTGGGAAAGGGTCGGGGTGAGGGCGTCGCCAGTCAAGGGCAGCTCACCACGTCCACGGTGTACGTGATGGGCCTGGTCATCATCGGCGCGGTCACCGTGACGACGTAGCTGTGACCGGCCGTGCTCACCCAGCCCATCGGCACCCAGCGCACGGCCGAACGGCTGCCGTAGTTGGCGCCCAGCGGCGTGACGGTGACGGGCATGTTCACGCCGTTGTCGGTCACCGTGACGGTGGCGTTGGTGAGGTTGTCGGCCGTCGAATAGGTCTGCAGCGTCCACCCCGTGCGGTCGATGGAGTTGGTCGCGCCCACCGTGGGAATGGCGATCGCCTGGAGCGGCACCGGGCCCGCGGGAGGCCAGCCCACGAAACGTTTGGTCGCCGTGCCGCTGCCCCCGATGACGGTGTGGCAGCTGCCTCCCGGCGTGCCGCCGATGCCCACGGGCCCCAGCTGGTTCGAGAGGAACCAACGGCGGTGGCCCATGGTGGTCGCGTTGCCGAAATCAGACATGTAGAGATCGATCGATCGCACCGCGGCGCCGCTGGAGATGTTGCTGGTGCCGGCGGCGTTGGCGCCCGCCGCCGTGTAGCAGGGCGCTCCTGCGTCGGGCGTGTGGCTGAGCGCGTTGGCGGCATCCATCATCAAGGCGCACTGCTGAGCAGCGCTGTCGCGGGTCGCTGAGGTGGTGACGGCGGGCAAGTCGGCGATGAAGCGGTACGTGTTGATCAGCTTGAGCGAGTTGGCCCGCGCCGCCGCCGTGAGATCGCCGGGGTTGCACGTGGCCACGCTGCCGCTCCAGGTGCCCTCGCTCATGTCGGCGCGATCACAGGTCCACCGCAGGCAGACCTGGGTGGTGCGATCACCGGTGATGTTGCTGCAGGAGGGCACGCCGCCGTCGTTCGTCCCACCTCCGGTTCCGCCTCCCGTCACACCACCACCACCACCCGCGCCGCCGCCGGTCACCGTGCCTCCGCCTCCACCAGAACCGCCGCCGGTCACGCTGCCGCCACCTGACCCACCGCCGGTCGCGCTGCCACCACCGCCGGTCGCACTGCCACCACCGACGTTCGCTCCGCCACCACCCGAGCCGCCGCCCGAAGACCCGCCGAGGCAGACGCCCAGGGAGCAGAACTGGCCCGCACCGCAGGGCATGCACACCCCGCCCGCCGATCCACAGGCGGTCGACTCGAAGCCCGGGCGGCACTCGCCCACCGCGTCGCAACACCCGCTGCTGCAGGTCACCGCGTCGCACTTCTCGGGGGCGGGGGCGCCGCAGGAACTGACGGCCAACATCACACTGATCGCAATCGCGGAACGGAGCACGGGGCGAACCTAGACCACTTCGACTTCACCCCTCTACAAGGCCACTGGAATCCATTTCCGAGGGGTGTGCGCGGATCAACTACGGCGCTGCGCAGCCGGGGGCGGGGTAGCTTGCAGCCTCAATGCGTCGAAGTCTGTCGATCTGGATCGTCGTCTTCTCGGCAGCCACGTCATGGGCCGCCGGTCCCGCCCCGCTGGAGCTCGACCTGTCTCAATCGAGTTCGCTGCGTGGCGTGCTCGTGCTGCCCCCGGTCAGCTCTTCGGTGGTGGGCAAGAAGGGCGCCTTCGTCGGCGTCGACACCCGGCGAACGGTCGAACGTTTCGTGCTGCCCGCCCACGGCAAGCTGGTGAAGGCCATCGACAAGAAGCTCGGCGGCAAGGTGCTCTCCGCCGACGTCGCGCAAGGCGTGCTCACCAGGGAGAGTGTGCTCGCTTCGGCCGTCGACAAGCCTGCGGTGCTCGCGCGCCTCGCCAAGGTGACCGGCGTCAACTGGGTGGTGACCTTCACGCTCAACAACGGGGTGCTCACCGCGACCGTGTCGGATCCCGCAGGGAAAGCGGTGATCGAGGGGCTGACCATCGCCGGTGTCTCGACGCTCAATGACGCGCAGGCCGATTCGATGGCCGGCGTGCTGGTGCCCCGCATCCTCGAGTTGGAGAAGGCGCGGGTGGCTGCCGAAGCCGCGCTCAAACCGGCCGTGGTCGAGGCCCCGTTGCCCCCGCCGGAAGAAGACCTTCAAGACGCCGAGCTCGATCAACTCAACGCAGGGAAGGTCTCCACCTCGCGGCCCCTCGATCGCAACAGGGTCCGTGCGCTCGTGGCCGTCGGCCCGGGCGCCACCTTGCGGGGGCTGGCGCTCTCCGGTGAAACGGCGAACGCGCTGGCCGATCTGGAGAACGGCGTGGTGGTCGGCCTGGGCATCAACGCGCAGCTGATGCCGCTGGAGTTCTTCGAAGCCACCTCAGGCAAAGCGTGGAGCCAGGTCTCGCTCGAGGTGCACTACCGGCGCGCCTTCGTGCGAGCGCAAGGCGTGGCAGGCGGGCTGGAAGGTTCGAGCTGCACCATGACGGATGACGATCTTCAGCTGCGCGTGGGCGCCCGGTATCGCCTCGGCGAGGGCTACCTGCCCACCATCGGGCTCGCGGGTGGTTGGTCGCAGGAGCAGACCCGCTTCGACTGCAGCCTGCCTCTGGTGAGCACCACCTGGCGCGGCATCGACGCCCAGCTGCGCGTGCGCCAGCCGCTGTTCCGCGACCTGGTCACCCTGGAGCTCATCGGCGGCCCGCGCATCTTGTTGCCGGGCCCGCTCGCCGAGTCACCGGGCTTCAGCCTCTCGGCCGAAGCGTGGATCGAGGTCAAGCCGGTCTCCATTCTCTTCGGCCGGGTCGGTGTGCGGTACTCCCGGCTGCAGGCGGCCAACCCCTCCCTCACGGCTGTCGACAGCCGCACCTTTCTCGCCCTCGAGCTCGGAGCTTTCCTCTGATGGTTCGCGCAATCGTTCTGCTCACCTCGATCCTCTCCACCTCTGCGCTCGCCATCTGCAATCCGGCGAACCCCAACAACCCCGAGAACGACTGCGACCTCGACGGCTGCACCGTGGCGCAAGGCGATTGCGCCGACAGCACCTCCGTCAATGCCTCGGCGGCCTCCATTCGGGGCCCCGGCTGCCCCAACGGCGCGGCGGCTGAAGTCTGCGACGGGCAGGACAACAACTGCTCTGGCGCCACCGACGAAGGCAACCCGGGTGGTGGTGGCGGCTGCGCGACCGGGCAGAGCGGGGTGTGTTCACCGGGCACCAACCAGTGCACCGCGGGCTCGGTGGTCTGCGTGCGCAACGTGGCGCCGTCTGCGGAGACCTGCGACGGCCTCGACAACGACTGCGACGGCGCGGTCGATGAAGGCAACCCCGGCGGTGGCGCGGCGTGCAGCACCGGCCAACAAGGCGTCTGCTCTGCGGGCACCCGCACCTGCGGCGGCGGCATGCTCACCTGCGTGCGCAACGTGGGCCCCACCACCGAGATCTGCGACGGCATCGACAACGACTGCACCGGCGGGGTCGATCAGGGCTTCAACGTCGGCCAGGCCTGCACCAGCAGCAACAGCGGCGTCTGTGCTCCGGGCACCAACCAGTGCCAGGGCAACGGCACGGCCGCCTGCGTGTCGACGGTGACGCCGGGCAGCCGCCCGGAGACCTGCAACAACCTCGACGACAACTGCAACGGCAGCACCGACGAAGGCAACCCGGGCGGCGGCACGGCCTGCAACACGCCGCTGCTGGGGCGCTGCCGGCCGGGCACCAATCAATGCCAGTCAGGCGCGCTCAACTGCGTGCAGAACCAGACCGCCATCGCAGAGACCTGCAACGGCATCGACGACGACTGTGATGGCGTGGTGGACAACGGCTTCAACGTGGGAGGCGCGTGCGCGGCCGGCGGCGTGGGCCGTTGCTCCCAGGGCACCATTTCCTGCAATGCCGGCGCGGCGCAGTGCGTGGGCCTCACTGCGATCGCCGAGACCTGCAACGGCCAGGACGACAACTGCAACGGCACGACCGACGAAGGCTTGTCGGGCGGTGCGTGTACGACGGGCCAGCAGGGCGTCTGCTCCCCCGGCACGCGGCTGTGCTCCGCAGGCGCCTTCACCTGCGTGCGGACCACCGCGCCTTCCGCCGAGACGTGCAATGGGCTCGATGACGACTGTGACGGCACCGCTGACAACGGTTTGATCGTCGACGCCGACGGCGACGGCTCGCGGTTGTGCGGCAGCTGCGGCGCGAGCGCGGCGCCCAACTGCGACTGCAACGACACCAACAACACCGTGCGGCCGGGTCGTCCAGAGCTCTGCAACAACGTCGACGACGACTGCGACAGCCAGGTCGACGAAGGTGTCAACCGGGTCTGTTACGCGGGCCCTGCCGGGAGCTCGACGGGCACCTGCCCGGGCACCAACTGCAATCCCCGCGGCGTGTGTCAGGGCGTCACGCAGATCTGCATCGCCGGTAACTTTCCCACCTGCGACGCGGCCACGCCGGGCCAGACCTTCCCGGGCGCGGAGACCTGCAACAACCTCGACGACGACTGCGACGGCACCATTGACGACGGCTTGTCGGGCGGCGCGTGCACCACCGGCCAGCTGGGCGTGTGCGCTCCGGGCACCGAGCAGTGCAACGCGGGCGGCCTGACCTGCGTTCGCAACGTGAACCCCGGCACCGAGATCTGCAACAACCTCGACGACGACTGCGACGGCGCCATCGATGACGGCGTGGCAGCGCAGCGCTGCTTCACCGGCCCCGCGGGAACGTTCGCGGGTACCTGCCCGGGCCCCTCCTGCACGCCGCGAGGCCTGTGCCGCGTCGGTTCGGCCACCTGCGCCAGCGGCACCTTCGGCTCGTGCATGGGCCAGACGTTGCCCGCGACCGAGATCTGCGACGGCCTCGACAACGACTGCAACGGCAGCAACGACAACGGTCTCATCACCGACGCCGACGGCGACGGCGTGCGCGCCTGTATGACCTGCGGCGCGCCGAACAGCCCGTCGTGTGACTGCAACGACGGCAACAACATGATCAGGCCGACGGCCGCCGAGACCTGCGACGCGATCGACAACAACTGCAACGGCCAGATCGACGAAGGCAGCGGGCCGGGCGGCAAGATGACGATGAACTGCTACTCCGGGCCTGCGGGAACGCAGGGCCGCGGCGTCTGCGTGGCCGGCGTGCAGGTGTGCAACGCCACCGTGCCGGGCACCAGCAGCTTCGGCGCCTGCATGGGCCAGGTGGTGCCCACGATGGAGACCTGCAACGGCCGCGATGACGACTGCAACGGCACGGTCGACGACGGCTTCGACGTCGACGGTGACGGCTTCGTGTCGTGCGCGGCGTGCAACAACGCGATGAACTGCGACTGCAACGACGCCGATCCGGCCATCAAGCCCGGCGCGATGGAGACCTGCGACACCATCGATCAGAACTGCAACGGCCTGCTCGACGACGTGCCTTCGCGCCGCTGCTTCGCCGGCCCCAACGTGACGCCCGACACCTTCTCGGGCAGCTGCCCCGGCTCGATGTGCCAGCCCAAAGGCGCGTGCATGGCCGGCACCCAGGCCTGCAGCGTGCTCGGTGCGTGGGGCATGTGCGCGGGCACGGTGCTCCCCACCAACGATCCTTCGCTCGGCGAGCTGACCTGCAACGGCGTCGACGACGACTGCGACGGTACGATCGACGACGGCAACTTCGACCTCGACATGGACGGCGTGCGTTCGTGCGCGGGTGACTGCGTCGACACCGACCCCGCGGTGCGCCCGGGTCTGCCGGAGATCTGCGACGGCAAGGACAACGACTGCGACGGCACCATCGATGGGGTGTCCACCAGCTGCTACGGCGGGCCTCCCGAGACGCGCGGCAAGGGCATCTGCCGCGACGGCAGCCAGCAATGCGTCAACGGCGTGGGCATGGGCGCCTGTTTGGGCGAAGTGCGGCCTTCTCCGTTGCCTGACGGCGGGGCTCCTTCGTGGAACCCCGATGCGGGTGTCGATGACGGCGAGCTGCTGTGCGACACGCGTGACGACGACTGCGACGGCGTGGTCGACGATGGCTTCGATCTCGATCGCGACGGCGTGACCACCTGCCAGGGCGACTGCGACGACGCCGACAGGTTCAACCGGCCGGGCCTGGCCGAGCGCTGCGACTGCGCCGACAACGACTGCGACACCACCATCGACGAAGGCAACGTGTGCGTGGGCGCTCCGTGCCACGACTTCGATGCCGACGGCGTGACCAACTGCGCGGGCGATTGTGACGACTCCAACGCGGCGATCGGGCCCCAGCGCACCGAGCGCGTGGGCAACACCATCGACGACGACTGCGACGGCGCGGTCGACGAAGACACCGATGAAGACGGCGACGGCTATTCGACGGGGCAGGGCGACTGCGACGATCACATCGCGGCGATCAGCCCCGGCGCGGTCGAGGTGTGCGACGGCTTCGACAACGACTGTGACAACCTCAAAGACGAAGGGTTCGACAACGACGCCGACTTCGCCACCGTCTGCGCGGGTGATTGCGACGACGCTGACGCCACGCGCAGCCCCTTCCGCCGCGAGATCTGCGGCAACGGCGTCGACGACAACTGCGATGGCCGCATCGACGAAGACACTGACGCCGATGGTGACGGCGTCACCACCTGCCAGGGTGACTGCAACGACTACAACGCCGCGGTGCACCCGGGCACCAGCACGGTCGCGGTGGCCACCGAGATCTGCGACGGCCAGGACAACGACTGCAACGGCCGGGCAGACGAAGGTTTCGACGTCGACGGCGACTTCGTGGCCACCTGCCTGGGTGACTGCGACGACACCGACGCGACGGTGAACCCCAACGCCTCCGAGTTGGCGGCCAACAACAAGGACGACGACTGCGACGGTCAGATCGACGAAGGCTCCGACGATCGCGACAACGACGGCTTCTCGGCCTTCTGCGGCGATTGCAACGACGCCGACCCCGCGGTCAACCCGCGCGCCACCGAGGTCTGCGATCGGGTGGACAACGACTGCGACGCCTACGTCGACAGCGCGCCCGGCCAGTTCTCACTCTGCGCGGTCTGCTTCGACGCCGATCAAGACGGGCAGACCAACTGCGATGGCGACTGCAACGACGCAGACCCGGCCATCTCGCGCGGGGCCCCTGAGATCTGCGACGGCAAGGACAACGACTGCGACGGCGACGTCGACCTCGATCCGCTCACCGGCCTGCGCGTCTGCACGGCCGATGACGGCGGTATCGATGGGGGCGAGACCGACGGGGGTGACGATGCGGGCACCGAGGCCGATGGCGGAATGATCGCAGGCGACGGCGGTACGCCCGAGCGTCCACGGGTGACCACGGGCTGTGGTTGTTCGAGCCCTGCCGACTTCGCGCCGCTCTCCTTCGTCGCGTTGATGTTGCTCAGCCGCCGGGCGCGCCGCCGCAGCAGCCTCAAGGCCGTGTTGGTGGCCGCGGGGCTGCTCAGCGGCTGCACCAGCGCTCTGGAGACGCCGCCCCTGCCCGATGCCGGCATGGAAGAAGTCGACGGCGGTGGCGGAGCGCTCGACGCGGGTTTCGATGCGGGCTTCGAGCCCCTCGATTGGCCCTGCCCGGGCGTGTTGCCCGTGGAGCACGTGCTCGCGAAGTTGCCCGGCAACGAGGTGGCCTTCGCCCACAGCCGCAAGTACGCCGTGACGGCGCGCGACACGGCGCAGCTGCTGGTGCTCGATGACGCGGCGTCGAACTTCGCCGGCTTCGTCTTACGGCGGCCGATTCCCGTGGGCATCGACCCGATGCAGCCGGGCGCGCTGGAGCTGCTCGCGGGCCGGGAGATCTCGGCGCTCGCTTCTCTGGGTGGCACGCCGCTGGTGCGAGATCGCGTCGAGCGGTTCGACCGCGTCTACGTGGATGATCGTTCGCATCGGAACTACTCCAGTGGTTCGACGCTCACCTTCGCCACGTCGACCAATCCCTTCTCGGTGCGCAATCGCCTGGCCACGGCGTTGTCGGGGAGGCCTGCGGCTGACGTGGGGGCGCTCCCGGTGGTGGCCGGCAGCGCCACGGAGGATCAGCTCATCGTCTACCTGATGTTCCGCATCACCCTGACCGACGTGTTCGTGGCGGGCGCGGTGAGCACGCTGGCCGATTTCCAGAGGAACCAGCCGGCGTTGTCCGACTTCACCAACGGCTCTCACTTGTCCGACTCGGGGCCGATCTTGAACTACGGCTGCGAGCGCATTGCCGCGCCGCCGCTCAAGACCGACTTCATCTTCGTGGTCGACAACTCGGCCTCGATGCTGGAAGAGCAGGCCGCGCTGGCCAACTCGGCCGGTGCCTTGTTCGCCGCCTTCGAGGCGTCGGGCATCGACTTCCGCATCGGGGTGATCACCACCGACAGCGACGTGCTGCGCGGCAGGGGGTTCACCAACGATCTGACCCAGTTCAAGAGCGACGTGCGGGTGGGCATCAACGGCAACGGCCTCGAGATGGGCATCGAGTTCGCCCTGCGCGCCATTCGCCGCGCGCGGCCGATGGTGTTGCCGCCCGAGCTGCGCATTCGCGACGACGCGGGCCTGGTGGTGGTGTTCGTCACCGATGAAGAGAACACCGGGCTCAAGCCGGTGGCCGATTACGCCGCCGACTACATCGCCGAGAAGGCGGTCACCTTCGGCATCGTGGGCCCGCGCCCGACGGGCTGTACGCGCGTGGGGCTGGGCAGCGCGGTGGCGGGTACGCAGTACATCGATCTCTCGACGGCCACGGGTGGCAGCACCGGCAGCATCTGCAACCCGAACATCACCGAGGTGGTGGAAGAGATTCTCTTCGGGGCGATCGGCGCCTCTTCACGGGCGACGCTCACCTTGAGGCCCATTTCAGGCTCGCTCTCCACCAGGACCACCGAGCTGCTGCCGAGGGCCCGGGTGAATGGGTTCGACTACGACCCGGCGAACAACACGCTGCTCTTCTTCGGCGTGTCACCGCCCGCGGGCACGGACGTGACGGCCTCGTACGCGACGTTCGTCTACATCAACTGAAGTGCTCCCTCTCCCTGCAACAGCGGGGAGAGGGCTGGGGTGAGGGGCTTTGCTGGGCGACGGAGACGGCCCCTCACCCCGACCCTCTCCCCGCTTCGCAGGGAGAGGGAGAACTTCTCAGACGCCGATGATGAGAAAGATCGCGGCGACCAGGAAATCGAGAAGCAGACACCCCATGCAGGCCTCGACCACGCCGGTGGTCACTGCTTCACCCACCGCACTCGCGCCGCCTCGAGCCCGCAACCCGCGCAACGACGCCGCCACGGGAATGAAGGCCCCGCACACGATCGCCTTCACCACCGCGCACGCCACGTCACCCGGATCGACCATCGCGGGATCCATGAACGCGCGGCCATCAGCCCCGAACACGTAACTGACAGTGAGCACCGCCGAGGCCGTGGCGAAAAACGTCCCCACCACGGTCAGCAGCGGCAGGGTCAACGTCGACGCGATGATCCGCGGGGCCACCAGCTCCGCCAGCGGATCCGCCGCGGACAACTCGAGCGCCTCGATCTGCTCGTTGACCGACATCGCGCCCAGCTCGGCCGAGGTCGACGCCGCCTGCCGCGATGCCGCCAGCAACGCGGTCAACATCGGAGCGAACTCCCGCAGGATGAGCTCGAAGTACGCCGGCCCCACCACGGTGATGTTGCCGGTGTACTTGCGCGCCTGCGCGTACGCGATGGTCACCATCACGGTGCCGAAGAAGGCCAGGCCCGCGCCGACCAGCAAGCTCGACTGCGCACCCAGCTCACCCAGCTGCCGGAGCACCTCGCGCCACAACACGCCCTCCCGCCGCGCACTGCGCAACGATCGGGTGAAGAGCAGCGCCTGCGCGCCGAGCGTGTGGATCATCGTCACCCGAGCCACCGCGCCAGCATCGGCGTGAGCAGGAAGTCGAGCGTGAAGATCGCAGCGCAGCTGGTCACCACCGCCGACGCCGCCGCCTGGCCGACGCCGCGAGCACCACCCGACGCACGCAGCCCCGCAGCGGTCGACACCACCGAGATCGCCAGCCCGAACGCGGTCGTTTTGGCCACGCCGCCCACCAGATCGCCCCAGCGCAACATGTCGGAGAACGCCTGGAAGAAGATGCGCACCGGCAGCTCGAGCGTGAAGTACGCGGCGATGGCTTCCCAGAAGATCGCCGCCATGAAGGTGGTGGTGGTGAGGAAGAGCACCGACAACACGCTGGCCACCACCCGGGGCGCCACCAGGATGCGGAAGGGATCGAGCGAGATGCCCTTGAGGCCTTCGATCTGCCCATTGACGGTGAGCAGGGCCAGCTCGGCCGCGTTGCGAGCGCCGATGCGGGCGGCCATCACCAGGCCGAGCAGGAGCGGGCCGAACTCCCACATCAACGCGAAACCCGCGGCCCAGCCCGTGTAGAGCCGCGCGCCGAACTTGGTGGCGTAGACGCCCGCCTGCAGCACCACGGTGGCGCCGATCAAGGTGGCCGCGCCGAGCGAGAGCGGCAACGAGCGATAGCCGAACAACACCATCGCGCGGCCCAGCTCGCCCATGTTCAGCCGAGGCAGGTGGATCAGGGTGCGGCCGAACACCAGCATGTTCGCGCCCACCAGGCGGGCCAACCACATGCTCATCGCGCCCAGCCATCGCACCAGGCTCACGCGGCCACCTTGCCGGCGACGAGGCGGATCGAACGTTCGGTGGGCAACGACGGCACGGGGTCGGGCAGGGCCACGATCAAGGTGCGCCCCTCGGAGATCTCCCACAGCAGCTCGGCGATCGATCGTTCCGTCACCGGGTCGAGACCCGCGAACGGATCGTCGGCCAGCAACACCCGGGGGCGCGCGACGATCGCCCGGGCCACCCCGGCGCGCTTCTTCATGCCGCCCGAGAGGTTCTCCGGGTGCTTCTGCGCGGCGGTGGTGAGCCCGACGCGTGCGAGCGCTTCGGCGGCCCGCTCCTGCGCTTCGCCTTCGGGCACCTTGCGTTTGCGCAGCGGCAACAACACGTTCTCCAGCACGGTCATCGAGTCGAACAAGGCGTCACTCTGAAACACCATGCCGAAGGCGACCTGCGCTTCCCGCTTCTCGTTCGCGGTGCGCCTGGAGAGGGGCACCTCGTCCCACTGCACCTCGCCCGACGTGGGAGCGACCAGGCCCGTCAGGCACTTGAGCAGTGACGTCTTCCCTCCACCCGCCGGGCCCCAGAGCACCGTGCGGCTCCCGACTGGAAAATCCAGCGTGAGTTGGTCGAGCGCGTGCACGGGGCCGAACTTGACTGACAGCTGATGGGTAGAGAGGCGCATCGAAGAAGCGAAAGGCTACCTCTGCCGAGCGCCGGAGTATGGTTTTGCTCGTGACTCCTCTTCACGACCAGCCCGGCCTGCTCATCTGCGAGGCGCCCGGGTTGATCACCGTCTTGAGGCGCTTCTCGGGTCTCGTGATGCGCGCGCTCTGGCTGGTGCTGATGTTGAGCGGCTGCGGTGACCCGGTGGATCCCTGCGCGAACGTGCCGTGCAGCGAGGGCCGGGTCTGCGTGGTGCGCGATCTCGACAAGGTGGCGTGCGAGGTGCCCGACGCAGGCAGGCCGTGAGCTTTCAGCTACTTCTTCCCGATGAACCGCTTGATGGACAGCTTGCGGAAGCCCGTCCACGACTGGCGCACCACCGCGGTGCTGAACAGGAAGACGGTCGCCGCGATGCCGAAGATTCCCAGCACGGGCACGCCCCAGATCTCGAAGGGCTTGCCGGCGAAGGCGATGAAGGTGCCGATGATGAAGCCGCACGCGCACAGGCCCGCGAAGGCGACCACCGCGAAGGAGCGCAGGGTCTGGTTCAGCTCCGACATCTGCTCTGACTTCACCGTCACGGTGAACTTGCCCGACTCGAGGTCGAGCATGATCTGCTGCAGCTGCATGGGCAGATCGTTCGCCGCGCCCTGCAGCCGGAGCAGCGTCTTGAGCACGCCGCCTTGCAGTTGGTTGGGGTCGTAGCGCTCGGCGAGCAGCTTCTTGGCGTACGGCAGGAAGATCTCGTTGATCGGCAGGTCGGGGTACAGCGAGCGGAGCACGCCTTCGATCGCCACCGACGCCCGCGAGAGGATCGCGTACTCGCGTGGAATGCGAATCTTGTACTTCACCGCGAGATTCAGGATGTCGGCCAGCAGGTGCCGGCTGTTCACGTCTTTGAGTGACGTGGGCATGTACGTGGTCAGGATCGCCTCGATGTCGCCGCGGAAGGCGATCATGTTGGTGCGCGTGTCGGGCGTACCGAGGCGGTAGAGCAGGCGGGCCACCGACTCGGAGTCTTTGAGACCGACGGCGAGCACCAGCTGCACCAGGGTGTCCTGCATCTGGCGGGTGATGCGGCCGACGAGGCCGAAGTCGATGAGGCCCAGCACCGGGCCTTCCAGCACCAGCAGGTTTCCCGGGTGGGGATCGCCGTGGAACAGGCCGTCTTCGAAGAGCTGCTTGAACGCACCTTCGAGAATGGTCTTGGCGATGGTCTTCTTGCCCTCCTCGTCGAGGTTCGCGTGCGTGAGGTTGGGCGCGTCGAAGAACTCCATCGTGAGCACGGTGCGCGCGGTCAGCTCGTCGTAGACCTTCGGAATGCGCGTGTGCGTGATCTCGAGGTGGTTCTTGTAGAAGGCGCGAATGTTCGCGGCCTCGTTCAAGAAATCGAGCTCCTCGTGCACCGCCTTGTCGAACTCTTCGATGATGCCGGTGGGCGTGTAGACGCCGACCTCTTCGATCACCGCCTCCAACGCGCGAGCGATGTAGTGGAGCACCGAGAGATCGGCGCGCAGCTGCTCGGTGATGCCCGGGCGCTGCACTTTGACGATGACCCTTTCGCCTTCTTTGGTCTTCGCCTGGTGGGCCTGGGCCATCGATGCGGCGGCGATGGGCTCGGGGGAGAACTCCGCGAAGACCTCCTCCAGCTCCTTACCGAAGGCCTCTTTGATCACCGTGCGCACCTGATCGAAAGGCACCGGGGGCACGTCGTCTTGGAGCGTCTCCAGCTCCTCGATGAACTCGCGCGGGAGCAGGTCGCCGCGGGTCGACATCACCTGGCCCAGCTTCACGAAGGTGGGGCCCAGCTCAGCGAGCATCAGGCAGAACCGGCGGGCGGCGGTGGCAGCGCGGGCGGACTCGGCGGTCTCGGGCTTCGACTCGTCTTTCTTGCGAATGCCCGTGCGCTCCAGGAGATCCGCGAAGCCGAAGCGTCCCGCGATGAGCGAGATCTGCCTCAGCCGCTTCAGGTCCTGGAAGGCCTCGCGAATCACGGGGTCACCCAACCACGGTAAGAGAAGAGGGGCAAAGTCCTGGAGCGCTAGAGCGTCTTCAAGAATTGAACGAGGTCAGCGCGCTGGTCGGTGGTGAGCGCGTCGCCGAACAGGTGACCGCCATTGCCGAGGCCGGGCCTGGCGGTGTCGTAGACCGCCGCCCGATCAGCCCGGGTCGGATTCGCAGGCGCGGCAGTGAACACCTCGACCTTCAGGCCCACGTTCACGTCGTCGTAGTCGGCGCGCGCGGTGCCTCGAAGCTTGAAGAACCGGGGACGCTGCGTCGAGTCGAGCATCGCGGTGAGCGTGGGCACCGAGCCGTTGTGCAGATAGGGCGCCGAGGCCCAGACACCGCGCAACGAAGGCACCAGATACGAACCCGTCGCCCGATGGGGATCGGCCGCACCGAACCAGGTGCCGTTGATCAACGCGACCTCGTTCTCGCCGTACTTCGCCGCGCGCTCCGAGTCGGTACCGACGGTGGCCTGCGCCACTTCAACGCTGGTCATGCGCTCGCAGCGATCATCGCGATGACAGCTGGTGCACTGCGCGCGGAAGATCGTGCGCCCGCGCTCGACCGCCGCGGTATCGGGGGCCGCGAAGGGCCAGGCAGGAGGCTCCAGGGTGAGCAGGTACTGCCGGAGCTGCAGATACGACGGCTCCAACGCCTCGAGCTGCGCCTGCGTGGTGCCGAACGCCAGCTGCGTGGCCATGAAGGTGCGGTGGCCCGACTGCGGTGCGCTGCCATCGGTGTACACGCGCGTCTTGGTGGCGAGCGCCCACCACGCGGGGGGATCTTGAAAGCCGATCTCCGTGTTCACCGGGAAGGGCGGCGCTCCCTGCCGCAGCCCGAGTTGGAGGGTCATGCCGATGATGTCGCTCACGCCCCGCGCGCCGGTGCGAACGGTCGGCGTGTTGGGCGCAGGAAAGCCCGCCAGCATCGCGAGTGCTTTCAGATCGTCGATGAGCAGCTCGAGATCGAGCTGATTGTTGGGCGCGCCGATCACGGTCTGCCCGGCGACGACGCCCGCGTGACAGACGAGGCAGTCGGCACGCACCTGATTGCCCGAGAGCTGGAGGCCCATCGGCAGGCCGTCGTTGAAGGAGAGTGCTTCGGAGAAGCCGTAGCGCGCGCGCGCCGCCGCAGCGAAGTCGGCGGGCTGACCTGTGCCCCACACGCGCCACAGGTTGTCGAAGGCGAGGCGCGGCACGAAGTCGCCACCGGCGCCCGCTCCGAGGAGGAAGGCACGGCCCGCGTCGGCCTGATCGAGATCCACGGTCTCGAGCGCGAGGCAGGTGGGGCCCGCGTCGAGCTCGACGGACGCATCGGCAGTCGCAGGCCCCGCGTCGAAACCTGCATCGATACTCGGGATGGGGGTGGCGCAGCCCACAAGCAGCAGCGCTGCCCAGCGGTAGCTACTCACTGAGGCGATCGAGGGCCATGCGCTCTTCGATGTCGCCGACGATCTGGGCGAACGACATCTGCTGGGTCTGCTCGCCTTTCACTTCAGGCGCGGGTTGGGGTGAGGGCTTGGCCTTCACCACCTTCTTCGCGGGAGACTTTGCCTTCACGGCCTTCTTCGCGGGGGCCTTCGCCTTCACGGCCTTCACGGCCTTCACGGCCTTCTTGGCGGTCTTCGACTTCGCGTTGATCTTCGACTTCGACTTCGACTTCGCCTGCTTCTTCCGGGTGGCCATGCGCGGATGCTCCTCCACTTCGCGGCGAATCCATAGCGTCAGCTCGTCTGCCTTGAAGTGCGTGGTGTTCGAAGGTCATTGCCTTGTTGCGCGTTGCGAGCAGGCCTCTCGACTTCGAGCCAGGGTGCGTACGTGAGCAAGTGGGGGCCGGTGCTTCTTTTCAAGGTGTGACAACCCTGTGTCCACGCGTGAGCAACAGGGTGTTCACGACTCGGAGAAGACGCCCCGCCTGTTGCGGAATTATCAATCGACGTCCGTTTCTCCGACGTTCCGTACGGTGGGGCGCGACTTTTTTTCATCGATTGTATATTCCGCAACAAGTGAGGTTCCCCGCCCGAGGATGAGAGGCCTGCCCGACGCGACCTCGATGGAGATCCCGAACCCCACGCGTTCCCTGAGGCAATCCAGCAGAGCGCCTGACACCTGCGTGAGCTCACCCGATGACGATGCCAGGCGGGTGGGAGGTCTTGACCTCGAAGGTGTTGAGCCGCGGGAATGCCTCGCCGAAACCACTGAGCTCACGAAGAGCGGAAGGCGCCCACAGCTCAGGTTGGCGCACGTCGAAAACCAGTTTCTCCAGACACGGCAGGCCACCAGTCGAAATGAGCGCCTCGAGAATGGAGACCGGTTGAATCCACTCGCGGCATGAGAGCATCAGTTCGCGCATCGGCATGCAGACGGCAAGGTGTCCCAGCGCGCGGCCCAACTCCCTCTCGGCGGCGCACTGAAGGGTATTCACCACGCCTCTTCTCCAGGTGATCTTCGCGTGCCGAATCGGCAACCAGCTCAGATCTGCCGAGTCGTCGCGGGTGCTGAATCGCTGACCGACACTCAGTCCGAGCTCGTGCAGTTGATCGGCGATCACCTGCAACGTGTCATCGCTCCAGGGACCCGGCGGCCGGCGAATCGCGCTCGGCCAACCCGCGCTGTCCCTCGGCGTCGAGAGCACCAGCAAGGTGACGTCAGCGGTCCAGGGGGCACCCGGCTTGATCAGCGGCTTCTTCTTCCATTCTCGATCGCGGCTGTCCTCGAAGAAGACCCCGGCAGGGCCGGGCGTGAGCACCAGGCGATGTGGGGCCGGCCAGTGAATGTCAGCGTCGCTGTCGCGAGGGCCGAACGTGATGGGCCGATCGAGCTCGAAGGGTGTGCACGGCGCGAGCGGGCGACCATCGGCCCAATTGAGCGGCGGCGTGATCACCGCTTCGACCCACAGGCTGCGAATCATGAGCGCACGATCCGGTAGCGATAGAGGGGCGTTCGATACAGGTCGGCCGTGATGACGGTCGACTCAGGCTGTTTGCCCCGCCACGCGAAGGTGTGGCTGATCACCGTCGAGCCGTTCGGCAGCTCGGCCTCGAACTTCGGGCCCAATCGAGTCATCGCACCCGTCCACAAGTACGCGATCACCAGCTGCGCTCCTTTCAGATCGGCCCGATGAAAGTCACCAAAACGAATACTCAGATTGTCCCGCCGCTGCACCCCGAGCCTCAGCCTGCAGAAGAGAAACGGGACAAGTGAACGCTCCCAGCCAATCACCCGGGCGCGGGGGCACTTCGTCGCGATCGCCCAGGCCAGGGTGCCCCAGCCTGCGCCGAGCTCGTGCACTTCACCTTCGAGCTCAGCGGGGATGAGCGCGAGCAGCTCGCGCTTCACCTTCGTGCTGGTAGGCATGGGCGAGATGCCGAGCGTCAGGGTGCTCCAGAAGATCGACGACAGCGCGAGGCACACGAAGGCCAGCGCGATGAGCTCAGCGACGAACACGGCCGTACCTTGCGACAGGTCGGTCACGAAGCGAAGCTGCTCGCCATGGGTCTGGACCTGGTCGAGTTCGCGATGGCGATCGAAGATGAGTTCGACATCGAGATTCCCGATGCCGACGCTGCTCAGCTCAGGACGCTGGGCGACGTGTACGCCTACGTGCGGTCCCATTTCGGCCGCAACACGAACGAACCCATCGACTGCTGGCACCGCATCCTCGAGCTCGCGGCCGCCCAGTTCGGGGAACCGATTGAGTCGCTCACAGCACAGAGCGTGCTCACTGATTTGGCGCCGTACGGGTGACCGCACCAATGCCCGCTACCAGTGGCTGCGTCACCGCGCGGGCTGCTGAAGATGGGAACCCGGATTCACCAACCTCAAACTCGCGGGCACCCGGTCTTGGCCAGACGCGCGAGCCGGGCCGCTCGTAGCTTCCAGTTCCTTCTTGAACCGGGAGCACACATGCGTGGTCTGGCCATCGTTCTGGGCGTGACGTCGGCAGCTCTCTTGACTGGTTGTCCCTCGCAGGAGTCGCTCTGCAAGTCGGGGGTCGATCAGGTCTGTGAGCGCGAATACGAGTGCCAGCCGCAGCAGGTGCAGGAGTCCTCCCAGTTTCAGGCGGCCTTCGGCACCAGCGTTCAGAACTGCAAAGACCTCCTCTACGCGAACCCGCTCAGGCCCGCCGGCGCACAGGGCATCGCGTGTGTCGACGTGAAGACCGACGCCCAGCTGTGCAGCAACCTGGGCATCTCCACCGCGACCACCTTCGATCTGACCAACGCCGTGAGCTGCAAAGACGAGCGCAAGAAGCTGGAGTGCTCCGCCTTTCTCGCTCAGGTCAACCCGAGCGGGCCCGGTGGCCAGCCGCCGCCCGCCATCTGCAACCAGCGCTGCAAGTGAGTCGGCTCAAGGGGCCGTGCAGGCGAACGGCCGGCACCGCGAGCTGACAGAGTCGCAGCTGAGCCCCTGCTCGAGGCTGCATTCGGTGCCGGTGCAGCCCGCGTCGAGCCCACGCCGCACTTCGCAGCGCGCTGCGCCGTTGCAGAACAAGCCCACCGCGCAGTCACCCTGAAACGGGGCGGTGTTGCAGCCTGCGTCGGGTCCACCGGCGGGCTGGCAGCTGCCGGCCTTGCACAGGCGACCGGCCACGCAGTCGGCGTCTGAGGTGCACACGCCCCCTTCGGCGATCAACGAACTGCAGACGTCCGCTCGGCAGGCGAGCCCTTTCTGGCACGACAGGGTGGGGCCGCACGGCTGGCCCATGCGCGCCAACGCCACACACTGCGTTCCTCCATCGCGGCCCGGAGCGCAGCTGGTGTCGATCGCGCATTCGTTGAACGCGAAGACCACGCATGCCTGGCCGGCGGTCTTGAGCGGCTGACAGGTGCTGCCCCCGTCGCCCGCTGATTGGCAGCTGGTGGCTCCTGCACACGGGAGGGGAAAGAACGAGCCGGGCAGCGCGGTGCAGCTCTGGCCTTCCGCCACCGGCGCCACGCACAACGAGCCCCCATCCGGGCTGAACGCGCCCGACAGGCCCGTCGCGCAGGCGAGCACGCTGGGGGCCACGTTGCCCGCGCCCACCCGCGGCTGGCAGCTGCCCGGGCAGACGTTCAAGGTGGAGTCGCAGTAAAATCCCGGCTCACACTCGTTGAAGCCGTAGCAGCTGCCGCCCGGCGCGACCGTGCCTGTGTAGACCTCGTTGCAGCTGGGATCGGTGGGCAGGGCGTTGAGCGCGCAGGCCGAGGTGGTCTCGATCGCCGTCAGACACTGCCTGGCCTTCACGCCGTCGAAGCGGGTGCGCCCCGAGGCGATGTTGGCGCGCAGTGAGGCAGACAGGCAGTCCACCCGCCCGTTGCTGAGTGCGTTGCGTGAGGGCGCGGCGAGCTTCTGGCAATCAGCGCCGGGTGCGGCTGCGCCGCAGCGGATCTCCTTGGCGCAGTGGGCCGCCTGCTGCGCTGCGCAGAGGCCTTCGAGCGACACGCCGCCCGTGCCTCCACCCGTTGCAGTGCCTCCGCCCGAACCGCCCCCGCTGCCGCCTCCCGCGTTACCGCCGGTGCCTGCGTCGATCACCGGCGTTCCCGAACAACCCAGTACCAACACCGACACCACAGCCACGAGGGCGCGCGTTTTCATGGGCGGCAGCGTACCCAAGGGCCGCAAACCGCCCGATTTCTTCAGAGCTCCCCGTCACGCGGCGGTGACGTGATCACCTCGCGATGCGTCGAACCCACTCGGCGCCCAGGCGCTCTCGCGACGGCTCCACCACGAAGGGCGCCAGCGCACCGCCGGGATCCATGTGAATGCGGTGCTCCACGCGTACCCGGCCGCCCCCCAACGCCTCGAAGACGAAGCTGCCTGCCAGACGTTTGAGGCGCAGCAGCCCCGGCCGCAACGGCGCGTCGTCGATCGAGACGAAGTCCACCCGGCAACCGCCCGAGACTGGGTGGGTTCGGGTGCGGCTCAGCACGTAGTCGCGGGGGCTGATCACCGGGGGCGCAATCTGTTCGTAGGTCGTTCGCGCGTCGGCGCTCTCCTTGAGCACCTGGCGCAGGTTGACGTGCGGTTCACCCGGTTCGATCTTCGCCGTGCCGAACGCCGCGCTGCACATCGTCTCCAGGTCGCCCCGGGTCTCCAGGGTGAAGAGCAGCTCCACGAAGCCGGAGCCCGCCACCGGGCGCGACGCAATGCTGACGCCGTCACGTTCTCCACACGGCTTGAAGCCGCCCGCCGCCGCCATCACCAGGAACCCGCTCAGTACGTGGATCTGCATGTGATCTCTCCCCCGGCCTCAACACGCATCATTGAGCTTTCACTCGCGTTTACCTACTCACCCTGGGCTCGCGTTCAGGCAACATGCGGGCCATGGCTTCGAGACGTCGTGCTTCCCCCCGCAAGAAGCCGCAGCAGCGCCGCAGCCGGGCCATGGTGGAGGTGCTGGTGGAGGCCACCACTCGCGTTCTGCTCAAGGATGGTTACGAAGCCTGCACCACCAACCGGGTCGCGGAGGTGGCGGGCGTGAGCATCGGCAGCGTGTACCAGTACTTCCCCGACAAGGAGTCGCTGGTGCTCGCGGTGATGGAGCGGCACCAGGAGCAGCTGCAGGCGGCGATGGTGGTGCGGCTGTCGGAGCTGGCGAACGCCGATCTGGCCACCGCGGTGCACGAAATGCTCGGCGCCATGCTGGAGGCGCAACGGCTTCAGCCCCGGCTGCACCGCGTGTTGCTCGAGCAGGTGCCCCGCATCGGAGCGTTGCGCCGGTTGCACGAACTCAACGGCCAGTACGCGCCGCTGGTGGAGGCCTGGTTGGAAACGCACCGCGATCAGCTGGGCATCACCAACCCCTCGGTGGCGGCCTGGGTGCTCATCGGCGCGGTGGAGGGCGTGCTCGCGCGCGTGTTGATGGAGAAGCCGGGTTGGCTCGAGCTGGGCCTGCTCCAGGAGCACCTCACCCGGCTGGTGCTCAGCTACCTGCAGCCGAACGTGCGCCGTTCGAAGCGATGATGCGAAACGAGCACGTCATCGAGTCGCTGAAGCTCGCCGTCAAAGGCGGCACCAACGCGGGGTGGTTCGCCGTGCGCGGCCTCGGTGGCGTGAAGCCCGGCATGGATCCGAAGCTGGTGCGGGGGGCGATGGCGCGCGCGCGCGCGCTGGGTTGGTCACTGCTGCCGGCGTGTCGCAAGCTGCCCGACGAGTTCGTGCCGGCGCCCCGGCAGGTGTTGAAGCGCGGGTCGCTCGATCAGATCTTCCTCGAGACCTGGCTGCGGGGCGACGCGCCGATGGAACGCTGATCGGCATTCGCAAGCCGGGCAACCCTGACCCAGATTGGGGCGTGCGCGTCGTGTCGGGCTGCGCGCGCGTGGTCCGCTTCTCGTTCGCCCTCAAGGTCAGCGCGTTCCCGCCTGTATCGATCCCCTCGGAATTGCGGGCCTGCCTCAATCTCGTCGTGCACCCACAGAGTCGGAGTGAAAAATTGGATGTCGGTGGCCTCTGGTACACCTCGCGGGCATGGGGTTCGCGCTCACAATCCTGGGTTTGATCGTCGGCGGTGCGCTGGGTTTTCTGTTCGCTCGCCGGGCCGGTGACCCAGCGCTGGCCCAGTCACGCGATGCGTTCGCCCGCGCTGATGCGGTCGGTCGCATGGTGGCCAGCCAGGCGGCCGAGCTGAGGAATACCGCCGCTGCCGCCGAGGCCCGGCTGGCCCAGGCCCAGGCGCAGCTGGCCCGCGCCGAAGCGGAGAACCGGATGCAGGCGGAGCGGCTGGCGGCCCTGGAGCCCGTGCATGAACGGGCGCAGGTGCTGGCCGAAGCGCTCGCCCGCACCGAGTCGTTGCTCGACGCTGAACGCGCCCGCACCGAAGAACGCGCGGTGGAGTTCGAACGCAGCCGGCAGGCCATGCGCCTGGAGTTCGAGGCCCTGGGCCAGAAGCTGCTGGAAGAGAAGGGCAGGTCGATGCTCGAGCAGAACCACAAGAGCCTCGAGGGCCTGCTCACCCCGGTGCGTGAACGGCTCAAGGAGTTCGAAGAGAAGTTCCAGCTCAACGCCGATCAAGACAACCGTGATCGGGCCTCGTTGCTGGAGCGGCTGCGGTTGCTGCAGGAGACCCAGAGCAAGCTGCACGAAGACGCCTCGGCCTTGTCCCGCGCGCTCACCGGGGAGTCTCGCGCGCAGGGCGACTGGGGCGAGCTGGTGTTGGAGAGCCTGCTGGCCACCGCGGGGCTCACCGAAGGCCGCGAATACGAGCTGCAGGTCGATCACCGCAACGCAGATGGCGGTCACCGGCGGCCCGATGCGCTGGTGTACCTGCCGCCCGATCGCGCGATCGTGATCGACGCCAAGTGTTCTCTGCAGGCCTTCGTCGCTTCCACCCGCGCGGTCTCCGAGGAGGAGCGGGAGGCCGATCTCGAGGCCCACGTCGCGTCGTTGCGCACCCACGTGAAGCTGCTCGCCGCGAAGGACTACCAGTCGGTGATCAAGGAGCGCTCCCTCGACTTCGTCTTTCTCTTCGTGCCCAGCGAGGCCGCGTTTCATGCCGCGCTCTCCCGCTACCCCGCGTTGTCAGAAGAGGCGCTGCGGCAGCGGGTGGTCGTGTGCAGCCCCACCACGGTGCTGGCCACCCTGCAGATGGTGCATCACGTGTGGCGCAGCGAACGGCAGAGCGTCAACGCCCAGCGCATCGCGGAAGAGGCGGGGAAGATGATCGACAAACTCTCGGCTGCGCTCGACTCGTTCACCGAGGTGGGGGAGCGCCTCAACCAGGCGCAGAACGCCTTCGAGTCGGCCCGCGGGCGGCTGTCGACGGGCAAGGGCAACGTGCTGCACATCGCCACCCGGGTGCTCGAGCTGGGCGCCCGGGCCAACAAACCCGAGAAGCTGCAGGCCGCCCAGAAAGCGATGGACGCCGAGCCCGAAGCCGAGTCTTCCGCGCAGGCGCAGCTGCAGCTCGAGGCAGGCGTTTAGCGTGCTAGACGATCTCGCGGTGAACGCCGCTCCCGAAGAGATCAGCCCCCCCGAGATCGTCGACGCGTCGACTCTGACGCCCATGATGAAGCAGTACCTCGAGGTGAAGGCCCAGCAGCCCCACGCGCTGCTCTTCTTTCGACTGGGCGACTTCTACGAGCTGTTCTTCGACGACGCGGTGAAGGCGGCTGAGCTGCTGCAGATCACCCTGACCTCCCGGGCCAAAGGCACCGACCGCATTCCCATGTGCGGCGTGCCGTACCACGCGGCCCGCAGGTACATCGCCCGCCTCATCGAAGCCGGCGAGAAGGTCGCCATCTGCGAACAGCTCACCCCTCCGGGCAAGGGCATCGTGGAGCGCGGCATCGTGCGCGTGGTCACCCCGGGCATGGTGCTCGACGACGAGGTGCTCGAGGCGCGCGAGAACAACTTCCTGGTGGCCGTGTTGCCGGCCGACGGGGAAGACGAGTGGGGCGCGGCGATCATCGATGCCTCCACCGGTGAATTCGTCGCGATTCAGCCGGGCTCGTTCGCCCTGGTGGCCGACGAGGTCTCGAGGGCCAGCCCCCGCGAGCTGTTGGTGCCGGAAGGCAGTGAAGAGACGCTCGAGCCGTTGCTGCGCGCTTTTTCGCGGCGCCCCGCGCTCGCGTTTCTGGGGGCTGACGCTTTTGACGTGAAGCGGGGCCGGCAGCTGCTGCTCAGCCACCTCTCCGTGCAGTCGTTGGAAGGGTTTGGGGTCGAGAAGGCGGGCCCGTCGCTGGGCGCTGCGGGCGCGGCGCTGCGCTACGTCAAGGAGACCCAGAAGAGCGCGGCCGGCCACATCGACCGCATCAGCCTGCAGGCCCGCGGTGGTGCGCTGGTGATCGACGAAGCCACCCGCGCCAACCTCGAGCTGGTGCGCACCCTGAAAGACGGCGCTCGCGGCGGCTCGTTGTTGGGCGTGCTCGACCGCACCGCCACCTCATTGGGGGCTCGCAAGTTGTCGCGCTGGCTCACCGCGCCGCTGGGTGACGCCCGGGCCATCGGCTCGCGCCTCGACGCGGTGGAAGAGCTGTTTCAGAAAGCGGCGCAACGCGAGGCGTTGATCGCTACCTTGAAGGAGGTCTCCGACGTCGAGCGGCTGTGCGGCAAGCTGTCGCTCGCTTCGGGTGGCGCGCGTGACCTGAGCGCGTTGGGCCGCTCGTTGGCCGCCATGCCGAAGCTGGCGGTCGCGTTGTCCTCCATGAAGTCGGAGCTGCTGCTGGCGCTGGTGGGCCCGCTCTCGTCGGGGCACCTGCTCGAGCTGGGCAAGACCCTCGCGAAGGCGCTGATCGACGAGCCGCCCCCGGTGCTGGCCGACGGCGGCTTCATCAAGGTGGGCTACCTCGCCGAGCTCGACGCGTTGGTGGAGCTGTCCACCAACGGCAAGGACTACCTGCTCAAGCTCGAGCTGCGTGAACGCGAGCGCACCGGCATCAACTCCCTCAAGGTCCGTTACAACAAGGTGTTCGGGTACTACCTCGAGGTCACCCGGGCCAACCTGCACAACGTGCCCAAGGAGTGGATCCGCAAGCAGACCACCGCGACCGGCGAGCGCTACGTCACCGAAGAGCTCAAGACCTGGGAAGAGAAGGTGCTCACCGCCGACGAGAAACGCATCGCGCTCGAGCAGCGGCTCTTCGAAGAGCTGCGCGCCCTGGTGGTCTCGCGCGCCAGCCTGCTGCGCGCGGCGGGCGACGCGGTGGCCACCCTCGATGCGCTGGTCTCTTTCGCGCGCGTCTCGGCCGAGAACGGCTACGTGCGCCCGGTGGTCGACGAGTCGGGTGTGCTCGAGCTCATCGCGGGGCGTCACCCGGTGGTGGAGAAGTCGCTGGGGGGCGACTCCTTCATCCCCAACGACGTGCGGGTCGATCGTGATGACGGCCAGGTGTTGATCATCACCGGCCCCAACATGGCCGGTAAGTCGACGGTGATGCGCCAGGTGGCCATCGCCGCGGTGATGGCCCAGGCGGGGTGTTTCGTGGCCGCGAAGAGCGCGCGCATCGGCTTGTGTGATCGGGTGTTCACCCGGGTGGGCGCCTCCGACAACCTGGCGCGGGGGCAGTCGACCTTCATGGTGGAGATGACCGAGACCGCCAACATCCTCCACCACGCCACCAAACGCAGCCTGGTGATCCTCGACGAGATCGGCCGCGGCACCAGCACCTTCGATGGCCTGTCGATCGCCTGGGCGGTGGCCGAACACCTGCACGATCGCATCGGCGCACGCACCCTGTTCGCCACGCACTACCACGAGCTCACCGACCTCACGCGCGAGAAGCCGCGAGTGAAGAACTGCTCCATCGCGGTGCGCGAGCAGCAGGGGAAGATCATCTTCCTGCGCAAGCTCATTCCCGGCGCGGCCAGCCGCAGCTACGGCATCGAGGTGGCGAGGCTCGCCGGTCTGCCGCCCGAGGTGCTCGCGCGGGCCCGTGAGCTGCTCAAGAACCTCGAAGCGGGCGAGTTCGACGAAGCGGGGCGGCCGCGCCTCGCGAAACGCGCCACCGGGAACTCCGAGAAGGCGGCGCCGCCCGTCGATGACTCGCAGCTGGGGCTGTTCGGTGGCGCGCCGAAGAAGACGCCCAGCTCGGCGCAAGAGGCCGTGCTGGCGGCGCTGGAGAACTTCAGCATCGACACCTCCAGCCCCCTGGAGGCGCTCACCGCGCTCTCCGATTGGAAACGCGCCTTGAAGTCCGGCAAGGCGTGAACGAATGCAGCTCGCCATTCCCAGCGCGCCCCGCCCGGTGAAGCTCTCCCAGATTCCCGGAGCGTTGCGCCGAATGGCGTGGGTGGCGCTGGCCGCGGTGCTGGCGACGGCGCTGGGGTGGTTCCTCGCCGCCCGGGCGCAGTCGTCGTTGAGCGCCGAACGCGAATTTCTCGAGCGCGCCCACGAGGTGCAGGGGCAGGTGACCGAGGTGGTGTTGCCTCCGATCGAGCGCCGGCTGGAGACGCCTGCGAAGCTGCGGGTGATCTACAAGCTGGGCGGGCGCGACTACGCCGCGTCGGGGCTGCAGGCGAGCAGCGTGGAGGCCGAGCAGTTGTTCATCGGCTCGAAGGTGGCCCTGCTGGTGGATCCCGCAGCGCCGACGAAGGCGCAAGACGCGTTGTGGCTCCGCGGCCGGGTGGGGTGGGTGTGGCTGGGCACCTTGATCGTCGGCCTGGGGCTGCTGCTCGGTGCGGGGCTGGTGGCGTTCGAAGTGAGGCGGGCCATTCGGCGCGAGGTGGCTCCGCTGCGATGGGGTGCCCTCGTGTGGCTGACCGCCGATGAGCCGTTGCCCGATTCGAAGGAGGAGCTGCGGTTTGCCGCTCACTACTTTCGCGATGACGTGAAGCAGGTGGTGATGGCCCGGGGGCGCCCGGGCAGGCGGCCGGTGCGCAACGGCGAGAAGGTGCTCGCTGCGGTGGTGCCCAGCGAGCCGACCTGGGTTCGGGTCATCGATGAAGAGCTGGCGCGGGTGCTGGGGTGGTACCGGTGAGCTGAAGGTGTGGCGCCCTCACCCTGACCCTCTCCCAGCGGGCCCAGCGGCGGGAGAGGGGACCGAAAGTCACTCGTGGTAGAAGCAGTCGATCGGCTTGGCGCCGAACATGTCGCGCGGGTGCACGTTGATGTCGCGCTTCAGGCAGATGCCCGTCAACCGCGGTGATTGGTCGGCCGACATTTCCTGGGGCGTGACGACCGCGATGAACTTGGTGCGGGTCTCGCGGGGCAGGGCGATCACCAGCCGGCCGCTGTTCGCCGCCTCCAGCACGTCGTTGGGGCCCAGGCGCTTCCACCCGCGCATCGGCCCTTCGTGGCGCAGCCAGTCGCAGGTCTGGGCCAGCGAGAGCTCCTTGGCGCCCACGAAGTGGGGGATCTCGCAGTTCATCGCCCGGCTGACGTCCCAGACGAAGATGTGGCCGCGCACCTTGCCCGGCGCGTCGTCGGCGTAGCGCGGGTTCACCGTCACGCCGAACTGCTTGACCAGCATCTCGTAGGTCTCTTTGCTGCGTTTGCCCTCGCGGCTCTGCAGCGGCGCCTGCACGGCGATCCACACGTCGCGGCCCTGCAGCGCCTTGGGCACTTCTTTCCCGTCGAACTTCATGCCCACGCCACTGGGCTCTTCTTCGGCCATCGGGCCCGACTTCGACGAGGGCATCGAGGTGGCCAGCAGCGAGTTGCGCCGGCGTTCGGCGCTGGAGTCTGCGAACTGCGAACCCAGCTGACTCTTCTGATGCTTGGTGAGCATCGAGGCGTCGGTGGAGAACTCGCTGGGTTTGACGGTCATCGAGTCGACGCCGCCCTGGGCGGGGATGCTCCCGGTGGAGGTGCGCGGCGCGGCGGTTCCTTTGGCGGGGGCCGCGGCCGCTGCCGGCTTCTTCTGATCAGCTGATCCGCCTTTTCCCTGGGGCCGTTGTTCCTGCGACATGGCCCCGAGCCTAGCGCGATCGGGTGTTTTTTTGCCGCTGTGTGTGCGGCGTGTTCACATCCCACACCTCTGTAGCGACTGGTTGTCCCGTGTGCCCATGATCCGAGCCGCTTTCGCACTCCTGATTCTCACCTCCAGCGCCACGCTCGGCGCGAGCGCCGACGAGGCGTATCAGGAGGCGAAGGCCGACTACGCCAAGCTCAAAGGAGACCAGAAGCGCCGCGCACTGCGCCACCACTGGCAGAAGGTGGCGAAGAAGTTCGAGTCGGTCGCCACCCGGTTTCCCAGGAGCGAACGCGCTCCCGAGGCGCTGTTCAACTCGGGCGAGCTCAACAACGAGCTCTCGCGTTTTTCCGCGCTCGACGAAGACCGCGACTCGGCGCGCCGCAGCTACCGCAAGCTGATCGACGGCTGGCCCACCCACAAGCTGGCCGACGACGCCGCCTTCTCGCTCGCCCGGCTGTTGGCCGATCGCGAAGGCGATCCCTCGGGCGCCCGCCGGGTGCTCGAAGGCGCGCTCAAGCATGCGGGCGACAAGAAGAAGGACATCAAGGCGATGCTCGCTGCGTTGCCCGCCGAGACGGTGAAGAAGCCGGTGGTCGCCGCCAAGCCGCCGCCCGCTCCCGGCCGGGTGGCCACGCCCGTGCGCCCAGCTCCCGAAGCGCCTGCGCGTGCCGAAGCGCCCGCCACCGACCTCGCCGAGGCGATTCGCCGGGCGATCAAGCCGCTCCAGGTCGCGCACATCGCCGACCCGCCCGCGGTGGTGCAGGCGCGCCGCGCGCCGGCGATGCGCCCCGACGAGGCCGAAGAGACCGAGCAGGAAAAAGAGACCGCGGTGATCGAAGAGTCGGAGCCCGTGGTGGCCACCCTCGCCGAGAAGCTGCGCGACGTGCGTGTGGGCGCCCGCCTGCCCGGCAACGACGACACCGAGACGCGCAGCCGTTTCAAGAAGCTCGCGAAAGACGAGAAGGCCGCCGAGCTCTCCCTGGCGCAGCAGCTGGGTCTGAAGGTGCGCCGGGTGATCATCGACGCAGGCCACGGCGGTCACGACACGGGCGCGATCGGCGCCAAGGGCACGCGCGAGAAAGACGTCTCGTTGTCGATCGCCAGGAAGCTGGCCGCCCGCCTCGAGGAGGCCGGCCTCGAGGTGCTGCTCACCCGCGACGACGACACCTACGTGAAGCTCGAAGATCGCACCCGCTTCGCCAATCGCCAGAAGGGCGACCTGTTCATCTCGGTGCACTGCAACGCCGCGCCCAGCCGCACCATGCGGGGCATCGAGACGTACACCCTCAACACCTCGTCGAACCGGTACTCGATTCGCCTGGCGGCGCGCGAGAACTCCACCACCGAGCGGGGCGTGGGCGACCTGCAGTACATCCTCGCCGACCTGGCCACCAAGGCGAACACCGGCGAGTCGGCGCACCTGGCGGAGCGGGTGCAGCGGTCGTTGGTTCGCAATCTGTCGGGCGAATACAAGGGCGTGAAGGACCTGGGCACCAAGGAGGCGCTGTTCTTCGTGCTGCTCGGCGCGAAGATGCCGGCCATCCTGGTGGAGACCTCGTTCCTCTCGCACCCGGAAGAAGAAGAGCGGCTCGCCAGCGATGAGTACCAGCAGCGCGTGGCCGACTCGATCTCCGAGGCGGTGGGCGGGTTCCTGGAGGAGCGAAACAAGATCGCCCAGGTCGACTGACGACTGGCGAAAAAGACGGGTGGGTGCCTGATCGCGGATTGCCTCCGGACTACGGCGCGACGGCCTTCAGCACGCCGCCCCCTTCGGTACCCAACCAGATCTCATTGGTGGATCGCCCACCCAGCGCCGTGCCTCTGCGTGACGCGCCGGGGTCGACGGGCGACCAGTTGATCCCATCGAAACGCAGCATGAACCCCGCGCCGTTGGTGGTGATGCCGGTCATGTAGAGGTTGTCGATCTTGTTGCCCCACATCGCCTCGGCCACGTCGATGCGCACGCCGCCGGTCGCGTCCTGCGACACCAGATCCTTCGTGTTGAAGTACACCCCGTACACCGCATCGCCGAACGCGAACGCTTCACCGGCGCCGGGGCTCCACACCGCCTGCCAGGGCGCCTGACCGAACGTCGCCGTGACCTGGGCCCAGGTGCCCTGGCTCTTCCTCGAAGCGAGCAGCTGGGTGCCCGCCAGCCACACCTCACCGGGCGTGGGGCAGTGAATCGCGGTGAGCGGAACGCCGAACGAACCCATGGTGCTCAGTGACGCCGCGTTGCCCTGGTAGACGTTGCCGTCTTCACTGGCCCCCCACAGGGCGCTGCCACACCAGACGAGATCGTTCATCGCGCCCACCGGGTCACCTGACATCGGCACGGGCACGGTCACCGTGCCCCAGCTGGTGCCGTCCCACCGGAAGATCGAGGTGTCGCCGCTGGCGATCACGTCGTTGGGCCCGCGCGCGACGAGGGCGTGCAGGCGCTGAGCGGTGGGCAGGGCGCCCAGCGGCTGATACCCCGAAGGGCCCTGGTGCATCACCGTGCCGCGCCGGGTGAGGCAGCGCACGTCGACGCACTCGTTGACCGCCGCGAACACGTCGGTGTCGATCACCGCGAGATCCGCCACGTCGCCCTGGAAGCCTTTGGACCGCTCGGTGAAGTCGGCCGTGGCGCTGTTCCACGCCCAGACCGCGCCCAGGTCGCCCACCACGCGCCCTTCAGGAGAAGCCAGCCCGCCCCCGAACACGCCGCGGGGCACCTGCTGGCCGCGCATCAAGAAGGAGGTCCACGACACTTCGTTCATGCCGCCATCGGTGGCCGGGCTCTCCGCGCGCACCAAGATGACGCCCTTGGCCACCGGCAACGGCTGGTTGGTGACGATGCGGGCCACGCCGCCCACCACCACGCGCGAGTCGAACACGCCCACCGTGGTGGTCGAGGCCAACGCCGGCGTGGCCGGCAGGCTCTCCGCCACCCAACCTGCGCCGGTGAAGTGCCACAACCGATTGCCACCGACCGCCCACGCTTCACCCGCGGGGCTGACCAACTGCGCCGCGTCGAGCTTCACGGCGAGGCGGGTGTCGTAGAGCGAGTCCCACACCTTGCGCAGGGGATCCCACTGGTAGATCGAGCCGAGATCGCCCACCACCGTGTAGCCGCCCGCGCCGTCGCCGATGACCGAGATGAGCGCTTCGAACGACGGGTGGTACTCCGTGGTCCACAGGCCGTTGCGGCGAATCACCACCTCGTTGCCCGCGCCCACGCCCATGCCGTGCGTGCCGTCGAACCAGAGCTGGGTCAGATCGCTGATCTGCGCCGGCTGAAATTCGCGCACCGAGGGCGGCAGGGTGGCGCCCTTGAACTCCACCAGCACCCCGGTTCCGCGATCGCTGCTCCCGATGGCCACCGCGTCGGTCAACGAGGTGCCGCCCACCGCCTTCAAGGTGAGCGAAGGCACTGAGAAGACCCGCGACCACGCGCCGACGGCGTTCTCCACCAAGACGGTGCCGTTGCTGCCCGCGTACACGGTGCCCAGCCCGGCGGGCGCGATCGCCCCACCGCGCAGATCGTTGCCGGTGGGGAAGGGGTTCTCGTGCACGTAGGAGCGCGGGCCCACGGTGCTGCCCTGCACGGAGACCTTCGCGGTGACCGACTGCATGCCGGAGCTCGCGGTGAGGGTGGCGACGCCGGGGTCGAGGCCGGTGACCAGCCCGCTCGCGTCGGTGAGCGCCACGCGCATGGGCACCACCCGCCAGGTCACCGGTGCGTCGATGGTTTCTCCCGTGGGGGAGACCACCCGCGCGGTGAACTGGAGCGACTCGCCCACGTTCAAGGTCACTTCTTCCGGCTCGAGCTCCAGGCGCGCGATGTTCGGCTGCGAGGGGCTGGTGACCCAGAACACGCCCAGCTTGTCGGTCTTCGCCTCGACCGCCGCGAAGGGCATCATGTTGGTCTTCGCGCCGGGCAACGAGGCGTAGGCCTCGGAGCCATTCTGCCGCCGCATGTCGTAGGTGCCGGGGTCGACGCCCGCGGGCACCAGGTCGGGAACCCAGGGCAGGTACAGGGTGAGCGGGCTTTTGGGCACCAGGCTCAGCGGCGAGAGCCGGTAGCCCGCGCTGATGCGCTTGCGCATCGGCACCTCGGGAATGCCGCCATCGACGAGGGTCACGAAGATGCGCTGCTCTTCGGCGAAGGCGCCCGCGGGCACCTCGACGCCGTAGCCGTTGCGAATGAACAACCCGCCGGCGGGGCCGACCACGATCTCGTTGTCATTGCCTCCGTCGGGGCCATCGATCGGAGGACAGGCGGCCAGCGCAAGGGCCAGCAGGGGCGACAACCGGGAGAAACGAACCATGATTTCCTCAGTGCTCCTTCGGCCTTACGAAAAGCGGACACTACCCACAATCACCGTGGAAATCTCCGCCCGGGGTTGATCGTTCAGGGTCCTGCGTTACCAACGAGGCCACGTATGCGAACTCTCCTGCTTGCCGCACTCTTCACCTTTCCACTTCCCGTCTTTGCCCAACTCCCCAGTCCCCAGGTGGTGGCCGTTCCTTCATTGGCGCCGTTGATCGAGTCGGTGAAGGGCTCGGTGGTGAACATCGACGTCGCCAAACGAGCGACCGCCGAGCAGCAAGAATTGATGGAGCGCTACTTCAAGAACCGGCGGGGTGCCGGCAAAGAAGAGGCGCCGCTGAGCCCGGGCACCGGCTCGGGTTTCCTCATCGATCCCCGCGGCCTGGTGCTCACCAACAACCACGTGGTGGACGGCGCGGTCACCTTGAAGGTGCGCCTCGATGACGGCCGTTCGTTCGACGCCGAGGTGCTGGGGCGCGATCCGCTCACCGACGTCGCGTTGGTCAAGCTCAAGGGCAAGTTCGACCCGTTGCCGTCGGTGAAGCTGGGTGACTCCAGCGCGATGAAGGTGGGCGATTGGGTGGTGGCCATCGGCAACCCGTTCGGCCTGGCGCAGAGCGTCTCGGCGGGCATCATCTCGGCGCTCGATCGGCAGATCGGCGCCAGCCGCTACGATCAGTTTCTGCAGACCGACGCGGCGATCAACCCGGGCAACTCCGGCGGCCCGCTGTTCAACCTGCGCGGCGAGGTGATCGGCATGAACACCGCGATCATCGGAGGGCAGAACGGCGCGGGCACGGGCATCGGCTTCGCGGTGCCTTCCACCCTGCTCAAGGCGGTGCTCCCTCAGCTCGAGAAGACCGGCACCGTCACCCGCGGCTGGCTGGGCGTGGGCATTCAAGACGTCTCGCCTGCGCTGTCCAAAGCGCTCCTGCTGCCGGCCCAGAACGGCGCGTTGATCACCGCGGTCAACGAAGGCAGCCCCGCGCAGAAGGCGGGCCTCAAGGAAGAAGACGTGGTGTTGGCGATCGACGGAGAGAAGGTCAACTCGTCGACCACGCTGACCCGCATCATCGCGCTCAAGCGGCCTGACGCGACCGTGGCGCTCTCCGTGGTGCGCTCGGGCAAGGCGGCTGAAGTGAAGGTGAAGCTCGGCGTGCGGCCTGATCTGGAGAACCTGGGCGAACTCAAGAAGCCGGAGTCGGCGCCCAGCGACTCGCACCGCATTGGCCTCGCTTTTCAGGACATCGATCCGCGCATGGCCGAGGCCACCGGGCTGCCCAGGCAGGGCGCGCTGGTGATCGAGGTGTCACCCGGCTCGGCCGCTGACGAAGCGGGGCTGCACCGGGGCATGGCGGTGATCGAACTCAACCGCAAGCCGGTCAAGAGCCGCGACGAGCTGATGACCGCGCTCAAGGGGCTCTCTCCGGGGGCGGTGGCGCTCTTCCGCGTGGCGTTGCCGGGTTCGGGCGGCAAGAGCCTGATCGCCCTCGAGGTGCCCTGAGGCAGGGCAGCAGAACGTACGGAATCAGGACGATAGGTGCGCGCGTGTCCACCCTGGAGTGGGGCGCGTTTGCACCACCTCTGAAACAAAACACCCGCGCCCGTGTTTCTAAGTCGCCGCCGCAGCGAAGAAGCAGAGCTGGCCCCCGCCTTGCTTGAGAGAGTGACAGGAGACGCGATGATCAACCCACCGAAGGACAGCAAAGTCGTGGTGCTGGCGGATCGAAGCCATCCTCAGACGGCACTTTTGCCCGTGACCCGGCTCGTTTCGCGTCCTTCCGTGCGCATCGTCGATGGCCGCCTGGCCACGGTGCTGGAGCTCTCCCGCTCGGCGGCGTGACATTTTTTGCAGAGTGACGTTGGAGGCCGCTCGCACTTGTTGCTGAGCGGCTTTTTTGTGTCTGCTGGGGCTCCAGAACATATGGTCACATGAGGTAGTGTCACGCTTGCTCGTGACCATGCCCACATGGTACGCGGACCGCGCTCCGAGGCCGATTTTCCGGCTCCGGAGCGATTTGCGGTCAACCCAGAGGGGCGCGAAAAACCCATGCGGATCAAGCGACTCGACATCACCGGATTCAAGTCTTTCATGGACCGCGTCGTCATCAGCTTCGACGACGGGGTCACCGGCGTGGTGGGACCCAACGGCTGCGGCAAATCCAACGTCGTCGACGCCATCCGGTGGGTGATGGGCGAGCAGTCCGCCAAGAACCTGCGCGGCCGCGGCATGGAAGACGTCATCTTCAACGGCTCCGAGACGCACGCGCCGCTGTCGATGGCCGAGGTCACGCTGACCTTCAAGGTGGGGCCGGAAGACACCCTGCCCGAGACGCTCGCCGGTCTGCCGGAGGTCTCGGTGACCCGCCGCCTGTTCCGCTCGGGCGAGTCGGAGTACCAGATCAACAAGACCACCACACGCCTGCTCGACATCACCGAGCTCTTCCTGGGCACCGGCGTCGGTACGCGCGCGTACTCGATCATCGAGCAGGGCCGCGTCGGTCAGATCGTCTCGTCGCGCCCCGAAGATCGCCGTTCGATCATCGAAGAGGCCGCCGGGGTCACCAAGTACAAGGCCCGCCGCCGCGCCGCCGAGCGCAAGATGGAATACACGCAGCAGAACCTGCTGCGCGTGAACGACGTGGTCTCCGAGCTGGAGAAGCGCCTCGACTCGCTCGAGCGCCAGGCCAAGAAGGCCGAGAAGTACAAGCGCCTCAAGAGCGAGATGCGGGAGATCGAGCTGCACCACAGCTCGCACCGCTGGCTCGAGCTGCAGGCCTCCCGCAAGGTGCTGGAGGCTCAGCTCAACGAGCTCACCACCGACGAACGCACCACCTACGATCGGGTGAAGTCGCTCGAAGAAGACATCTCGTTGCGCCGGGTGTCACTCGAAGGTGAGACCGCGTTGCTGGAGCAGCTCAGCGCCGACGTGTTCGCCATCGAGAGCCAGGTGCAGCTCGACGCCCAGAGCATCGCCCACTGGCAGGAGGATCTCTCCGCCACCACCGCGCGCGTGGCGCAGGCCGAAGCAGAGCTGGCCGAGGTGCGGGAGAAGCAGGCCCAGGCCGTGGCCGAGAAGAAAGAGGGCCTCGCCGAGCTGGAGCGCATGGGCGTGGCCAGCAAAGAAGACGAAGTCAGCCTCACCGTGAAGGAGGAGGAGCTGCGCCGGGCCACCGAGCTGCTGGCCGAGGTGAGCGCCCGTCTGGAGCAGGACAAACGCAGCCTGGTGGAGATCGCCACCCGGGTGGCCAACCACGAGTCGAAGCTGCAGGGCCTGGAGCAGCGCCGCACGGAGCTCGCCGAGCGCCAGGGCCGCCTCACCGCCGAAGTCGAAGGGCTGCGCGCCGAAGAGGCCCAGCTCGACGCCGCCCGCCGCGAGGTGTTGGAGCGCGTCGAGCAGACCCGCCAGCTGTCGATCGAGCTGACCCAGCGCCGGGGTGAAGAAGAAGCGACGCTCACGGGCATTCGGGAGGCGTTCTCCGAGAACGAAGTGATGGTGGTGGGCGTGCGCGAGGAGCTGGCCGACAAACGCAGCCGCCTCACCTCGTTGCAGGAGATCGCCAAGAACTACGACGGCTTCGATCGCGGCGTGCGCGCGGTGATGACGAAGGCCGGTACCGACCCCCGGCAGGCGGGCGTGTTCGGCCTGGTCTCCGACGTGGTTTCGGCTTCGTCTGAATACGAGCTGGCCGTCGAAGCGGCGCTGGGTGAGCGGCTGCAGCACGTGGTGGTGGAGACGCCCGACCGTGCGTACGAGCTGGTGCAGTACCTGAAGGCGGGCCAGGAGGGGCGGTCGAGCTTCCTCCCCGTGCCGATGGATGCCACCGAGGCGTTGCCTGCGCTCGAGCTCCCGGGCGTGCTGGGCATGGCGATGTCGTTGGTGCAGGTCTCCGACGAGACCTTGCGGCCGCTGGTCACCCAGCTGCTTTCTGGCGTGGTGCTGGTGGCCGATCTCGACACGGCGCGCAGCTTCGCGGCGAGCCACCCGGCGTACACCTTCGTCACCCCTGACGGCGACGTGGTTCGCCCCGGCGGCGTGCTCACCGGCGGCGTGATGGAGGGCCCGGCGGTCGGCGTGCTGCAGAAGAAGCGCGAGATCGGCGACCTCACCGGCGACGTGGTTCGGCTGGAGGAGCGTTACAACGAGCTGATCACCCGCCACTACGCCCTGCAGAAGCAGATGGGCCAGTCGGAAGGCGTGCTCAAGGGCCTCGAGAAGAACAGCCACGTGGAGGAGGTGCAGCTGGCCGGCCACGAGAAGGATCTGCACTCGGCAGGCTCGGGCCTGGTGAAGCTGCGCGCGCGCATCGAGGGCGTGCAGAGCGAGATCGAGCAGCTCGAGTCGCAGAAGAACAGCCTCGAGTTCGAGCTGGAGTCGTCGCGTGGTGAGGTGATGCACGGCCAGACCGATCGCGAGCTGCGTGATGATCGCGTGCGGCTGATGACTGGCGAGAAGGAGTCGCTCGAGGCGAAGCTGTCGGCGCTCTCCACCGAGGTCACCGAGCTGAAGGTGAAGTGCGCCTCGGTCACCGAGCGTGGTGAAGCGGCTCGCCTGCGGGTCGATTCGCTGGCCAGCCAGGTCAAGGAGCTCACCGAACGCAGCGAGCGGCTCTCCTTGAGCTGCGACGAGAGCAAGGCGCACCTGGTGCAGCTCGAGGCCCGCATGGCCGAGACCGCCACCGAACGCGGCGAGCGCCAGGAGCAGCACCGGGTGGCCAAGCTGGAGCTCGACGGGCGCCGCGCGGCGCACACGGAGAAGTCGGCGAAGGTGATCGACGACGAGCAGGTGCTGCGCGAGCTGCGCGAGAAGATCGACGGGCTCAGCCAGTCGCTCTCTGGCCTGTCCCTCAAGGGCAAGGAGCTGACGCTGGAGCTCGAGCACCTGGTCGGCATGGTGGCCGAGCGGTTCCAGATCAACCTGGCCGAGGTGCTGCACCAGTACCACCTCATTCCTCAGCTCGGCGCCGAGGCGCAGGAGAAGCTCAAGGATCTGCGCGGTCAGCTCGAGCGCATGGGCGAAGTGAACGTCAGCGCGATCGAAGAGCACCAGGAGATCAAGGATCGCTTCGCGTTCCTCTCCACGCAGAAGGCCGACCTCGAAGACTCGTTGCGCCAGCTGAGGGACGCGATCGAGAAGATCGATGAGACCAGCCGCCAGCGCTTCAAGGAGACGTTCGACGTGGTGAACGAGAAGTTCCAGGCGGTCTTCCCGCGGTTGTTCGGCGGAGGCCGTGCCTCGTTGATGATGATCCCCGCGGCTCCGGGCGAAGAGCCGGGCGTGGAGATCCTCGCGCAGCCCCCGGGCAAGAAGCTGCAGAGCGTCAACCTGTTCTCTGGCGGTGAGAAGGCGCTGACGGCCGTGGCGTTGATCTTCGCCATCTTCCTGATCAAGCCGACGCCGTTCTGTCTGCTCGACGAAGTCGATGCGCCGCTCGATGAGGCCAACGTGGGCCGCTACAACGAGATGGTGCGCGAGATGAGCAAGGGCTCGCAGTTCATCTTGATCACCCACAACAAGAACACGATGGAGGTCGCCGACACGCTGTACGGCGTCACCATGGAAGAGCCCGGCGTCAGCAAGCTGGTCTCCGTGAACCTGAAGCGCGCGGCTGCAGCGAACAACGACGCCCAGGTCGCGTAAAAAACTGAACAAGCCGCACAAGCGTCTCCCTCTCCCCCGCGGGGGAGAGGGTCGGGGAGAGGGCTAACCGACCAACGCCTCGAGCAACGCCCGCACCTGAACGAGGTCGCGGCTGTTGCCCGAGTAGTTCAACCGCACGCTGCTGCCCGCGGCTCGCACCGTGATCCCCAGCTGGTTGTTCGCGGAATCCTCCACCACCGTTCCCCCCCTGGGAAACCACCGCGCATCGGCCCCGGCCCGCAGCTTCTCCGCGAGCGCTGGCCACCGCTCCGCAGGCACGTGAGCGAACAACCTCAGCACCGCATCAAGCGAAGGCGGAGCGGGCAAACGCTCCTGCGTGAGCGCCCCCAACACCAGACCCGCCCGTGATGCCGGCACGAACAGAACCCCATCCCTGCACATCAGGGCGCGGCCCTGCTCGCCACTGGCTTCATCGACGGCATCGACCAGGGTCGACCCGCCCGCAGTCGGCTCGAGCCACCCCAGCAACGGGCTCTTGAACAGACACAACACCGACACGAGCTCCTGGGGCGTCGAGGTCTTGAGCTCGAGCACCTCACCGCCGGTCTCGATGCGAACGGTGTTCTGCTGAGCGGAGATGGTGCCGATCGAAGACGGGACGACGTCCCTCGACGGGGCGCCCCGGTGAGCGGGTAGATGGAGCCGGTCGGCCAGCAGCACCCAGGGCCGCGAGGCGGTCATCAAGAGCGTGATCACGAACGCGCCCGCACCCAGCAACGGGGCGAGGGGCCCGAACATCGAACTCGTGACGGCCACTCCGCTGCCGATGGCGAACGCGAGCAGCCAGGACACGTTGGGTGAGGCCATGAACACCCGCTCCGCAGGCCCTGGAGGCTTGCCCTGTTTGCGCAGCAGCTCCAGCACGCTCGAGACGGCCGCGCGCAGAGACGGTTGTTCCGGGCTGTTCATCCTCCGCAGCCGCTTGTTGGCGTCTTCATGGGCCATCCGCACCCGCGTCCCGACTTCCCGGGTGAGCGCTCCGGCCTGGCTGTGCAGATTGGCGCGGTCGATCGCCTCGGCGATGCGCGGGAGCTGGTTGACGCATTCGTTCAGGGTGCCCACATCGTCCGACTCCGGTTCATCGCGGCCCATCAACGCGATGAGCGAGTCGAGCAGGGGCAGGGCGTCTTCCAGCAGCTCGACGCGCCCCTCCAGACGAATGCGTAACCCCGCGTCGATGCTGGCCGATTCGAGTGGACGAAAGGATTCAGTCAAGACGCTGAAGATTCTACAGATCGGATCGCTGGATGCCCCGTTTGAGATCGTCACCGAGCGCAACTCCAACCCCGCGCCCGATTTCGCCAGGAGCCACCATGTTTCGTAAATCCCTGCTCGCCGCGTGCATCGCGGCGTTGACGGCCGCCCCCTGCTTTGCCGAAGCCGATCCCAAGCCAGTCATCGAGTCAAAGGTCATGGCGGAGCCGAAGATCCAGATCGCCATCCTGCTCGATACGTCGGGCAGCATGGATGGCCTCATCAATCAGACGCGCGAGCAGCTCTGGCGAATCGTGAACACCTTCGCCACCGCGAAGAAAGAGGGCAAGCGCCCGAAGCTCGAGCTCGCGCTCTACCAGTACGGCAACGACTCCGTGCCCGCGGCCCAGCACCACGTGCAGCGCATCGTTCCGCTGACCACCGATCTCGACAAGGTGTCGGAGGCGCTCTTCAAGCTCTCCACCAACGGCGGCAACGAGTACTGCGGCGCGGCCATCTCGCACGCGCTGGGCGAGCTCGAGTGGAGCCCCAACCCGAAAGATCTCAAGCTCGTCTACATCGCCGGCAACGAGCCGTTCACTCAAGGGCCCATCGCCTTCCGTGACGCGGTGAAGACGGCGATCGGCCGCGGCATCGTGGTGAACACCATCCACGCCGGTACGCAGCAGCAGGGCGTCAGTGACAGCTGGGCCGAAGCGGCGAAGCTGGCCGACGGCAACTTCCTCTTCATCGACAGCAACCGCGCGGTGGCCCGGGTCGACGCGCCTCAAGACACCGAGATCGCCAAGCTCAACGAGTCGCTGAACAAGACGTACATCGCGTACGGCGGCAAGGGGAAGGAAGCGGTCGCTCGCCAGGAAGCGCAGGACAAGAACGCCGGTGGCCTGAGCGCCTCGAGCTTGTCGACGCGCGCCACCGCGAAGGCGTCGGCGATGTACCAGAACGGTGATTGGGACGCGGTCGACGCGAAGAAAGAGGGCAAGAAGATCACCGCCGAAGAGATGCCTGCCGAGCTGAAGAACCTGAACGACAAGGAGCGCGACGAGTTCATCGCGAAGAAGGCGGCCGAGCGTTCGGAGATTCAGAAGCAGATCGGCAAGCTGGCGGCCGAGCGCGAGTCATTCGTGCAGAACGAGATGAAGAAGCGGTCGAAGGACTCCACCAAGTCGATGGATGACGCGCTCATCGAGTCGGCGCGCTCGCAGGCCGTGAAGGCCGACTACGCCTTCTGATGGTTGCTCCCTCTCCCTGCGAAGCGGGGAGAGGGTCGGGGTGAGGGGCCGTCGAAGCTCCGAAGTTCAAAGTTTCGAAAACACCCACACCAAATCACGCCCGATCTGCTCGACCCGCTCGTCGTAGCGCTGCGTCTCCTCAGGCGTGCCGTCAGCCACCTTCGGGTCCTCATACGGAACCGCCACACGCCGCGTCGCCCCACGAACCACTGGGCACGCGGCGTCGGCTTGTGAACACGTCATGACCGCGACGAAGTCAGCGGAGGGATTGGCAGGATCGTCGATCTTCTTCGAGAACGCCGTGACCGGATCCGCAGCGCCCGTTCGCACCAGGTACCGCGGGCCGCCTTCGAGCTCGAAACCCACCCGCTGCAGCGCCGCGACGGCGCGAGGATTGAACGCCGTGACCTCCGTTCCTCCGGAGAAGGTCTTCACGTTCACCATTCCCTTTCGCTGGGCGGCGGCGAGCGCGAGCAGCTGCGCCATGTGACTGCGCCGCGAGTTGTGCGTGCAGACGAAGAGCACATCGAGCCGACCCTTCTCGGCGAGCTGCGCCTTCAGCGCACCCGCGAGGGCCTCCAGCTTCGCGCGGTGTTCTTCGCCGCCGGTGGGCCCGGCAGCTTCCCAGGCGGCGAGTCGGGTCTGGAGCGGCGTCGAGAGATCCATACGAGTGGTCCTGCAGCCGGTGAGGAGAAGTGCGATCGCAGCGAGACGAATCATGCGGGTCAGATATCAGAGGCCCGACGCCGTGCGCAGCGCAGCCACCCAGGCCGGGGGGCTGGCCACCACCGCGACCTCGCCTTCTCCGCGCACCAGATACTGCGTCGGTGTCACCAGCGAGAACCGGCAGCCTTTCCCCAACGCGTCGTCGAGCGCGCGCATGGTGGTGATGTCCTCCATCGAGAACCGTTCGGGGCCCAGCGGGTGCGAGTGCGCGATCTCCACCAGCTCGGCGCGGCGTTGCCAGATGGCCTCCCATCGCGCGCGTGAATCGGGCAGGGCGAGGGGCGAGGTCGAGGCGTCGCTCCAGAGCACTGTGTCGTTGGCGCCGATGAGAAAGCAGACTTCGCGTTTCACGGCGCCCTCAAGATGACCAGGCGGTCGGTCTCGATCGCTTCTTTGATCACCGCGGGCAACGAATCGAGGGTGATCAGCTTGTCCGCCGGCGGGTGACCCAGGCAGATACCGGAGTCGAGCACCTGCAGCGTGTCTTCATCGACCAGGCTGATGAAGCGCTCGCCCATGAAGCCGAAGACCACCTCGAGCTGATCGGCGCGCACGTGGCGGGACGACTCGAAACGCGCTCCGGCCTTCTCGAGGGCCTGCCAGACCCGATCTTCCGGTGTCTCTCGGCGGTTCTGGCGCTCTTGAATGCGTTGCTGCCGCGCGTGCTCCAGCTCAGCGCGGAGTTGAGCGGCGGTGAGGCGGGCTCGCAGCTCGGCCATTTCGCGTTCGGTCTGGGCGCGTTCAGCGATGAGATCGCGGATCACCGCTTCGGCTTGTGCGACGCCGCCGTCGGCGATGCGGCCGACGTGGGCTCGGATCTCAGCGGCCGCGACGGGAACGGCGAGGCGGCGGGCGGTCTGCTCGGCGAGCGCGAAGCCGTAGGCGGCTCGCAACGGCGCGGGGATTGATTTGAGCGCGTGGAGCGCGGCTCCGGTGGCGAGCGCTTCGCGGACCGCGCCTTCGGCTTCGGATTCGAAGTCGAGGGCGTCGAAGAGCAGGGTGGCGCCGTGCCAGCGCCTTGCGGTGATGGGGGAGAAACGGGCGGGCTCCTCTTCGGGGAGCAGGTGGAGTGGTTCGGCCTTCGCGTTGTCGGTGACCAGGCGATCTCGCCAGAGGAAGCCTCTGACCTTCGGAAGAGAGCTCACGTCGGGTGGGTCGGCGGCTTCTTTGGCCGTCGCGATTCGGCCTTTCAGCTCGAAGCGGTACCAGCCGGGTCTCGGAGGGGGGAGGCTCAGTTTGAGACGCCGGCCGGGCGCGTCGATGCTCGGCCCTCCGAACCAGGGCGCGATCAGCGTGTCGGCTTTTCCCAGGAACTTCCGGTAGTCGACCAAGTGGGCCCCTCACCCCGACCCTCTCCCCGCTTTCGCAGGGAGAGGGAGTTTAGATTTCGAGCAGCTTCGTCTTCATCACGCGCTCCACCCAACCCTGCTGCGGTGTGGCGCCGACTGCGACGGGCGCATCGAGCAACGCCTTGAGCACCCGCGTCACCTGGTACGGATCGTCGAACTGCGCGACGTCGACCTCGCTGAACGGCACCTTCATGAACGCCGCGCAGGAGCGCACCGTGTTGCCGCGCGCGCCGTGACCTGCGACCGAGACCAGCATCGCCATCGCCGACACGTCGAAGCCCGACTCGCGGAACGAACGGGCGAACTGGTCGCCCGCCTCACCGGCCTCGTCACCGACCACGATCACCACCAGGCGCGAACCCGCAGGCATCGCCGCACCCTGCAGCGCCCGCACCGCGGCGCCGTGCACCGTGCCACCGTCGGCGTTGATGCCCTTGAGCATGTGCTGCACCGCCGCGCGCGTGGCCGCCTTCGGCCGGAGCACGGTGCCCATGGTGTCGAACGTGGCGATGGAGAGCTTCTCCACCGGGAAGCCCGCGAGGATCCGGGTCAGCGCTTCTTTCGATTGCTCGATCGCGCCCTGCATCGAGCCCGACTTGTCGATGAGGAACATCACCCGCACGTCGACGTCCTTCGTGGCTTCGGTGATGGCCCCCCGCGCCGCGTTGTCGGCTGCTTCCTCGAGCTTCTCGCGGAGCTCCTTGCTGCGAACGTTCTTCGCGATGTTGAGCGCGCGCTGATCCGTCGCCGTGCCGATGGCCTGCTCCCACCGCGCCCGGATCTCCGGGTCGGCCATCAAGCCCAGCTCCTCGAGCGTGGGCGTGAGGATGCGCAGGTCGCGATCGGACAACGACGGGAACACCGCCGCCATGATCGCGGGCGTCAGACCCAGATCCTTCGGCAACCGGCCGACCACGTCTTTGTACGAGAGGCGCTGCGTCTCGACCGCCTCGCAGATCTCCGCCTCGGAGAGCCCGTCGAAGCGCTCCTGTTTGTCGAGCTTGAGCGTGCCGAGGCCGACCGTGCGGTGGCCGCCTTCAGACTGCTTCTGCTTCCAGCCGAGCACCTCGAAGAAGTTCTGCGTGGCCGGCTTGTAGCCAGCCTTGCGCGCGAGGTCCTTGATGGTCTCCTTGAAGCCGGCCTTCACCAGGCCCTTGAGCATGGCGGGGTTGGTCTCGCGCAGGGCGAGCCACTTCTGGGCAGCGCGCTTCCAGCGGCCCAGCGGCGGCTTCTTGGCGGCCGGATCTCCGAAACCCGCCTTGCGGTTGAGCGCGGCGATCTCCGGCGTCTCCAGCAGCTGGGCCACGCGCAGCACCGCCTTGGGCGTGATCATGCGCGTCGACTTCTTCTCGTAGAACAGCAGCATCGCCTCACCGAGGCGGCGGAAGTCGTCGTCGTAGAACGCGACGGAGCCATCGTCTTCTTTCACCGGCTGACCCGAACGGGCCTGCACCAGCATCAACGCGGCGCAGGCCACCTTGAGATCGCGCCAATCGGTCTGCGTGAGCGCGTAGCTGGCGAAGTGGGCCATCAGATCGGCGTTGAGCCGGTAGATCTCGAGCAGCTTCCCATAGAGCCGCACCGCCGCCGCCACGTGGAGGCCGGGCGTGACGTCGCGCGCGTTCTTCGGTCGCGGTGCGCCCTTCTTCGGGCGGGGCAGCCAGGTGCCGTTGACCTCGATGCCGGGCCGGTTGTGCCAGAGGTGCGCCGAGCTGGAGAGCACCAGGTCGAGCAGCTTCTCGGCGGGACCAAGCTGGGCTTCGGGGAGGAGGGGCTTCGCGGTGGCCATGGGTCTTTGAGTCTCCTGTGGAGCCACGGGGACGGCCACGACTTTCCACCCCTGACTTTCGGCTACGGTCCGACGCCATGAGCGACGAAGCCAAAGGCGAGCAACTGCTGTCAGCGGTCGAGCGGCTGGTCTCCTCCAACGAGACCCTGCGGGCCCACGTCGCGGCGTGTGAAGCGCGAGTGAAGTCGAAGGCCCCCGAGGCCTCGAAGGCGGAACTTCGTGAGCTGACGGCCCGGGAGCTGACCCGCAGCTACTCGAATCGCGCCGCGATCGCAGGCGGGGTCACCGCGGTGCCGGCGTTGATTCCCGGCTTCGGTTCGATCGCCGCGGGCATCGCGGGCACCTTCGCCGAGCTCGCCTACCTGCTCAAGACCGAGGTCGAGCTGTGCTTGTCGATCGCGCACGTCTACGAGTTCGACATCGAAAAGCCGCAGGAGCGACAGCTCGCTTTCCTGCTCGCGGCGGTGAGCACCTACGACGCCAGCGGGCGGAACTTCTTCGTCGACGTGGTGCGCGCGGAAGGCGTGGCGATCTGGAACTACGGCTCGCGGGTGATCGCGCGCATGTTGATCAAAGCGATGACCGCGCTCGCGCTCGCCTACCTCTACCGCGGGCTGCTGCGCATGGTGCCCGTGCTGGGGATCGTGATCGGCAGCAGCATGAACAAGGTGCTCACCCAGCGGGTCGGTGCCCGCGCGTCACGCGACTTCCGCACCCGGCGAGCGCTGGTGCAGCCCGCGCCGGCGAAGAAGGCGCCCGCGAAGAAGGCGAAGAAGAAGCCCGCAGCGAAGAAACCGAAATTGGTCTCCCTCTCTTCACGGGGGAGAGGTCTGGGGTGAAAGGCTGCCGTACACTGCGCGCATGCGACACCTCACCGTCCTGCTCGCGCTCTCAGCCTGCGCTCCCACCAACCGGCCCGACGAGCTCGAGCTCACCTACTACTACTTACGATTCTGACGCGTCTGTGACGCGACCCGGGCCGCCGTGAGCGGTCTTCCCACTGAGCTCCACGGGCAGGTTCAAGTTCGCACGGTGCCGCACCTGGCGCCCGAGGCGAAGGCGGCTGTCGAGCGCTTCGACTGGGCCAGTCATGGGCTGGTCATCCGTCGGGGAGATCGGATCGTGTACACCGCAGGCGATCACCGGGCGAACGGCTACGACGCGCATGTGGCGCTGAGGCTCGAGCTGGGACTCCCTCTGGATTGTCGATGAGCGCGCTGCAACAGGAGCTGGAAGCCGCGCTGAAAGCGGCCTCGCCGATCGTCGCGACCCTCGCGTTGTGCCGGGCCTGGGCGCTCGCGCCATCGTCTCGCCTGGCACGGCTGGCGCGTGGTTTTGCGAAGCAGATGCAGGTCGAGTCGGTGCCGGGTGCCAATCAAGAAGAACGTGAAGCGGCATGGCTCGAGCTCGCCAGCCACGCGGGCCCGGTCGAGCTGCAGGAACTGCTCGCCACCCCCTGGAGCAAGAAGCCCAAAGACGCGGTGCGGCGGTTGAGCGCGTTGGCCCGGCTGGGGCCTGATCCACGCATCGTGGGCAGCCTGCTCGAACTCGACACTGGCAGCCGCTACGCCAGCGCCGCGGGGCACCGCTTCTGGCAAGACGTGTACGAGCTGCTGCTGCGTTGGGGCTCGGTGGAGGCGGTGGATCGGGTTCCCAAGGATCTGCCGGCCTCCGAGCACACCTCGCCGTGGAATGCGGCTCGGTACACCGCGATCTTTCAACCGCTCGCGTTGCGCTGGGCGGGGCGCTGGCCCGTGGAGCCGCAGCTCTCTTCGTCGATCGACGCGTTGCTCGAGGCGCTCGAACTCAAGCTGGCGCCTTCGCAGCGGCTGACGGCGGGGCTGCTCGCGGCGGTGCATTCGGCGCCCCTGGAAGACTCCGCGCGCCTGGTCTTCGCCGACGCGCTCACGGAGCAGGGTGATGCGCGGGGTGAATTCATCGCGCTCCAGTTCGCGCATGCCGCGGGTGAATTGCCGCTGGGGAAACGCGAACACATGCAGCGCCTGCTGGCCGCGTCGGGGCGCGCGTGGTTCGACGGGCTCGAAGGTCAGGTCGCGCCGCTGGCCGTGTTTCACAAAGGGTTCTTGAGCGAAGTGCGGCTCGCCACGCGCACGCCGGTGCCTACGCCCCACGCCTGGTCGACGGTGGAGTGCATCGATGCCGCGGGCATCGCCACCACCTTGTCCGCGTTCCTTTCGCATCCCCACCTGGCGCGGGTGCACACGCTGCGATCGGTGCGGGGCGGCACGCTGGAGGAGCTCGCGCGGCATGGGGGTGCCCGCGCGTTTCAGTTGATCGAAGTCAGTCATCTCGGCGGCCGGGAGATCTCGAAACCCGACTGGACGCTGGAGACCTTGCGGCTGCTCGCTCCCATCGACGAAGCGGTGTGGTGGTTTTCGGGTTGTTCACTTCGTCAGCAGCTCACGACGCTCTCGCTCCAGGCGCAGGGGTCGTTCGAGCGGGTGGGCGCGGCGGTGCTGGAGCTGGCGGACTCGGCGCTGCGCGTGCTCGAGTTCGTGGCGAAGGCGCCACCCTGGCCGCTGCCGTGGTTGGGCGACTGGACCATGCGCTTCGAGCGCGACACGAAGGGCAAGTTCAGCCGGCTGATCGTGTCGGTCGACGACGATCTGTTCACCGGTCTCGAGGCCGCGCTGGTGCGGCTCGATCGGGATCAGCTCAAGTCACTGCGAGTCGTCACGTCACTCAAACGCGGCCCCGCCTGGCGGGAGCAGACGCGGGCGTTCATCGAGAGCGTGCTGCGATCGCATCGCCGGCTCTCTTCGGCGGTGTTCGAGCTGGATCGTCAGGTGGCGACTCCGCCACGCTCGGTGGTGCATGAAGGCCGCTGAAGTGACGCCCGGATTTCCCCGCAGTCTGCAGGACCTCGACGCATGGCATGTCTTCGCCGATCAGTTGATCGAGCGCGGCGACAAGTTGGGCGCGTACATCGCGGCAGAGCTCTCGCTGGGTCCACATTCGTCGCGAGAGCAGTCGGTGGCTTTTCAGAAGCGTGCGCAGCGCGTGTGCTCTGTGCCCGGCACGCTCTCAGCCACCTGGATGCTGGGTCACGTTCGGGGACTCACCCTCATCGGTCAAGAGGGCCGCGCCTTGACGGACTTGCGCTCGGTCCTCGAGGTGCCGACGTCGCAGAACCTCGAGCAGCTGAGCGTCGGTGGGCGCTCGTACATACAAGGCAGGCGGTGGGCGGCGGCCCTGCGCCAGTTGCCGCCCTCGTGCCGCCGTTGCGAGATTCTGACGAGCTACATGAATGCCGATGTCGCCCAGCGTCTGCTCGAGCTTCTTCCGAGCCAGCTCGACGTGCTGCGGCTGACTCCCAGGCATGGGATGAATCCCGCGCCCTTCATCAGCGACCGGTTTGAGTGGGTCGACCTGCGCGGGAGCGTCATCACGCCCGAGCTGGCTTCCGCGATCAGCGTCGCCCTGGCCGCCACGAGCCGCGTGAGATTGCTCATCGGACGGGTGAGGCATCGCTCGGTACTCGGCGAGCTCCTCGGGCGTTCGAGCTTGGGTACGGAAGAGGACGCCGCCCTGGTCGAGGAAGGTGGCACGGGCGGAATGGCCCTGCTGCCCCGGGTGCCGCTCGAGATCTTGCAGAGCCAATTCGGCTTCGTGACCGCGCGTGATCAGTTGCTGCGAGGCCAGGTCGAGACCTGGGGTCTCGATCGCCTTTTGAGCAACGTGACGAACACCGTCCGATGGGCGGGTGATGCGGTGCTGTCGAGGGTCGCCGGCGCCTGGTCGATTCGTGCCACGCGGGAGGGCATCGAAGTTCCCGCGATGTCCGTCGATGGAGTCGCGGTCGGCATCGAGGCGGTTCCACTCGTCGAGGGTTCCCGGCTCATGCTCGACGGTCAGCCGTGGCGATTCGTGAGGCAGGCAGGTGCGCTACTGCCCTGAGTTGATGCGCGCCCGCGGCCGAATCGCGTCGCCGCTGAGCGTCTGCTCTTCGATGTGCGCCAGCCATCCGGCTGATCTGCCAATGACGAAGACGAGCGTGGCGGATCCGGTCGGAAAGCCCAGCACCTCGCAGAGCAAGACGAGGCCCATATCGATCGCCGGCCACTGGCCGGTTGCATCGCGCACCGCGGACAGCAGCTCGTTCAGCTTCTTCGCGCGGCTCGACGTCAGGCGCGCCGTGAGGAGCGAGATCAGGCGATCGCCGCGGGGATCACCGTCGGGGTAGGCGCCTGCATCGAAGCCTTCGAGCGGAGCACCCGACGCGAGGCGCTCTTCGACCCAGCGCGCGGGCGATTTCGACTCGCGCGCTGAGCGCCACAGTCGCTCGGCCCCGTCACAGGCTGCGGCGTGCCGAACGCCGGTCGCGGTGGCGAGTGCGGCGACCAACGCTTCGGGCCAACGCACGCCGGCGCTGGCGGCCACGCGGGCTGCGAAGGTCGAGGCGTTGAGTTCGTGATCGGCGATCAGCACGAGGCCGGCGTCGAGCAGCGCGAGGTCACGGCGCGAGAGTGTCGAGCCCATCAGTGATGCGCCGAGTGCACCCGCGATGGTGGGCTGCTTCTCGGCGAGCAGTTCGTGACGGCCCGCTGCACACGCGAGTCTGCGAACCACCGCCGCCGCCTGCTCGATGGGTGTCTCGTGGAGCCCGGCAGTGAGCTGCACCATCACCTCGAGCAACGCCTGCAGGGAAGGGCGCGGCGCCTTCGATGCCACGCGCGGAGCGATCGTTTTCCAATCGACCGTACGTTGCCAAAGCAGCTCTGCGACGGACTCGAACGGCGATCCGACCAGGTCGATTGCCCGCTTGCCCCGATAGATGGGACCCCGTGGCGTGATCCGGGTGATCGACGAGTCGAGCACCGGCTCGCCCCATCGGAGCGCCGCCGCCGCGACCGCTGCATGACCTGCTCGTGCAGCCGCCTTCACGCGCAGGGTCTCCACGATCGCGCGGGAATACCGGGCGCGTTTACCGGGTCCCTGAGAGGTGCCGCCCAGCAGCCCGCGGCTCGCGTACGCGTACACGGTGGTGGTGCGTACGCCGAGGATCTCCGCCGCCTCGGCCGCGGTGACGAACTCAGAACGTTGATCGCTCAATCCACGTTGGCTGGGCACGCGACGAGCGTACTCATCGGGTCTCACCGAAAGGAGCATCACGTGAAGGAAGCCAAAGCCTCAGGACTCGAAGGTGTCGTCGCCGCTCAGACCGCGCTGTCTCATGTCGATGGTGAACGGGGCGAGTTGATCATCGCCGGCGCCCAGGTGGAGAAGCTCGCGGGCAGCCAGCGTTTCGAGCAGGTCTGCGCGACGTTGTGGCGGGTGCCGGAGGTCGACCTCGGTCCCGCGCGGGTGTGGGCCGCGGGGAGGCTCTCGTCGTTGGGCCAGGCACTCGAGCATGCGAACGGGATGGACGCGCTTCGGGCGGCGGTCGCTCAGTTGCCTTCCGACATCGATGCGCTGAAGGTCACGGGCGCCGTCGCGGTGTTCGGTGCGGCCTGGGCGCGCAGGCGTCAGGGGCTGCAGGCCATCGCTCCGGATGCGCGGCTCACGCACGCCGCGGACACGCTGCGCATGGTGACGGGTGCCGCTGCGGAACAGCCGCTCGTCGATGCGCTCGACACCTATCTCGTCGCGGTGATCGATCACGGCATGAACGCGTCGACCTTCACCGCGCGGGTGATCGCGTCGACGCAGTCTGATCTGGTCTCGTCGGTGACCGGAGCGATTGGTGCGCTCAAGGGGCCGCTGCACGGTGGTGCGCCAGGCCCGGTGCTCGACATGCTCGATGCGGTCGAGGTGCCCGAGCAGGCGACTGCCTGGCTCGAGAAGGAGATCGCCGCGGGCCGCCGCATCATGGGCATGGGGCACCGCATCTACCGGGTGCGGGATCCCCGCGCGTCGGTGCTGGAGACCGCGGTCGAGCGGCTGGAGCGCGCGGGTGTCACCAGCCGGCGGCTGGCCCTGGCTCGGGCTGTCGAGCGGGCTGCGACTCAGGTGCTCGCCAAGCGCTACCCGGATCGCGGTCTGCAGGCGAACGTCGAGTTCTACACGGCGGTGTTGCTCGACACCGTTGGCTTGCCGCGGGAACTCTTCTCGCCGCTCTTCGCGATGGGCCGGATGGCAGGGTGGTGCGCGCATGTTGCCGAACAGCGCGCGACGGGAAGGTTGATTCGCCCTGACTCCGAATACGTGGGCCCGATGCCTGCGTCGTCGGACCCTCTTCCCCCTTCGCAGGGCGAGGGGCACTAATTTAGTACCTCGCCACAGTGATTTTGACCGATCGACCAACCGTTCGCCCAGAGAGCAGTCGAGGGGCCACTTGTTGCGCGCGACAGAAGTACTCCCTCGACTGCTCTCGGGAGGACCGGGTTCGGCAACCGTTCATCTTCACTGTGGCCAGGTACTAGGGTCAGGCCGCGATGTTCATCCCTCCCGGTTGGTCAGCAGCAGAGGTCGAGCACGAGTTGATCGAGCCACCCACGCGCGCGTTCGTGCGCTTCCCTGCGCTCGAAGTGGTGAGCAGGCCTGACTGGGCGCAACTCACCTGCCAACTCTTTCCCGCGGGAGGCTTCAACGAGGTCTCGCGCGCGAAGCTCAGTGACGAGTCGGCCGATCGGCTCATCGATGAGACGCTGGCGCACTACGCCAATCGCGGCCTCACGTTCCGGTGGTCGGTGATGCCGGGGTCGACTCCGAGTGACCTGGCTGCGCGTCTCGCTGCGCGCGGCCTCGAGTCGACCGAGATCGCAGGCATGGCGTGCGCGACGGCGCTCGACCACCCACCCAGCCCCGGTGTGACCGTGCAGGAGATCGGCCTCGACCGACTCGACGACTACAGCCGAATCATGGCGCAAGGGTGGGGTGCTCCTCTCGGCGCGCTGAACGACTATCACCACGTCGCGCTCTCGGACCCGCAACGCGCGCAGCGGTTCTTCCTCGCAACTTGCGAAGGTGAACCGGCAGCGGTGGCATCCGCGACGATCTTCCCTCGCTCCATCTACCTGCTCGGCGCCGTGGTGCTGCCGCGCTTTCGGCGTCGCGGCGTGTACGGCGCGCTCATCGCAGCTCGTCTTTCCCTGGCGCGGACCCTGGGCATCCCACTCGCGACGTCGCACGCGATCGCCAGCACTTCAGCGCCGCTGCTCGAGCGCGCCGGGTTCGACACGTGGTTCCGATTTCTCTCATTCTCACCGCCGCGTCACGCTGAGGACTCAGTGCACGGCTGAGACGCTGCCCTTCTCGCTCAGACCCGCGTAGCTCAGCGCAGATGAAGCGCGTTCTGCCGATCCTTCTGTTGCTCGCTTGTGGTGGTGGGCCCTTCGTGATCGACGAGCCCGATGCAGGGCACTCGTCCGACGCGGGACTCAGCGGAGAAGACGCAGGTGTCGACGCGGGCACTGTGACGGAAGACGCGGGGACCCAGGTTGAAGATGCAGGCTTCGACGCGGGCATCACGCCGGTCGACGCAGGCATCACGCCGGTCGACGCAGGCACCACGCCGGTCGACGCAGGCACCACGCCCATCGACGCAGGCACCACGCCCATCGACGCGGGCACCACGCCCATCGACGCAGGCACTCCCGCGCCCTGCATCACGCGCATCACCTACGGGGCGAGCTGGTTCCCGCCCGCCAACCACCCCAACGACTACGACGACGTCACCGGCGTGGTCACCTGGGATGGCAGCTGCACGCAGGACAGCTCTGGCAACTCGAAAGCGACGCTCTCGAACGGTTGGCAGCCGATCTTCGGAGGCCGCAGCGGCTGCGTGATCGCGCTCGATCAACGCGGCGCCTGTCCGACGCCCGCGCCCGCGTGCAGCACGCGCATTTCCTACGGCGACACCTGGCTTGCCGCGCCCAACCACCCCAACAGCTACGACGACGTCGGAGGCCGGGTGACCTTCGACGGTCTGTGCCGCGCGAATGGCTCGGCGTCGGTGGCGCAGTTGTCGAACGGTTGGGCTCCGAACTTCACGGGCAGCAACGCCTGCGAGATCGCGATGCGCTACACGCAATGCGGCGGGCTCTACACGAACCCCGTCGTCGCCACCGACTGCCCCGATCCGGGCGTGATGAAAGACGGCGACACCTATTACATGGCGTGCACTTCAGACGGCGCGGCCAACGCCTATCCACTGCGCAGGTCGACCGATCTGGTGAACTGGACGCGCATCGGCAACGTGATGCCGCAAGCGAACAAGCCCATTTGGGCAGGCGGCGACTTCTGGGCGCCTGAGCTCCACAAAGTCGGCTCGACGTACATCGCGTACTTCAGCGCGCGTCACACCAACGGCGTCTTCGCCCTCGGCGCCGCCACCTCGTCCGTACCGCAAGGTCCCTACCAGGCGCGCAACACGCCGCTCTTGCAGACCGGAAGCCCCGGAGTGATCGACGTGCACTTCTACGAAGCACCGAACGGAACCCGCTACCTGTTGTGGAAGCCCGACAGCAACGCCATCGGCCAGCAGACCTCGATTCGTATTCAGACCCTCGCGGCCGACGGGCTCTCCCTCACCGGCACGCAGACCACGCTGCTGGTCAACGACCGCGCCTGGGAAGGCAACGTCATCGAAGGCCCGTGGATGATCCACCAGGGCGGGTACTTCTATTTGTTCTACAGCGCCAACGGCTACGCGAGCACCGCCTACGCCGTTGGAGTGGCGCGCGCGACCTCACCCACCGGCCCCTTCACCAAACGCGCAACTCCGATTCTCGTCACGCGCGGTGCGTGGGCCGGCCCGGGGCATGGCTCGATCGTGAAAGGCCCGAGTGGAGACTGGGTGCACGTCTACCATTCGTGGGAAGCCGGTAACGTCGGCCAGTCCCCCGGGCGCCAGGTGCTGGTCGACCGGATTACCTTCGAGAGCGACTGGCCCGTGATGCACGCGGGCCCTTCCAGCGGCACGCAGCCCCTGCCTTGACTACCCACGAAATGCGCTCCAGACGACCAACCCTGATGCGTCTGCTCATTCTCGCCAGCCTCCTCTCGACTGCCGCCTTCGCTGCTCCTCCCGTGGTGAGCACCCCCGCGGCCGTCGATCCCCCGGTGATGAGCCCCTCGCGAAACGGCAACGGCCTGGCCTTCGCGCAGGGCGTCAGCGGGGGCGGCGTGAGCCTGGTGGTGTGGGTCGACACCCGCGCGCCCAGCGGAGGCCGCAGGGTGTGGGCCACGCGGCTCGACGCGCTGGGGCAGCCTCTCGACAAGCCCATGCTCGAGGTGGGTGACAGCTACGGCGTCTCCGACAGCCACCGGCCGCGAGTGGCCTTCGACGGCACGAACTTCGTGGTGGTGTGGATCGAACCCTCGCAACGAACGGTCTCCTACCGCCGCATCTCGCCTCAGGGCGCGCTGGTGGACGCCGCGCCCCGCACCGCCGTGACGTTGGCGACCGCGACCTTCAACGGCACGAACGTGGTGAGCAACGGCGCGGGCACCAGCCTCATCACCTGGGTGAAGACCACGGGCCCCGGCGCCGCGACGGTGGAAGCCAAACGCTTCGACGTCACGGGCGCGGCGCTCGACTCCAACGCGCTCTCGGTGAGCCCCACGCCTTCGGGCCTGCGCTCGGGCGTGGTGTTCGACGGCACCCAGTTCATGCTCACGTTCCTCACCGGCGCGAACAACGCCTACACCCTGAGCGCACGGCGCATCTCGCTCGCGGGCGCGTTGGGCACGCTGACGAACTTCTTCACGCTGGGTGCGAACTACGCGACCACCACCATGGCCTGCGCGACCGCGGGTTGCCTGCTCGCGTGGCCGAGCGGCACCCAGGTGCTCGGGGCGCGCTTCGCCAATGGCGCGTTGGTCGACACCAGCCCGCTGACCCTGTTCTCGCGCGCCTCGCGGCCGACGGCCCTCGCCAGCCTGGCCTTCGATGGCACGCGCTACTGGCTCACCGCCGACGCCACTGGTCCCTCGTCGTTCGACGACACCGGCGTGGCAGTTCGGCTGGACACCAGCGCCACGCCGCTGGGCACCACTGACTTCCCCGACGCGTGGGACCCTTCGGGCTTCGTCGGGCCCACCGGCACCTTCTTTGCGCTGAGGGGTGGCCGACTTCTGGTGACCCGCGTCGACAGCGCGGGCACGTTGCTCGACACGCCGGAAATTCAGATCGACTACGCCGCGAACGATCAGCGCGAGGGGCGCCTCGCCGTCGCGGGGGGCGTGGTGCTGGCCGCATGGCGCGATTCACGTGAGCCCACCGACGTGGTGATGGCGCGCCGGTTCGATCTCTCCGGCATGCCGCTCGACCCGCAGTCGCTGCGCCTGGGCGCCTTCGCGAACCCGTTCTCGAGCGGCATGGTCGACGTGGTCTTCGATGGTCAGAGCTTCGTGGTGGGTTGGAGAGATGGCGCGCGCGTTCATCTTTCACGGGTGTCGCCGACGGGTGTGGTGCTCGATCCGCCCGGGGGCGTGGTCGTCTCGCCCGCCAATGCGGACCACATCCGCATGGTCTCGGATGGACAGGTCACGTTCGTCGTATGGCAGGGTCGGCCCTCCGCTTCGATCGACGTGCTTGGGGTCAGGTTCTCTCGCGCCGGCGTGCTGCTCGATGCGCCTCCGTTCGTGTTGGCCTCAGCCGCAGGCGACGAGACTGCTCCGTCGTTGTGTTTCGACGGGACGAACGTGTGGGCGGGCTGGGTCGCGTCGCAGTTTCGGGCGACGCGTCTCTCTTCGACCGGATCAGTGCTCGACCCGGCTGGGATTCCCCTCACGGGGCCTGGGCAGAACGCAGAGCTGGTCTCAGGTACGCCTTGTGTGACCGCGTGGAACGACGGCGTCTCGATTCCCCGAGCTTCGCGCTTCACCGCTGACGGTGGCCTCGATGGTGCCAGTGCGCTCTCGCCGCTGCGCGCAGCCAACACGCCGTCGATGACGTGGAACGGCGCGCTCTACGTGGCGGCCGTGACCCAGAGCACCTCGCAGAGCTTTTCGCTGGGGCGTTGGCTCAATGGGCAGCTGGTCGACTCAACGAATACCGTCACCATCGCGACTCCGGGAGGCAATCCGTCGCTCGACACGGCTTCCAACGGCGCGGGCACCAGCTTCGTCATTCATCAGACGTGGGACTCGCGGCCGGCTGCCTCGGCGCACCGGGTCTTCCTCACGTCGGTGCTCGATCTGCTCGATGGTCAGCCGTGCTCTGCGGCGAACGTTTGTCACTCAGGGTCGTGCGTCGACGGCGTGTGCTGCAACACCGCGTGCGCAGGCGGAGCGAATGATTGCCAGGCGTGCAGCATCTCGGCGGGCGCGGCGGTCGATGGCGCCTGTGGGCCGACGACGGGCAACGGCTGCTCCGATCAGAGCGCGTGTACTCAAACCGACGCGTGTCTGGCCGGAGCGTGCCAGGGCATGAACCCGGTCAGCTGCCCTGCACCCGGTGAGTGCGAGCTGACGAACCTCTGTGTGGCGGCGACTGGCGCGTGCCAGGTGCAGCGCCGCGCTGACGGCTCTGCGTGCAGCGCGGGCGAGTGTCGCGGTGGGGCGTGCGTGGCGATTGCTGACGCGGGCAGTGGTGGGGGCGCGGGTGGTGGAGGCGGCACTGCGACGGGTGGCGGCTCTGCGACGGGTGGCGGCTCTGCGACGGGTGGCGGCTCTCCGACGGGTGGCGGCTCTCCGACTGGCGGTGGGAGTGGGACGGGCGGTGGCGCTGCGACAGGTGGTGGCGAGGCCGTCGGTGGCGGCGGCGGTGGAACTCCGACGGGCTGCGGCTGCACCAGTGGGTTTGAGGTCTTCGCGCTGCTCGCGCTGGCGCTCCTTCGCAAGCAGCGCTGATCCCACGGGCGACGGCGCGTGTTCGCCCTCTCCCCGACCCTCTCCCCCTCGGGGAGAGGGAGAGCGTGGGAGAGCGTGAGGGATGGAAAGCGAGAGCGAGTGTGTGTGTGGCCTAGCTCTGCCGATCGGGATCGATGCCGTCGGCGCGCAGTCGGTCTGCAGGCGCGACGTCAGCCACGGTTCCCTTCGGGTGCTCGTACCAGCCGCTGCCGTCTTCTTGATCCGGCTTCGCGCGCACCTTGAGCACCGTGAACATGCCGCCCATGTCGATCGACGCGAACGGGCCTTTGCCGCCCACCATGGGAATCGAGTTGGTGGGCATCTTCATGTTCATCGCAGACATCGCGCCCATGCCGTCCTGGCCCATGGTCATGTAGCAGGGCACCAGCGCTTGAACGCGGCGATCGATCCGGCGCGCGTCGGCGCCCACCATCACCGGAAAGCCGTGGCCCATCTGGTTCATCACGTGATGCGTCATGTGGCAGTGCATCGCCCAGTCGCCGGCTTCACGCGGCACGAACTCGAACACGCGCACCGAGCCCACGGGCACGAGGAAAGTCGTCTCGGGGTGACGTGCTGACGACGGCACCTCACCGCCATCCGTCCAGGTCAGCTCGGCGCTCAGGCCGTGCAGATGAATGGGGTGGTGATCCATCGGGGAGAGATTGCCGATGCGCACCCGCACCCGTTCTCCCACGCCCATCACCAACGGCGCCGTCGCAGGGAAGGCCTTCGAGTTGAAGGTGAGCACGTTGAAGTCGGCCATCGCGTTCGGGTCGGGCCGCGCGGCTCCCGGGTGAATGAGCCACTCGTGGGCCATCAACACGAAGTCGCGATCGACGCGCGGGCCCCGTGGTGACTTCGGGTGCACGACGATCATCCCGTTCATGCCCAGGGCCATCTGGGTCATCTCGTCGAAGTGCGGGTGGTACATGAACGTGCCCGCGTCTTTGAAGGTGAACTCGTAGAGGAACGTCTCGCCCGGCTCGATCGGCTTCTGGGTGAGCCCCGACACGCCGTCCATTCCGTTCGGGAGGATGACGCCGTGCCAGTGCACGGTGGTCGCTTCGGGGAGCCGGTTGGTGACGTAGAGCCGAACCCGATCACCCTGCGTCACTTCGATGGTCGGGCCAGGCGTGGAGTTGTTGTAGCCCCACGCCTTGATGTTCAACCCCGGCGCGAGCTCGTGATCGAACTCATGCGCCACCAGGTGACCGACCTTCACGCCGTTGATCAACTTGAGCGGCAGCGTCGAACCATTCGGAGTCACCACGCCCTTCTGTCCACCCGGCGCCACCACCACGGAGGGCGCTGCCACCGCCCTGGCCAGCACGTCCTTCGCGGCGAGCGCTCCACCGGCCATCACACCCAGCTGCATCAGTTCGCGGCGGTTCATCTCAATGACCTCCCGTGGGCTCGACGGACATCGACGTGCTCCCGGGCACTGCACCCAGGGCCAGCGGCGTGGAACGGCCCGCCAGCAACAACTCGACCGACGCGCGCGCCTTCCAGGCATCGAGGGTGGCATCGACCTGCGCGATGGCGGTCTCCGTGACGGCACGTTGCGCGGCGAGCAGCTGAAAGACGTTCAGCTGCATCGCGTTGTACTGAAGCAGGCTCTGCTGCAGCACTTCCTGCCGCGCGGGGAGCAAGCGCTCCGAATAGTGACGCGCGCGTTTGCCAGCGGACTCGGCGCGATTGAGCGCGGTGCGCACCGACGAACGAACGTGGAGCGCCTGGCCTTCGGCGCGTGCCCGCAGCGCGTCGTATTCACTGCGAGCCGAGAGCTGCTTGCCCTGCGCACGATCGAACACCGGCAGGCCCACGGTCACGTGACCACCGAGCTCCCACAAGGCCGCGTCGCGTTCGCCGTGAAAGCCGGCCGACAGATGCGGCAACCACGACTCGGTCTTCGCGAGCCCGACTTTGCGGCTGGCGGCCTCTGCCCGGAAGATCAGCTCGGCGAGCTCGAGGTTCGCGGAGAGCGCCTTCGCTTCGGTCGCCTCGCCTTCCTTCAACTCCTTCGGGGGCGGCAACGGGCCTTCCAGCGTCCACGCGGTGCGTGCACCGGTCAGCCCCAGCTTGCGGTTGAGCGCCTCGCGGCCGTCGAGCAGGGCGTTCTCGGCTTCGGCGACCTGCACGCGGGAGAGCTCCACCGAGGTCGGCTCGTTGGCGAGGGTGAGCGCGGGAATGTTGCCCACCTTCGAGAGCTCGAGCGCCGTCTCGTAGGAGGCCTGGTTCGACGCGAACGCGCGCAGCCGCAGCTCCAACTTCTGCTGGAGCGCCTGCACTTCGTAGAACGCGACGCGGGTGGTCCAGGTGAGATCGAGCAGGGCGCCCGCCGCCTTCAACTTCTCTGCGTCGAGCGTCGCTTCGGCCACGCCTGCGCGTGCGGGCGCGAGGAACATCGCCGAGAGGTTGAGCTCGACCCCGAGATCGATCTGCGCCGGCTGCTCACCGCCGGGATCGCGGACCTCGAACTCCACTTCCGGGTTGGGCACCAGCCCCGCGGTCACCAGCTGGCCACGCGCGATACCGACCTCAGCGAGGGCCGCGCGCGCTTCACGATTGTTGAGCAGCGCCACCCGCACCGCTGCATCCGCATTGAGCGGGCGTGAGAGCAGGTTGTCGACTTCTTCAGGCACCGACTCGGGAACGTCGAAGCGGGGCAGGGTGAGGTTGGCCAACGCGCTGCGCGTGGGTGAGCGTGCTCGCCACGGTCGAACGTCTGGTTTCGGCCTGGGTGAGCTCGAGGGCCGAACCGGAGGCCGGCGTCTGATGGGCGGAGGGACCTGCGCAAGCGGTCAGGAGAAGCAGCAGCAAGGGGCGAGCGGGCATGGGGTACCTGAAAGTCGTCGAGGGGTCTGGCTGAGAAGACGCCGCACCCCGCAGGGCCTTACACCGCTGCGAGGGGTTTGTTGGAAGCACAGGTGCAATCGAGACAGCCATGCTCGGCGCAGCTGCCACAACACGCCTTGACCTGCTTCTTCAGGGCCTCGCGGGCCCGGTGCACGCGCACGGCGGCGTTGTTGGGCGTGATGCCGCTGAGGCGGGCGAAGTCAGCGAGGCTCTGGCCCTCCACCTCGAGCGCGGAGAGGGCCGCGGCGTATTCGGGCTTGAGCGTCGCTGCGAGTCGCCCGATGCACTGGCAGATGGCGTCGCGGGTGTCGGGTGCGGGCTCGTGTTCATCACCCAGCTCCTTCGCCAGCCGCTCGAGCGCAGAGGCCGACGCCCCTGCTCGGCGCGCCCGGTCGACCAGGGCGTTGCGGAGCACCTGGTAGAACCACGCGATCGCGGTCTCCCGCTCGACGTTCCCTGCACTCTGCAGCCCGCGAACGAAGGCCTCCTGGAGCACGTCTTCCGCTTGCGAACGATCGCCCAGGCGCCGCTCGAGAAAGCGCAAGAAGTCGCGGTGACCTTCGACCAGCGTTTGCACGACGTCGTTCTCCACTCCGTTCATGGCGCGCAAGCTAACTCGGCTCGAGGGCGCTGGCCTCCCTGCCGACCAGCGCGATCGGTCGGCTGAAACTCAAGCTGCGCCAGACTCATGGCCACGGTGGGTGACGGCGTCAACGACGCGCCTGCGCTCGCGGGCGCTGACGTGGGCCTCGCGAAGGGCCGCGGCACCGAGGTCGCCGGTCTTCGCGAGCGCGGCCATGTCGTTGTCGAGCGTGTCGGTGCTCACCACGGGTTGCGCTTGCGCCGTTTCAGAGCAACCCGCGCTGCTTGATGTCGAGGTACGCGCTCACGCCCGCGCTCGCAAAGGCGGCCGGGGTCCCACGCACCACGCGCGCCCCACCTTCACGCAGCCGCGCCACCGTCGCTTCTCCATCCCGTTCAAGGCGGGCCGCGACCACCCGCTCGTACGCCGCGCTGGCAGTCGCGGGCACCTCGGTCGCAATGCGGTGCACCGCTTCATCCTGCAGCGAGACGATCATCGGCAGATGACGGGGCACGAGCCGGCGCGCCCTCAGCAGCAGCGCCGCCGAGGTCTCCTTGTCGACCAGATCGGTCAGCACGATCACCAACGATCGGCGCGCCCCTCGAGCGAAGGCCTGATCGATCGCAGCACCGTAGTTGCTCTCTTCGAGCACCGCTTCCACCTGGTAGAGCGCCTGCGCGATCGCCCGCAGTTGTTCGACGCCCTTGCGCGGTGGCAACCACCGCTTCACGTCGCGGCCGAACGCGAGCACGCCGACGAGGTCGCCCTGGTCGAGCGCCACCTTCGCCAGCCGCAGCGCCGCGTCGACCGCGTGATCCAGCTTGCGCCGGCCGTTGCTCTCACCCTCCATGTGCCGCCCGCAATCGAGCAGCAGGATCACCTGCTGGTTCTTCTCTGGCTGGTGCTGTCGCACGAACGGCTTGCCTCGCCGCGCGGTCGCTTTCCAATCGATGCTGCGTCGATCGTCGCCGGGCCGGTATTCGCGCAGCGACTCGAACTCACGGCCTTCGGCGCGTACGCGGATCACCCGGCGGCTGACTTGATCCTCCGCCCGTGCCAGCTCGAGCGCGTCGCGGGAGAGCACCGAGAGATCCGGAAAGACCTTCACCGATTGACGCAGCTCGATCGTCTGCCGCCGCGTGCAAAGCCCAAGCGGTCCATCGAGCTTCACCGTGAGTGGACCGAATTGAAGATCGCCCCGCGTGGAAGGCGTCAGCCGCCACTCGATCACGCACGCACCGGAGAACCGTTGGCGATGACCTTCGATCGCGGGCCCCGGCGTCACCCAGTCACGCAGCTCACCGCTCACCGAACGCCCGCGAGGGGTGACCTCGAGCTTCACCAGGTTGCTGCGCCCCGAAGAGAGCACCGGCTCGACCCCGCGGCGGATCTCCAGGGCCTCAGCGCGAGGCGAGAGAAAGTAATCCACCGCGACCAACACCAGCAGCGCCACGTCGAAGGCGATCAACAACGGCGCGATCGATGGAGACAACAACGCGACCGCGGCAGGCACCAGGCTCAACGCCGCCAACCACAACGCTCGTGTCGTGGGGATGGGCATCGTCAGCGCGGAACGCTTACCTGCTCCAGCACGCGTGCGATCACCTGGTCGACCGTCACGCCTTCGACTTCGGCTTCGGCCTTCACCATCAACCGGTGATTGAGCACGGAGGCGGTCACGGCCTTCACCTCGTCGGGCGTCACGTAGTCCTTCTGCAGCAACGCCGCGCGCGCCTTGGCAGCCGAGAGCAACGCCTGACCCGAACGCGGAGAGGCGCCCAGCTTGAGGCGAGGTTCTTCACGCGTCGCGCGCACCAGCTTGAGCACGTACTCCACGATGCTCGGGTCGCACTTCACCTCGGCGGCCTGGCGCTGAAGCTGGATGAGCTCTTCCAGCGTGACGGCCTTGTTCACCTGCGCCGGTGTGCCCGCGCGTGCGTGCGTTCGGGTGAGCATCTCGCGCTCGGCGGTCTCGTCGGGGTAACCCACGCGGACCCGCATCATGAAGCGATCGAGCTGGGCCTCGGGCAGCGGGTAGGTGCCCTCCAGCTCGAGCGGGTTCTGCGTGGCGACCACGAAGAACTGCGGCGAGAGCAGGTGTGAGGTGCCGTCGATGGTGACCTGCCGCTCCTCCATCGCCTCGAGCAGCGCGGCCTGGGTCTTGGGCGGCGTGCGGTTGATCTCGTCGGCGACCAGCACCTCGGTGAACACCGGGCCCTTCACCAGCTGAAAGCTCGCGTCCTGCGGGCGGAACACGCTGGTGCCCACCACGTCGGTCGGCATCAGATCGGGCGTGAACTGAATGCGCGCGAACGAAAGCCCCAGCGCGCTGGCCATGGTGCGAGCGGTCAGGGTCTTCGCGACGCCCGGCACGCCTTCGAGCAGCACGTGCCCACGCGCGAGGAAGGTCGTGAGCAGATCTTCGAGCACGCGCGACTGGCCGAGCACCACCTCGCCCAGCGCCTTCTCGAGGCGCTTCAACGGAGTCGACATCAGCGGCCCACGTCCTTGAGCCCGAAGATGGTGCCCACGATGGAGACGATCGCCGCCAGCACCCCCAGGATGAGCCCGAACGCAGGCTTCGACACCCAGACCTCGTAGTTGCCCACCGAGCTCATGGCCGGCGTCGAGTCCCACGAGAGCTTCATGTAGACGAGGCACCAGAGCGCCGAGACGCCCACGCAGCCCAGCTGCGCGACCCAGGGGAGCAGCGGGTTCAAGGTCGGCATCGTCTTGCGCGTGCGGATGATGATGCCTGCCACGGCCATCGAGGCGAGCAGTGTCACCAGGATCCCCGACGAGAAGACGCCCAGCACGTCGCCTTCGGCCACGGTCTCCTTCCACGGGAAAAAGGTGGAGATCAGCAGCACCGAGGTGCCAGCCAGGGCCAGCTTGTCGGCCATGCTGAGCTCCCAGAGGTACTGCTTGGTGGCCCCCATGGCGAGCTCGGGATCCATCGCCTTGGTCGCCACGAACTTCTCGGGCGCCTTGCCCTGGTTCGCTTTCCAGTCTTCTTCGGAGACCTGCGAGCGCCAGTCATTGGCGGCCCGCTCCTTCTTCTCGGCGGCGATGAGCGCGTCGTCTTCTTCTTCGGTGCGCGGCACGTTGGTCGCCCGCTTCTTCACCGCCGGTTTGGCGGCCACCTTCTTCATGCCCGGTTTGGTCGCCGGTTTGACGCCCGGCCTGGGCGCAGGGCGGCGCGGGGGAGGGGCAGGCTCGTCGTCGTCTTCCGGCGGCGAGGCGTCGAGCAGCGACGGGTCGAGCACCGTGTCGCAGAACGGACAAACCGCTGCGTCGTCAGCCACGTTCTTCTTGCAGGAGGTGCACTTCATCGGCGAGCGCAGTGTAGACGGTCGCAACCGGATTGCACTCGACAAGCTGGCTTGGGGTTCCTACGACGCCGCCATGCGTCACCTCCTGCTCTCGTCGCTGCTCCTGATTTCCGGTTGTGCCACCTGGACCTCGCAGTCGCCCAGGCCCGCGGGCAATGCAGCTCAAACGGGTGGGCGCACCGCCGCTCCGACCCAGCAGCGCAGCGACGTGCAGGCCCTCGCCGATCTGGAAGACCGCCGCTCGTTGGGTGACGGCCGGCTGATGCAGACCGCGATTTCCGAGCGCGACCCGATGCTGCGCAAACGCGCGTTGCTCGCCCTGGCCCGGGTGCAGGATCCCAACACCGCCGGCGCGATGGCCGAGGGCTTGTCCGATCCCGATCCCGGTGTGCGCGCCGAAGCGGCGTGGGCCATCGGCATTCTCGGCCTCAGCTGGGCGCCGCTGGCCGATGACGTGAAGACCCGCCTCACCAACGCGCTGCTCGAGAAGGAGACCGCCGAAACCGACGGCGCGGTGAAGCTGGCGATGCTCGAGGCGATGGGCCGGGTGGCCACGCCGCCGCTCGTCGATCGGTTGACCGACCGCCTCAGCGGTGCGGGCGACGTGCAGGGCCGCGCGGCGCTCTCGTTGGGGGTGGCGGCTCGCGCGAAGGTGGCGCTGCCCCCGCGCATGTTCACGGCGCTCGCGTTGTTGCTCAAAAAGGAGAACCCGATCGGCACCCGCTTCGGTGGCGCGTACGCGCTGCTGCAGACCAAGAACCCACTCGCGCGGCCGTACCTGCTCAGCTGCGCGAGCGATGACGCCTCGGAGATCCGCGCGTTGTGCGCCAAGGGTCTGGGCGATGTGGGCACCGAGATCGACGCGGTGACCCTCAAGCGTCTGCTCGACGATCCTGACTATCGCGTGGTGGTCGAGGCCACCCGTTCGCTCGCGAAGCTGGCGGGCAAGTGCAAGTCGGCGGCGTGCCCTGCCCTGGGCGCGCTGGCTGATCTCTCCTTCCGCGTGGAGCGCCTGGTGCGGGGTGACAGCGCCGGTGGTGGTCAGCCGCTGCTCGCGCTCGCTCAACAGGGGCTCCCGGCGTCGGGCAAGGCAGTGCTCGTTTCGCTGCGCAATCAGCTGGTGGCCGCGAAGACCGTGCCCGATCAGAAGATCCGCCGCGATGCGGGCAAGCTCGATTGCCGCCTCGCCGCCGCGCAAGACCGCATCACCGGCACGCTCACCGAGGTGATGGGCTGTGGGCACGGCCTGGTCGACGAACCGCGCCGGCTCCAGCTGGGTCTGCAGGCGCTGCAGGAAGCGGCGCGTGATGCGAAGCCGCCGCTCGATGCCGCGAAGGTGACGGCTGAAGTGGGCTCGTACGTGTTTCACACCGATGGCCGGGTGAAGCTGGCCGCGGTCGAGTTGCTCGGCGAGCTCAAGAGCCCCCTTGCTCAGGACAAGGTGCGTTCGCAGTTGCTGGCCACCGATCCCGTGCTGGCCGCGGCGGCTGCGGCCTCCAGCGCCAAGCTGGGTGACAAGACGCAGATCCCCCAGATTCGTCAGCTGGCGCAGAAGGCGCTCACCCAGGTCGACATCGCGCCCACCATCGCCGAGGCCCTCACCGTGCTCGACGCGAAGGAGGCGATTGGTGATCTCGAGGCGTGGCTCAAGTCGCCCAACGCGACGATCCGTCAATCGGCAGCCGATGCGCTCACCAAGCTCAAGGGCATGCCGGTGACGGCAGACCGGGTGGAAGAGCCGATGAAGGGGGCGCGCGTTCAGCTGGCCCCGCAGAAGGCGCGGCTGGTGGTGACCACCGAGAAGGGTGAGTTCGAGATCTCGCTCTACGTCGACGACGCGCCGCTCACCTCGGCCAACCTGTTCAACCTCGCGCGCAAGGGCTTCTTCCGCAACCTCACCTTCCACCGCGTGGTGCCCAACTTCGTGGCGCAGGGCGGCGACCCGCGCGGTGATGGCAACGGCGGCCCCGGCTACACCATTCGCTGCGAGATCAACCACAAGCCGTACGGCCGCGGCGTGGTGGGCATGGCCCTCTCGGGCAAAGACACGGGCGGCTCGCAGTTCTTCGTGACCGCCGCTCCCCAGCCCCACCTCGACGGGCGCTACACGGCGTTCGGTGAAGTGACCAAAGGCCAGGAAGTGGTCGACGCGCTGCTGGAAGGTGATCTGATCACCGAAGTTCGCGCGATGCCCTGACGCTCACCTTCGCTCACGAGAGGGCTGTCGCTCGCTCCCATGTGCGATGACTCGGCGCCGCTCAGCGCTGCCTCGACGCGATCGCGTTCTGCTTCGCGGGGCCGCGCACCAGCGGCAGGCGGCTCTTGCGGTTGGGCACGAAGGTCACGCCCGCGAACACCGAGAACGCACGGTTCGCCTGGTACAGCCCGATGTCGGCGCCGAGATCGAAGACCAGCTCATCGATCGGCGCGAAGCAGATGCCGTTGAGCGAGCCGCCGTCGAGGGGAACCGCCTGCGCGTTGCCCCACGTCGAGTAGAGCTCGGTGAACAGGCCCCAGCCCTTGCCGAGGTCGAACGCCACGGCGAGCGTGGAGAGCCCCTGTGGGATCGGCGTGCCACCCAGGTCGTACACGCTGAGCATCAGGTTGAAGTCGGCGTGCACGAACGAGATGTCTTTCGAGAGGTACCACCACGCCTGCAGGTCGAAGGTCTGCTGGCTCGCTTCCGCGAAGCTGTGGGTGGGCATCATCAGGTGCACCGAGAGCGCGTTCGACGGCGCCCAGCTGCCCTGCTTGTTGATGAGCCACTTGACGCCCGGCATCACCCCGTCGACCCCTCGCGCCGGCGTGTTCGGGCCCACCAGGAACAGGTTGTTGGTCGCCAACTGAAACTGCAGGTTGTTGAACAGCGAGTACTTCAGCAGCAGCTGGCCGCTGTGCATCGCCGCGCCGCTGGCCACCTTCGCGCCGTAGCCCGCTTCGACCTCGAAGAAGCCGGCGGGGACGATCTCCGCCATGCAGGCGATGGTGGGACGGCAGGCCTGCACCTCCACCGATTCGGGCTCGGTCACCTCGCCGGTGTCCACCACCTCTTCGTTGGCCAGCGCATTCAAACTGCAGAGAGCAACGAGCGTGGTGATTCAGCTGTCGAGCAGGAACATCGCCACCATCATCAAGACCATCGACGAGATCGCCTTCCAGACGAACATCCTCGCGCTCAACGCCGCCGTCGAAGCAGCGCGGGCGGGAGAAGCGGGCAAGGGCTTCGCGGTGGTGGCCGATGAGGTCAGAAACCTCGCCTTGCGCAGCGCTGAAGCTGCAAAAGAGACCGCCAGTCGCATCGAAGACTCGATTCAGAAGGCGGCCGCGGGTGCGACCATCAACGTGCGTGTCTCGGCGAGCCTGAGTGAGATCGTCGGGGGCGCGCGCAAGCAATGTCGCCACGGCACTCAATGTCTTGATGAAATCTTCTTCACACAACAATTCGAGCGGCTCAAAATCAGCCCAACACACGTACAATATATGGGATTCTGAGACAAATAAGATTGTCAAAACCGGAATCAGCTCTGATCCGCTCAATGGCGATGGGTCATCCCCTCGCGCGAACTCGCAGGTGAATGCGGCAAACAAGGCCGTCGGCTGGAATAAGTACCTGCCCGAAGTACTGAAAGGCAACATTCCCGGACGAGCACGAGCGCTTGCTGAAGAACTCGCCAACTGGACGCGGCAGGTGAACAATGGGTGGGTCGACAAGACCGCCGTAAAACCAAAAGGAATGAAGGGGGGCGGAAAGAAGTGGCATTACAAACCCAAGTAGGTCTCCTCTCGGTTTTCGACATCAGGAAAGTGGAGCAGGCCAAGGGGCGAGCCCTCATCCTCGTCGCGCACGCGATTGAGGCAGACCATGGGACCAGATTGAGCCGCATGGACGAGGCTGCCGCTCTGAGCGGCTATCTTCGGCAGCGGTTGTGCAACGATGGTTTTTGGCCCGAGAGCAAGGACCTGACGATCACTCTCGGCGAGCGACAGTCACCAGTTGCCGATGACGCTCACTTTGCAGTGACGCTGCCGGGATACGCCTCCACCTGGAGTGCCAGGAGATTTGAGGACGCCGTGTGTCTGGCCGCGAAGCGCTTCGTCCGCTTGGTGGCTCCAGGTGCGCCCATTGGACGATACCTCCTGGACTTCGAGCGAGGTGGGCGACTGTTTTCCTGGTCGTACCGGGCTGGATTGGAGACCGGGGCTGCCGCAGAACTCGAGTGCGACCTCTCCCGCGATCGGTTTCGTGCGTCGCTGAACGTCACCACGGAGACAGAACCGTCTCGCCGGTTTCAGGTCTACCAGTGCGGCGCAGACAGTTCCGAATGGTTTGACCTGTTCAGAAAAGTGCGTGTTTCGAAAACCGCAGCGACAGTCGAGGCGGATCCGAGAATGTTCGTTCGGGTGGTCCGCAATGGGCGGTCGGCAGCCAAGTGGACGGGAAATGGCGCTTCATTGGAGCGATTCGTCGTCGAACTCGGCCCGAAACGCCCACACGTTGTTCGGAAGTTCCAACTTAAGCTGCGGGGTCCGCCCGACTCATGACCGAAAAATTCGAGCGGTTGACCGTGGGCCTCATCCTCGAAAGAGACCTTTGGTCCATTGGGAGTGGCATTCTCGAGGGGGCGCGATTTTCGACGCGTTTTCGCCAGGAGTTCGCGGGACGCCCGGACGTCAGTGCCTTGCCAAGACTCGTGCGGGTAGCGTGGGAATTCGATGCCGGAGCGAACGATGAGCCCGCGGGGGCTCAACTCAAGGCCATGGCGGTCTTCGAGAATCGGCTTGCTTCGGCAGTGGAGGAGGATCTTGTGGCCGTATTGGCAGCAGTGATTACTCATCGCGGACGGCGCACCTGGGTCTTTTATTGCGCAGACATTCAAGTGTTCGCTGAGCGCCTCCATCACATGCCTCAGGAACGCGACCCCTACCCGATTAAGATCGAAACCAAGAACGACCCGGGTTGGACCTTCCTCTACGAAACCGTCATCCCGAAGCAGGACTGATATTCGGACAAAACAAAACCGCTCCCCGAACTGCGGGCGCGGTCTTGCTTTGTGCTGCACCTGTGGAGACGCCGGGAATGTACGCGTTCGACGATCACCGTCGGCTGAGCGCTTGACGATCGCGGTTCGATCCGAGCTCAGCTGATGCGTGTTCCACGCATGCTGATCACCTGCTCAGCGAAAATTAGAATTCCCGACCAACGACAATTAGAATTCCCGGTCCTTTCTGAGGGCTGACGTCGCGCGTAGGGCCGGATCTCGATGGAGATCCAGTGACGTAACCGATGCACAGACCGGTGTTTGATCGCGGCGTGATCCTCGGGATCAGGTCGCGGGATGGCGACTCAAGAGACGTGGAAGAAGCGGATTTCGGCGTGGCGCTCGAGCGGGCGTTCAGCGGAAGACTTTGCGATTGGGCGCGGGTTCACCGCGATCGCGCTGCAGGATGCCTCGCGGCGAGCTGAGCCAGAAGTTCGCTTGGCACGAGTCGAGCTCGTTGCCGAGAGAGTCCCCGATGAAGCACCGGTTGTGGTGCGCGCCGGCGAGCTGCGGATCGAGCTGATGCGCGGCTTCTCACGCGATGCGCTGGCCGCAGCGCTCGATGTCATCGAGGGCCGGCGCCGGTGATCCCACGTGGCGTCGAAGTGTTCATCGGACTGGACCCCATCGACCTGCGTTGGTCGTTTGATCGTCTCGCCGGGATAGTCGTCGGGAGATTGGGCCGCGAGCCGCGAAGCCGCGCGCTCTTCGTCTTCTTCGGAAAGCGCCACGCCGCGGCGAAGGTGCTCTTCTTCGATGGGACGGGGCTCTGCCTGTTCTACAAGCGGCTCGACCGCGGCACGTTCGCCCTCCCAGAGTCGCGCGGCGATGCGGGCTCGGTGCAGTTGACCGAGACCGAGCTCGAAGACTTGTTGTCGGGACTAACGCTGGATGTGGCGCCGCAGAAAGTGCAGCGAAAAGTCCACTGAGGGGTTGCGGGTGCGCCGCGCATGGCTAAATAAATGCCCGTGCAGACGAGCGAGCCATCGAGGGAATTGTCGCTCGCACACGCCCGCATCGTCGCGCTCGAAGCTGACCTACTCGCAACAGTCACCTCGCCGGTGTCGACCACCTCTTCGTTGGCCAGAGCATTCAAACTGCAGAGCGCAACGAGCGTGGTGAGTCGAAACGAGTTCATGTCGGGGGCGGTTTGCAAACCGCGATCCCCCTCATTTTTCCGAGCGAACGAGCGGATTTCGACCGGGGTCGACCATGCCTCCTCGGGTGACTACGGACCTCGGGCAGGTGCAGCCGTGACTTCGTTTTTCCCTCGAAAGCCGTGGGAAAAGAGCCCGGCACACTGACTGCGCACTGGGTCCGCCATGAATTGGAGCGTCAATCAGAAGGTCGGAGGCCTGGTCCTCATGGTTGCGGTCGTCATGGTGGGGTTCGGCGCCGTGGTGAAGGCTGAGTTCGACAGCGGGGTGGAGAGAGAGGCCGACCTTCTGGTCATCTCCCAGGCGCTCAAGAACCACCTCGAAGCAGACATGATGCACGACGCGCTGCGCTCCGACGTGCTCTTCGCTCGTCTCTCCGTCTCTGATGGCACCGGCGAGAGCGCCGAAGTGCAGCAGGATCTCGACGACCACATCGCGCGCTTTCAGTCGTCGCTCGAGTCGAACGAGAAGCTGCCGTTGGAGGACGATGTGCGCGCGGCCCTGGCGGCCGTGAGGCCTCCGCTCGACGAGTACACCGCGTCGGCCCAAGACCTGGTGCAGCTCGCGCAAAAGGACCCCGCGAGCTCGAAGGAGGCCATGGCCGGCTTCATGGACAAGTTCCGCGCCCTCGAAGTGCGCATGTCGGAGACCAGCGAGTTGCTGGAGCAGAAGTCAGAGGTGGTGCACCAGCGTGCCGAAGCCGCGCGGCGCACCTTCACCTGGATACTCGCGGCCGGTCTGGGCTTCAGCCTCTTCCTGGTCGCCCTGGTGGGGTGGTTGGTGGCGCGCAGCATTCCCCGCTCCTTCAAGGTGTTGATCGACGCCCTCTCGTCGGGCGCAGGTCAGGTCGATGCGGCTTCGACCTCGATCTCGTCGTCGAGCCAGTCCCTGGCACAGAGCACCAGTCATCAGGCCTCCGCCCTCGAAGAGACCAGCGCCTCTCTCGAGCAGATGGAGGCGGTCACCAAGAACAACGCCGAACGTGCGGCCAGCGCCAAGACGATCACCGGCACGATGCGCGAGGTCGCCGATCGCGGCGCGGTCGACATGGCCGCGCTCTCCGTTGCGATGGGAGAGATTCAGATGTCGGGTCGCAACATCGCCACCATCATCAAGACCATCGACGAGATCGCCTTTCAGACGAACATCCTCGCGCTCAACGCCGCTGTCGAAGCAGCGCGGGCAGGTGAAGCGGGCAAGGGCTTCGCGGTGGTGGCCGATGAGGTCAGAAACCTCGCCTTGCGCAGCGCGGAAGCGGCGAAGGAGACCGCCAGCCGCATCGAAGACTCGATTCAGAAGGCGGCCGCGGGTGCGACCATCAACGTGCGCGTCTCGGCGAGCCTGAGTGAGATCGTCGGGGGCGCGCGCAAGGCCGACGAGCTGGTGGCCCAGATCGCCGTCGCATCCAAAGAGCAGAGCCAGGGCATCGCCCAGCTCAACCTGGCGATGGGCCGGCTCGATGAGCTGACCCAACGCAACGCAGCCAGCGCGCAGGAGAGCGCCAACGTGTCGACCGAGCTGCGGGATGAGTCGTCCCGGTTCACGCAGTCGATGTTCGATCTGCAGGCGTTGGTCGGCAGCGCGCAGGCCCTCAGTCAGTGAACGTCACTTCGCAGAGACGGCGCGATCGCTGGTGGCTCGCTTCGCCTCAGCGACTGCGGAGACCAGCTGCTCTGACTTCGCCGCCAGCGCGTCGATGGCGGGCTGCAGTTGCGTGACGAAGGCAGCGCCGCCAGCAGCGGTGTAGCCAGGTTTCGCACAGAACGCCGCGTAGTCGGTGAGCGCCTGCGAATAGGCGGTCATGCCGGTGGTGTACGCGTCGATCAGGGGAACCAGGGTGCCGTCGAGCGGCCGCACGTAGTCGGTCAACAACCGCTCGGCGTAGACCTGCTCGGCGGCCACCGACGCTTCCGGCGTGGGCGCATTGCGGCGGGCGTGTCCGGCTTCGAGCCGGGTGCGAACGGCCTCGAGCGCCTGCCTGAGTGACTGCGCTTCGCGGCGGCCCTTCTCCAGCGTTCGACGGGAGGTCTCGAGCTTCGAGAGCGCACCGGTGAATTGGAATTGAAGCGCGCCATTGCGGCAGTTGCGGAACGATTGGGAGGCTTCGCTCAGCGTGGTGCTCACCGCCTTCACCCGCGCGTCGGCGGCCTGGAAGTGCGCGTTGGCCTGCGCGCGTGCGGTTTCGAGATCGGAGAGCGGCGTGGCGTGAACGGTGAGCGCGAGAACGGCAAACGACAGCACTGCAGCGCGGAGGTGCATGGAGACTTTCGAGATGGAGGAGGGTGCCCACTGCGGGCGAGCACCCCTGTGCACTCGCTGTGCCTGATCAGCCGCGCTCGGAGTGCGCGATCGCCGCGCGTCGTCGCGGCCACACTCCATGGTGCGCGGGACACACGGAGTGCGGCTGCGAAGTTCGAACCTGCGCTTGGAGCGCCGTCGAGATGCCGACTCTGCTCCCAAAGAACAGCCCACACCGTTCCCCCCGAGAGAAGTCGAGGGGTCACCTGCCGCACGAAGCAGAAGTGGCATCTCGACTGCCTCGATGCGAACGGTGGTCTGCTCCTTCGGAGGAAATCGACGGTGAAGCCGGTGCGCCTGCTCGGGAGGAACGGTTCCCTCGACTGCTCTCGGGAGGAACGTAAGCTGCCCTGCGTGTTCAAGAAGACTCTGCTCCTCGCCTTCACGCTGACTGCCTGCGCGCACGTGCCCCCGCCCCCACCGCTGACGGGCCCGGTGATGGGCTACACCACCCGCACCTGGCGAGACCCCGTCGGCAGCGGACCGATGAAGGCGGTGTTGTTCTTCCCCCCGATGCGGCCCCTCGTGCAGAACCTCGCGCGCCTGGGCCCGTGGTGGGCCGAGGTCGCGCCCAGTGAGACCGTCGCCTTCGGCCGCCACCCGCTGGTGGTGATCTCACACGGCGCCGCGGGCAGTCGTTTCGGTCACCACGATCTCGCGGTTGCCCTCGCGCGGGCCGGCTTCGTGGTGTGCACCATCGAACACCCTGGCGACAACTACGCAGACCAGACCCGCGTCGGCACCGAGAAGGTCCTGCTCGGCCGCGCCTGGCATGTCTCCGCCGCCATCGACGCGTTGCTCGAAGACCCGGTCTTCGGCCAGAGCGTCGACGCCACCCGCATCGGCGTCGCGGGCTTTTCGGCTGGCGGCTACACCAGCCTGCTGCTCGTCGGCGCGAAGCCTGATTTCTCTCGCTGGGCGGGCTACTGCGCGCGGCACCCCGACGACGCGGTGTTCTGCAAGACGCCGCCTCCGAGCCTCACGGTGGATGAGACGCCGACCTCTGATTCGCGGATCCGGGCTGCCTTCGTGATGGCCCCGCTGGGCATCTTCTTCGGCCCACGATCCTTGAGCCCGATCAGGACTCCGGTCTCGGTCGTCGTGGCGGAGAAGGACTCGGTTCTGCTGCCGGCTGAGAACGCCGAGGTGGTGCGTGCCGGGTTGCCGTCGATCTCTGCGTTCACCGAGATCCCGGGCGCCGATCACTTCGTCTTCCTTGCGCCTTGTGATGGCGAAGCGAAATTGTGTGCTGATCCACCGGGTGTGAATCGGCGGGTGGTGCACCGACAGGTCAACGACTCAGCCGTGAAGTTCTTTGAGGCGAGTCTTCGGTAGGGTGCCTTCGAGGCCCCTCACCCGGTCCTTTGGACCGACCTCTCCCCGCTTCGCAGGGCGAGGTTGCGATTACGCGTCGCAGGCTCCGCTCACGTAGTTCACCAGCTTCCCCAGCGAGGGAAACTCGAGTTCGTCGTTCGCGAAGGTCGCCTTGCCCTCGTACTTCTTGTCCGCCGCGCGCTTCATGCGGATGTGGAGGGTGGTGCCCTCGACCCGCCATGTCCCCGGGTGATCGACCACCACGTTCGTGAACGGCTCTTCGTTGCTGATCTCGCGAATCCCCAGCAGGAGCTTGCCGTTGGGCAAGAACCGCAGGTTCACCATGTTCCCGTACGAACCCCAGCTCGCGAAGCTCGTGAAGAACGTGCCCTCGAGCAGCAAGCGCAGATTCGTCTTCTCGGTCACCCCGAACAACAGCCGTCGATAGGCGAGGGTGCCCATCAGCGGCTTGAAGTCCGCGTCGGCGAGCGCACGTTTGCGCCGGCCAGGGTCGAGCTCGATGGCCCGGGTCAGCTCACCGAGCACGTCGTGTCCCACGCCATCACCACATGGATCGCCGGCCCCTTGCAGCCGGGCCATGGTGGCGGCCGCGTTGTAGTGGGCCAGCGCGTACTTCTCCTCAGCCGCCACGGCTTGCTGAAATTTCGCCAACGCAGGTTCGAATTCGCCCTTCTGATACAGGCGAAAGCCCTCGGTGTTCAGCTGCACCGCCGCGGGCGCAGCCGCGATCAGAACGAGGAGCAGGGCACCCATCAGACTTTGACGACGGGGAACTCTCCGGTGGCGCGCCGCTTATCCACCTGCTCCAGGTGTTCGATGTCCTGGCGAATGCGCACCCACTCCGTCGGAGGAATGGCGAGGAACGTCTCCACCGCCTTCGGATCGAACTGCGATCCCGCCAGCCGGCCGATCTCCATGATCGCCACCTCGAGCGTGCTGCCCTTGCGGTACGGGCGATCACTGCAGATCGCATCCATCGTGTCGGCGATGCAGAACAGCCGCGCCCCGATGGTGATCTCTTCACCCTTGAGGCCACGCGGGTAGCCCTGGCCGTTCCACTTCTCCTGGTGCTGAAAGACGATGTCCGCCGCGGGCTGCAGATACGGAATGTTCGCCAGCATGCGGTAGCCCAGCTCGGGGTGCTTCTTCATCTCCACCCACTCCTCCGGACTGAGCGGGCCCGGCTTGAGCAGGATCGCGTCGCGTACGCCGATCTTCCCGATGTCGTGCAGCAGCGCGCCTTGTTCGATCTGCACCAGCTGTTCGCCGGCGATCCCCATCGCCTCTGCGATGCGCCGGGTGAACCGGGCCACGCGCCACGAGTGCCACTGGGTCTCGGTGTCTCGATAGTCGAGAGCCCTGATCATGCCCTCGAGCAGGCCCGTGGTGCGTTCGGTGACCTGCTGCTCCAGGGTGGCGTTGAGCGCGGTCAGCTGCGCGTTGCGCTCACTCACCTCGAGGGTCAGCCGTTTGTTGTCCTGGAGGAGCCGGTGGTAGTCGACCGCCTGGGTGATGGCCGAACGCAGCTCGTTGAGCCCCCACGGCTTGCCCAGCAGCTTGAAGACTTCCCCTTCGTTGACCGCCTTCATCGCCACCTTGAAGTCGTTGGCGGCGGTGATCAGCAGGCGCACCGCTTCGGGCCGGGTGGCGCGCAGGGCATTCAGCAGTTCGACCCCCGACATGTGCGGCATCATGAAGTCGGTGATGATCAGATCGAAGGCCGTCTCCCGCGCCGCTTCGCGCGGGTCGGTATGGGAGATCACCTCGAACCCCATCGACTTCACGACCTTGGTGAGCGCCTCGGTGATCGAGGGATCGTCGTCGACCACCAGGAAGCGCTCGACCGGGGGGGGGCTATTCGGTGCTGACATGAGGTCGCAGGACCATAGCGGCAGTTCCCCTCAAGTACGGGTGCGATGAATGCACACATGGGTTTCAGAGCCGGAGACGGGGGAAAAGTTCTCGCCGGACGGATCTGCTCGCGTACCATTTCGACATCTATGGCGAGAGCTGGACCCGCAGGGGGCGCGCGGAACGAGAAAAAGTCAGAAGGTGTGACTGATGGTCCCGTGCCGGTGGTCGTGATGGGGCTTGGTTTCATCGGGCAGGAGATCGCCCGAGCCGCGCTTCAATCCGAAGAACTCGAGTTGATCGGCGCCGTCGACAAGTCACCGTCGCTCGCCGGTAAAAAACTCTCCGAGGTGCTGGGCATGCCCGCCGGCACCTTCAAGATCAGCTCGACGCTGGCGCAAGCCGTGGGCCGCAGACAAGGCGTGGTGTTGTTGCACGCCACCGGCTCGAAGCTTCCCGCGGTGACCGACCAGGTGCTCGAGGCGCTCGCGCTGAGCATGCACGTGGTCAGCACCTGCGAAGAGCTCTCCTTTCCCTGGTTCAATCACGCCGCGCTCGCCGACAAGATCGATCGCGCCGCGCAGAAGGCGGGCACCACGGTGCTCGGTACCGGCATCAACCCCGGCTTCGTGATGGATCGCCTGGTCGCCACGCTGGGCCAGCTGTGCGGCCCCATTCGCCACGCGAAGGTCTCCCGCGTGGTCGACGCGCGCAAACGCCGGCCGGGTCTGCAACGCAAGGTCGGCGCGGGGCTCACCGAAGACGAGTTCTTCGCGCTGGTCGACAAAGATCTGGTCGGCCACGTGGGCCTGGTCGAGTCGGCCGCCTTGTGTGCGCTCGGCCTGGGCATCGACTGCGACGACTACGAAGAAGAGCTGACCCCGGTCTTCGCCGAAGAAGAGATCACCGGCGGCGCCTTCCCCGTGAAGAAGGGCCGGGTGGCCGGCATTCACCAGGTCGCCATCGGCCTCGCCGATGGGCAGGAGCGGGTGCGCCTCGAGCTGACCATCGCCGTCGGAGCCGACGAGCCGGGCGACTTCATCGAACTCGACGCCGATCCCCCCGTGAAGATGTCGATCCCCGGCGGGTTGTCCGGCGATCGGGCGACCGCGAACCTCGTCGTCAATGCCGCGCCGCGGGTCTCTGCCGCCCAGCCCGGCCTGCTCACCGTGTTGGAGTTGCCCGCAGCCCGCTGATTTTCGTTCTTCAGGAGTGCACCGACCGATGCTCGATCGCAACGCCGTGGGACGCACGACGCCGCCAACGCTGTGTGAAGTCGAGAAGGGCGCCATCCGCCGGTTCGCCGAGAGCCTGGGCGACTACAACCCGAGCTACTTCGACGCGGAGTACGCGCGCGCTTCGGGTTTTCCCGGCATCGTGGTTCCGCCTTCGTTTCCGCTCGCGTTCACCGCGAGCATCGATCTGCGCGAGCTGCTCGGCGTGCCGGGCAAACACCTGCTGCTGGCGGAGTGGACGGTGGAATACGAACGCCCCGTCATCGCCGGTGATCGCCTGCTGATGACCAGCCGGGTGATCGAAGTGGGCGAACGCCCCAGCCCTGCCGGCCGGGTGGAAGTGGCGGTGATCGAAGACGAAGGCCGCGACGAGACGGGTCACCTGGTCTTGAAGGTGCGCCGCACCTACGTCGTGCGCACCACGAGGGAGAGCTGATGCCGCCCCGGAAGCTGTACTTCGAGAACACCCGTATCGGTGACGAGCTGCCGGCGATGGCGAAGACGCCCATCGATCGGGTTCAGCTGGCCCGCTACGCCGGTGCGACCGGTGACTTCAACCCGGTGCACGTCGACGAGCTGGCCGCGCGTGGTTTCGGCATGCCCTCGGTGGTCGCTCCCAACACCATCGGCATGGGTTTTCTCGGCCAGCTGGTGGGTGACTGGGCCCGCGGCGCGCACGTGAAGCGGTTGTCGTGCCGGTTCTCCCGCATGCTCTGGCCCGGTGACACGCTGGTCTGCAAAGGCCGCGTCGCCGATCGCCACGGGCAAGACGGCAAGTACTACCTCGAGCTCGACGTCTGGGCCGAGAACCAGACCGGTGGCCTGGTCATTCGCGGCAACGTGACCTTGAAGGTCTTCTATTCGGTGGAAGACGAGAACCGGTTCCGCATGGGCCAGCCGCCGCTGATCGTCAACGTGCCGCGCGAGTCGATTCGCAACGCCCCTCCGCCGACGCCCGCCCCGGTCGTGAAGGGCAAGAAGGCGAACAAGCCCCTCAAGGCAGCGAAGGTCGCGAAGCCCGCGAAGCCCGCGAAGAAGGCCGCGCCCGCGAAGCCTGCCAAGAAGGCCAGGAAGAAGAAGTAGCGCTGGCAGCCGGCATGCCCAGTTCCCGCTACGCGTGCGCGCCGGGCTTGCGCTTGAGCTGCGCCAAATCACCGTAACTTATCGCGAATCATCGTTCGTCAACGCACCGCGTCGTACCCCGTTGACTTCGAAATCAAGCTTCGTCGAGTATGCGACGCGCCACGTCATTACGTGAGTGTTCGTCCTTTTCAGGGAGCTGTTCATGTCTGCAGGAATCAATCGGTACAAGGCTGACCTCCGCGAGATGTTCTTCGTTCTTTTCGAGCAGTACCCCTTCAGCGCGGTCGCCGGAAAAGGGGCCTACGCCGATTGGGACGAAGAGACGGCGAAGGCCGTGGTGAAGGAGGCCTACCGGTTCTCGACTGAAGTGCTGGGGCCGCTCAACGCCTCGGGCGACAAAGAAGGCTGCAAGGTCGTCGACGGCCGGGTGATCACCCCGAAGGGTTTCAAAGACGCCTGGAAGAAGCTCTTCGAGGCCGGCATCAAGCAGATCTCGGTGCCCAGGGAGTTCGGCGGCCAGGAAGCGCCCACCGCGCTCTACGCAATCGTCGAAGAGATCACGAGCGGCTCGAACACCGCGTTCGGCATGTACCCGGGCCTCGCGGGCGGCGCGGCAGAAGTGATCGCGCACTTCGGCACCGACTCGCAGAAGAAGCTCTACGCCGAGCCCATGTTCAACGGCACCTTCGGCGGCACCATGTGCCTGACCGAGCCGCACGCCGGCTCCGACGTGGGCAGCTCCAGCAGCAAGGCCGTCAAGCAGCCCGACGGCACGTACAAGATCAGCGGCAACAAGATCTACATCTCGGGCGGCGATCACGACATGGCCGACAACGTGGTGCACCTCGTGCTCGCGCGCGCAGAGAACGCACCGCTGGGCACCAAGGGCCTCTCGCTCTTCATCGTGCCGCGCGTTCGCGTGAAGGCCGACGGATCGCTGGGCGAGTTCAACGACGTCACCGTCGCCGGCATCGAGCACAAGATGGGCATCAACGGCTCGGCCACCTGCTCGCTCAACTTCGGCGAGAACGGCACCTGCATCGGCGAGCTCGTGGGCACCGTCGAGAACCAGGGCATGCCGCAGATGTTCAAGATGATGAACGGCGCGCGCATCGGCGTCGGCATTCAAGGTGTGGCCGTCGCGGGCAGCGCGTATTTGAACGCGCTCGAGTACGCGAAGGATCGCAAGCAGGGCTCGCACTTCACGCAGTGGAAGGACCCCAAGGCGCCGCGCGTCTCGATCATCGAGCACCCCGATGTTCGCCGCATGCTGCTCGAGCTCAAGGCGACCACTGAAGGGCTGCGTTCCCTCATCGTGAAGCTCGCCTCGCACCGCGACCAGTGGTCAGTGCTCGCTGGCAAAGACGACGAGGCGGCCGCGTACCACATGGGCCAGGTCGACCTGCTCGTGCCGCTGGTGAAGGCCTTCAGCAGCGACGAAGCGTTCCGCCTCTGCGCGGTCGCCCAGCAGGTCTACGGCGGCGCCGGCTTCCTGAAAGATTGGCCGGTCGAGCAGTACACGCGCGACGCGAAGATCTTCAGCATCTACGAAGGCACCAACCACATCCAGGCGATGGACCTGGTGGCCCGCAAGCTCGGTCAGAACGGCGGGGCCAACTTCCAGGCCTTCAACACCGACCTGGCGAACTTCGTGGAAGCCAACAAGGACCACGCGGTCTTCGGCAAGGAGGTGCAGTACCTCTCGGCCGCTTCAGAGGCCGTGCTGGGCGTGGCGATGAACATGATGGGCTGGAGCCAGGCCGGGAAGATCGATCTGGTGCCGCTGGTGGCCAACCGCTTCCTGCTCATGATGTCGCAGCTGGCCGTCTCGTACGTGCTGCTCGACGCGGGCGTGAAGGCCGAAGCCGCGCTCGCCAGGCTCCCCGCGGTGCACGAAGATCGCGCCTTCTACGAGGGCAAGCGGTACTCGGCGCTCTGGTACGCCCGCAACGTGCTGCCTCAGGCCAAGCACCACGCCGAGATCGCGCTGCTCGAAGACGAGACGCCGATGAAGATCTCCGACGAGGCGTACGGCCACAACTGATATCGAAGCGGGATGCTGCAGGAGTTCGCCTTCGCCGCGCCCCGCATCGTGTTGCTGTTCGCCGCCGTCGTCTTCCCGGTGCTGTTCTTCATCACCGCGCCCTATGGCCGCCACGAGCGGCCGGGGTGGGGCCCCACGTTGCCCGCGAAGCTGTCGTGGGTGGTGATGGAGTCGGTCTCGTTCTTCGTGTTCGCCGCGCTCTGGGTGATGAACCCGCAGTGGGGAACGCCGGTGGTCATGCTGCTCGGCGCGGCGTGGCTGCTTCACTACGGCCAACGCACCTTCGTCTTCTCGCTGCTGATGCGGGACGAGGCGAAGCGCCAACCGCTGCTCACCATGTCGATGGCCATGGTGTTCAACGTGTTCAACGCCGGTGGCAACGCGCTCGCGCTCACCGACCGGGCGATCGATCTTCCACTCGTCGCCGGGCTGCTGCTCTTCTTCGTCGGCATGGGCGTGAACCTGCACGCCGATCACGTGCTGCGCACCCTGAGGAAGCCCGGCGAGACCGGCTACAAAATTCCCCACGGCGGGCTGTATGGCCTCGTCAGCTCGCCCAACTACCTGGGTGAGATCCTGGAGTGGGTGGGCTTCGCCATCGCCGCGCAGACGCTCGCGGGGTGGGCCTTCGCCGCGTTCACCTTCGCGAACCTCGCGCCTCGGGCGCTCTCGAATCACCGCTGGTACCGGCAGAAGTTCGGCGACTACCCCTCGCGGCGGCGCGCGCTGATACCGTTTCTCTGGTGAAGCGTTTGCTGAAGCTGCTCTTGATCTCGCTTTCGGGCTGTTACCTCGCCCTCTGCGTCATCCTCTTCGTGGTGCAGCGAAAGCTCATCTTCCCCGCGCCCGTGGAGTTGCTCGAGGTCAGTGCAGGCATGGTGAGGATCGACGTTCCCCAGGCGACCTTCTTTCTCTTGAAGAAGGTGCAGGGTGAAGGGCCGGTGGTTGTGCACTTTCACGGCAACGGTGAGCAGGTCGCGTACCTGGGCTGGCTCGCGGATGCCTGGGCAGCGCAGGGCGCCTCATTCGTGGCGGTGGAGTACCCCGGCTATCCCGGCACTGAAGGCTCGCCTTCTGAAGAGGCGATCGTCAATGCGGGTGAAGCGGCGCTGCAGCACTTGAGCGGCGTGTTGAAGATCGATCGTTCGCGGTTGGTGCTCGAGGGCCAGAGCGTGGGCACTGGCGTGGCGGTCACGCTCGCGTCGCGCGGCTGGGGCACGAAGCTGGTGCTGATTTCTCCGTACACCACGTTGCCTGATGTCGCGGCGGAGGTCTTTCCCTGGCTGCCCGTGCGGTTGTTGATGCGGGATCGGTTTGATTCGGCCTCGAAGGCGCCGGGGCTGAAGGTGCCCACGTTGATCGTTCATGGCACTCGTGACGAGGTGGTGCCGTTCGAGCTGGGTGAGGCGTTGTCGAAGGTGATCGCGGGCGCGAAGTTCGTGGCGGTGGAGGGCGCGCATCACAACGATGTGATTGAGGGCGTTCTTCCGGCGATCTTCGACTTCGTGGTGGCCAGGTAGACCCTCACCCCGACACGCTCGACCCCAACCCCACGCGGTCAGCTGGCCAGCGCGAAGAAGGCGTTTTCATCGATACATTTGGTCCCATAGGCCGCCGCCTTCACCGCCTTGCTGGAGCCGCTCTTCGGGTCCTGCATCACCAGGTAGGTCAGCTCCCTGGTGACCCCGGACAGCAGCGTACCGCCCCGCGCTTCGACCCACTTTTCGAAGACGCTGCGAGGCTGGGAGAGCGCGCCGGTGAAGCAGAAGCTCTTGCCGGTGAGCGGGCCGGAGGCCTTCTTGGTGACCGGCACGACCCCGACCTTGAGCAATCGATCGATCTCCGATGAGCGCTTCTTGAGCCCGGCCACCACCGCCGCCGCCTTGGCCGGCCCCACGCCCGGTACCGGAGAGAGCTGCGCCAACGTCGCCTTCCGCACCTTGCCCAGGCTGTCGAAGCCCGCCGCCACCAGCGCCTTCGCGGTTTGCGCGCCGAAGTTCTCGATGCCCAGCGCGGCCAGGAACCGGGGCAACGAGAGCGGGAGCTCGGCCTTGAGGTTCTTGAGCACCTTGGTGGCGATGATGAGCCCCCGGCGATCGAGCCCGGCGATCTGCTGGGGGGTGAGGCGGTAGAGATCCGCCGGCTCCTTCACCAGCTTGGCCGCGACCAGCTGAGCGATCAGCCCCTCGCCCCACTCCAGCACGCCCAACGCGTCGACCCAGTTCTGAATCCGCCCCTCCACCAGCGCCACGCACGCGTCGTTCTTGCAGCTCAGGTATTCGCCCTGCTTGATCAGCGTGGCCTTGCAGACGGCGCACTTCCTGGGCGGCTTGGCGGTGGGCCCCAGCTTGGTCACCACCTCCTCCACGTAGGGGATCACGTCGTTGCGGCGGGAGACCAGCACCTCGTCGCCGATGCCGATGCCCAGCTCTGCCACCCGGCCCGCGTTGGCCAGCGAGGCGCGCTGCACCGTGGCCCCGGCGAGCACCACCGGCGCCACCACCGCGATGGGCGAGACCCGGCCCGAGGACCCGGTCGTCCAGATCAGGTCGATGACCTTGGTCACCTGCGCCTGCGAGGCGAACTTGAAAGCGACCGCGCCGCGGGGGCGGTTGTTCACCTCGCCCAGCAGGGTCTGGGTGTGCACGTCGTTGGCGCGCATCACCAGCCCGTCGATCTCGTAGTCGAGCGCGGCGCGCTTCTTCTTCGCGTAGCGCTGGTGCTCTGCGATCGCGCCTTCCAGATCAGTCTTCACACCGAACGGGGTGAGGAACGAGAGCGCCTGCAGCGCCTCGAACTTCTCTTCTTCGGTTTTGTGCTCCTCGCCGTCGAGATCGTAGAAGAGCACCGTCAAGTGCTCGCAGCCCTGGCCGTCGAAGCGTTTGCTGGTCCCCGCCGCCTGGTTGCGCGGGTTGGCTGCTCCGGGGAAGGCCTTCTTCATGTCGGAGAGCTTGAGGATGATCTCCCCGCGCACGGTGAGGGACAGCTTCTTCTTGAGCCTTCCCGGCACGCCCTTCATGCGCGCGGCGTTGGCGGTGATCCGCTCACCCATCTGCCCGTCGCCGCGGGTGATGGCGTGCTTGAGCTCGCCGCGCTCGTAGGTGACGGCCAGGGAGAGCCCGTCGAGCTTCTCGGTGACGAACACGTTCTGGGCGAAGCTGGGCAGCCCCTGCTGGCTGGCCAGCGCCTCGCAGCGCGCGAACCACTTGCGGAACTCGTCCTCGGTGACCGCCTTGTTGAGCGAGCCCATCGGGATGGCGTGCCGCGCCTTCTCCCACTCGGTGACCGCGCTGACCTTCGCGCCCACGATGGCGAAATAGGGATGTTTGGGGTTGAGGGTGCGCAGCTCATCTTCCAGCGCGTCGAACGCCGCGTCGGAGATCAGCGGCGTGCCGTTGTAATAGGCGTCTTTGTACTTCTGGAGATCGACCACCAACTTCGACTCGCGCGCGTTGGGCTTTTTCACCTCGTCATTCTCGGCAACTGCCAAACCAGCTACAAGAAGTCCTTCCTGCTTGAAGGAGACGCTCCATGGCGAAGACCACTCCAGAGATGCTGGTTGCCGTCACCGCTCGGGTCCTCGATCGCTTCACGGCCTCGGCGATGTTGTTCACCGCCCTCGACGTGTCCAACGCGGTCAAGGAGACGCTGCCCGACGTGCGTCACCGCGACGTCTCGCCGCTGGTGCGTGAAATCTTCGACGGCGAGGGCCTGGGCTCGTACCAGCAGACCCAGATCGACGTCGTGGCCGCGGGCAAGACGGTGCAGGCGCTGCTCTACCACCTGCCCACCCACGATCCGGCGAGGTACGACGACTCGATGCGCTCGCAGCTGGCCCGCCCTCCGGGGGCCGCCAAGGACGACGCGGTCACCGACATTCGCATCGAGGACACCACCCTGGGCGCCTCGGTGCCGATCGGCGATGACGGCCGCGGGCGGGTGTCGCGGCGGCTCTTGAGCAACGCGGGCATCGAAGGCGACGAGGTGCTGCTGCAGGTGAAGAGCGGCTCGTTGGTGTTGTCCTCGGCGGACCAGGACGATGAGCCGGACGACGCTGAGCTGCTCTCCTGTGAGCACCCGGATCTGCTCTATCTCTCCCCCGAACAACTCCAGGGCTTCGGTGCCGGCGCGCAGCTCGCCGCCCGCATCGAAGACGGGAACGTGATCATCAGCTCCAGCACCTACGCCCCGCCGCTCGATGGCTTCGGCTTCGCGCCGTACCCCCTGATGTGACGTGAGCACCCTCGACGAGCGAGCCGCCGGGTGCCTGTGGGGGCTGGCCTGGGGCGATGCGCTGGGGGCGCCCATCGAGGGGTGGACCGAGGCTGAGATCGCCGCCACCTTCGGCGCGTACTCCGAGTTGCCCCGCACCCTCGACGCGGTGCCTTCCTCGAAGCGGAGGCAAAAGCGTCGCCTGGGGTTGCACACCGACGACACCCAACAGGCACTCGCTTTGTTGGCGGTGGTGCTCTCGCCGGGTGGTTGGTCGCCGACCGCCTGGGCACAGTGCCTGGTGCGCGGCGAGCAGCTGGGGGCGTGGCGCGGCACCGGCCGGCACTTCGACGGGGCGGTACAGAAGCTGGCCGCGGGTGCCTCGCCAGAGCAGGCGGGCAGCCCGTCAGCGGGCATCGGCGCGGCGATGCGCACCGCTCCTCTGGGGGCGTTGCTCCACGCGCAGCCCGCCCGGTTGCGGCAGATCGCCATCGAGGCCAGCGCGGTGACCCACGCGGACCTGCTGGCCTGCAGCCTGGGCTACGCGGTCGCGTTTGCTTCGGCGCGCCTGGTGTCAGGGGCCCCTGCGGGGGAGGTGAGGGCGGAGCTGCCCCACGCGGTGGCCGACGCGGAAGCCGAGTGGCTGGGCGCGGGCCGGGCGCGCTGGACTCTCGATCGCTCGGCCTCGTTCAGGTTGTCCCAGGCACTGAGCGCGCTCTTCGCCTTGCCTCAACGAGGCCTGCGCGTGCTCGCCTCGCGGGTGTTGGAGCTGGGCTCGCCCACCCTGGGAGCGGGCGCCCCACCGGCGCACCCGAACCATGGGTACTCGCTGCTGGGCGGGCTGTTCGCGCTCGGGGTGGGGCTCGAGGAGCAGCTCGAGCCGCGGGGCGCGCTGCTCGAGGTGGTGCGCCTGGGCGAAGACACGGACACCGTGGGCGCGATGGTGGGCGGCTTGCTGGGCGCGCGCTTCGGGGCGGACTGGATCCCCAGGGAGCGGCTGGTCGATCGGCTGCACCTGTCTGGGTACGCGACGGCGGTGTGCAGCGGCGCGGCCCCAGAGCCGCTGGAGGCCTTACTCACCCGAGAGGCCGCCCACTCGCTGCGCGAGCGGGAGTCACAGAGGTAGCTGGCTGCGCTCAGCTCACCTGTGCATCACCTCGACGATCGCGGTGCGCCGTGAGGCGTGCTCATCGAAGGTGACCACCTCGTCGTTCGACAACGACGCGTGCCCGTGCGCGCGCGCGTAGATGTAGTGCGCCCCCTTCTTCGGAGCCGGCTTGTCGAAGCATGCCTTGAGCGCCAGCTCGGGCACCCCCAGGGCCAGCTCCTCCAGGAACATGTACCCCCGGTCGCTGGTGTTCTCCCGGAAGTAGAACGCCCCGCGCAGCGAGCTGTAGTTGAGGCTCTTGAGCGCGCCGTTGTATCGGTGGAACGCCTTGCCCTTCTCGTCTTTGATCGAGCCGCCCGCGTCTGGCCAGCAGGGCGTGTGGTAGATGCCCGAGCCGAAAGCGCGCCCGGTCACCTGCACGCCCTTGGGCAGGTTCTTGGGCAGCACCAGGCCGGTCTTGCAGATACCCATCAGGTTCTCGGTCCGGGTGCCGTGCCAGCCGGGGGTGATGCCCGTGGCGCCCTTGGCGCTGACCACCTTGGCAACGTAGTCGTCGAAGGCCTGCTTCCGGCCCTGCTGCTCGACCCGCCACACCCGGCCCAGCTTCAGCTTCCCGTAGAAGTTCGAGTTGATCGGCGCCTGCCCGCCCTCGAACAACTGGGCGATGCGCTTGCGCTCGTCACCCTTCGGCTCGAGGAAGGTGAGGTCGCACTTGAGGCCCTCGTACCAGACCTGGTTGGGGTCGATGGCCGAGGCCGCCGCAGCGAATACGTTCTTCTGCAGGAACGCGTCGCGCAGCAGGGTGAGGAAGCTGCGCTGCTCGGCGATCCGCCCGCCGGAGTTGATCAGGATCTGCTCCAGGTCCAGCTTGCCCCCGGAGCGCGCGTGATCGATGCGCCGCGGAATGGTCGAGTAGTACGCGTTGGTCAGCTCGAGCAGCTGGGTCTTCTTCGGCTTGCCCTTCTTGATCAGCCGCTCCACGTCCTCGAGCAGGTCGGCCCCCTTGTCGAGCTGGGTGTCGCTCAGGTTCCCCAACGGGGCGTCTGCCGTGGCGCCTGAGGTGGCGCTCAAGCCCGCCGCCACCGCGCGCCCGGTCGAGCCGTAGAGCAACTCCAGCAGCGACTCCACCTCTGGGTGGAACGCGCCAGAGCTCTTGCGCACCACCTTCTTCCCCCTGGCCGCCTTCACCGGCGCCGGCGCGCCCGGGCTGGCCGCCCGCAGATCGACCTTCGAGTAGCCCTTCTTGAGCTTCGAATCGATCTTCAAGGCCAGCTGCTTCTGGGCCTCGGCCAGGGTCTTGGCCTTCACCACCTGCGTCTGGCCGGCCTGACCCACCCGCCCGTAGGTGAACACCACCTTGAAGCCCGCCCCGTCCTTCGAGAGCTGGGCCTTGTAGAACTTGTTGCTGCCCAGCGCGGTGGCGCCGGTCTTTTGTCCGGTGAGATCAGTCCAGTTGAGGACCACTTCCTCGAGTGTGCTCATGGCGCTTTGGCTGCTGTTCAACCCTGCACGTGGATGGCGTAGCGAATGCGCACCTGACTCTCCTGGTAGACCAGGTACTCGCTGTGCTCGAAGCGGCTGCTCGCGTACTGCTTGAGGTGCTGCGGCTTGCCCTGGGGGATCACCACCGGCTTGCCGTCGTACTTGCGCACCAGATCGTGCTTGGGGTCAGGCTCACGGCGGCCGCGGGCCACCACGCTGTGGAAGCCCTTGGGCGCGGCCTTGAGCGAGTGGTCGTCCTTGGTGATGGAGTGCTCCTTCCCCAGCGCGACCTCGGCAAGGAACATCACCCCGATGTTCCCCCGCGCCCAGCCCATGTAGTTGATCGACTTCCCGTTCTCGGACGCGGTGTAGATGCCTTTGCCCACCCGGCCCCCGGAGTGCGGCATGATCCGCAGCCCCGACTTGCAGATGGCGGCCACCACGGCCACGTTGGTTCCGTGCCAAAGCAGCTTGCGGTTTCCCAGCTTCTCGTGCGCCTTGTACCGCTCGGCCTCGCCCTTGCGATCCAGCCGGAAGATGTCGATCACCTTGGGCTTGCGGTGTGAGGACGCGGTGGCGTCGATGTACTTCTGGATGAAGTCGTGCTCCTCGGAGCCGGGGGCCACTTGCTCCAACTCGGCGTTGAGCTTCTTGTAGTTCTCGTCGTCGGGGTGCGGAGCCAGCTTTTCCTTCTTCGTCGCCACCGGTGCGGCGGCCGACTGCATGGCGATGGCGATCTCGATGTCCGAGAGCACGTTGAGCATCTCCATCTTCTTGTCCAGCAGCTCGGTGGTGTCGATCAGCGGCGGGGTGTTGCGGCCGAAGGCGTGGGGGATGACGGTGTAGAAGCGCGAGGTCTCGACCATGATCACCGGCTTCTTCTTCGCCTTGATCGCCCGGCCCAGCGCCTCGAGCACCTCGTAGCCGCGCTTGACCTGGCTGGAAGAGAGCTGCCCCAGGGGCATCTTCTTCACGTCGATGTCGAACGACGCCATCGCGCCCTTGAACATGTCGTGGTCGAAGATCAGGTGCATGAACTTCTGCACCCGCGGGTGGAGGCTGGTGGGCTTGAACTTCTTCTCGGTGGCGCCCTGCAGCTTGGCCGCCTGGGAATCGATGCCCTTGAGCTTGGCCTCGAGCTCCTCAGCCTTCTTGGTGTCGGCGGAGCGATCCACCTCGATCAAGGTGTAGCGGCCCGAGGCGGGCTTGAAGGCCGCGCGCTCTTCCCACTTGTTGCTGGTCTTGTCCTTGAACTTGCCGGCGAAGGCCTTGAAGGCGCCCTCGAAGGAGCTGGGCCCCACCAGCGCGCTCTGCCCGGTCTCGCCCACCCGGCCCCAGCGCGTCCACGCGTAGAACTTCCCGCCCTTGGTCAGCAGCTGGATGACGTAGAACTTGTTGTTGTTCGCGCCGATGTTCGTCTGGTTGAGGATGCAGTCGTAGTCCTCGTGCACCGCGGCCCCCTTGAGCGAACAGGCGTCGTCGACCGGAATGTTCAGCTTCTTCTTGGCGGCGGCGGCGGGAGCAGCGGTCTTCTTGGAAGCCATGGGGTCCCCTCAGGTTTAGAGCCGGGCGAACTGTTCCCCAACCCCGGTCCTGAGAGAACCAGGAAGTGCATGGCCTGGGGCGCGCTGCGCGCTTCGAAAGACGGCTCATCAGTACCAGGCCAACTCGACAGGCACTTTCACCGTCGCGCGGATCGCCTGAATCGCCTCATTGGTGGGAGGCTTCGTGGCGGTGAAGGAGGCCCTCACCCCTCTTCCTCTCCCGAAGGGAGAGGGATTACTTCGGGGCGCCTTCGCGCACGCCGATGGCCAGCTGACCGAGCCCCGCCCCCTTCGCGAGCTCCATCACCTCGACCACCTTGCCGTGCGGTACGCCCTGGTCTGCCTGGACGATCACCATCGTGTCGGGGTTCTGGGCCTTCGCGCCTTCGAACGCCTTCTTGAGTTCTTCCGCGCTCACCACGTCGCCGCCCAACACCAGCCGGCCGTCTTCCAGAATGGCGACGGACATGTCGGTCGACTGCGTGGCCACGTCAGCTGCGCCGCCTGCCGGCAGGTTCACCTTGAGCCCCGCCTTCGCGCCGCTCGAGCTCTCCACGATCACGCTGCTGGTGACCATGAAGATGACCAGCAGCACCAGGAAGATGTCGGTGAGGGGGGTGATGTTGATGTCGTTGAAGCCGCCGCCCTCGTCGAGCCCGAGATCGTCGTCCTTGCGGCCGCCGCCGCTGGGGCCACCGATGCCCATGGTTCAGCTCACCGCGGGAGGCGCGGTCGGAGGCTGGGAGTCGGTCGGAGGCGCCACCAGTTTGCCGCTGGGCGCCTGCTCACGGAGCAGCTCCACGAACTCTTCGGCGATCAGCTTGAACTCGAGGTTGAGCCGAGACAGCCGCGCCTGGAACATGTTGAAGAGCACCACCGCCTCGACGGCCACGAGGATGCCGACCGCAGTGACGACCAGCGCCTCGGAGAGCCCCGACATCACCGCCGCGGAACCGCCCGAGCCGCCCGCCCCGACGTCGATGCCGAGCTCTTTGAACGTCCGCATGATTCCCCAGACCGTGCCGAACAGGCCCACGAAGGGCGCGGTGGCCCCGATGGTGCCGAGGATCCACAAGCCGCGGCGAAGCTTGAGGGCGAGGTGCACCCGCTCTCGATCGACCGCCGCATCGAGCGGAGGGCCGGTCGTCTTGGTGGCGCGCTCGAAGCCCGCCCGGAACAGATCGGCCGACATCGCCGTCGAGCGATCAGCCGCAGAACGCGCCGCTACGATCTCTCCACGCAAAAGATGCCGGGCGATCAGCTGCCCCAGTTCACGCGCGCGGCCGCCGACACCCCAGAGGGTGATGAGCCGCTCGACGGCGATGCCGATCGCCAGCACCGAAGCCAGCAGGATGACCACGATGGTGAAGCCACCGAGTCGGAGGTAGTGAAGCAGCTCGTCGAAGCTCATGAGGAATCCTGCTCATAGCGGTTAAGAATGCCAGCCGCCATGCTGCCTCAACGCTTCCCACTCCTTCTGATTTCCGCGCTGCTCACGTTGACCGCGTGTCCGAAGCGCATTGCCGATTTCGGGAAGGACGGCGAGCCGAGGTCCGCCGAGGAGCTGCTCCGGCGCATCAACGTCGCCGAGTCGCAGATCTATTCCCTCCAAGGTGACGCCAAGCTGATCGTCGACGCGCCGCAAGGCAAAGGCGCCGTCTCGCTCTTCGCCGCCGTCACCCACCCTGCGTTCATTCACATCGAGCAGCTCGACTTTTTCGGCAGGCCGCAGGGCGTGCTGGTCACCGATGGCACGCGCTTCGGGCTCTACCTGGCGCAAGACGGGAAGTACTACCGGGGGCCGGCCACGCCCACGAACCTCTCCCGCTTCCTGCCGCTGGTGATGCCGCCGGCCGAGCTGGCCGCGGTGATGCTCGGGCGCGCTCCGAGAATTCCGGCCGACGCCCTCGAGATGCGCTTCGACGACGGCACGCAACAGCTGGTGTTGATCATCACCCGCGGCAAGGTGAAGCAGACCCTGCACGTTCAGCCGCCCAGCTACCGGGTGGTCAAGAGCACCGCTGAGAACGCGAACGCCTACGATCTTCAGTTCAGCGATCTCTCGACCGAGAATGGCGTGACGCTCCCCAAACACGCAGCGCTCGATGCCCGCACGGTGAAGACCAGCGTGGAGCTGGTGTGGAAAGACGTCACCGTCAACGAAGCACCCGACCTGACCTTGTTCGAGTTCGAGCCGCCCGAAGGCATCCCGGTGGTCGAGGTCGACGCGAACGGCGTTCAGCTCAGCCCCGAGCGGCAGTGATCTGATCAGGCTGGTGCGTTTGGCCGGGCCGCGTGCGCGAGCGACGGTGCAGCCGATGCATTCAGGGCTCCTGCCTCGAGCGTGAACAGTCACGCGACCAGACAAAGGAGCACGTCATGAAAAACCTCAGGTGGTGTGTCGCATGCGCAGCCTCACTGCTGTCCGCTGCGGCAGTGGCTCAGGATACTCAGCCGTACACGGATGACCCGGTCGACGACGCGGCGACGCGAGCTGCCGATTCGGCTGATAAGGCCAGGCAGGATGCGGAGCAGGCGACCGACCGGGAAGCCAACCAGGCCGCAGATGTCTCAGAAGCGGATCGGAAGGATTGGAACAAGGGCGAGCGGGATCAGAAGAAACGCGCGCTGCTCACGAAGGGCGTGGGCCTGGGGGTCGAAGTGGGGGGCGGCGTGCAGCAATTCCTCGGTCGAACGGCCTCCTCCGTGACCGACCCGGCTGGCGCCTGGACGGCGAGGCTGGTGGTCGGAACCCGCAGTCACATCGCCGGAGAGGCGGCCTACATCGGCAGCGCGCAGGCGCTCGATGCCCTGGGGGTCTCCGACAGGGCCCGCTTGACGTCGAATGGGGTGGAAGGGCTGCTGCGTGTCAACGTGCTCAGGGGCGCGTTCCAGCCGTATGCCGCGGCCGGCTACACCTTCCGCCGGTACAACATCTCGAACAGCGCGGTGAATACCTCGAGCGTGGCTGACGCGGCCAACGTGAACGAGCTCCCGGTCGCGGCTGGGCTTGCGTATCGCTTCAAGCCACTGGTGACCGACGTTCGATTCACCCTTCGCAATGCCTTCGGCACACCGCTGATCCCCGACGCCAACCTGAGCACCTACAGCGTCGACGCCAAGGTGGGCTTCGAGTTCTAGAGGGCGCAGTCCCACAGCCGCTGCAGCGCGGCCTGGTCGCTGGGGGAGGGGAGCACGGTGAGGTTGCCCGGGTTCATCACCGAGGCGCGCTCCTCCCTCGCCACATGTGGCAATCCGAGCGCGTGGCCCAGCTCATGGGCCACCGTGATGTCGCGCTCGGCGCCATCCAGCTCCCGGTTGATGAAGACCATGCCCGACGAGGGCTCGTAGACCCCGTGAAAGACCGCGGCCGCGTCCGCGAAGCGCACCGGCACGCTCACGCCCTCGCTGGTGGACAGCGTGGTGAGCCCGACCTCACGCCACAACGAGATCGCCGCTGAGACGCTCCTGTGTTCGGCCTCGGTGCTGCCGTCTTCGGGCGCCACCAGGACCTGATTGCAGGGCGAGTAGAGGATTCCAGCGGTCCTGGGGCTCGAAGGTGCCCCACACGCGCACAAGGCGATCACACTGCTCAACAGGGCTCGTGTCATGAGCGGCGCAGGGTACCTGAGCGCCGGGGCTCACGTGCCGGAGGGCCTGCCCATCTGGCGACCGGTCAAACCAAAGTGGCCCACGAGGGCGTTCCGCGCGAACGTGCGGCCGAACGTGCGGCCCTTGTTCCTCCTCGTGCTCGTTGCTGCGTCTTCCTGCACCTGCAGGCCGGGTACGGCCGTGGACGCGGGGCCCTCGGCTGATTGGCGCGCGGGCCGGGTGGTCGAGGTGGGCGGAGCCCCGAAAGAGGGTGGCGCGCTCACCGTTCGCCTTCCGCTCGAGCCCGTCGGCCTGACCCGGCTGCACGACCGCTTCAACGAAGGCACCATGACGCGCATCACCGTGGGGCCGATCTACGAGACGCTCGCGCGCGTGCGAGACGGTCAGCTGCAGCCGCTGCTCGCGAGGTCGTGGAGCGAGAGCGACGATCACCTCTCGTTGTCGATCACGTTGCGAAGCGGCGTCACGTTTCACGACGGCCAGCCGCTCGGCTCCGCTGACGTGAAGGCCACGCTCGACGCCGTGTTCGAGCCGAAGAACGCCACCACCGCCTTTCGCGGAAATCTCGAGACGCTCGAGCGGGTGGAGACGCCCGACGCCCAGACGGTGATCATCCACTGGAAGCGGCCTTACTTCCTCGCCACCTGGACGCTGCTGGGGGCGCTCCCGGTGCTGCCGGCGCATGGGCTCGTCGGCGACTTCGACACGCTGCCGCTGCACCGCGCGCCCGTCGGCACCGGGCCGTTTCGTTTCGTGAAGTGGGAGGCGGGCTCCTCGCTCACCTATGCACGCAACGACGCGTACTGGGGCCAGACCGCTCATCTGGCGCAGGTGATCTTTCGGTTCGTCAAAGACGACACCGCGGCGATCGCAGCCTGGGAGCGCGGCGAGTTCGACCTGATGACCCGCATCTCACCCGCGGCCTGGCGCGCCTCGGAGTCGAACCCGAAACTCTGGGCCGGCTACCAACGCGTGTTCTTCGCCGAGAACACCTGGGTGTGGCTCGGCTTCAACCAACGAAAGCCGCTCTTCGCCGATGTCCGCGTGAGGAAGGCGCTGGGCCTGCTCTTCCCGATGGAGCTGGTGGCGCGCGCGGTCGATCTCGGCCTCGAGCCGCGCACCACGTGCCCGTACTTTCCGGATTCGAAGAGCTGCGATCCCGAAGTGAAGCCGTTGCCCTTCGATCCCCCCGCGGCGAAGAAACTGCTCGCTGACGCCGGGTGGGCTGACCGCGACGCCGACGGCGTGCTCGATCGGGAAGGCGTGAAGCTGTCGGTGGCGTTTCTGGCCTCGGCGCAGTCGCCAAAGATGGCGAAGCTGTTGCCGCTGTATCTCGACACGCTCAAGCAGGCAGGCATCGACGCGCGCATCGAGACGGTCGACGTGTCGGGGTACATGAGCCGGGTGCGCGCTCACGACTTCGACGCGATCGCGTTGAGCTGGTCGACCGCCGACGCGGTGCAGGACAACTTTCAGATCCTCCACTCCTCGCAGGCGGCCGAAGGGGCCAACTACGTCGGCTACTCGAACCCGCAGGTCGACACGCTGCTGACCGCCATCCGCGCGGAGTTCGACCTCGAGAAGCGCAACGCGCTCGAGCGCCAGGTGCACCGGCTCGTCTATGACGATCAGGCCTACCTCTTCATGGGTCGCAGGCCCACGCTCGACGCCTTCAAGCGCAAGGTCAGAGGGCTGAAGCCGTCGTTGGGCTGGTACGATCTGAGCGCCGTGTGGATCGCGGACTGACATGCGCCGCTACGTGCTCCGACGACTGCTGCTGATGATCCCCACGTTCCTGGGCATCACCTTGCTCACCTTCGTGATCGCTCAGCTGGCGCCCGGTGATCCTTTTCAGCTCGACCTCGAGGTGGTGGGCCCCGGCCAGGCCGTGATCGACCTGCAGCGCACCAGCAAGGGCCTCGATGCGCCGTTGCCTCTTCAGTTCGGGCGCTGGCTCTCGCGGGTGGTGCGCTTCGATTTCGGGCGCTCGTTCATCGATCAACGCCCGGTGACCGAGAAGCTGGGGGAAGCGGCGCCCCGCACCGCGTTGGTGGCCGGGCTCGCCTTGGTGCTGGGCTTCGGGCTGGCCGTGCCACTCGGGGTGCTGCTCGCGACCCGGGCGCGCCGGTGGTGGGCGAGGGTGCTCAGCGTGCTGCTCGTCGCCGCGTGGAGCGTGCCCACGTTCTGGATCGCGGTGATCCTCCTCATGCTCTTCGCAGGGCCCCGTTACTTCGACTGGTTCCCCGTGCAGGGCCTCGCCGAGGGCGGCTTCGTCTTGCCGGTGATCTGCCTGACCTGGCCCACGTTGGTGGTGGCCACCCGGCAGGTGCGCAGCGCCCTGGAAGACGCGCTGGCGCAGGACTACGTGAAGGCGGCGCGCGCCCGCGGCATCCCCGAGCGCCGGGTGGTGTGGCGCCATGCGCTGCGAAACTCGCTGCTGCCGGTGGTGACGATGCTCGGCCTCCACCTGCCGCATCTGGTCGGGGGCAGCGTGGTGATCGAGCGCATCTTCGGAATCCCCGGCATGGGCCTGCTCGCCTTCGACGCGATCGGCACCCGCGATTACCCGACGGTGATGGGCGTGGCGACGGTGATGGCCCTCGTCACCATGCTCTCCATGCTGCTGGTGGATCTCGCCTACGGCTTCATCGATCCACGCATTCGTCTGGAGCGCTCGGCATGAAGCGGCTCTGGCGCGATCGGGGTGGAAAATGGGCGTTGCTCGCGCTGCTCTTCATGAGCCTGACCGCCCTCTTCGCCGACGTGCTCGCTTCCGATCTTCCGCTCGCCGTGCGCGTCGACGGCACCACCTGGTGGCTGCCGTGCGTCACGAAGCCCGCGGCTCTTCGCGGCCAGAGCCAGCTGAGCCTCGCTTCGAGCGCGGAGTGGATGTGGCGCACGCCGATTCATTTCGGGCCGCTGCAGACCCTCGCGGTGACCGGAGAAGATCGCCCGACGCCGCCGCCCTGGGCTCCCGATGAGACGCACTGGCTGGGCACCGATGAGCTCGGTCGCGACGTGGCCGCGCGGTTGGTGCATGGCGCGCGGGTGAGCCTGCTGGTGGGCCTGCTCACCATGATCATCGCGGTGGGGGTGGGCCTGCTCATCGGTGGCATCGCCGGCTACGCGGGCGGGCTGACCGACGTGGTGCTCTCGCGGGTGCTCGAGGTGATGCAGACCTTCCCGCTCGTGTTCTTCCTCATCGCCCTGCTCTCGGTGCTCCGCACGCAGTCGTTGTGGCCCCTGGTCATCGCCCTGGGGCTGACCCGGTGGACTGAAGTGGCGCGGCTGGTGCGCGCCGAGGTGCTCTCCCTCGAGTCACGCGAGTTCGTGCTGGCCGCCCGGGCGCTGGGGGCCTCTCCCGCCCGCATCATCGCGCGGCACCTGATTCCCAACGCCCTGGGGCCCGTGCTGGTGGTGGCCACCTTCGGGGTGGGGTCGGCCATTTTGCTCGAGACGGCCCTTTCATTTCTGGGCATTGGCGTCGCGCCGCCCACCGCCAGCTGGGGCGAGCTGCTCACCGAGGCGCATCGCACCCTTCATCACCCCGGCGCCTGGTGGCTGGCCGTCTTCCCGGGGCTGGCCATCGCGCTGACAGTGCTCAGCGTGAACGCCCTGGGCGAGGCGGTGCGGCGATCGAGCAACTCCGCCAGATAGACAGTCGACGCGCGGGCGTAAATGGTTAGAATCGCTCGCGCTCATGGCCTCCATCCGACTCGGTGATCTGCTCGTCAAAGCGAAAGTGATTAGCGAGAGCCAGTTGAAGGCTGCGCTCGCCGAGCAACAGAAGTGGGGTGGCAAGCTCGGTGAGCTCCTCGTGCGCATGAACTTCCTCACGGAAGACATGCTGGTGAAGGCGCTGAGCAAGCAGATGAACGTGCCCGCGGTGAATCTCGAGGCGATCGAGAGCATTCCGCCGCACGTGCGCGCGAAGGTGCCCGCCGAGGTGGCGCGCGATCTGGTGGCGCTGCCGCTCCAGCTTCGCGACGAGGGCAAGACGTTGCTCGTGGCCATGGCCGAGCCGCAGAACCTGAAGCAGCTCGACACGCTTCGTTCGGTCAGCCGTTGCCGCATCACCGCGCAGCTCGCGGGCCGGCAGGCGATCGCCAGGTCGTTCGCGCGGTTCTACGACGGTGAAGCCGAGATGGGCGCGGAGGGCGATGACGGCTTCAAGCTGGTCGACTCGCAGGGCCACACGCTCATCAAGAACGTCGATGACGTGAAGGCCCCTGAGCGGCGCTCCACCAGCGCTGCCGCCGCGATCCGCATGCCGCCCACCGCGGCGCCGTTGACCCGGGCGCCCACGCAGGAAGCCCCCGCGGCGCCGCGGCCCAAGACGCCCTCTGAGACGCTTCGCGCCATCGAAGAAGCGCAGCGCAAAGAGGTCACCGCGCTCAAGGGCATGGTCGAGCTGATGATCGAGAAGGGTGTCTTCACGCGCGAGGAATACCTCGCCAAGGTCAAACGCTGACGCTCTGAAGTACCCGAGGGTCTGGGCAGTGACGAAGAAGAAGCTGGGCGAGATCCTCGTGAACTCCGGGGCCGTGAGCGGCCCTGACGTCGCCGCTGCGCTCGCTGATCAGAGCGCCGGTGAGCCCAGCCGCCTGGGCGATCTGCTCGTCGCCACCGGCAAGCTGAGCTCGGTGCAGCTCGCCCGCGCCCTGGCCGAGCAGTACCAGCTGCCCTACGTCGATCTGCCTCAGCTGCCCCAGGCCGTGCTCGACCTGGTGCCGCTCGACCTGCAGCGGCAGTTCCGCCTGGTGCCGCTGAAGTCGGACGGCACCGAGCTGTCGATCGCCATGGCCGACCTCGCCAACATCGAGGTGCTCGCGGTGCTCGAGCAACAGTGGACCCGGGTGCATGTGCACGTCGCAGGTGGTGACGAGATCGACGCGCTGCACGCCACGCTCTCGGGGATCTTCTCGCCCATCGTCAGCGACGACGACGCGAGCGTGCCTCCCTCGATTTCTCCGTTTCCCACCGCCGACGATCTCTTCGGCTCCCTCGATCTCGAGCCCGTCGAAGAGCTTCAGCTCACCGGCTCCGACTCCAGCCCTTCTCCGGTGCCCCTCATCGCGCCGCTCCACGCCGTGCCCCGGCCTTCACCCGCTGCGCCCAGCTCGGCGGGCCCTCGCGCCGAAGATCTGTTTGGCGACCTCAACCTCGAATCCGCCCGCACCGGCATCGCCGCGCGGCCGCCCGAAGACATTCTCAACTCGCCGGTGAAGAACGTGACCATGCCGCTGGGCGCGGTGACCAGGGAGATTCCAGCGATCGTCTCGCCCGTGCCCGATCCGCCCGAGGTCGCGGAGCTCGCCGAAGGCTCGGGTCCGGTGCTGATGGGCATTCGTGAAGGCACGGGGCCCTTGCTCGACATGCTCTTTCAGGAAGGCAGTGGTCCGATGGGCGATCTGCTCCTCCGCGAAGGCACGGGGCCCGTGGTGGACACGCCTTTCTTCCGCGACTCTTCGCCGGGGGTGGTGGTGCCCACGATGTCCGATGCGCCGTTCGCCTCGAGCCGCTCGTCGTTGAGCGCGCTGGCGATCCCGCCCCTGCAATCGACGATGCCGGAGCACGAACCGCTCGCGCCTCCGGTGCCCGACGTGTCGGCCAACGGAGAGGCGCTGCCCGATTGGTTGCGCACCGACGCGCCCCAGGAGGCGAAGTCGAATGGCCCGTCACCGTGGACGGGTGCGCTCGATCACCTCATGCCTTCGAAGCTCGTAGTCGGGCTCACCCGCGCACTGCTCGCCCGCGGTCTGGTGACCGAGGAGGAGATCCTCGCGGCGCTGGGCCAGAAGAAGTGAAGCGGACGACGACGCTTCCTGGAGAGGAAGTGACGCTCTCGGTGAAAGGCCTGGGCGTGGTGCTCGATGGGCACGCGCTGGTCGATGATTTTTCGCTCAAACTGCAGGCGGGCAGGGTGCACGCCGTGGTCGGTGAATCGGGGAGCGGCAAGACGCTCTCGGCGCTCGCCGTGTTGGGTCTGCTCCCTGAAGGCGCCACCACGCGCGGGAGTGCTTCGAAAGGCGGGGTCGAGTTGTTGACCGCCGCCGTGCCGCTGCGCCGCGAGGGCCTCGCCATGGTGCTGCAGGAGCCGCTGAGCGCACTCAACCCCGTGCTCTCGGTGGGCGCGCAGTTGATGGAGACGCTCTCGGTGCACGGGGCGCGCGGCGAGCTCCGCGCGCTCGCCGTGGCGTTGCTCGAAGAAGTCGGCATTCCCGCGGGTGAAGATCGCCTGCGCCTGTACCCCCACCAGCTCTCGGGCGGTCAGCGTCAGCGCGTGTCGATCGCGTGTGCGTTGGCGGCGTCGCCCGAGGTGTTGATCGCCGATGAGCCCACCACCGCGCTCGATGCCTCGATGCGCGGGGTGATCCTCTCGTTGTTGCGCCGGCTCGCCCGCGAACGAGCGCTCGCGGTGTGGCTCATCACGCACGATCTCCAGGCAGTGCGGGGGGCGAGCGACGAAGTGACCGTGATGTACGCGGGGCGGGTGGTCGAACAGGGCCTCACCGAGCAGGTGCTGGAGTCGCCGCGACATCCGTACACCGCCGGGTTGTTGCGCTCGAACCCTGCGGGCTCGAAGCCCGGTGCCCCGTTGCCTGCGCTGCCGGGCTCGGTTCCGCTGGCCAGTGAGGTGATCCCCGGCTGCCGCTTTCACCCCCGATGCCCGCGCGTCTTCGACCGCTGCCGGGTCGAGCGGCCGGCGTTGCTCACGGGCGCGGCCTGCCATCTGGTGAACCCGTGAGCGCGCTGCTCGAGGCCAAAGACGTGCAGGTCAGCTACCGCGTGAGCGGCCGGAGGATCGACGCGGTGCGGGGCGTGAGCTTGAACGTCGGGCGAGGCGATCGCGTGGGCCTCATCGGAGAATCCGGCAGTGGCAAGTCGTCGCTCGCCCGCGCGCTGCTGGGCCTGGAGCGGCTCGCGGGCGGCAGCGTGACCTTCGATGGCCAGCCGATGCACGGCGCGAAGCCTGCGCTGCGCCGCCGCTTTCAGCCGGTGTTTCAAGACGTGGGCGCGGCGCTCAACCCGCGCATGCGCCTTCGAGAGGTGCTCGCCGAGCCGTTCGTCATTCACGATCGCAAGGTCGATGACGCCGTCTTGAGCGCCTTGCTCGCGCAGGTGCAGCTGAGCGCCGAGCTGCTCACCCGCTTGCCCCACGAACTCTCGGTGGGGCAGCGGCAGCGGGTGAACCTGGCCCGCGCGCTTGCGCTCGAGCCGGAGCTGTTGTTGCTCGATGAGCCCGTGTCGGCGCTCGATGTGAGCGTGCAAGCGCAGGTGCTCAACCTGCTCAACGCGCTGACGCAGCAACGGGCGCTGCTGGTGATCACCCACGATCTCGACGTGGTGGCGCACCTGTGCTCGCGCGTGGCGGTGATGTTCGCCGGGCGCATCGTGGAGAGCGGCTCGGTCGTGGACGTGCTCGAGCGGCCGCTCCACCCGTACACGCGGCTGCTGGTGGAGAGCCGGCAGAAGATCGTGGAAGGCGCCGAGGCCGCTGCTGCTTCGACCGGCTGCAGCTTTCACCCGCGCTGCGCGCACGCGATCGATCGCTGCCGCTCCGAAGATCCGCGCCTCACGGGGGAGACCCAGCGCAGCGCGTGCTTCGTCTTCGAGGGGCGCTGATGTTCTGGCTCAGCCATCACCCGCCCGACGAGCTCGACCGCTGCTACCGCTTCGGGTCACTGCATCTGTGCGCCCGCTGCCTGGGCACCTACCCGGTGATGTTCGCCACCCTCGCCGTGCAGATCGCGCTGCGCGCGCCCCTGGAGCACCCGCTCGATCTCCCGGTGTGCATTGCCCTGGTGCTCCCGGCGACCCTCGATTGGGCGCTGGGGCGCTTCCAACCCCACCGCTTCAGCAACCTCTGGCGCTCGGCCACCGGCATTTTGCTGGGACTGGGGTTGGGTCGCAGCCTGTTCATCCACCTTCAGCGGCCCCTGCCTCCTGCTCTTCTGGCGCAAGGGATCGTGGTGACAGCCATCGCTTTGCCTGTCATTTTCGCGGCTTACCGGCAAAAACGCCGGCGGTAGATCACTGACGCGCCCCACGCGTTCAATGGGAACGACAGAACGAGGACACGGTTGGGACCTGCGACTTCGGACGAGCAACTCATGCTCGCTTTCAAGTCCGGTGACGCGAGGGCGTTTTCAACGCTCGTCCAGCGCCACCGGGGGCCGGTCTACAACTTCATCCTCCGGTTTGTCGGTCATCGGCAGAGGGCCGAAGACGTGCTTCAGGAGACCTGGCTCAAGGTGGTGCGCAACAGCAGCGAGTGGCAACCCAAGGCCAAGTTCACGACCTGGGTCTATACGATCGCGAGGAACCTCTGCGTGGACAGCGCGCGGAAAGAGAGCTTCCGGAAGACCGATTCGCTCGACGCTCCGGCGTCGCACGACGCGTCTGACGGCCGCTCGGTGGGCGATCTCGTGGCAGACGAGAACGCCTCCACTCCAGACCGGGCGGCGCACAACGTGCGAATCCGCCCGATGATCGAGAAGGCGTTGGAGAGCCTTCCCACGGAGCAGCGAGAGGTCTTCTTGCTGCGCGAGTACCAGGGCATCGGCTTCAAGGAGATCGCAGAGGTCACGGGCGTCAACGAGAACACCGTGAAGAGTCGAATGAGGTACGCGCTCGAAGGGCTGCGAAAGCGGCTCGCCGAGTTGGGCGTCGATGGGGAAACCGCAGACGTAGACGGAAGGACAGTGGCCTGAGGTCATGAAGAGCGCGGCGCACCAGTACGAGGACAAGCTCCTCGAGTTCGCTTACGGCGAGCTTCCACAGCACGAGGCCGAAGCGGTCGACGCGCACGTGCGTGGCTGCCACCGGTGCTCTGCGTCGCTCTCCGAGATCCGCGGAGTGCGCGCCACCATGGCCCAGCTGCCCATGCACGCCGCGCCCGATGCCGGCCTCGACTCGCTGCTGGCCTACGCGGAGCAGGCCGCCCAGCGGAACAGCACGAAATCGGCCCCGTCTTTCTGGAAGCGCGTCTTGATGCCGCTGGCCTCGCTCGCCGCGTTGGCCACCGTCGGGGTGATCGGCTTCCGCGCGAACGAAGAGTTCGACACCAGCCCCGCGTCGATCGTCGCCCAGGGCCTGGTCGAAGATCGGGCCCGCGCCGAGAACAAAGCCCAGGAGCAGAACGACCTCCTGCCCGCCCCCGTCGCCGCCGCCGCACCGCAGACCCCCTCGGCCGAGCCGATGGAAGACGAGCGCTCGTCCAACGTGCTCGCGGCCAAAGACGGCAAGAAGAACGCGGACCTCGATCTTCAGCGTGAAGCGGGTGGAAAACGCGCCGAGGTCTGGAGCCCCGAGCCGAAGAAAGACGCGCCCCAGTCGGCCACCCGGCGCACCGCGAAGATGGATCCCGTCGCGAACAACGATCAGCAGGTGTACCGCGACGACTATTCGAACGCGGCCCTGCGCGGTGCGCTCAAGGAGCCGATGAAAGAAGTGACGGCGCCGCCGCCGCCCCCCGCTCAGGACAAGCTGGGGTACGGCCTGGGCTCGGGGCCGTCGAATGAAGGCGCTCCTTCGGGGAGCACGGGTGGGGTGCCTTCGCCCAAGCCCGCCCCGGTGAAGGCTCCGGAGGAGAAGCAGAAGGCCGAGAGCAAGCAGCGCGCGAAGTCGGAAGAGGAGCGGCCCGCCGATGCGGCGCCTGCTCCGGCCACGGCTGCGCCGGTGATGCCGTCCTCCACGTCTTCGGCGCCACCCATGAAGAAGTCAGCGCCCAAGGGTGGGTATGGAATCCGCCCGCAGCTGGGCGACACCGGCTCGCTGGCCGCCGAGTCAGACGACGCGGCGCTCGAGAAGTCCGACTCGCTTCGGGTCGACAGTGATTCGAAGTTCGCCCAGCGTCAGGCCGCCGAATCCCGCACCCGCTCGCTCGAATCGGCGCGCGTGGCTTCGAGCCGGGGTGACCGCGTCTCCGAGATCCGGTTGCTCGCCCAGGTGCTCCAGAATGGCGCCGTCGGCTCCGAGCGCGTCGAGGCCCTCAAGCGCATCTGTGATGCCTACGAAGCGCTGGGCGAAGCCGAACGCGCCGACCCGTTCTGTGACTCGCTGCTCAGCGAGTTCCCCAACACCGCCGCCGCCAGGGCCGTGGAGGATCGCCGCCGGCGCATGCAGCGCGCGCCCGCTCCGGCCCAGAAACGATCGGCCTCGGAGCAGAAGCTCGATTTCGAAGACGCCTCCAAGCCCAGGCCTGCCGAAGCGGCTCCGGCGCAGGCCTACTGAGCCCACCGGGTGACAGGCGTTCGGCCGGCTGGTCAGCGGCCTCCTGTTTCGTGACAGACTGCGGTTCGTGGCCACGCCGAAGAAACCCAGAGTGACGCTGCGCCGCCGCGGTCAGGCGATGCTCGAGTACTCGATGATCAATTGGCTGGTGATCGTCGCCCTCGTGCTCAGCTCGACGGTGCGGATCATTCCGGGGCCGCGGGTGTCAACTTCGAGCACCCGGCCGCCGATGAGCCTGATCGAGATGTTCCTGTACGCGTACCAGGTTCACTACGACACCTACCTCTACTCGCTCAGCCTGCCTTTTCCGTGAGCTGAACCCTTTGACAGGGGCAAGCCGGCTGCTGCTAGTATCCGTCTGACTTTTCGCGCCTTTTTGGTCGCGTCCGGCAATTTGTCGCATCCAGGAGACCTGAACGCATGCTCAAGGGAAAAGCCCCACTCATCGTTGCCATCGTCCTCTTCGTCATTGGCTTCGGTGTGTCGTTCAGCGCCATCCAGAAGCAGAAAAATGATGTGCGCAAGGGGTGGAACCTCGTGCCGGTCGTCGTCTCCGCGGTCGACATCTCCGAGGGCACGGTGGTCACCATGGAGATGATCAGCCAGCGCTCCATCCCCGAGCAGTTCGTGACCTCGTCGGTCGTCAAGCCCGACTCGGCCAGCTACATCGTCAACCAGAAGGTGCTGGTGGCGCTGCAGGCCGGTGACCCGCTGCTGTGGAGCCAGTTCGAGACCACCAAGGCGGCCGAGCGGCTCTCGACCAAGGTGCAGAAGAAGGCCCGCGCGATCACCATCGAGGCGAAGTCGACCACCGCCGTCGGCGGCTGGGTGCGCCCCAACGACCACGTCGACATCATCGGCACCTTCAAGGACCCCGCGACCAACGAGCAGGTCGCCGTCACCTTGCTGCAGAACGTGATCATCCTCGCGACCGGTAAAATCACCGGCACCACCAACATCAACCTCATTCCCGAGAACGAGCGCGCGTATGGCCACGTGTCGCTGCTGGTCATTCCGGAAGAGGCCGAGATCCTCGTGCTCAGCCAGGAGCTGGGCAACCTGACCCTCTCGCTGCGCAACGAAGAAGACATCGACGTGCTCGAGGAGCGCGGCCGCGCCACCATCTCGACCCTGCTCTCGGGTGAGCGCACCAAGGTGCTGCAGCAGAAGCGTTTCAACACCATTCAGGTCATCCGCGGCGCTGCGGCCAGCGACACCCGCGGCGGCGCTGCCGCTCCGGAATAAGCGACCACCATGTTCGCCGCGATCGCCAGTCTGCTGTTGGGTGGAGGAACGTTCTTCCTCACGCTCGTCGTCATGGGCGTGCTGGGCAAGGCCTACGAGACCTACCAGGAGCGCTACATCGTCAAGTCGATGAACGACTTGAGCGACATGTTCCTGTTCATCGACCCGCGGCAGATGCTGGTGCTCAACATCGCCTCGATGATCGTGCTGGGCGGCTTCAGCTACCTGGTGATCAACCCCCTCGTCGCCATCGGCGCCTTCATCTTCGGCTTCTTCCTGCCGATGATGATGGTCAAGCACTACCGGGTGAAGCGCATCAAGAAGTTCAACACCCAGCTGGTCGACGCGCTGCAGGCCATGGCCAACGCCTTCAAGGCCGGCCTCACCTTCCAGCAGGCCATCGAGCAGATCAGCAAAGACTCCATGCCGCCGCTGCAGCAGGAGTTCGGCCTGTTCGTCAAAGAGGCCAAGCTGGGCGTGCCCGTCGAAGAAGCGCTCAACAACATGAGCAAGCGGGTGGGCAGCGACGACCTCGAGCTGGTCTCCACGGCCACCAACATCAGCCGGCAGCTCGGCGGCAACATGGCCGAGATGTACGAGACGTTGTCGACCACCATCCGCGAGCGGTTCCGCCTCGAGGGCAAGATCGACGCGCTGACGGCGCAGGGCAAGCTGCAGGGCTGGGTGGTGTCGGCGATGCCGCTGATCCTCGGCGTGGTGCTCAACTACATGCGCCCCGACCTGATGCAGCCGATGCTCGATCACATCTTCGGCTACGTGCTCGTCTTCACGATCATGCTCATGGAGATCATGGGCGTGCTCATCATCCGTCGCATCACGAACATCGACATCTGAGGAGCGACGATGGGTGCTGAAGTCTGGGTCACAGTGCTGATGGGTATCGCGGCGGTGCTGTTCGCCGGCGCTGCGGGCATGGCGGGTCTCGGCGTGTCGAACGTCGTCTCGCCGTTCCTGGTCGAAGTGAAAGAAGAGTCGGCCGGCGGTGTCGCGGGCGCAGGCTCGGTGGTGGTGCGCAAGCTGGGCGTCATCAACCGCCGGTTCATGTGGCCGGGCTACGAAGACAAGATGCGCCGCAGCCTGATCAAGGCGGGCGAGCCCAAGACGTACAAGCCCGAAGACATCATGGCGTTGCAAGAGATCGGCTTCGCCTTCGGCCTGCTGTTCGGCCTGGTGCTGATGAACGCCATCGACTTCAACCTCGCCTGGTCGATGGTCGTCGCGTTGATCGGCCTCTTCTACCCGCTCATCTGGGTCAACGATCAGGTCAGCAAGCGCCACCTGCAGATCAGCCGGGCGCTGCCGTTCAACCTCGACCTGCTCACCCTGTCGGTCGAAGCCGGTCTCGACTTCACCGCCGCGCTCGCGAAGGTGGTCGAGAAGGGCAAGGCCGGGCCGCTGCGTGAAGAGCTGGCCCTGGTGCTGAAGCAACTGAAGATGGGCAAGACCCGTGAAGAGGCGCTCAAGGGCATGATCGCCCGCGTCGACCTGCCCGCGCTCAGCCAGTTCGTCACGGCCCTCATTCAGGCCGACAAGATGGGCACCAGCCTCGGCAAGGTGCTCCGCATTCAGTCGACTCAGCTGCGCATCGAACGCACTCAGCGTGCGGAGAAGCTCGCCAACGAAGCGCCTGTGAAGATGCTCTTCCCCCTCATCGCCTGCATCTTCCCCACGGTGTTCATGGTGTTGTTCGGGCCCATCGTGTTCGCCTTCATGTACGGGGGCGCTGCCGGGTAACCCATGCCTCCTCCCCCTACTGGTAAACAGCCGCCCGTTCGCAGATCAGCCACCGGAGCCCAGGGCGCCGTGTCGGGCCGCACTGGTGCTTCTGCGCCCGTGCGCGCCCGGCCTGCGGCTCCCAGGCCGAAGCCTGCCGCCACCTCCCGTCTCGTCGCGCAGAGCGGCCCCGCGTCGGGTCAGGAGTTCGTGCTCGAAGGCGATGAGCTCGTGCTCGGCCGTGCTGCCGACAACCCCGTCTCCATCCCCGACACCTCGGTCAGCCGGAAGCACGCGCTGGTTCGCAAGACCGCCGATGGCTGGGCGGTGAGCGATCTGGGCTCGGGCAACGGCACCATGCTCAATGGCGAGGCGATCGCCGACGAGACGCCGCTCACCGATGGCGATGTGATCACCATGGGCGACACCGAGCTCAAGTACGCGGGCGCCGGAGACGGTTCTGCTGATGAGACCGCGGCCCCGCCTGCCGGTGGCGCTCGCCGCCCGCCCGTGCGCACCGCGCGCACCGGTGGTGGCGCTCTCGAACGTTCGTCTGGCCGCGGCCGCCCCGTGCGCACCTCGCGCATGGCGGAAGATCCGGAAGAGGCGAAGAAGAAGCGCCGGAAGATCTTCCTGATCGTCGGTGGCTCGCTGGTGGTGATCATGGCCCTGCTGGTGGGCTGGAAGGCGATCGACAACAAGCGGCAGATCGCGAAGATCGCCGAGCGCAAGGCCGGTCAAGAGCATCAGGCTGCGATGGCCGACCTCTTCAAGGAAGCCAAGCTGCTGGTGCGGCAGGGCAAGTGGTCCGAGGCGAAGTCGAAGCTCGAAGAGATCCAGACCGAAGACCCGGACTACGAGACGCGGCAGGTCGAGAACTACATCAAGATCGCCACCGACGAGATCCCCAACCAGGCCTTGCTCGCTGCGGCGAACGAGGCGATCGCCAGGGGCGAGCTGGGCAAGGCGGCGGCCTCGTTGGCCAAGGTCAAGACGCTCTCTCAAGACGCGCCGCTCAACGCCGCCAAAGAAGCGCTCGACGCGAAGACCACCGAGAAGATGGGCATCGCGCGCGGGCTGCTCGCTTCGGCGGGTGACCTGACCAAGATGGAGGAGCTCAAGGCCCTCTGCGAAGACATCCTCCTGGTGCGGGTCGAAGACCGCGAGGCCTCCGAGCTCAAGAAGACGGCCGAGACGGCCATCTACAAGATCAAGAACCCTCCGGTGGCCGAAGCGCGGCCTGACACCCCGTGGCTCGAGGTCTCGGCGCGTTTCAAGAACGGCGACTCTTCGGGTGCGCTCTCGCTGGCCCAGGCGTGTGCCAACAAGTTCGCTCAGTGCCGCACGTTCGAATCGAACATCAAGGAGTTCGAGACGAAGTCGAAGAACCTGGAGAACCTGAACGAGAACGACCTCATCGCGCTCTACGATCTCGACAAGAAGATCGCGGGCGGTCAGTCGAGCGAGCTGTCGCGGCCGGTGCGCACGCAGCTGGTCTCGAAGCTCTTCGTGAAGGCCAGCCAGGCCAAGACCACCGGCAACTGGCCGCGCGCCATCGATCTCGCGCGCAAGGTGCAGCAGGCAGACTCCGGGCACGTGGGCGCACAGGCGCTGATCAACGAAGGCCGCACGCAGGCGCGCGAGGCGTACCTGCGGGGCTACCAGCTGCGTGAGTCGAGCCCCGATGAGGCCATCCGTCTGTTCAAGGACGTGATGAACATGACCCCTCCCGACGACGAAACGCACATGAAGGCGAAGTCGCGGGTCAACGAGTTGCAGAAGCAGTGACCGGACCGAAGCAGGGCGATCTTTTCGGCGCCCCTCTGCCCAAGCCTTCACCCAGGCCTCCCTCTCCCCGAGGGGGAGAGGGTCGGGGAGAGGGACAAC
>JAUYRZ010000108.1 GCA_030695565.1 Archangium sp.
TTCATCTACCGCGGGCCTGAGCTGGTCACCGAGATCCTCAACACGCTGGAAGAGAAGCTGAGTGACCTGAAGCTCGACTCCATCTCGAAAGCCGTCGGCCGAGATTCATGACTTTTTTCCCTCTCCCTTCGGGAGAGGGGACCTCGTTTCGAACTTGTTTTGCCTAAGTCAGAAGCTGGCCCGTGATCGGCAACGCGACGATCTTCTCTTTCGCCACCCTGCCGTCCTTCAGCCACGCCGCGCCGAAGTCGCGCACGAACGTGTGCAGCACCCGCTGAATCATCGTCTCGAGCTCCGGCCCATCCAGCGCCAGCTTCGCCTGCAGCGTCGCCAACGCCCGTTTCCCCGCCGATGCACGCAGCTTCGGCATCGGCCCCGCGTCATCGAAGATCCGTGAACACAGCTCAGTCAGCTTGAGCTCAGGGAACGGCGCGACGTCGACCAACTCATCGACCTCCGCTCGCGCAACCGCCGCCGCGAACAAACGCTGCGGGGTGAGCTCAGCCATCGTCGAACCGAACCGCGCGATGATCTCAGCCGGCGACGGAGAGAGCAGCGCCTGAAACACCGCCCGCTGCTGACGGACCCGATGAAGACTCGCTTCCGACTCAGCCAGCTCACGGCGCGCTCTGAACGGCACCGGCTCTGCGCCCGGCACCTTGAGCGCCTTGAGCGGCCGCCGGCCCAACAACGCCGCCAGCGCCGCCGACTCTTCCTCGAGCGCCAACCAGGTCTCGCCGAACCGCGAGCCCTCTTCGTGCACCAGCTTCTCCACCTGCCGCTTGAGCTTGAGCGTCAACGAGAACCCGCACTGGAACAACGCCCGCAGCGTCGTCTCGCGCACCACGTCGGTGGCCATGGTGGGGTCGCCGCCCGTGTAGTGCTCGAGGCCGAGATCCAGATAGTCGCGCGCGTGCTCCGACAGCCGCTTGATCGCCAGCGGGTCGCCCGGCTCGGCGCCATCGGCCACCAGCACGCAATTGACCAGGTACCGCACCTCACCCTCGAGGTTCTGGCGCTCCACCGAATCGAGGCCCTGAAAGGCCGCGGCCACGTAGTCCACCCGGCCCTGCACCGGCGCGAGCGCCGACTTCGGCTTCACCTTGGCGATCTTCTCGGGATCGACCCACGCGAAGACCTTCACCGACTCTTCCAGCGGGGGGAACCCGAGGTCTTCCAGGCGCGCACGGCGGAACTGGTAGGCCGCCTCTTCGAGCTCGGTCACGGCCTCCCAGCGCACCGACTCGAGGAACCGCCCCAGCTCGAAGGGGTTCTGCGTGACGAGGTCGAAGGTCAACCGGCGCAACGCGGCTTCATCGACCCCATCGATGCGGAACTCGAGGAGGTACCTGCCCTCGGGCATCTCCATCGTGGGGCCTTCGAGGTCGACGTCGGGGTTCTCCTCGAGATCGTGAATCGTGACGAGCCGCTTGTAGATGAGCTCGAGCACCTCCATGTCGAGGGCGCTCACCTTCTTCAAGAAGTCTTCGTCGTCTTCACCGCGGGCCGCGCGCAGCCAGTGCAGCACCTCGAGCGGATCCATTCGATCACGCTGCCACGCCGCCAGATCCACGAACGTGCGGAACTGTTCGGGCGTAGCGAGCTGCACGATCTCCGTCGAGTCGGGGAGCCCGACGTCGATGATGGTCGAGTACACGTCTTCGGCGGGCAACGAGCGCACCAGCGCCTTGCCGTCGACTTCCTCCATCATCGCGTCGATGCGGTTCTTCGGGGCGAGCTCGGTCAGACGACGAACCAGCTCCGCCCTGCGCAACAGTCGCTTCTCCTGGCTCGAGCTCACGAAGCTGCCCTATTCGCTTCGGGAAGGCAGAGCTAGTTGATCCCGCCGCACAGCCACGTGAGGTTGAACCCGCGCAACACCGGCGTGCTCATGCCGTCGACCGAGCGCAGCCCGAACTCCACCCGGAGGAAGCGGGTGCGCGGCACGCCTGCCTGAACCAGGTCGGCCGGGGAGGTGGTGAAGGGCCCGTAGCGCACCAACGAAGTCGAGTTGAGCTCGGCCAGCGTGTTGGCCGCCTTCACGAAGACCTGGATCGAGGTGTTGGGAGGGGTCAGTGCATCCCACGTGAGAATGCGCCACTGGTTGTCGGCATCGCAGGCCTCGAAGTCTTTCCGGTAGGTGCCGCGCGGCGCGGTGAAGTTGCGCAGCTGGTAGCCGGTGAAGTCCGAGTACGTGTAGAGGCCGCCGGGCTGCTGCGGTGTCCTGGTGATCGCGCCCGTCGCGTTGTCGATCTTGGTGGCGTTGCCCGAGCCGTTGTTCACCCAGGGGTTGCCGTCGGCGTCGAGCCCCACGCCGATGCTCTGGGCGGTCTGCGCGTCGCTCATGTCGATGAAGTCGGCCGTGCCGTACGGAATGATCGCGCCGGTCTCAGCATCGAACCGAATCAGCTGGGCCTTCGCGCCACCGTAGCCCGACATGAAGACCCGGCCATTGGCGTCGACCGCGATGCCGCGACCCCACTCGAAGGCGGTGCCCTGGGCGCTGCGCGCAGCGCTGAAGTCGAACTTGGTCCACGTGCCCGTCGAGTGATCGTACCGGCAGGCAAACGGGCCCAGCGCCCACCCCGGCAGCCAGACCCGGTTCTTCGCGTCGATGCCGATGCCGTAGGCCTGGCACTCGGGGCTGTTCTGGATCGCGTCGGTGACCAGGCTGCCGGTGAGCGTGTTGATCAACGCCAGATGCGCCACTCCCGGCTCGACCACCCAGAGCCGCTGCAGCCGATCCACGATGGCGCCATACGGGCCGAAGCCGATCTCCACGTAGTTGAGCCCACCGGGCGAAACGGGGAGCAGCTCGCCGTTGGCCGAGTTGAGCTTGTACATGCGGCGCTCGAAGAAGATGCCCAGCCAGACGTCGCCCGCCGAACCTTCACCACCGGCCGAGACCGCCAGGGCGCGACCGCCCACCTCGCTGCCCCCCGTGGGCACGGCGCCCACCGGCTTGGTGAAGAGCACGCACTCGTCATAGGTGGCCGGGTTGGCCACGTCGGTGGGGATGATCATCTCGCCGTCGGCCGGAGAGGTGCTGATCTGCCCGTCGCCGTTGATGTCGCGGCTGGTCTCGATGGTGCCGTTGCCGTTGCGATCGATGCACGACGAAGGATCGTTGGCGATCTTGGTGACCGAGCCCTGCTTGCCGATGCCGCGGTTGGCCACGAACATGTCGCCGTAGAGATCGAGCGCGGTGCGGCTGGGGTGCCAGGTCTGATCAGCCCGAATGGTGTGCACGGCGCCCCCCGCACACGGAGGCCCGGAGCTGTTCGCACAGTCTTTGGGGATGACGGAGAAGTAGCGGCCCACCTCGCGACCGGTGCGGGTGTCGTACTTCGAGACCCAGCCCTGCGCGTCGTTGGCGATCCACATGAAATAGAACTCGGCCGAGCCCTGGTTGAGCACCACGTGCCCATTGGGGTCGAGCTTCACGCCGTCGCCCTGCCCGCCCGCGCCACCGTCGAGCGTGAAGCCGCCCGCGTCGGGGCCGATGCCGATCACCGTGGTGCCGTCACCGGCATCCGACACGACGCCGCCACCACCTGCGCCACCGGTACCACCACCTGCGCCCGTACCGCCGCCGGTGCCTGCGCCTGAACCGCCATCACCCGTTCCAGCGCCGGTGCCACCGTCTTGTTTGATGACCACCGTATTGCCGCACTGACACTGACAACCGGTCACCGACATCACCAACACCAGCACGGACCCATGAACGAGCTTCATGGGCCGGAGTGTCGGTGGGCCCATGACATCAGGTCAACCGGTTCCCTCGTCGCTCCGCCTCGGCCAGGGCTAACCGATGATGCCCAGCAGCGTGCGCCACACGTCCTGATGACCGATGTCGTCATGCGACGAGAAGCCGAGCAGCGAGTTGTCGGGCAGCTCGAGCTTCTGCTGAATCTTCAGCAACTGCGGCTTGCGCGCCGACTTGCTGATGCGATCGAGCTTGGTGGCCACCACGAGAATGCGGGGCGGCTTGTCCTGGAGGAAGTCGAGCATCTCGAGATCGTCGGGCGTGGGGCCGATCTCACCGTCGATGATGCACACCACCACCTTGAGCGTGTGCCGATTGCTCAGGTACGTGTTGATCATGCGATCCCAGATCGCGCGCTCCGACTTGGGCACCTTGGCGAAGCCGTAGCCGGGCAGATCGCACAGGCGAACGGTGCGCTTCTTCGCGCGGTGCTCGAGGGCGACGTCGAAGAAGTTGAGCGTCTTGGTGCGCCCCGGGGTGTTCGACACGCGCACCAGCTTGCGGCGGTTGGCGAGCGTGTTGATCATCGACGACTTGCCGACGTTGGAGCGGCCCACGAAGGCCACTTCGGGGATGTTTTCCCGGGGGTAGTCGTCGAGCTGGGTGGCGGTGGTGACGAACTCTGCTGTGAGGACTTTGATCATGGAACGGAGACGCCAGCAGCCAAGGGCTGCGCGAGACAGACGGGAGCGCAGCGGACGGCTGGCCGAGTCGAAGTGACCCGGATCATGGTGTTTGGGCGAGCTCCGCGGCCTTGAGCGGTGGCATCACCTGCGCCTTGCGCTTTTGCCGCTCGATCGTCCAGTGATCGATCGCCTTGAGCTTGGCGGCGAAGTCGAAAGGTTTGAGTGAGGGGCTGGCGGCGTCGTGGCAGGCCCGGCAGGACTTCTCTGCGGGGTCGACCAGGCCGACCAGGCGCGCCAGCTCAGGGTCCTTCATCACGTAGTTGGCCGAATAGAACTGGCCCCCGCCGTGGCAGCTCTCACAGGCCACGTGGGCGGCCTTCTGATCGGTCTGGTTGGGAGAGTGGCACGACAGGCAGCGCACGTCCTTCTGCTGCTGCGGGGAGAGCACGTCGCGGGCGCGCGCGTGGCCGGTCGCCTGCCAGGCCGCGTACGCGTCGGGGTGGCAGGCCTGGCAGCTCTCGGAGCCGAGGAAGTCGTGGGCCCACACAGCCACGCCCCCACATGCGATCGACAGCGCGAGAACTCGAGAAAGCAGCGGACGCATCGGCAGTTGCGTAGCATCGGTCTTCCTCTATGTCGCGTCTCGCCTTCCTGCTCACCCTGGCGCCCCTGCTGGCCTTCGCCAAGCCCTGGCAGGGCATCGTTCCGGGCGGAGGCTCCAGTGAACTCGATGTGGTCGGCAAGTTCGGTGAACCGACCCGGCGGGTCTCGGCGCGCGGGCAGCTGGTGCTGGTCTTCTCCGGGGTGCAGGCCATCAAGGGCACGGTGCAGGCGCAGTTCAAGTGCGACCCCGGCACCAAAGAGGTGCAGCGCATCGACGTCTATCCAGAGCCGGTGATCGACCTGTCGGCCATCGAGAAGAGCTACGGCCGCTCGTGCCAGGCCACCGGGGGCGAAGAGCCCTGCTACTGGCGCAAGGAGACCGCGCAGAAGCACCCCTACTTCCTCTACTCGAAGCTCGGCCTGGCCATCTTCTTCAAGGACGACGACACGACGGTGCTCTCGTTCGCCTTCTTGCCGCCTCAAGCCTGATGCGGCTCTACGGGCTCACCGGGGGCATCGCTTCGGGCAAGTCGACCGTGTCGGCCTTCTTTCGCGAGGCCGGCATTCCGGTGATCGACGCCGACGCGCTCGCCCGCGAAGTGGTGGAGCCGGGCCAGCCCGCGCTCGCGGAGATCTCCGCGCGTTTTCCCGGCACCCTCACGGCTGAGGGCACGCTCGATCGCGCGAAGCTGGGTGCGTTGATCTTCCAGGATCCCGCGGAGCGCGCGGCCCTGGGCGCCATCACCCACCCGCGCATTCAGGCCCTCGCCCTGGAGCGCACCACCGCGCTCGCCGCCACCGGCGCAACGGCGGCGATCTACGACGCGCCGCTGCTGATCGAGAACAAGCTCTCCGAGGCCATGAACGGCGTCATCCTGGTGACCTGCCCTCCCGAGGTGCAGCTCGCCCGCTTGATGGCCCGAAACGCGCTCACCGAAGCGCAGGCCCGCCAGCGCATCGACTCACAGATGTCACTGGAGCAGAAGCGGCCGTTCGCCACCTGGCTCATCGACAATGGGGGCTCGCTGGAGGCCACCCGAGCGCAGGTGAAAAAGGTGATCGCCGGTTGGAAAGAGTAGGTTCACGCGGTGCTCACCGCCTTCGTCACCGGCTACCCCGGCTTCATCGGCAAGCGGCTGGTCAAATACCTCGCGAAAGAGAACCCCGACGGGCGCATCACGCTGCTCGTGCAGCCGAAGTTCCTCAAAGAGGCGCAAGGCTACGCGGCGGCCCTCGAGGGCGCGAAGGTCGACGTCATCTCGGGCGACATCGTCGACATGCACCTGGGGCTGGCGGGCCCGGAGTACCAACGGCTGGTCGACGAGACGACGCACATCTTCCACCTCGCGGCGGTCAGCTACCTGGGCATGCCCCACGACGTCGCGCGCAAGGTGAACGTCGAAGGCACCCGCGGCGTGCTCGAGCTGGCGCGCGAGTGCAGCAAGCTCGAACGGTTCGTGCACTACAGCACCACCTACGTCTCCGGCGATCGGGTGGGGGTGGTGGCGGAAGACGAGCTCGAGCAGGGCCAGGCCTTCCGCAACGCGTACGAAGAGACCAAGTACGAAGCCGAGCGCCTGGTGCGCCGCGCGATGAAACACCTGCCGATCACCATCATCCGGCCCTCCACCGTGGTGGGCGACTCGGAGACGGGTGAGATCGATCGCTTCGAGGGCCCCTACTACCTCGGCATGTTGCTGGTGCTCTCGCCGCTGGTGCTGCCGCTGCCGCTTCCCGGTAACGGGGTCGCGCCGCTCAACGTGGTGCCCGTCGACTTCGTGGTCGAGGCGACGTGGGTGCTGGCCCAGAAATCCGAGGCGATCGGCAAGACCGTACACCTGGTCGACCCGAACCCGATGAGCGCCCGCCGTGTCTACGAACTCATCGCGGAACGCGCGAACAAGAAGCTGCCCCGCTTCAGCCTCTCGGCGCGCGCAGCCGACCTGTTCTTGCGCATTCCCGGCGTGGAGAAGCTCGCCCGCCCCCAACGCGCGGCGATTCAGTACGTGAATCACCTGGTGCTCTACAACTGCCACACCGCGCTCGAGCTGCTCGACGGCACTGGCGTGCGCTGCCCGCCTCTCTCCACCTATCTCGACAAGCTGATCGACTTCGCGATGCTCAGCTGGAAAGCGCGGCAAGACGGCGCCGCAGCCGAAGAACTCGATGATCCCCTCGATCGACCTGCACGCTCATGACTCTGATTTCTTGGTCGTTCCGCCTCGGCCAGCTGTCCACTTCGTTCCCATCTGTCTCGCGCAGCGTTCCGCTGCTGGCGGCTCCACTCCATGACTCTGGTCGTTCCGCCTCGGCCAGCTGTCCGCTTCGCTCCCATCTGTCTCGCGCAGCGTTCCGCTGCTGGCGGCTCACTCCATGACTCTGGTCGTTCCGCCTCGGCCAGCTGTCCGCTTCGCTCCCATCTGTCTCGCGCAGCGTTCCGCTGCTGGCGGCTCCACTCCATGACTCTGGTCGTTCCGCCTCGGCCAGCTGTCCGCTTCGCTCCCATCTGTCCGTTCCGCTGCTGGCGGCTCCACTCCATGACTAAGACCTACGCTGTCGGTGACACCTTCACGCTCGTGCGTGCCTGCGACCCCTATCGCCCGATTTATTACGCGGCCGCTTCGGGCGACTTCAACCCCATCCACATCGACCCCGCGGTGGGCCAGGAAGCAGGCCTGGGCGGCGCGATCCTCCAGGGCTTGTGCACCCTGGGCTGGGCGGTCGACGCGTTCATCGGCTACCTCGGCGATCCAGGCCGGGTCAGCGGCGTGAACGTACGCTTCAGCCGGCCCGTGGCGATCAACGACACGGTGACCTTCACCGGCACGGTGATCTCCATCGAGAACGGCACGCTGGTCGCCGAACTCGAAGCGGTCAACCAACGCGACGAGACCGTGCTCAAGGGCGCCACCGTCGAAGGGCGGGTCTGATCGTGGCTCTCGACAAGAGGTTCATCGGCCGCGAGTACGGGCCGTTCTTCTACGAAGCGGGCCTCGAGAAGATGCGCGAGTTCGCTTACGCGGTGGGCGGCTCCATCCCCTCCACCGGCTATTCGGCGAAAGGTGCGCCCGAGCGCCTGCACCCCGTGCTCCACGATGAAGTGGCCGCCAAGGCCTCGGCCTGGGGTTCGGTGATCGCCCTGCCCACCTTCGCGGTCACCTTCGCCATCGCGCCCTTCGGCCGGGCCTGCAGCGATCCCGAGCTCGCGCTCAACCTGCTGCGGCTGGTGCACGGCGAGCAGTCGTTCGAGTTCTTCGAGGTGGTGCGTTCGGGCGACAAGCTCACCACCAGCGGGAAGATCACCGACATCCTCACCAAACGAAGCCTCGACTTCCTCACGGTGACCACCGAGACCACGAACCAGCACGGCAAGCTGGTGGTGCGCGCGAAGTGGACCGCGATCATCCGCGGCTGATCACGCCCTCTTCCACCAGCTGGGCGAGAATGCGGGCGGTGTCGATGCGCGACATGCCCGAGACCGAAAAGAGATCGTCGAAGCTGACCGTGCCGTCGATCTGCGCCAGCACGAAACCGGCCCGGTGATCGAGGTTGAGCCAGATGATCTCGTCGTCCTTGAGCAGCACCCGGGGGATCGTGTCGGGTTTGCCCAGCTTCGACTCGAACATGGCCAGCAGCGTCTTTTCGCTGCGCTCGCGCATGAGCAGCACTTCGGGGTCATCGGGCGCGATCTCCTGCGCCTTGACGATCAGCTCCATGGCGCCGCTGTGATCGTCGAGATCGAGCAGGTCACGCGCGCCTCGAAGGATCGTGCGGATCTCTTCTTTGCGTGACGGGGGAGCAGGCGACGCCTTCGAGTCGGCCGAGATGAGATCGAGCGCGCGATCACGCCCCACCACCGCCTCGAGCTTGATGCCGGGGTTGCTGCGCTGATCCCAGGCCGACTCCGCGCGCGGCGCCAATGACGGTGACGGGCGCGGCACCGGCGTGAACTCTTCTTCGACGGTGCGCTGTTCCTGCGGCGGTGGGCTGCTGCTCGCCCACGCCCACGCCTGGCCCATCGGCTCGGGCCGCACCGGCGCGGGCGCAGCGGCAGGCAAACTGGCAAACAACGGCGGCGTCGAAGGCGAAGGCGTGGGCAACGCCCCGAAGGTGACCGTCATGGGCGCCGGCTCAGCGGGGCCGGAACCGAACAGCGGGGGCGTCGACGACGGCGGGGCGTCAGGGCCGGCATCCCCCCCCAGCTCGATGGTTTTGGGCGCGACGGGCACCTCTTCATCGTCGGGGCCAAAGAGCTGCAGCGTGGTGCGGGGCGCTGCGCCCTTCGCGGCGGGGAACAACAGCGTCGACTTCGGTACGGGCGAGTTGTTGCCCAGCACCACGTTGGAGGACGACGAGGCGGTGTACGGCCTGGGATCTTCGCCGCTCGACGCAGGCATCGGCTGCGGCACCGGCGTGGCTGCGCCCGTCAAGCGGCCCCAGTCACCCTCGAGGTCGGCTTCGGGGAGCGGCTGGGTCGAAGGGCCCCACTCGACCTGCGTGCGGCGGTCGGGGCGCTCGAAGGGGTTGGTGCCGATCGAGCTGGCGATCGACGGCGGCGAGGGCGTCTTCGAGGACGCAGCGGGAGGTGCGGTGTCTTCGCCCGGCGCGGGTGCACCGGCGAGCAACTGGGTTGCTTTCTGATTGCCCGGGTCGAGCTTGAGCGCTCGCTCGAACAACTTCCGGGCGCCTTCGCGATCACCTGACAGCTTGAGCCAGATTCCCGCTTCGACGAGCTGTGACGCGCGATCGCTGCTCATGAGTGGACCCGGTAGCAGCGGAACGCTGCGCGAGACAGACGGGAGCGAAGCGGACGTCTGGCCGAGGTGGAGCGACCCAGAAACATAGTCAACGCCCGATCCGCTGCAGCACGCCCCTGAAGAGGCTGACCGTCCTGGTGAGGGTGTCGATGCTGTCGGTGACCTTCTTGAGCTCGGCCGACTCGCCCGCGAGCCTGGCCTGCTCCAGCGCCTTGAGGGCCTTACCCAACGCGTCCTGGCCGAACTCGCTGCCTTGAGTCGCCTGCTGCAGCTGAGGCATCAGCTCGCCCACCTCGTTCATCAACGACTTGAGCTCGAGGCGTTTGGTCTTCACCTCTTCTTCGACGCGGGCCTCCAGCATCAGGTCGGCCTGATCCTCGAGGATCTTCTTGAGCTCGTCCTGAGTGAGGCCGCCGCTCGCGGTGACCTGGATCGACTGTTGCTGGCCCGTTTCCCGATCGCGCGCGGCCACCGAGACCAGGCCCTCGGAGTTGATGTCGAAGATGACGTCGATCTCCACTTCGCCCCGTTTCGCCAGGCGCAGGCCGGTGAGAATGAACTCACCCAGCAGCTCGTTCTGGTGCGCCACGTCGCTCTCGCCCTGGAGCACCATGATCTTCACGGTGGTCTGGTTGTCGCGCGAGGTGTTGAACACCTCGGTGACCGAGGTCGGCACGGTGGTGTTCTTGGGAATGAGGCGGCGCACGTACCCGCCCGCGATGGCCACGCCCAGCGACTGGGGCGTGACGTCGAGCAGCACCACGTCAGAGGCTTCGTTGGTGAGCGCTTCGGCCTGCACTGCCGCACCCAACGCGACCACTTCTTCGGGGTGCACGCCCTTGCAGGGGTCGCGGCGGAAGTAGGCCTTCACCGACTCCTGCACGCGGGGCATGCGGGTCATGCCGCCCACCAAAATCATCTCGCGCAGATCGACCGGCTTGACCTTCGCCTCGGTCAACACCTGCTCGCACAGGGTGATGGTGCGCTCGACCAGCGTCGCGGTGAGCTGCTCCAACTTGTCGCGGGTGAGCGTCTTCTGCAGGTGGAGCGCCGAACCACCGCCGGTGGGCGTGCTGATGAAGGGCAGGTTCACCTGCGTCTCGCGAGCGGTCGACAGCTCGATCTTCGCCTTCTCGGCCGCGTCCTTGAGGCGCTGCAGCGCCATGCGGTCTTTCTTGAGCGTGATGCCGTGCTCTTTCTCGAAGTCGGCCGCCAGCCACTCGATCACCGCGTTGTCGAAGTCTTCCCCGCCCAGGAAGGTGTCGCCGCCGGTGGCGATCACGTCGAAGACGCCGTTGCCGATCTCCATCACGGAGATGTCGAAGGTGCCGCCCCCCAGGTCGAAGACCGCGATCTTCCCGTTGATGTTCTTGCCGAACCCGTACGCCAACGCCGCGGCGGTGGGCTCGTTGATGATGCGCAGCACCTCGAGCCCGGCGATGCGGCCGGCGTCTTTGGTGGCCTGGCGCTGACCGTCGTTGAAGTACGCGGGCACCGTGATGATGGCCTTCTTCACCGTGCGCCCGAAGTGCGCCTCGGCGTCGAGCTTCAACTCGCGCAGCACCAGGCCCGACAGCTCGGGCAACGAGTACTGCTTGTCGCCCAGCTTCACCTTGATGTCGTCGTGTTCGCCCGGCTCGATGACGTAGGGCAGCCCCTTGAGGGCCTCCTGCATCTGCTGCGAGCTGAACTTGCGGCCGATGAGGCGCTTGCTCGCGTAGACGGTGTCGGTGGGGTTGGTGATCGCCTGCCGCTTGGCGATCTGCCCGACCAGCAGCTTGCCCGATCGGGCCAGCGCGATGACCGAAGGCATCAGGTTCGACCCCGATCGGCCACGGATCACCAGCGGCGCCCCCGACTGCACCGTTGCAACGACACTGTTGGTGGTACCCAGATCGATCCCGATGACGGGTTCACGCTCTGCCATGAGCCCGCTACGTTAGAACGGCCAGAGCTTCTTGCCGTGTTTTTTGACCTCTGGATGGTCAGGGTCGATGCGAACGGCCTCGTCGAAGTGCTTCTTGGCCATCGCCTTCATGCCCGCTTCGCCCAGCAGCCGGGCGAGGTGCACGCGGAACTCCACGTTCCGGGGCGCTGCCTCGACGGCCTTGAGGGCGAAGCTCGCGGCCTCCCGGGCATCCCCCCGGCGCTCCAGCAACATCGAGGTCTTGTGAGCGGCCTTGAAGTTGAGTGGGTTCGCATTGACCGCGGTCTTGAGCGCCTGCAGGGCCAGCTCTTCATCGCCCCGGTTGAGGGCCTCGAGGGCGTGTTTGAAGCTCGACTCGGAGCGCACCAGGTCGGCCCCCTTGCGCACCTCGATCATCATCGCCTTCACCTCGGCGTGCAGCGGGTCGATCTGCGCGGCGTTGTTCAGGTGCGTGACCGCCTGGCTGTACTCCTGCCTGCCGACGTGCTCCTTGGCCTTGCTCAGGTACTCCTGCACCTTGGTGGCCTTGGCCAGGTACGGGTGCCGGGCCAGGCGCTGCCGCCGCTCGGAGTCACGGGCCTCTTCGGTCTCGGTGCGCGCTTCGGGCTTGAAGGCGGCGTTGGTGTTGGTGGTGGCGCGGGCCGCCGCGCGAACGAAGGGGTTGGCGGCGAGATAGACCTCGCGCTTTTCCGGGTCGCTCAGCGTCTGATTCGCCTCGACCAGCCGCTTGAAGATGCGATCGAGCTTGCCGCGAAAGCTGCCCAGGTTCTTCCCGAAATACTTGTCGGGGTGGAACTTGCGCGAGGCTTCCCGAAACGCCGCGCGCACCTCATCAGCCGACGCTCCGGAAGGAACGCCGAGGAACTCGAAGAGGTTGTTCGAGGCCACCTTGGCGTCCAGGGCAAGGATCTCCTCCTTGCGCACGTCGTCGAGGTCGACCTTTTCTTCTACAGCCACCTGGAACCCCCGTCCTCGAAGCGTCTCATGTCACAGGGAAGCTTCGAAGATGGCAAGGCCTTCGCCCAATTGCTCACGCGTGACGAGGTACGAAGGAGCGAAGCGAATGGTCTTCTCTCCAGCCAGATTGGCCAACAAACCCTGAGCCCGGCACCGGGCCAGCACGTCGGCGGCGCCCGTATCGAGCTCGATGCCGAACAGCATGCCCTTGCCGCGCACATCGACGATGCGCGTGGGGTGACGGGCCTTCATGGCCAGCGCCAGGGTGCGCAGGTGTTCACCTTTGGCGGTGGTCTCGGCCATGGTGGCGGCGGAGGTGGCGATGTCCCAGGTGGCGATCGCCGCGGCGCAGGCCACCAGGTTGCCGCCGAACGTGGAGCCGTGAGTCGCGGCGGGCAACGCCTTGCCGGCCTCGTCGGTGCACACCATGGCGCCGATGGGCAGGCCGTTGCCCAGCGACTTCGCCAGCGAGAACGCGTCGGGGACGATGCCGTCGTGCTGGAAGGCGAAGGGCTTGCCGGTGCGGCCGATGCCGGTCTGCACCTCGTCGATCATCAACAGCAGCCCGTGCTGGTCGCACAGCTCTCGCAACGCGCGGAGGAACCCAGCGGGCGCCGGCTTCACCCCACCCTCGCCCTGAATCGGCTCGACCAAAATGGCGGCGGTGGTGGGCCCCACCAGCTGCTTCACCGCCTCCAGATCGCCCATGGGGGCGTACTTGAACCCGCCCGGCAGTGGCTCGAAACCGGCCTGGTACTTGGGCTGCGCGGTGGCGGTGACGGTGGCCAGGGTGCGGCCGTGAAACCCACCCACGAAAGTGATCACCTCGGAGCGTTCAGCGTTGCCCTTCACCACGTGCTGATAGCGGCGCGCGAGCTTGATGAGCGCTTCGTTCGCCTCCGCGCCCGAGTTGCAGAAGAAGGCGCGCGCGCCGGGCAACCCCGAGGCCTGGGTCAAGCGGGCGGCGAGCTGAATCTGCGGCTCTGAGTAGAAGACGTTCGAGACGTGCCAGAGCGTGTCGAGCTGCTTCTTCACCGCTTCGATGACACCCGGGTGGCAGTGGCCCAGCGCACAGGTGGCGATGCCTGCGATCAGGTCGAGATACCGGCGGCCGTCGGTGTCCCACAGGTAGCTGCCTTCACCGCGCGCCAGCACGATGGGCTGCTGCTTGTAGTTCTGGAGCAGGACGTGTTTCGCCTGATCGATCACTTCGGTGGTGTGGGTCTTCATGGCGAGCGGTTGGTTCATGGTCTTCACAGAATGTACCGCGAGAGGTCTTCATCCTTGACCAGATCTGACAGCCGGGCCCTGACCAACGCCCCGTCGATACGGTAGTTCTTGTCGACCAGCTCAGAGGCAGAAAAGGCCACCTCATCGAGCAGGCGCTCCAGCAGGGTGTGCAGCCGGCGCGCTCCGATGTTCTGGGAGCGGTCGTTGACCTGGGCGGCCAACGTGGCGATCTCCACCAACGCGTCGTCGGTGAAGGTGAGGTTGACGCCTTCGGTGAAGAGCAGCGCTTCGTACTGCTTGATGAGCGAGTTCTTGGGCTCGCGCAGGATGCGCACCAGGTCTTCGTTGGTCAACGCCTCCAACTCGACGCGAATGGGAAAGCGGCCTTGCAGCTCGGGGATCAGATCCGACGGCTTGGACACGTGGAAAGCGCCGGCCGCGATGAACAGCATGTGATCAGTCTTCACCTGGCCGTACTTGGTGTTGATGGTGCTGCCTTCCACGATGGGCAACAGATCGCGCTGCACCCCTTCACGCGAGACCTCGGGCCCACCGGTCTTGCCTTCGCGGCTGGCGATCTTGTCGATCTCGTCGAGGAAGATGATGCCGTCGTTCTCCGCGCGTTTGAGCGCCTCGCGGTTGACCCGGTCTTGATCGATCAGCTTTCCCGCTTCTTCCTGCTCCAGCACCTTGAGCGCGTCGGCCACGCCCAGCCGGTGTTTGCGGGTGCGGTTGCCGAAGCCGGGCATGTTCTTGAAGAGGTCCTGGAGGTTGACGCCGACCTCCTCCATGCCCTGCCCCGAGAAGTTCTTCATGAACATCAGGTTGGAGTCCTGCACCTCGACCTCCACCTGCGTGTCGTCGAGCGTGCCGGCGCGCAGCTGGGCGCGAAGTTTTTCACGTTCACCCTCGGAGAGATGCGGGCTCGCCCGGCCGTTGCCACCGCGCAGCAGATCCTGCAGGCGATCTTCGGCGTGCTCGAGGGCCCGGCCCTTCACGCGCACCAGCTCTTCATCACGCACCAGGGCGATGGCGGCCTCCACCAGATCGCGCACCATCGACTCGACGTCGCGGCCCACGTAGCCGACCTCGGTGAACTTGCTGGCCTCGACCTTGATGAACGGCGCCTGCGCCAGCTTGGCCAGCCTGCGGGCGATCTCGGTCTTCCCCACCCCGGTGGGCCCGATGAGGATGATGTTCTTGGGCGTGATGTCTTCGCGCAGGTCGGGGTTGGCGTGTTGCCGGCGCCAGCGGTTGCGCAGCGCGATGGCCACCGCCCGTTTCGCGGCGGTCTGCCCAATGATGTAGCGATCGAGCTCGCTGACGATCTCCCGCGGGGTCAAGGACGAGCGCATCAGAGCTCCTCGATGGCGATGTTCTGGTTCGTGTAGATGCAGATGTCGGCGGCGATCTGCAGCGAGGTCTCCACGATCTGCTTCGCGTCGAGCGCGGAGTGCTGCAGCAGCGCGCGGGCGGCGGCTTGCGCATAGGGGCCGCCGCTGCCCACCGCGGCGATGCCTAAGTCAGGCTCGACCACGTCGCCTGCGCCCGAGAGGATGAAGGTCTTCTCTTTGTCGGCCACCACCAGCAGCGCCTCGAGGCGGCGGAGGAAGCGATCGGTGCGCCAGTCTTTGCCGAGCTCCACGGCGGCGCGGGCGAGGTTCTTCTGGTGCTCCTTGAGCTTGGCCTCGAAACGTTCGAAGAGCGTGAAGGCGTCGGCGGTGCCCCCGGCGAACCCGGCGATCACCGAGCCGTCGGCCAGCCTGCGCACCTTGCGGGCGTTGCCCTTCATCACGATCTTGTCGAGCGTGACCTGGCCGTCTCCACCGAGCACGACCTTGCCGTCCCGGCGCACACAGAGAATCGTCGTCATCGCGCGTTCTTAACAGCGCACGCGGGCGATGGCTGTCAAGTCGGGGCCGGTACAGCGCGCGCGCGCCACCCGGAGAACGCCAGCGCGGCCCCACCAGTGAGGAGCACCAGCCCAAGTCCCAGCGCGACGGTGGCCTTGGTGCCCTCTTCTTTGGCGCGCCGTTCGACGGTGAAGATGGTCTGGCCACCGTAGAGCACGGCCGGGTTACGGCGGGCGCGTTCGGCGGTCTCCGTCTCCTGGGTCGCGTGCCGGCGATAGTCGGTGGACAGCACGGAGACGAAAGCGCCCACGAGGAGCAACGCGATTCCGAGCATGAGTCGATTGAGGTTCATGCCTGCCGAACCCGCGCCGAGCAAATCGGGTGAAATGTTTAGCGCCGCAGCAACACGTAGATCGCGCCCATGCCGCCGTCTTTGGGTTTGGCCGAGCAGAAGCCCAACACCTGCTTGGCCACCCGCCCGTGCGTGAGCCACTCCTGCGCCCCTCGCTTGAGCACGGGGATCTGGTCGGTCGAGTTGAGCCCGCGCCCGGTGACCACCAGCACGCAGCGGTGACCCGCGATGCGGCACTTCTGAATGAAGGCCTCGAGTGAGGGCTTCGCTTGTTCCCGCGTCAGGCCGTGAAGGTCGAGGGTGGCCTGGGTGGTGAAGTCGCCCGCGCGCAGCTTGCGCATCACGCCCTGGTCGAAGCCGCGCACCGAGCCTTCGACGAACTCATCGGAATCGGAGAGTTCGAACTCGCCCCCGTCGGAGACCAACTCGGCGAGCCGGGCGAGACTCTCGGCCTCTTCATTGGGGCGCTTGAGCTGCGCGGCGGTGGGCGGCTCGGGCGGGCCCACGCGCTCTTTGACCTGGCGCACCGGGCCGACCGCGCCCACGGCTTCGAGAAACATCGCCGACTCTTCATCGAGGGGCTTCTCGACCTGCACCTTGCGTTTGGGCGGAGGCGGCGGCGCTGCCTTCGCTGGAGCCCTGGCCTGCTCGAGCTTCACGCCAGAGAACGGATTGTTGAAGGGCGTTTCTTTCTTCTTCGTCACGGTGTTCTCAATAACCCAGTTCTGGAAAAGGTTCGGCCCGAGAGCAGTCGGGGCCCGAAGTGCTCCCTCGACCGTTCGCATCGAGCGCAGTCGAGATGCCACTCGTTGCGCGAGCAAAGGTGGTTCCTTCGCGAACTCGCCGGCGAAGCTGGTTCCCTGCTCGGGAGGAACGGGGGCGTCACGTGCTCAGGCGGCGTGGCCCAACAGCTCCTGAATGCTCCGAATGTCGGTCGCCGCCGGCGAGCAGGTGCGTAGCGAACGAGTGGCGCAGCGCATGGGGCGACATCTTCCGGTTGAGCCGGAGCTGAGCGACGGTACTCATCCAGGTGCCGCTAGACCGAACGCGTGGTGAGCCGCCCCCCGCGAAAATTCAAGAACAGCGCCTGGGGATCCTGCTTCTTGGCCGGCTTGACCAACAACTCACCCCGTCGCTCCACGTCCCGGACGCGACGGAGCAACGGCTGCGCATCGTCGTGCTCGGCCGCGAGCCCCGACGTGGCGCTGCTCGACGCCTGCGCGCCGCAACCCGACTCTGCATGGGTCACTGACGGTCCCGCAGCTACTGTTCGATGCAGTAGAGCGATTTGGTCAGATTGCACTCGTTGCCGAAGAGGGCCGACTGCGTCCAGTTGGCGTCGCGGGAGTTGTTGTCACCGTCCTGGCCAGTCGCGGTGCTGAGCGCGGAGGTCCAGTTCGAGCAGTGAACGGTGGATCGGGTGCCTCCGACGACGGTTCCGGTCCACACGCTCGAGGAGAAATAGGCACCGTCCTCGTCGACCCTGACCTCCTCGAAGGGGAGCGTGGTGAGGTTCGTCTTGTTGTTGAACAGCTTGGTCTTTTGTTTGGAGGGGCTGAGCCGGTACCACGGGCCGACGTCAGCGATGCGGCTGATGGCGTCGGTGGTGCCATCCGAGAGCCACGCCTTCCAGGTCCCACTGACGAGCGCGGCCTGAGCGGCTGTCATGCACTTCTGATCGCCGCCCGTGAGGCCGCCCAAGTTTCCGTTGTACCGCGTCTTGGTGGCGAAGATGCGCTTGACGGTGGTGCAGGTGTCGGTCTCACAGATCTGGTTCGCCGTGCAGGTGGAGCACGCTCCTCCGGCGGAGCCACAGAGCATCGAGCCGGTGTTGCTGGGGTACTGACAGCGCCCCGCGGCGTCACAACACCCGTTGCTACACGTCGTGGGTCCGCAGCTCGTGCCTCCGCCGCCGCCTGAGCCGCCGCCACCACCACCACCAGCCCCACCGCCGGATCCAGCCGACGTGCACACGCCGAGCTGGCACGTCTGCGCCAGACCACACGCCACGCACAGCTGGGCAGCCCCGCCACACGCGGCGTTCGAGGCGCCAGTCTGGCAGGCGCCGCTCGCGTCGCAGCAGCCGTTACAGTTGTTCGCGTTGCACAACGACGAGCCGCACTGGCACGCCGCGTAGGTGCCGTCAGCCTGGCAGCTCTGCGCGCCCATCTTTCCGTCAACGCAGGCGCAGGCGTTGCTCTCGCCCGTCACGCATCGGGTGCTTGGGCCACAGCCGCACAGCAAGGCGGCGCTCAGGTGAATCAGCGCGACGTGAAGGAGACGATTCATGGGCGCGCTGCATAGTGCCCGCCTCCCGCGCCAGCAAGCTCGGAACCAGGCCGTCACCGTCGTTGTCGAGCTCAGGGCAGCCGTCTTCGTCGCGAAAGCCGTCCTTGTCCCCGGCGGCGTTCAGACAGGCGTCGGCTCAGGGTGAGGGCCAAACCACCACTCACGCCCGAGGATGCGACTTGTCGTAGACCGACTGCAGCTGCTCGAACGACACCGCCGTATACCGCTGCGTGGTGCTCAAGCTCGCGTGACCCAGCAGCTCCTGAATGCTCCGAATGTCCGCCCCGCCCGCCAGCAGATGCGTGGCGAACGAGTGGCGCAGCGCATGCGGCGACATCTTCCGGTTGAGCCCCAGCTGGGTGACGTACTTGTCCAGGTGGCGCTCGACCGATCGCGTGGTCAGCCGCCCGCCGCGAAAGTTCAGAAACAGCGCCGTGGGATCCTGCTTCTTCGCCGGCTTGACCAACAACTCACCCCGCCGCTCCATCCACGTCACCACTGCGGCGATCGCCCCTTCATGCAGCGGGCAGATGCGCTCCTTGTTGCCCTTGCCCAGCACCCTCACCGTGCGCGCGCGCACGTCGAGATCCTCGAGCGACAACCCGCACAGCTCGCTGACGCGCAGACCGCCGCCGTACAAGACCTCGAGCATCGCCATGTCGCGCAGGCCAAGGACCTTCTCGGCATCGGGCGCCTCCATCAACGCGAACGCTTCGTCGACGGGCACGGCACGCGGCAGCCGCTGCGGCAGCTTGGGTGTCTTCACCCGCCGCGCGGGGTTGACCTCGATCACCTTGCGCCGCGTGAGGAACTGAAAGAACGCCTTGATGCCCGCCAGCCGCCGCGCGCGCGAGGCCGGTGCCAGCGTCACCGACTGCACGCCCAGGAAACCGCGAATGTGCAGGTGCGACGCCTTCTCGGGCGCCACGCCTTGCGGCTCGAGGTACGCGTAGAACGCCTTGAGATCCTGCGCGTAGGCCCGCAGCGTGTGCGCAGAGACGGCGCGCGAGATCTCCAGGTGCCGCATGAAGTCATCGAGGTGAGCCACGGCTGGAGACTCTACCGCCCCCCGGACTCAGAGCGACTTCGCGACGTACACCCCGGCCCGGCTCTTCTCGTGCACCAGGTATGCGACCGAACCATCGGGCAGCAGCAGCCCGGGCCACTCGACGAACTGGTCGATGATGCGCTGCTCACCCGTCTGCAGGTTGCGCTGCGCCAGATCGAACGTCTGGTCGGTCAGGTGCGCGAAGGCCAGGAGCGCGCGTTTGCCATCGGCGCTGAAGCGGAAGCCGTAGGTGGCCTCGACTTCTTTCTTCGGCTTCTGCTCTTTGGTCGCCGTGGCGGAGATCGAATTGAGATCGCACGCCCGCCCTTCCCGCAGGCAATCGGAGCGGAAGTAGAGAACGTCACCGGTCTGCACGAACTGGTACTCGTAGAGCCAATCCTTCAAGGCAAACGGCTCTTCCGCGCCCACCGGGTAGAGGTACAGCCGGCGGGTCACCTCAGGGCGATCGATGCGTGCGGTGTACGCCAGCGCCGAACCGCCGGGCGCGAAGAGGAAGTTGGGGCACTGGCGCGCCAACAGCTTGGGCTTACCGTCGGGCATCTCGATCACCGTCAGATCGCCCACGCGCTCGACCAGTTTCTTGTCGGTCTGCGACGGGTCGCGGCCCCCCAGGGCCAGCTCGATGTAGTTGTCGCGGTAGACGAACCGTTTGCCGTCGGGCGAGAAGTCGAAGTCCGACACGTTGGCGCCCAGCTCGCGCGGTTTCCCGTCGGGCAACGCGGCCATCAACAAGGCCCCTTTGTCGGGCCCCGGCACGTTGTCGCGCCACGCGAGGAACTTGCCGTCGCGGGAGACGCGGTAGCGGTGGCAGTCGTCGCTCAACTTGCGCGACTTGAGGCTGCCCACGTCGAACACGTGCAGCTGGAAGTTGCGATCGGCCGGAGTGGCGCGCGCGCTGACCACCACGTGTTTGCCGCTGCGGAGCACCGTGTAGTCCGTCACGTGATCCACCAGGCGCCTGGGCTGCGGGCGCGCCTCGTTCAGATCGACCTGGTAGAGCCCGCCTGCCGAGGAGAACTTCCGCTTGAAGTAGAGGTACCGCCCGTCGGCCGAGAACTCAGCGGTCGAGGCTTCACCCGCCACCTGGGGAAACGGGCCCGACGGCAGCTTGCCCACGTGCAGCACGCCGCCTTCGATGTACGCGAGCTGGGTGCCGTCATCACTGGGCACGAAGTAGGTGGCCCGGGTGGCGATGCGCTGACGTTCGGCGTCGAGCTTCTTGGCGTCTTGCACGTAGAGCTCGCCGACCTGCTGGGTGGGATCCCACGCGGCGGTGAAGATCACCCAGCGCGAGTCAGCCGTGTGCAGCCAGCCGCCGGCCATGTTCGTCACGCCGTTGCCCAGCTTGTGCGGGGCGCCGCCCTTCGACGGTACGGCCCACAACGCGCCCAGCCGCATCGGCGGCGGCACGCCCTGAATCGGAGGATGCACCGCCTCGAGCAAAACGGTGAGCACCTCGCCATCGGGCGAAGCACGGAGCTCCTGGCCTTCGCCTTCGAGGCGGCGCTCGCCCATCACGGGCAGCCGGGGCGCGTTCTTCTCTTTTTTCACGCGGGCGATCACGCTCTTCGGATCACCGGTGGAGGTCTTCTGCTGCTTGCAGCCAGCCAGGGCCAGCAGCGCTGCGGTCACGGCCAGAACCAGACGCATCGAAAGGCACTCCATCTAGGCCACCACCTTGAGGGGGGCAGCCGTCTGCATGGGGGAAACCGGGTGAGGGGCCGAAGGCGCCCAGACATCGAACTCGCGCACGGCGCGGGCGGCGTACTGCACCCGCTTCTCGGCCTTCTTGAAGCGGCCCTCGATGGGCGGAAAGAGCGCGAACACCACGTTGGTGGGCTGGTACCGGTAGCCCTCGGGGTGCGCTTCGCCGGTGACGTGGCGATAGAGCGCGCCGAGCGCCGTGCCCGCGGGCGGCGGCGAGAACACCGTGCCGGTCAACCGCGCGTGCAGGGCCATCGCGGTGAGGTAGCCGCAAGCGGTCGACTCCACGTAGCCCTCCACGCCGGTGATCTGCCCGGCAAAGAGAATGCGCGGCTCGTTCTTCAAGGAAAAGTCAGGGTTCAGCAAACGCGGGCTGTCGAGGAAGGTGTTGCGGTGGATCTGCCCCATGCGCACCCAGTCGGCGTTCGAAAGGCCGGGGATGAGCCCGAAGATGCGCTTCTGCTCGGGCCAGGTGAGCCGGGTCTGAAAGCCGACCAGGTTCCACGCGGTGCCGGCCCGATCTTCCATGCGCAGCTGCACCACCGCGTGCGGCTGCAGGCCGGTGCGGGGATCTCGCAGGCCCACCGGCTTCATCGGCCCGTACGCCAGGGTGTCTTCGCCGCGCGAGGCCATCACTTCGATGGGCAGACAGCCCTCGAAATATTTCGGTTCTTCGAAGGCGTGCGGGGTCACCTTGGCGCCCGCGTTCAGCTCCTCGACGAAGTGGGTGTACTCGTCTTTCGTGAGCGGCAGGTTGAGGTAGTCGTCGCCCCCGCCCTTGCCGTAGCGCGACTGGCGAAAGGCGATGCTCATGTCGATCGACTCGGTGGCCACGATGGGCGCGATCGCGTCGTAGAAATAGAGCTTCTCGCCCACGTGCGGCGCCAGCGCGTCGGTCAACGCCTGCGAGGTGAGCGGGCCGGTGGCGAACACCACCGTTCCTTCCGGCACCGTCAACACTTCACCGGGCACGATGGTGATGTTCGGGTGCGACGACAGCTGCGCGTGCACGTCGGCCGAGAAGAGCTCGCGATCGACCGCCAACGCGTCACCCGCAGGCACCCGCTGGCGATCAGCGGCGGAAAGAATGAGCGAGCCCACCCGGCGCAGCTCGGCGTGCAAGAGCCCGATCGCGCTCTCCGGGTTGTCGGAGCGCATGCTGTTGCTGCACACCAGCTCGGCGAAGTTCGGGCTCTGGTGCGCCGGCGATCGCTTTTCGGGCTTCTGCTCGCGCAAGACCACCCGGTGGCCCAGGCGCGCCAGTTGATGAGCGCATTCGGAGCCGGCCAGCCCTGCGCCGATGACGGTGATTGGTTCAGCCATGCGTGAGGCCCTCACCCCCGACCGACGGAGGCGAGGCCGCAGTCGCGCCGGTCAGTCTGGGTTTTTCTGCAGGATGATGAAGCGGAAGTTCTCGAGCTCGTTGAGGCCCGCCGTATACAGCACCGACGAGAGCAAGTCGTACGACACCCGCTTGTCGCCGATGATCGAGACCTCCCGGTTGAACGGGGAGCCCGGGTTTCGCTCCGCGATGTACTTGAGCTTCTCGACTTCTTTCTTCAGCGCGGCGTCGAGCGGAAGGATGAGCTTGCCCTGCAGATCGCCCGCGGCGACCGCGGCGTTGATGAGCGTCACCTTCTTCTTGTCGCCCACCATGATCGACTTGGGCGTCACGGTGATCGCGATGGTGTCTTTGGGCGTGGCGCGCGCGGTCGACATCGGCGGCCGCACGTCTTCAGACGCGGTGACGGTGATCGACGAGGCGCTGAACGACTTGATGAGGAAGACCAGGATGATGGTCATCAGGTCCATCATCGCGGTGATGTTCAGTTCCTTGATCTCACCTTCGGCTTCGCGGTCGCGGCGCTTCTTGCGCGCCATCGCCTTGCGAAACCGCATGCGCTGCCGATCTTCATCGGTGATCTCGAGGCCAGAAGCAGCGGGCTGACCGGCAGTCGGAGTCGCCATTTAGAAGCTCGCCAGCGTGACGTCGGGGAAGAGCAGCTTGCGGTCGGCCGTCTCGCGCGTGGCATCCATCGTGGAGACCAGCGAGTCGTAGTCGGTGTCGGCTTCAGCCGCGATGATGACTTTGCTCTCCGTGGGGAAGTTCGCCTTGATCTCCATCATCTTGGCGGTGAGCGCGTCGTAGTCGTAGTTGCCGTCGGCCTTGCGCGGAATGGTCGGCGCACCTTCGCCGGGCGCCGCCGAAGGTTCGGTCTGGCCGGGCAACACGCCACCGGTGGCCGCGATGAAGAAGCCCGTCTTGGCCACGGCCACCGTCAAGGTGAGCGCCGGCTTGTCATTCTCGGTGCCGCCCCCCGCCCCCGCGCCGTAGTTGGGCGCGTTGACGTTGAGCATGCCGAAGGTGGCCAGGCCCGCCATCGACAGGAGCATGAAGATGATCAAGTTCATGAGGATGTCGAGGTACGGGACGATGTTCAGCTCGCCCCCTTCCTCTTCTTCCTTCGGCTTGATCTTCCGTCTGGAGAAATGGAACGCCATAGGTCGGTGAGCTCACCTGACAGCAGGTGGAGCGTCGCGGTTCCTTATGAGGCCTTCTCGAAGTCCATCGCGCTGGTTTCACCGGCGGCGCGACGGCCCAACAGGTTCTCGAGCTTCATCGCCTGAAGCTCGACCGTCTCGACCATCTTCTTGGCGTACGCCGTCAAGAAGAGGTGCGCGATGATGCAGAGCACGGCGATCGTCAGACCCGTGAACGTGTTGTACATGGCTTCTGAAATGCCCTTGCTGAGCATCGCCTGCTTCTGATCGGCGGGCACGTTGCCCAGCGAGCGGAAGGTGCCGATCAGACCGAACACGGTGCCGACGAGGCCGACGAGCGTCGCGATGTTGGCGAGCGACCAGAGCCAGGGGATGCGGGCGCCGATGTGCGGAATGTTCTCGAGGATCGACTCCTCGAGCGCCTTGGCCACTTCGATCTCACCGCGGTTGGCGCGGGTGAGGCCAGCGCGCACGACCTTCGCCAGGGGCGAGTTGGGCGCTGCGCCACACAGCTTCACGGCGCGGTCGGGGTTGCCCGCCATCACCAACTTGGTGATCTGCTCCATGAAGGGGCCGGCGTTCAGGTTGTATCGGAAGAAGAGCGTGATGATGCGCTCGATCACGATGGCCACGGCGGCCGCGAACCAGAAGATGTTGATGTAGAGGAAGATACCGCCGTCGTGAAAAAACCCGACGATGATGTCTTTCAAACTTTCCTTGGCGGGTTCCGCGGCGAGCACCACGTCAAGAGAGTGCTGCAGCAAAGACTGGGCGGACATGTTGTTTCGGCTTTCCTTTCAGCCAAGCAGTCGAACGACGCGCAGTTTCTAGTGGGCGCACTCCACTCCGTCAACATTGGAGATCCTCAGCGTTTTTCGTAGCGACGGCCTCCCTTGTGCACGACCGCGCCAAAGACCTCCAATTCCACGAGCACGGCTGACAGTTCGGCTGATGACGTTTCGGGCAGGGCCTCCAACAAAGCTTCGAAATCGGCCGGCCCGATCCCCAGCAACACGAGCACGTGTCTGGCGAGCTTGCTGAGCTGGGCCAGGTCGATGGCCACCGCCGCCTTCTGGGAGGACAACGCCCCATCGAGGCCCACCGCACTGACCAGATCGCGCAGGCTGAGGTGCGGTCGGGCCAGACCCTGCTGCAGCAGCTCGTTCGAGCCCATGGCGCTCTCGTTCCACGGGTCGCCGGGGGTGACGAGCACCGGTCTGCCCTGCTCCAGGGCGTAGGTCGCGGTGTGAAGGGCGCCTGACTTCTGGGGCGCACGAAAGACCAGCACCGCATCGGCGGAGCCCGAGATGAGCCGGTTGCGCACCTTGAAGCTGTTTTTGTTCGCCCGAAAGCCGGGGGGGAACTCCGAGAACACCGTGCCACCGTGCTTCAGGATCGCGCGGGTGATCTCACGCTGCCCGAAGTCGATCTCATCGAGCGCTGAACCCAGGAAGGCCCAGGTCTCTCCCTCCACTGCGAGCGCGCCCCGATGGGCCGCCTGGTCGACGCCCCGCGCCGCTCCCGAGACGATGCCCAACCCGGAGTCGGCCGCTTCAGCCGCGATCGCCTCGAGCCGTTGCGCCGCGTCGTTGTTGATGCGGCGGGTGCCCACGATCGCCAGCCTGCGCCGCGGCGGCGCGTCGGTGCCGGGGCCAAACGCGAACAGCAACGCGGGCCCGTTGTGCACCTTCACGAGCCGCGAAGGAAACCCGGGATCGCCGCTGAACAGAATGCGCGCGTGGTGGGCCTTGCAGCGCTGCTCCACCCGATCTGCCGCGGCCGCCAGCGTGCCCGCAGACATCACGTGCGCGTAGGTGTCAGCGCGCCACTCGACCTTCGAGGCCCAGGCGGCGACCGGCTTCTCCAACAACTCGCCCACCGGCCCCGCGCGCTCTTGCACCGCACGCAAGGTGAGGGGGCCGATGCCTTGAATCGACCACAGCGCAGCCGTCGCTCTTCGCTCTGCCGTGTGCATCCCCCTGCTCTACCGCAGGGGTCCGACAACCCGTCTTCAGCGGCCGGCGCGGCGCGAGCCCGAAGCGCGAATCTCGGCGTGATCACCGAGCACGAATTCACGGATCGACTGGGTGACCAGGCACATGGTGACCTTGGCCTTCACTTCGAACGCCACGCACTGCCCGATGTCTTCGATGGGGTATTGTTCATCGAGCACAGTCGGCTGCATCAGCGCGTCCTGGGGGAGCGGATCGTGCTGGCGGTAGATGGTGAAGACGTTGCCCATCTTCACGCCGTCGTCGCTGCCCTTGTCCATGATGGCCAGCGAGTTCTCGCCCAGCATGGTGGGGTAGCGGCGCACGTCGGCGACCACGAAGGCGTCCTTCACGTCGCGCTCGTTGGGGCGCGGCGCAACGGCGCGCACCACCGGCTCGTTCAGGGGGCCCACCAGGTCACCACGCGCCACCTCGTCGTACTGCTTGGAGATCATCACGGTGGCGCTGTTGTCCTTGTCGATGCGAATGACCTTCACCTCGGCGAGCACCTCGGTCATGTAACCAATCGGGTCGCGGGTGACGGGGTGGATCACCTCGCCGGCGCGGCGGAAGACGAGGTACGTCTCGCCCATGCGCGGCGCCTTCTTGCCGAAACGCACGTAGATGCGATCGGCGTAGCTGAGCATCGCCGACTCGGCGAACGAGCCGAAGAGCGTGCCCGACTCCTCGACTTCACGATTGGTCACGAAGCCCGGCGAAGCCACCGAGAGCGCGTTCTTGGGGCGGAAGCCGATCTGGCCGAAGACGGTGACCTTGTCGCCGTACATCTCGCCCTCCTCCACCTCGGTCTCGGGCTGGCCGACCTCGACCTGCGTGGGCACCTCTTCACCCGACGAGAAGAAACGCACCTCGTTGCCCGGGTAGATCCAGTGAGGGTTGGCGATCTCCGGGTTGTACGACCAGACCTTGGGCCAGTACCACGGGCTGCCGAGGAATTTCTGCGAGAGGTCCCACAGGGTGTCGCCCTTCTCGACGGTGTGCTGCGTGCCCGGGGAAGACGCCTTGCCCGTGCTCGACGGCTCACGCGCCTTCTTCTCGGGAGCGATGGTCGAGCTGCCTTCGGGGGCCACGCTCTCATCGTCGCCGGTGTCTTCCTGGTCGGCCTGCGCGAAGGCGCCGGCGGGCGCGAAGGTGAGCAGCGTGAGTGATGCGGTCAGCAGCAGGTGGCGCATGGGGACCTCTTACGGAGAAGCGACGGGAGTCTGAGAAGACGAATGGAGACGGGCCTGGGCCTGGGTGGCCGCCGCGGTGCCCGGATAGGTGGCGACGATCTTTTCCCACGTGGCGCGCGCTTCACGCGGGCCCTTGAGCTTCATGCGGCAGTCGGCCAGCTTGAGCATCGAGTCGAGCACCGCGTCGCCCGCCGGGTACTGGGCAATCACCCGCTCGAACGACTGCAGCGCGTGCTCGAAGTCTTTCGCGGCGAAGAAGGCCATGCCCGAGAAGTAGATCGCGTTGTCGGCCCTGGGGTGCCGGGGCCAGTCGTTGACGAACTGCTGCATCTGCGCGACGCCGGCTTCGGAGTTTCCCGTCTTCATCATCTCGAGGCCGCGATCGAACTGCGCTTCGGCCATCGCCAGATCGGCATCGTCGGGGGGCGCTCCGTCTTTGATTTCCTGGGTGATCGGCTCGGGCGGTTCGGCGATCTCCACGTTCGTCTCGAGCTTCGGCGCGGCTTCTTTGCGCGGCTTCAACTTCACCACCGTCAGCGGCGGCAACGCGCCTGACGACGACGGAGCGTCGGGAGAAGACGAAGCGCGCGCGTTCTCGCGCGCAGTGGTGGTCGCCGCCGCCGAAGCGGAGCGCGAGACGACCACCTTCTTCTCGGACTCCAACCGATCGACGCGCGTTTCGAGGCGCGCGTTCTCGGTGCGCAGCGCACGCAACGACGCCAACAGCTCGGCGTGTTCGGCGCGGGTGACGGCATCCGTCGCGCAGGAGAACAGCGCGAGACAGGCAGTGGCGAGGATCGGGCGAATGGCAGACAGAGGATAGGGACCCGCTTCTCGAGGGGTCAAGAAAAGGACCCCCCTCATCGCTGCTACAGGGCTGCAGCGCCCGGCAGCGTGATGAACGAAAGATGCCGCCCGGTGACGCCGTGCTCTCTCCGGTGCGAAAAGAAGCGCGCATCGCACATGGTGCACTGAGGCAACACGGCCACGTGGCCCTCCGGCACGCCCAGCCGGCTGAGGGTCTCCTGGACGGCGAGCGGAAGATCGAGGTGCGGCTTGATCTGCTCGCCCGATCGCACCACCACCTTCGCGCCGAAGGCGGCCTCGAAACGCCGCGGCAGATCGCCGTCGACCTCGAAGCAGCAGCGCTGAATGCAGGGGCCAATCGCGAACCGCAGCTGTGCGAGCTCGCCGCCCCGGGCCACCAGCCGCTCGATGGTGCGGGTGACGATCTCGTTTTCCACCCCGCGCCACCCCGCGTGAACCGCCGCCACCCGGCCGCCGGGATCCTCGATCAGGATGGGCACACAGTCGGCCGTGCGCACGCCCACCGCGGTGCCGGGCACCTCCGTCCACACCGCGTCGGCTTCGGTTTCGGGGGTGGCGGCGCTCGCTTCGACCACCCGATCGCCGTGCACCTGCTTCACGAAATGCAGCTTGGAGGGCTCGACGCGGGCCGACGCCGAGAGCCGGGCGAGGTTCTCCTTCACCGCCAGGGGGTCGTCGCCGACCCCAAAAGAGGTGTTGAGGGAGTCGAAAGGCTTGCCGGACACCCCGCCCGCTCGGGTGGGAAAGCCGTGGGGAACGCTGATCGATGACGCAGTGAGTAATTCCACGCTTCACACCTTAGTCCAGCTCAACGATGCTGCCGCCCCACCCGTCGGAAGGCTCACCCTGCGCACCATCGGCACCAGACTGTTGATCGCCGTGTCGGTGCCGGCGCTGCTGCTCGCCCTTCTCGGCACGGTGACGACGTGGCGTCGCACCGATCGCGCGGTGCGTGAGAAGACCCGCACCGACGCGTTGGGCCTCGCGGAGTTCGTGGCCACCAGCTTCGGCGCGGTGGAAGAGACGCCCCCGGGTACCGCGCCCCGGGTGGCGCACCGCGCGGTCACCAACGCCGTGCGCAGCAACTGGTCGGCGCTCAAGCTGGTGACCGACCTGCGCATCATCGGGCGCGACGGCCAGGTGAAGTGGTCGCGCCGCATCGAAGAAGAAGACAAGACCTGGCCCGACGCGACGCGGCTGCTGGCCATCGGTGAAGGGCAAGCCACCTTCGAGGCGCCTTCGAGCCCGTTCCCCTGGAGCAGCGGCGCGGGTGGCGAGGTGCTCTACCCGCTCGGCGGCGTGGCCTGCGGTGGGTGCCACACCGGGCAGTCCACCCTGCGCAGCGGCGTGCTGCAGCTGAGCATCGACGAGCCGGCGCTGCGCACCGAGGTGGCCCAGGTCTTCTTGAACGCGACCTGGTTCCTCACCCTGTTCGTGCTCACCCTGGGCGCCACGGTGGTGCTGGCGGTGCGGGTGTTCGTCAGCCGCCGCATCGCCCGGCTGGCGGCGATCATGAAACGCGCGGAAGACGGAGACCTGGTGGTGCGCGCTCCGGATCTGGGGCGCGACGAGCTGGGTGGCCTGGCGCTCGCGTTCAACCGCATGTTGGCGCGGCTCACCGATCTCAAGGCCATCGAGATCGACACCCAACGTGACCTCGAAAGGGCCCGCACCGATCTCGAGCTCAAAGCCGAGCTGGAGAACCGGGTCGCCGAGCTGCAGATTCTCTACGATCTGGCGCGCACCATCGCCTCGAGCCTCGACCTGAACGAGGTGCTCCAGCGGGTGACCACGGTGGTGCCCATCAAGCTGCAGGTGGCGAAGTTCAGCGTCATGTTGCTCAACGCCGACGGCAAGCTCGAGGTGCTCAAGGCGCACCCGCCGAACGTGGGCTCCGAAGGGCTCACCTTCGCGATCGGTGAAGGGGTGTGCGGGCGGGCGGCCGAGCTGCGCCGCAGCTGGTACGTGGCCGACCTCGAGAAAGACGAGCTGTTCCGCGTGCGCGGTGAAGGCATCAAGGAGAACGGCTGCCTGCTCTCCGTGCCCATGGTGCGCGGTGACGAGCTGCTGGGGGTGCTCAACTTCGAGCGGCCGCGCAAGAGCGACTTCGGCCCCGAAGAGATGGAGTTCTTCGCAGCGGTGGCAGACCAGGTGGGCCTCGCGGTGCAGAACGCGCGGCTGCACGAGCAGACGGTGGCGTTGTCGATCACCGACCCGCTCACCGGCGTGCCCAACCGGCGTCACCTCTACCAGCAGCTCGAGGCCGAGATCGCCCGCGCCGCGCGTTTCGACACCCCGCTGACCATGCTGATGATCGACATCGATCACTTCAAACATCTGAACGACGCCGCGGGCCACTCGGCCGGCGACGACGTGTTGCGGCGGGTCTGCCAGCTGCTCAAGCAGAACCTGCGCAAGGTCGACACGCTGGCGCGCTACGGCGGTGAGGAGTTCGTGGTGTTGTTGCCGCAGATCTCCCGCGCTGAGAGCCTGGAGGTGGCTGAGAAGCTGCGCCGCAGCATCGCCGAAGGAGACCTGGAGCACGGCAAGACCCAGCCCGGCGGCAAGGTGACCATCTCGGTGGGCCTGGCCACGTTGCCGCTCGATGCCACCGAGCAGACCCGGTTGATCGACTGCGCCGACTCCGCGCTCTACGCCTCGAAGCGCGGCGGCCGCGACAAGGTGACCGCGTATCAACCGGGCATGGAAGCCGAGCCCACCCGGCAACGGGGGCCGCGGGCGCGGGAACGTTCGGGCGAGCAGCCAGCGCTCAAGCGCCCCTGAACCAGGCCCAGCGCGTGATTCGCCGTCGATTTCCTCCGAAGGAACAGACGCACACCGTTCGCATCGAGCGCAGGCGACCCTCTCGATGCGAACGGCGCGGCTACTTCTTGCTCAGCCCCACCAGATAGATCTCCATGCTCGCCTGCCGGGTCGCGTCGGGCCGCACCACCTTCACGTCGCTGAACACCCTCTTCACGTCAGCGCGGAAGGCTTCGAAGTCGCCGCCCATGAAGAGCTTGGCGATGAAGTGACTGCCCGGCTTTCCACGCGCGCGCGAGATGTCGAGCGCGATGCCCGCGAGCCTGTGTGAACGCGCGAGGTCGACGTCTTTGACCCCGGTCGTCTTGGGCGCGAGATCCGAGACCACCACGTCGACCGGGCCCGGGTGCAGCGCCTCGAGCTTCACCGCGAAGTCGTCGGCCAGCACGTCCATCACGGCGGTCTTCACGTTGGGCTTCCCCAACGGCTTGATGGCCGCCAGATCCACCCCTACCACGAACCCGGTCGGGCCGATCTCGTTGAGGATGATCTGCAAGAAACCGCCGGGCGCCGCCCCCAGGTCGACGACCGACTGGCCCTTCTCGAAGATGTCGAAGCGTTTGGCGATCTCGTCGATCTTGAAGGCGCTGCGCGCGCGCAGCCCCTCGTCCTTCGCCTTGCGGAAGAAGAAGTCTTTGGGCTGATACTTCGCCACTTAAGGCTTCGACTCGGCCGACAGATCGTCGCCGTTCGCCACGCTCTTCACCTTCTCGAAGAGCTTCAGGTACCGCGTCGGGCCAAAATCCTTCACCTTGTCGAGGCTGATGCGCCGCGCGCTGGTCGAGCTGACCAGGGCCTGGAAGAGCCGCTGCTGGGGCACGGCCTTGTTCTGCGCCCAGACCGTCACCGTCGAGGCGACCGGGCAGGCGTCGGTGGCCAGGCGCGCAGCGTACGAGGCCTCGACGGGCAGATCGTTCTGCTCCTCGTTGAACCACTGCACGTAGGCGATGGCGTGATCGCCCGAGGTGTCGACCTCGAGTTTGCCCATGCGGCCGGCCAGCTGACCCGAAGCGAAGGTCTCTTTCAGGTTCGCTTCACACTTGGCCTTGAGATCTCCGGCCGCTTCCACCTTGGTGATCGCCTGCTGCAGATCCTTCAGCTTGAAGCTGGCGTCTTTGGCGATCGCGGGAAGCCGGGCCTCGGGCTTCATGGCCTGCACGCGCGTGTCGGCCATCGCCAGTTTGTAGTGGAGGTACATCTTGAACTCGTCTTCCGACGCGCCGAGCGGTTCAGCGGCAAGGGCGGGCACTGCGAAGACGGCGAGCATCAGGGTTGAGAGACGGCGCATCGGCTACAGACCTCCGGGAGGGGGGTGCGTTATATCCACGCCATGCCCGGCTGTGGAAAGTGCGGAGCGGTTTTGGAAGCGACCTTCAACCAGACGGGCCGTCGCGAGACGTGCCCTGCCTGCGGCTCCGAGCTGCACTCCTGCATTCACTGCAGGCACTACGACGAGACCGTGGCCAAGGAGTGCAAGGAGCCCTTCGCCGAAGTGCCCGACGACAAGGAGTCGGCCAACTTCTGCGACTTCTTCCAGCTGGGTGACGGCGCGAACCGTCAATCAGGCCCTGGCAAAGACGCGCTGCTCTCGGCGGCGGAAGCGCTTTTCAAGAAATAGCAGACCCAGCACCGGCCAGAGCCCACCTGTCGCAGCGCAGCTGGGCGCTTTGGTCTGCTCACCGCAGGTCACCGGCGCGCACGCTTCACCTTCGGCACACAGCCGCTCTTCACACTGGCCCGTCTCGGGCGCGATGAGGGTCACTTCGATCGAACCGTCGTCGAGCACGCGCACGTCGTCGAGCGTGAGCCCCGAGGCCGTGCCCGCGTAGAGGTTGGTGGAGTTCACCTCGTTCATCTTCGAGAACGGAATGCCCCGCGCGTCGGGCCGGAGGAACGAACCCGTGCCGAAGAGATCGCCGCGGCCGAAACGCCCGTTGCGTTCGATCTCGAACAGCCCATCGGCCTGCAGCAGGCGGATGTACGGGTGGTACGCGTCGCAGTTTACGCAGTCGAGAATGCGCTCGACGAAGTTGCCCTCCACTCCGCCCAGCTTCACCGTTCGATCGACGTGAAACACAGCAAGGCCGCGCTCGGGCAACGACTTGTCGAATGAACCACCCGGCCCGCGGTTCTCGATGAGGAAGTACTCGTCGCCCGTGCCCAGCCGGTACACCTCGCCGCTGGTCTCCACCGGCTTGATGGTGACGCGCTGGCGGCCCTGCACCTGGTGCCAGTTGGCCCATCGCAGGCGGAACCGCGTCTCGGCATCGGGCAACGGGATGTTGGGGTCGTAGCCCCAGGTGCCCATCACCGAGAGGTAGAGCCCGTCGTACTTGCCCGACTCGTCGTAGAGATCGGTCAACCCGAGCAGGTGCCCGAACTCGTGCACCATCACGAACTGGTCGTTCTCCCCCGCGATCGCCAGGTGGCCCACCTTCAGCCCGTCAACCACGAGCGGCCCGCTGGTGCCGCCGTTGAGGTTGTCGCCCCGGTTGAAGTACGCGAACGGGAAAGCGATGCCCCCGAAGGGCACGTTGGTCAGCAGCATCACCCCGTCGACCCAGCCGTCGGCCACGCCCTTGCGGCCGTTGACGTCCATCGGGGCGAAGTCGAAGCCGGCCTCGTCGGCCTTCTTCACGGCCTCGCGCATCATGTCCATGCCGGCGGTGAAGGCGCTGATGTCACCGCGCGCGATCTCGCAGGTGGGGAACTGGGCCGCGGGCAGCGGGCAGCTCGCGTAGGTCACCTTGGGCGTGACGGTGACGCGCGGGCGGTAGCGGCCCAACGAGGCGGTCTCGTAGTACCGCACGAAGCCGTTCGGATCGTCCGGCGAGAAGAACCGCTGGAGCGCCGCTTCGTCGATGGGCGGAAAACCCGCCACCTCGATGGGGATGAGCACCAGCTTCGCGTCACCCAGGTACGGCGCCTTGCGAGGGCCTACGTCTTCGCGGACCACGAAGTGATCCATGTAGTCGGCGCGCGCCAGTGAGGCGGCGCAGACCAGGAGCGTCAAAGACAGTCGAAGCACCCCGCCGGTGTGACACGGCCACGCCGCGCGGGGCAAGGGTGCACCCTCAGAAGCCGGACAGCTTCGAGATGATCTCCTTCATGATCTCCGAGGTGCCGCCGCCGATGGTGAGCAGGCGCACGTCGCGCCACGCCCGCGCGATCTCGGTCTCTTCGATGTAGCCCATGCCTCCGAAGAACTGCTGGCAGTCGTAGGCCACCTTCTGCGCGAGATCGCAGGCCACCAACTTGGCCATCGAGATCTCCTTCACCGGGTTCTCCTTCGCCTCGAACAGCTCGACCGCGTGGTACGTGAGCCGCTTGGCCGCCTCGATGTGCGAGAGGTGCTCGACGAACTTGTGACGCCACACCTGGAACTTGATCAGCGGCTTGCCGAAGGCGCTGCGCTCATTGCCGTACTTGATCGCGCCGGCGACCATCTGCTCCATGGCCGCCACGGCCGCGAGCGCCGCGGTGAGCCGCTCGCCCTGGAAGTTCGTCATCACGTGGTAAAAACCTTCGTTCTCTTCGCCCAGGAGGTAGCGCACCGGCACCCGGCAGTCTTCGAAGAAGAGGATCGCCGTGTCTGAAGAGAGGTTGCCCACCTTGTCGAGCTTCTTGGAGACCTGGAACCCCTTCACGTCGGTGGGGAAGGTCAACAACGAGACGCCGCCGTAACCGGGCTCACCGGTGCGCACCGCCAGGGTGATGAAGTCGGCCCGGGTGCCGTTGGTGATCCACATCTTCGAGCCGTTGATGACGTAGTCGTCGCCCACCCGGCGCGCGGTGGTCTTCAGGTTCGCCACGTCGCTGCCCGCGCCCGGCTCGCTCACGCCCAGCGCCGCGATCTTCTCGCCGCGCAGCGCAGGCTCGAGGAAGAGCCGCTTCTGCTCGTCGGTGCCCAGCTCGTTGATGATGGGCGTGGCCATCTGGCCCTGCACCATGAGCGCCATGTTCACCCCGGCGTTGTGGCTGCGCACCAGCTCTTCGCAGAACGCGGCGACGTACCAGTAGTCGAGGCCGCTCCCGCCGTACCTGGGATCATGGTTGATGCCCAGCAGGCCCAGCTCGCCCGCCTTGGAGAAGATCTCCCGGGGGAAGATGCCGGCGCGATCCCACTCCAGCGCGTGCGGGGTCAGCTCCTTCTCGACCCACTGGCGGACCGTCTTGCGGAAAGCTTCGTGCTCAGGCGTGAAGAAGTTGGGCATGGCGGGCTCCAGTGGTAAAAGTTGATTTCGGAATCAATATCAAACCAGGGCCGCAACGCAACGCCGCCATCCACCTCGGCATTGGGGAGTGGTCGCCGGACAGACGAACTCCCTCTCCTTTCGTGGCGAAGGGAGAGGGAGCGGGTGCAGCCTCAGCGGCGAACGACCGCGTTCACTGCGGGTTGCAGTACCCGGTGCCGCTCTGCGCCGTGGGGATCGCCAGGCAGGTGCGCGGGCGATCCTGCAGGCACCCGGCCGTGCCCGCCGCGGTGTCGCAGTAGGCGCGGCAGATGCCGGTCTGACCGAGCGCGAGGCCCAGGCAGTGCAGCGAACGGGCGCCTGGCACCATCGAGAAGCAGGCGGTCGCCGTGGTGCACGCCGAGTCTTCTTCCTTCGTGTCGGTGGGCACCGCGCAGTACGTCGAAGGGGTCGCCGCCGACGAGTCGAAGTAGCAGTAGTTGCCGGTCTGGCAGTCGGGGCTGCGCACGTCGCACGGGCGGCGGCAGACCTGCTGAATCGGGTTCGAGATGCAGATCTCGGCAGGGCTCACCGTGCCACCATCGGCACCCGTCGCCGGAGCGCACAACACGCCCCCGCGCCCACCACACTTGCACAGGCCGTCTTCGGGGTCGCAGCTGGTGCCACCCGCGCAGAGCCGGGGGCCGCCGTCGGCCAACGCGCACTGCTGCCCACCTTCACACTGCGCCGGAGGGCCGAGGTTGCAGATCTGGTTGCTGGCGCACGCCGGGCCACCGGGGCCGCCGCACTTGCACTGGCCATCGCCCGGATCGCAGGTCGTGCCGTTGTTGCACGTCACGTTGTTGCACAGCCCGCTCACCCGGCAGACGCGCGCGTTGGCAGCGCAGCCGCCGTCACCACCCGCGGGGCAGGCGCAGGCCTGGCCGCTCTGGCAGACCACCGCGTTGCACTTGCACAGGCCGTCAGCCGGGTCGCAGACCGACGAGCCGGTGCAGGCCACGCCGGAGCAGTTGTCGGCCACGCAGGTCTTGTTCGAGGTCGCGTCGATGCTGCACGACTGGCCCACCGCGCAGGTGGTCGAAGCGCACTTGCAGACGCCCGTGGTGGTGTCGCAGGTCTGGTTCAGCGGGCAGGCGATCTGGTTGCAGTTCGAGCTCGCCACGCAGGCCTTCGCGTTGGGGTTGCAGGTCTCGGTCGCACCGCAGACGGCGCCGCCGGTACCGCCGCACTTGCACTGCCCGTCGAGCACGTCGCAGCTGGTGCCCGCCTTGTCGGAGCAGTCGACGTTGTCGCACTTGCGCGTCAAGCAGGTGTTCGAGCCCGGGTCGCAGACCGCACCTTCGGCGCAGACCACCCCGCCCCGCCCGCCGCACTTGCAGATGCCATCACCTGGATCGCAGATGGTGGGCGCCGCGCAACGGATGTTGCGATCGACACAGATGTTCTTCGGCTCGCCACCACACGACGCGCCCACCACGCCCATCACGCCCGCTGAGATCACCGCCACACACAGATTCTTCCACATGACTTGAGCTTCTCTTTTCTTCGAAAGGGAGTGCGCCGAAACGATCAACGGCGGCGGCGGCGCAGCGCGAAGCCAGCCAGAGCGAGCGCCAGCAAGGAGGGGTCGAGACCGGCGGTGCTGCAGCTCGACTTCTCGAGGGCGAAGTCAGGCCGCAGGCGAAGGGCCAGGGCGCGAATGTCTTGCCGCCCGAGGCTGTCGGTCACCTTCACGAGGAACGTGTAGGTGCCCGTCTCGGCCACCGCGGTGCCCAACACCGTGCCGTCGGCCGCCAGGTTGAGGCCGGCCGGCAGCCGCTGCAACGGCTCGGTGTCCGCGCACTTGAACTCGCCGGGCCGCAGCGCCTGCTGAATGCAGGGCACCGAGAAGGCGATGCCCACCGCGTCGCTGCCACCGTTGTGCGAGAGGCGCACCTGGTAGGGCTGATTGACGAAGGCGTCGGGCAGCTGAAGCGTGGTGATGGCCAGACCGTCGCGGTAGCTGACCCTCAGGAGCACGCTGGCGGTGTCTTCGGTGTCCGTTCCGTCTTTCACCTTGAGGGTCAAGGCGTAGAGGCCGGCGCGGCGCGGCGTGCCGCTCAGGTAGTCGGCCGTGTCGCGGTCATCGATGCCGACGCCGAAGTCGGCCGGGAACATGATGGGGTTGCCGCCGTCGAAGAGCACCGCGCCCGGCGCGTCGGTGATGTTCTCCGGCAGCTCCTGGAAACGAATGAGCGACCACGCGTACGGCGCGCTGCCACCCACCGCGATGAGCGGCTGCAGGTAGTCGCGGCCGACCAGCGCCGTCTCGAGGGCCGAGGTGGCGATCGACAACGAGGTGGGGGTCACCACGCGCAGGCTCAGCTCCTTCGAGACCGCGGCGCCCGTGGAGTCGGTCACCTGGACGGCGAAGGCGAAGTCACCGGCCATCAGCGGGCGGCCTTCGAGCAGGCCATCGGTGGCCACCGCGATGCCCGGGGGCAGCTCGTCGAGGTCGAGCGCGCGCCAGATGTACGGCGGCGTGCCGCCCACGGCGACCATCGAGGCCGTGTACACCCGGCCGAACTCGGCAGCGGTGAGCGACTGGTCGACGATGACCAGCGGCAGGCCGCCGGGCATCACCTGCAGGCTGAGCATGCGCGTGTCGCTCAACGCGCCGCTGGTGACCTTGGCATCGAAGGAGAAGGTGCCCGCAGTCGAAGGTGAACCGACCAGGTCGCCCGCGCTGGAGAGCGTGAGGCCGGGGGGCAACGCGCCGCCCGTCAGCTCCCAGACGTAGGTGCCCGTGCCGCCGGTGGCCTGCAGCCGCAGCCCGAAGGGCGCGTAGCGGGTGGCGGTGGGCAGCGCCGCGGTCGAGATGGTCACCGTGCCGGTCGACACCTGCACCGCCGCCGCCTGCGTGAAGCAGTTGTTCACGATGGTGATCTCGTTGCCGCCGAAGCTCGAGCTGGCGCCATCGAAGTTGACGCACAGGCCCAACCAGTACGAGCCGGGCGGGAGGTCGGCGGGCACGGTGATGCTGTCCATCGCCATGTCCACCTGCAGGGGGGTGAGCGCGCCCAGGTTGCCCACCAGCAACGACCGGTCGGCGATCGACACCGACGCGTTGTCCGACAGGAAGTAGGTGTACTTCGCCGCCAGCGAGGCCGCGTTGCCCAGGTTCTGCAGCGAGCGGCTCACCTGCAACGTGGCGCCCGGCATCGCCGCGGTCGGCGCGGAGAACGCGGAGACCACCAGGTCGGCCGTGGGCGCTCCGATGGTGACCACCGAGGGTGCAGACACGTTGTTGAGCTCGGCCTTTTCCTGGATCAGTCGATCGGGGTCGACCACCGCGAAGAGGAAGTAGGAGCTCTGAGTCAACGTCATGGGCAGCGGGGCGTTGAGCACCGCCTGCGCGGCGCCCTGGGCGGGAACAGCGACGCCGGCGCTGGTGCCGATGATCGTGTCGGTCATCTCGTTGAGCGTGGCGTCGGTCGAAAGGAAGAAACGAACGTTCACGCTGGGCACGTCGCGCCCTCCGCGGTTCCTGATGCTCGCCGTCTGCGGGAAAGCGACCCCCGCGTAGCCGGTCTGCGGCGCGGACAACGAGGTGATCTCGAAGTCAGGCAGCGGGTAGAAGTCGATCGCCTGCCCCGCGGGGTAGGCCCCCGAGGTGCAGCTGGCGCTGCTGGAGCAACTCAGGCCCGGCACGCCCACGGCGGCTTCCTTCTGCAGGCCCACCGAGGCCGAGACGGTGGCGGGCAATGCGGTGCTGTAGGCGAAACGAATGCGGCCGGTGGTCTCGAACAACATCACCTGGAAGGAGATGCGCGAGGTGGCCGCGTTGGCGCCGAAGTTACTCCACTCGAAGGCCATCACCCGGTTCGGGGCGATCCCCGAGACCTGATAGCGATACACGGCAGGCGGCCCTGAGGTGGGCGCGAGCAGCCCGTCCCACCAGGGAGCGATGAACGT
>JAUYRZ010000133.1 GCA_030695565.1 Archangium sp.
CCACCGCGCCCGCATCGTCCAGCCCTCCATCATCCACACCAGCGTCGCCCGCGCCCGCATCGTCGCCTCCGCCGGATCCGCCGCCACTCGCCCCCCCGGTGCCCCCACCAAGACTCCCGCCCCCCGTCCCACCACCGGCGCCGCCCGTCATCGCACCGCCGCCGGTCGCCGTGCCACCGCCCGTCGCGTCACCGCCGCCCGTTTCACCGCCTGCGTCATCGGAGACAACCGGCGGGTCGCACTTGCAGCCTGCCACCCCGAGAAGGACGAGAAACGACGTCGCGAAGAGAAAGTGGCGTGGCGTCATCGTAATCTCCGGAATGGGAATCGAAGGAGAGGTTACCAGAGGCGGAGCAGCCGGAGCGCACGATGTCCCGATGCGTGCGCGAAGCGGAGTTCTGGCCGGTGTCGTCGAGCTGCGCGGTGAAGAGAGAAGAAGAACCCCGCGAAGTCGGGAGGAGGCTCGAGGTGAAGGCGAAGGTGGGCGAGGCGGGCACGGTCAGCGTCAACCTGGAGGACTGACGACGGCGGCAGCGGTCAACTCTGGGGGCGGCAACTCACCGCTTTGCAGAGCCAGCCAAAGGCGAAGGGTTCGCGCTCATACCGGCCACCTCAGCTTCAACCTACGGACGACCTCTCCCTGCTGCGCCGGGCGAGGTTTCCCGTCCCCTCAACAGCCACCACCAGATCGCACCAGACCCCAGCAGGATCACCGACAACGAAGCCATCAGCACGCGCGGTTGAATGTGAAACGCGTCGAGCGCCTTCCCTCCGGCCCAACTCGAGAACCCGAGCACGACCAGAAAGAACATCGAGTCGACGGCGAATACCCGGCCGCGAAATCGATCTTCCACGCGCAGGTTGATGAGCGAGCTCGAAAACACCCACTGCGTCGCGACGCCCATGTGAGCGAGCGACAAGCAGATCGCCGCCACCACCAGGTTCGGAGAAAACGCGAACAGCGCCCAGAACAGCGCAGTGACCACGAACGCCCAACCGATGGCGCGCTCCAGAAACGGAGGACCGTCTCCACCGAACCGTCGCGCGATGAGCGGGCCAATCAGCGCCCCGATTCCGCGCATGCCGAGCAGCACGCCGACACCCGCGTCAGGCGAGCCCGGCACACCGAACACATGCCGGCCCATCACCGCGTAGAGCATCAACGCCGCGCCGCCGGTGATGCCCCAGCCGGTCTTCACCCAGAGCACGCGCCGAATCTCAGGGCGAGCGCGCACCAGCGCCAGCCCTTCGAGCAGATCAGTGAAGCCCAACCGCCCCGCGAGGGTCTTTGCAGCCGGCGGCTGCACCGGCCTGGGCACGACCGCGCGCGAGATGAAGAGGGCCGACAGGAGGTAGCTCAACGCGTCGACCACGAAGCTCGCGTCACGGCCGACCATGGTGGTGAGCAGGCCGCCGGCCACGGCACCAACGCCCAACATCGCGCTCCACGTGGCGCCTTGCAGGGTGTTGGCCGTGACCACTTCGTGCGGCTCGACCGTGCTGCCGATCGACGCCTGCTCTGCAGGATCGAAGAAGGCCGCGAGGCTCATCTGCGCGAAGGTCAATGCGTAGACGAGCCAGACGTCTTCGCGCGTTCTGACCAGGAGGAAACCAAACACCACGACCGCTCTGAGCAGGTCGCACAGCACCATCACGTGCTTGCGCGAGAACCGGTCGGCCACCACGCCGGCCATTGGAGAAAGGAAGGCGGGTGGGAGGAACCGCGCGGTGAGCATCAACCCAACCGCTTCACTGCTGCCCGTGTATTCCTCGAGCAGGTTGTAGAGTGCGATCAGCGTGAACCAGTCGCCGGCCAGGCTGACGACGGAGCCCAGCCACAGCGCCCGGTAGTTGGGACGCGTTCTGAGGAGTTCGAAATAGCCAGGGGCCGTCACGACGAGGCGCCTCTTGTCAGGGGCGGCTTCGTGACGCTCGTGGAAAAGACGCTAGCCCCGCACCCTGACCCTCTCCCGAAGGGAGAGGGAAGCACTGTCGTGTTTTTCGTAGAACGCGACCAACTGCGGCCAGAGCGTCTTGGCGGCGTGTTTGCTGACCACCGCGCCGACGTGCCCACCCGGCAGGTGCAGGTGCTGCTTGTCTTTCGCGCCGCACGCTTCGATCAACGCCGCCGCGCTGGGCCCCGGCACGATGTTGTCGTGCTCGAAGGTGACCGCGAGGGTGGGGCACACGAGGTTCTTCAGGTCGACCTGTTGGCCCTTGAGCATGAAGCGCCCGTGCACCAACGCGTTGCGCTGGTAGAGCTCACGAATGTACGTCCGGTAGAACTCGCCGGGGATCGACACGTTGTCGTTGCCCCACGCCTCGAGCGCGAGGAAGCCGTCGAGGAACTCATCATTCCACGCGCGATCGATGAGGCTGACCGCCTTGGCGAGGGGCAGGGTGGGCCGGAGCAACTGAAACGCCGACTGCAGCAACTGCCACGGCACGTTGCCCGTACCCGCGACCAGCGCGTCGAGATCGAAACCCTTCAGGTTGGTCCACCGCTGCAGCAGGCTGCCGTCGTCGAACTTCACGGGAGCAGCGAGCGCGACGAACGACTGCAGGTGCTCCGGGTGCACCGCGCCATGAATGGCCGCCAGCGTGCCGCCCATGCAGTAGCCGAGCACGTGGGTGCGATGGTGCGCGACCGTACCTGCCACCTTGCGGATCGCCCGGCCCAGCGCGGTGTCGACCACGTCATCGAAGGTGACGAAGCGGTCTTCATCACCGGGCGTGCCCCAGTCGATGCAGAACACGTCGAAGCCCTGAGCGACGAGGTACTCCGCGAAGCTCTTGCCCGGCATCAGATCGAGCACGTAGTGCCGGTTGATGAGCGAGGGCACCAACAGCACGGGCGTCGGGTGCGAAATACCCTCGGGCCGCGCGCGGTAGCGCAGCAGCTTCCACTTGTTCTCCTGCCAGAACACATCTGCCGGAGTGACCCCGACCTGCGGCTTGGGGCGCGACAACAACCCAAGGAGATTGGTGATGCGCTTCATTCGTAGAGCGCCTCCAGGCGCGTGCCGAACGCCTTGTAGACTTCCTTACGACGCACCTTGAGCGTGCTGGTGAGCAGGCCGCTCTCCACCGTCAACGGCGAGTCGATGATCGCGAACTTCTTGATCGACTCGTACGACGCGAGCTGCGTGTTCACCTGATCGATGCGCGTCTGCACCAGGGCCTTGCGGGCTTCGGTCTGCGCACCGCCCGTCACGCCGGCCTGCTCGAGGTGCGCGTTGACCGCCTGCTCGTGCAGCCAGACCGCGGCGACGAGGTAGCGGCGCGCGTCTCCGTAGACCACCACCGTGGAGACGAACGGATCATCGCGGAAGCGGAGCTCGATGTTCGCGGGCGGCACGTTCTTCCCGCCGGCGGTGACCAGGATGTCCTTCTTGCGATCGATGATCTGCAGGAAGCCGTCATCGGTGAATCGGCCCACGTCGCCCGTCTTCAGCCAGCCGTCTTCGGTGAAGGCTTCGGCCGTGGCCGCGGGATCCTTGTGGTACCCGCCGAACACCGTGGGTCCCTTCGCCATGATCTCGCCGTCTTCGGCGAGCTTGAGCTGCACCGAGGGCAACACCTTGCCCACCGAGTCGAAGCGGAACGCGTCAGGCCGATTGAGCGTGAGCGTGGGCGAGGTCTCGGTGAGCCCGTAGCCTTCGATGATCAGCAGGCCCGCGGCGTGGAAGAACTCCTTCACCTCGCGCTTGAGCCCCGCACCACCCGAGAGGCAGAACCGCAGCTCGCCCCCGGTGACCGCGCGCAGCGCCGCCTGGCGTTTGGCCGGCTCGCTCTCGTTCATCGCCGACATCGCGAGCTTCTCCCAGATGGCCGGCACGCTCATGAACACCGAGGGCCGCACCTCTGGCAGGTACTGCAGCACCTTCGCGGGCTCACACAGGTAGGTGATCCAGCCGAGCGCATTGCCCAGGCACGCTTCGCCGAAGCCGAAGATGTGGCTCATCGGCAGCCAGAGCAGATCGACGTCTTTGGTCTCCAGCAGCGGCGCGTTGCTCTTGAGCCAGTCGGAGCCGTTCACGCCCACGTTGCGGTGCGTGAGGGGCACGCCCTTGGGGTTGCCCGAGGTGCCGCTGGTGTAGAGCATCTGCGCGACCTGATCGAGCGAGACAGAGGCGAGCAGCCGCTCGAACTCGCCCGGCGCTTCCTGATCACGCGCGGCGCCCAGGGCCTGCACGCGGCTCCACGAGACGAGCTTGCGCTCCACCTCGGCGACGGCAGGCACCGGCAGCCCCTTCGCGCGCATCTTCTCGATGATCGGGCCTGCCTCCATCGGCTGAGCGCTCAGGGTGACGATGCGGGTGACCTGCGCGTAGTCGCTCCATGACTCGAACACCCGCTGCAGCAGCGCAGGCGTATCCACGAAGAGGATCTTCGTGTCGGAGTGGTTGACCACGTAGGCCGCTTGCGGCGCGGTGTTCGCCGGGTACACGGGCACCATCACGCCACCGACCGCCTGAATGGCCATCGCCGCGCTGATCCACTCCACCGAGTTCGGCGCGAAGATCGCTGCGCGATCGCCCGACTGCAGACCCTCGGACGCGAGGAACAGGGCCGCCTGGCGAATGCCCTTCGCGTACGCACTCCACGTCACCGCCTGCCAGTCGCCTTCGGCGGTGGGCAGCATGAAGCGGGGCCGCGTCTTCCGCTCGGGGAGCGAGTCGAAGATGGCGCGGGGGGCAGGCTTGAGTTCGAGGAAGGGAGTGATGTCCATGGGGTGGGCTCTGCCGTGAGGGTTCAGTTCTTCTTCAGCGCAGCCAACTTCTCTTCGAGGTCGATCAACCGGCTCTGGATCTGATTGAGGGCGTGCAGGGTCTTCTCCTGGTCACGCTTGGAGGGCAGCCCGAGGCTTCCCCACCATTCTGCGCTCGCCTTCTCGACGTTCGCCTTCATCTTCATCGACGCGCTGAGCAGGTTGCCCATCGGCTGCAGCACGGCCGGTGACTTGAGCACCGTCTCCATCATCTCCGCGGTGCGCTGCTCCCACAGGTCGAAGCCCTTCTTCCACTGATCCCACAGCATCATCTGGTGCTCCATTGTTCAAAGGCCGAGGCGTCGAAGCTCGGCGGTGGTGGTGAAGTCGTCGTTGAGTTCGTTGTCGGGCGCGGTGGCGCGGGCCACTTCACCGAAACACTCGAACACCCAGCCGACCTGGCGGCGGGTGATCGTGTTGCCGATGGCCGGCTCGATGGTGGTGGTGGTGCGCACGCGCATGGTCTGGGTGAAGGTCACGTCGGGCAGCTCGAGCTGGCCCACCGCGTCGACGCGCACCTGGTAGGTGTCGCGGCCGGCGTACGGCAACCCGCGCACCATCGCGTTGGCGACCTGGCCCACGCTGATCCACTGCTTGTTGGGCTCGAGGGGGAAGCGGAAGATCGCCACCGGCTGCGTGTAGACGACCAGGGTCTTGCCCAGCGTGGGCGCCTCTTCACGCGACGCGTAGCCGAGCAGGAGCAGGTCGTTGCCGTCGTTCAGGTAGACGCCCAGCGTGGTGCCGCCGAGGTCGAGGGCGGAGACGAACTGCCCGGTGGGAAAGCTGGCGGCGAACCAGTGACCGGCGAGGGCCGAGGCCGAGAGGGTGGCCACGCGATCGTCGGCGTAGTCGATCGAGAGATCCCACACGCGCTGGCCCGCGGGGTTGGTGGCCCCGGGGATCGCCACGGGCCGCGAGCTGCCGGGAGGCGAGGCGAGGTAGCGCACCGGAATGCCCAGCGCCGCCCTGAGCTCGGTCGCGTCGACGCGCCCGTCGAGGTTGGGCACGCACTCCAGCGGGGCGACGGCCGGCGCGGCGTACGCTTCTTTGCTCGGGTAGGTGCGGTTCTCGCCGCACGCGCACAGCACCAGCAAGCCAACGAAAAGAGAGCGCGTCATTTTCTAAAATCTCCACGCGAGGCGAATGCGCCCGAGCTGCGCAGGCTGCGCCTTGAGCGATTGGGCTGGGTTGTCGAAGCCTGCGAAAGGGAAGAGCACGGCGTATTCAGCGAGCACGTCGAAGCCGTCTTTGCTCGCCCAGGTCAGCGCGCCGTGGAACTCCATGCCCAGCGCAGCGTCGTTGCCGGGCGTCGAGCTCGCGTAGAACGCGCGGCTGAAGGTGGCGTCGGCGGCGAGGGTGAGCTGGTAGCTGCGGAACTCCAGCAGCCGCGCCTTCGCCCACGGCCGCACGTACCAGGCGTCGGTGACGGTGCCGATGATCTCCGCGAAAAGAATGCGATCGACCCGGTAGTCGGGGTGGAAGCGCAGGTTGTCGATGCGGGTGTCGCGGGGAATGTCGAGCTGCGGGCCGTCGAGCTCGCCTGCGTTCGGCGTAGATCCCGCGGGCGGGAACGCACCAAAGCCCGGAGCGGGATCGCCACTCGCGGCGCCTGCGTTGAGGCCGCCGATGAACACCGAACCCGGAGCGCCGATGGTGGTCTCGATCGATCCGCCCAGTTGCAGCGACTGCACGCGATCACGCAGCAGCACGCCCGGGAGCAGCGAGGCCTGCTCGACGTCGGCGTAGAGCATCGCGGCCTCGGCCTCGAGCTTGAAGCCTTCGGTCTGGAAACGCAGCCAGCCGTCGACCACCGCCGCCTTGTAGCCACGGCGCATCACGGAAGCCGGGGTCAGCGTGGTGTCACCGCTCACCGGCAGGTAGGCCGCCGGCACGTCGTTGTCTTGCCAGCGGTACGAACCGAGCAGCCCGTACTCGAGCGTCACCCGGCCCGCGAGGCGGCGGCGCTTGCGGGTGTGGTCGTCTTTGATGTTCATGAAGGCGAACGAGAACGACTGCACGTCGGTGCTGGGATCGAGGATGAGCTGACGCTGCCCGTCTTTGCGGAACTGGGTCGGGCCCACTGCGCTGAAGTCGTAGGCCACGGCCCAGAGGTGGCCCACCAGCGACGTCACGAAGGCGACGCGATCAGCCTGGTCGCCCAGGTTGCAATCGAGACAGTCGCCGCCGTTCGACATCATGCCCAGGCCCCACATGTTCCCCATGCGGCCGGCCGCGAGGTAGCCGAAGGGCGTGAGCACTTCGCCGTACGCACGCTTGATGCGCAGCAAGGTGGCGGGGAACTGGCCGGGGCTGGCCGCGGGCGTAGGCGCGTTGCCTGCACCGGGCGAGAGCACCGGCGTCGAGCCGAACACCAGGTCGTCGATGAGATCGGCGCGCACCTTCACGGCGGCCGCGGCGAAGGGGGCGTAGATCGCGAGGTCCGTGCGCAGGCGCATGTCGGCGACGAAGAGTGACTGGCCCGTGGGGTTGCCCAGCGGCACGGGGAACAACGCGAGGCCCGACGGCGTGGTGCCGCGATCGAGATCGAGGTTGTTGAGCAGGTCGCCGCGCACGCGCAGGAAGCCGTGCAGCTCGACTTCGATCTTCTCACGCTGGAAGAGATCGTCGCCGTGATCGGCCAGGCCAGAGGCCAGGGCCTGAGTGGCGGCGAGGAGCAGGACGCTCGCGAACGCTCTCACGGTGCACCTCCGAGGAACGCGGCCAGGTCGCGGTTCGACGCCGAGATCGCCTCGATCATCGGGAAGTGGCCGCAGCGCGGGTAGACCTTCAGCTGGGCGTTGGGCAACTGCCGCACGAGCTTTTCCCCGACGGAGACCGGGGTGACCAGATCTTCCCGGCCCCAGAGGAGCAGGGTGGGCACGGTGATGGTCTTGTACCGCGGCTCGAGCTCTTCGAAGCGCATGCCACGCACGGCCTCGAGTGCACCTGCGCGGGTGCCCGGGCGCGCGAAGGCCTTCTCCACTTCGTCGGCCAGGTGCTGGGTGACCATGTCGGGATCGTAGAAACCGAGGGTCAGCCGCTCGTCCGCGCGCTCTGAATAGAAGAGGCCGAAGAGCACCTCACCCACGCCCTTGGCGCGCGCCATGTGGAACATGGAGGGCAGCTGCTCGTCGTAGACCCACGCGTCGTACAGCGCGATGCGCTCGACCTGCTCGGGGTAGTCCAGCGCGAAGGCCAGCGCGACCGAGGAGCCGTAGGAGTGGGCGACCAGCGAGATCTTCCCCACCTTGCGCTCGTCGAGCACCGCCTTGAGCAGCTTCGCTTGCGAGGCCGGCGAGTAGTCGGCGACGGGGCGATCCGTCCACCCGAAGCCACGCATGTCGATGGCGATGATTCGGTGATCCTTCACCAGCTGCGGCATCACCGTGACCCAGTTCTCGATGCTCGAGGCAAAGCCGTGCAGCAACACCACCGCCGGGCCTTCACCGACGTCGACGTAGCGAACGCGCGTGCCTTCGACCTGAAGATACGTGGCGTCTTTCGGCTCGCCGGGCATGGGGCCGTTGTGAAAGTGCAGGCAGCCGCTCCCCAGGAGCGCCAGCACCAGGGCAGCGCGCAAATTCAATTCGACAACCTCCGCACTTCGCCGGCGTCGGTGAACTCGGTGCTGCTCTCGTTGTTGGTCGAGGTGAGGGTTGCCACGGTGCCGAAACACTCCGCGTTCCAATTGAAAGACCGGATGGTGGTGGTCAGGAACCACTGGGCGAAGGTGTTGGCCCTGAAGTACCGATCCATCACGGTGCGAACGCGCAGCGTCTGGAAGCGGGTGTTGGCGTAGGGGGTGAGCGCTTCTCCGGAGCGGTCGACCGACGAGGTGTACACCTCGCGCTGCAGGGGAAGCGTCAGGCCGATGGTGTAGCCCTGGTACTTGCCGCTCACGCTGCTGTCCGTGCCCCACGAGATGCCCGACTGCAGCGGGAACTGGAGCACCTTCACCCAGGGCGCGTAGTGGAGCTCCGTGCCGGTGGAGCTGTCGGTGGGGGAGACCACGCCCTGCAGGTAGAGCGCGTCGTTGGTGGCGCTGAACACGCCGAGCAGCGTGCTGCCCTGGCCGAGCTCGGTGACGTACCCCGCGTCGGGGAAGTTCGATTCGTACCATTCGCCGGTCAGCGCCCTGGTCTCCACCAGCCGCGAGGTGTCGCCGGCGAGGGCAGCGGTGAAGTCCCACTCGCGGCCACCGTCTGCGGCGGCCGTGCCCGCGGTGTTGAAGCTCGCCGGGCCGCTGATCTTGAAGGTCGCGCGCAGGCCAGGCTGAAAGAAGACCTCGTCGCGCTCGATGACGCCGTCGTTGTTGGGCAGACAGCCTGCGGACATTCCGCCGCCACCGGTGCCGCCGTCGACGCTCCCGCCACCACCCGTGCCTCCGCCGGTCGAGCTGCCACCGCCGGTGCCTGACCCGCCGCCCGCGCCGCCGCCGAGCCCGCCGTCTTCTCCGGTGCCTCCGCCCACGCCCGAGTCACTCACAGGCCCACAGGTGCCATCACGCAGGCACACGCCGCTCGCGCAATCAGCCCCCACTCGGCAGTCGACCTGAGCACCCGGGCACGCCAGCAGCGCGACACAACCAACGACCACGAAGAGGGAGCGAGACATGAACGTCCTTTTCACGCGTGCGGCCTTACGCCCGGGCCCTGCCGAAAGCCATCCGGGGTGGTCTGTTGCAGTGCAACATACCCAACGACAGTCCTGGCCCTGACGGAATTGTGCAGATGCGAAGACGAGGGCCTCATGGCGCGGTTTCAGGGGCGCTGTCAAGGCCACCCATGTTGCATTGCACACTGGCGTTGGTACGGTCGAAATCATGCTCGTCAAAAAGTACGGAAACCGGCGGCTCTACGACACCGACTCGAGCCGGTACATCACGCTGGAAGATCTGACCGCGGCCATCCGCGACGGCGCGGAGGCCCGGGTGGTCGACGCGAAGACCGGCCAGGACCTCACCCAGGTGACCTTGACGCAGATCATCATGGAGGGCAGAGGCGCCGATAAGATCCTCCCCGCCGCCTTGCTCCATCAGCTGATTCGCCTCGGAGACGACGCCCTGGCGGACTTCCTCGGCCGCTACGTGCAGGCGGCCCTCGAGCTCTACCTGACCGCCAAGAAGACCACCCAGAGCTTCATGCCTTTCAACCCCCTGGTGGCCCTCACCCAGTTCGCCAACAACACCCCCTTCGGCGGCTGGGGCCAACAGTCGACGCAGCCGGTGCCGGTGCCCACCACCGCGCCGCCGCCTCCCAACGACATAGAGCAGATGCGCAAAGAGCTCGATGAGCTCAAGGGCATGCTGCGCAAGCGCAAGAAATGACGCAGAAATGGTGCAGTGCAACAAAATGCGCTTGACGCGGTGAGTCGGCCGATGCATTTTGTCCGCGTTCGGGACGAGGGTTCGCCCCGGATTCGCAGGAAACGCCGCCCAACCAGGAGACACACCATGGCCGAGACCAAGACCGTCGCTTCGCAGGTGCAGCAATTTGCCGGTGAGAACGTCAAGAAGATGTTCGAAGAGCAGTCGACCCGCATGACGCAGGTGTTCGAGGAGATGGGCAAGGCCCACTCCAAGTGGATCGAGTACGGCAACACCCAGCTCGACGAGATGAACGAGCTGCTCAAGACCCAGTTCAACTACGTCAACGACCTCGCCGCGGGCATGCGCAAGCTGTCGCTCGACACCGCCAAGAAGACCGCCGAGACCTTCAAGAGCTGAGTCTTTCGCCGTGTCGTCGAACGCCGTGATGCGCCTCTCAAAAGGCCATCACGGCGTTTCCATTTCTGCAGCAAAACGAGCTATCCGGCGCCCCATGGACCTCAAAACGCTCAAGATCATCGTCACTGGCGGCGCGCAGGGCATGGGCGCGCACTTCGCGCAGCGGCTGCTCGAAGCAGGCGCTGCGGTGGCGGTCGGCGACATCAACGAGACCGCGCTGGCGGCGCTCCCCGCGGGCATCAAGCGCCGCAAGCTCGACGTGGGCAACGAGGCCGACATCGTCAGCTTCGTGGAGTGGGCGCACGGCGAGCTGGGTGGCCTCAACGCGCTCATCAACAACGCCGGCATCCTGCGCGACGGCCTCCTGGTGAAGAAAGACAAGGTCACCGGCGCGGTGCAGAAGATGAGCCTCGAGCAGTTCAACGCGGTCATCAACGTCAACCTCACCGGTGCGACGCTGATGGTGCGCGAGGTGGTGGCGAAGATGGTCACCACCGATCAGAAGCCCGGCGTCATCGTGAACATGTCGTCGATCGCCCGCCACGGGAACCGCGGCCAGAGCAACTACGTCTCGGCCAAGGCCGCGCTCGCGGCGAACACGGTCACCTGGTCGAAAGAGTTCGCTCCGTTCGGCGTGCGCGTGGGCGCGGTGGCCCCCGGCATGATCGAGACCCCGATGACCAGGGGCATGAACCAGAAGGCCCTCGACGCGTTCATCGAGAAGATCCCGGTCGGCCGCATCGGCCAGCCCGAAGACATCTGGCTGGCGGCGAAGTTCATCCTCGAGTGCGACTACTTCAACGGCCGCACCATCGACGTCGACGGCGGCATGGGCTTCTGATCATGCGCGCTCTGGCCCGACTCGTCTTTCTACTCACCGTCGCCGGTTGCGCGACCGTGCCCAGGCCCGTGCCCTCCGATCGTGAGCTGCTGACCGCCGCGGTGAAGGCGTTCATGGCCTCGGCGCCGATGGCTCCACCCACCACGCTGTGGCTCTCGAACGAAGAAGACAGTGAGTGCGACCGCGCCGAGCCGCTGCCGCGTGCGCCCGGGGCCGGCTCACCCCTCGACCTGCTCGCCTTCGAGGTCTTCGGCAACCAGGTGGTGACCGATCGCTGGGCCTCGTTGCTCGAGGGGCATCGCCACAACTACGCGCGCGACCTCAAGACCGAGACGCACAAGACGATGGTGGTCAAGCCCGACACCTCCACCACGGTAGAGGATCTCTGCCTGCTCGACGAAGCCAAGAAGCGCAACGCCGACAAGGTGCTCGTCTACCAGGTGCTCGGTGGAAATCGAGGCGCGGTGCTCGTGCACTTTCGTCTCTCGAACGCGCGCACGGGCGTGGTGGAGGTCTCCCGCACGCTCTCCTCCACCGCCGCGGGGGTCGTCGACCGGAGCAGCCGGTGAACCGGTTCGCCCTGGTGGCTCTGCTGGCTGCCTGCACGGCGTTCGCGGCGAAGCCCCGGGGCAGCCGCGAAGAAGTGGTGGCGCCGGTCGCCACGCCCCTCGCGCCGGTCGATCCGGCAGCGGTGTTCGCTGTGGATCTCGGCGTGGGTGGTTGGGCCTCCTCGTTGGTGGGCGCGACCAGCCTCGAGGTGGGCGTCTCGCTGGGCCGGCGGCTGACCCGGCACCTGCTGTTGACGGGCGAGCTGAGCGGCGGCCTTTCCGCCTTTCCTGCCACCTACCAAGACGGCGTTCTGCTGCGCGTCTCGCTGGCCGCGCACCTCGCGTGGGACGTGCTCGAGCTCGTGCGCAGCGGCGGGCGGGTCTTGCCCTTCGAGGCGGGCCCCGAGGTGGGTCTGGGCGCGGCGTGGATGACGCCCGGGGGCGGTTTGGCGCTCCCGTTGGTGCAGCTGGGCGCCTTCGCTCGTTACGTCTTCTCTCCGGCGCTGTCGCTGGGGCTTCGGCTGCGTGGGCAGCTCCCGTTCTGGGCGTCGGTGCCGGGGGCGTTCACGGGAAATCGCTTCATCGCTGCTGACTTCGAACCGGCGGGCTTCACCGCCACCGCTTCCTTGGTTCACACCTTCTGAATCTGGAGTCCTCATGCTTCGCGCCTTCATTCCGGGATTGATGATTGGTTTCTGCCTGGCCTTCGCGCCGTCTTGCGGCCGGCAGTGCACGCCGGCCAACTGCCTGGGCTGCTGCACGGTCGAGGGGCTCTGCGCCCCCGGCGTCGCCACCGATCGCTGCGGCGTCGACGGCGCCGAGTGCAGCTCGTGTGCGGGCACGCAGAGCTGCACCAACGGCGCCTGCGAAGGGCCCGTCGGCACCGGTGGTGGGGCGGGCGGCGGCGCGACCGGTGGTGGCATCGGCGGAGGCGGTGGCCCCGTGTTGGAGACCCGGCTGCGGCTCTTCATCACCAGCGTGGGCTACCCGGGCAACATGGGTGGCCTCGCGGGCGCAGACGCGCACTGCAACACCGCGGCGCAGGCGGCGAACAAAGGCGGCACGTGGAGGGCGTTCCTCTCGTCGGGGTCGGAAGACGCGCTCGCTCGCATGGCGGAGGTCGGGCCCTGGTACCAGGAGACGAACACCGGCAACTTCGTGAAGACCTTCAACAACAAGGCGAACCTGACCACCGCCGCGCTGGAGACCCTGTACGTCGACGAGCAGGGCAACGGCTCGCAATTTTCGCCTTCGAAGTACTGGAGCGGAACGCTGCAGACGGGGCTGCGATCGACGGGCACCTGCATGGGCTGGACGACCACCACCGGTTCTGCAGGCACTGGCCAGAGCGGCTACTGGGACAACGACAACGTCGTGCACTACTGCTCCGAGAGCCTGCCGATCGTCTGCTTCGAGCAGTGAGCGCTTCGAGCCGCTTGGCAGTGCCCACGATGTACGCGACCACCGAGAGAGGTGATGAATCCTCCCCGCTGCGAAGCGGGCGGAAGGAAGCAGAGCGATGTTCTGTGTTTCAGCAATTCGGGCTACACCGAACCCCGTTTTGGAGACGTTCTTCAAGTATCAGGGCATCGGCAACGACTTCGTGGTCATCGACCGACGCGAGTCGGCCATTGATGTCGACGAGGTGATGTCCCGCCGGTTGTGCGATCGCCACTACGGCATCGGCGCTGACGGCGTGTTGGCCATCCTCCCCGAAGCGGGCACCGCGGGGCGGATGGTGGTGCACAACGCCGACGGCAGCATCGCCGAGATGTGCGGCAACGGCCTTCGCTGCGTCGTGAAGTACCTCGCCGAAAACGATCCGCAGAAGCCCAACCGCCTCAAGGTGGCCACCGGCGCGGGCGTGCTCGACAGTGAGATCGAGTGGGGCGTGCACGGCGTCGAACGCGTCACGGTGGCCATGGGCCCTGCGCGGCTCGAAGCGCCGATTCTTCCCCACGGCGGTCCGTTCGTCAGGAAGCCCATCGACGGTCACCTCGGCACCGCGGTGAGCATGGGCAACCCGCACCTCGTGCTGCTCGACGTCCCGCCTTCTGAAGCGGGCAAGCGGGGGCCTGCGCTCGAGCTGCACCCGCTCTTTTCGCACCGCACCAACGTGGAGTTCGTGGAGCCGCGTGAAGAAGGCGGTCTGCGCGTCACGGTCTGGGAGCGGGGCGTCGGCTTGACCCTCGCCTGCGGTACCGGGGCGTGTGCCGCGGTGGTGGCCTCGGCGCTCGATGGCCGCAGCCCCTTCGATCAGTGGGTGCCGGTGGAGTTGCCGGGTGGGGTGCTCGACATCAAGGTCGCCTCGAACCTGTCCCAGGTCTGGCTCAAGGGCGCCGTGCGCTTCGTCTTTCACGGGAGCGTTCCGTGACGACGCTCGATCAGCGCTGCCTGGCCATCGTCGCGCTCACTGAGATCGAGACGCTGCAGGAGCACATCCTCTCGGAGTTCTCCTCGTTGTGCGCTGCACAAAGCGGCGCCTTGTGGGTCTCCGGCGAGCGCGTGGGCATGCGGCTGCGCGCCTGGCGCGGAATGCTCGATCGCGCGGCGCTCCCCGATCTCGTCGACCCCAGCCTGGTGCAGTCGAGCGCGTGGAAGGCCGACACGTCGTTGCTGGTGCCGTTGATGGCGAGCAGCGGTGAGCTGATGGCGCTGGTGCAGCTGAGCGATCCCCTCTCGGGTACGTTCTCCGACGAGCTGCTGGCGGACTGTGAAGCCTTCGGCCGTTTCGCCGCGGAGGCGCTGAAGACCGCGACCCGGTTCGCCCAGCTGCAGCGTCAGGGTCTGCGGGACCGCGAGACGGGTGCGTACACGCTCTCGTACTTCACCGACTACGCCACCAAGGAGATCTACAAGGCGCGCCGCTATGGCCGCGCGTTCTCCCTGCTGACCTTCTCACTCGACAACCTGGCCGGCATTCGCCAACGCGTCGGTCACGCGGCGGTGCGGCAGGCGCAGCAGATCGTGCTGCGGGTGATCTCGCAGATCATCCGCGACTCCGACGTGGTGGCCCGCGCCACCGAGCAGGAGTTCCACGTGCTGCTCCCCGAGACCGATTACTTCGGTGGCCTCATGTTCCTGCGCCGCGCGCTCTCGTCGGTGATCGAAGAGACCGACGCGAAGGCGCTCGAGGCCCGCGTGCCGATGGGGCTGACCGGCGGTGTGGCCACCTTTCCGCGTGACGGTGACGACTTCGACGAGCTGCTGGTCTGCTGCCGCCGCCGCATGGATGAGCGGCGTGGTTCGCTGCACCACCACCTGCGCCTCGAGCCGCTCCCGTTCTGGGATGAAGTCGAGCTGCTGCTGGGCAACTCGCGTTCACCGCGCCTGCCCGATGCGTCGGGCGAACCGTCACGTCGCGGCAAGGTGGCCGACGTGCTCTTCGAAGAACTCCAGGGAGAGATCGGCCGCGAGTTCCTTCGTGAGCCGATGGCGCGTGGGCTGCTCTACGTGGGCGGGCCGGCCGTGAAGGGTGATCTGCCGATCGTTCGTTCGCTCGATCACGCGCCCGCTGACTTCGCGCCGCGCGTGTACGTGCTAGGGCGGCATGCCGATCTGCAGGAGCACCACGCCATGACGCCGGTGTTCCTCGAAGGCGACGAGCGGCTTGCACGTCACGAGTTCTTGCTGTGGATGGGTGACGGCTCGGCGTACGCGTTGCTCCAGCGCCGGGGCCGCGGCGCGACCTGGGGGTTCCACACGTCTGATCCCACGCTGGTCGAGGGGCTCGTTTCCAAGCTCCAGACTGCCTACGACTTGCAGCCGTACTGACCCATGGCTCAAGCGCGAAAAGTCCTCCTGGCGGATCCCGATGTCGGCGCCATTCGAGCGCTGACCAAGGCCCTGCGCGCACGTGGCTACCAGGTGCAGCACGCGCCCGATGGCAGCAAGGCGCTCGAGGTCTCGGTGCTCCGGCACCCCGACGTGATCCTCTTCGACGAGACCTGCACGCTCATCGAAGCGCGATCGTTCATCAACATTCTCGGCTCGAACCCGCGCACCGAAGACATCCCGGTGGTGGTCACCACCACCTCGCGCGATCTCGACAAGTTCCGCATGCTCCGCGAGGGCGTGCTGCAGAAGCCGTTCAACATCGACGAGGTGATCGCGCGCATCGATCACCTCTGCCGCCGGGCTGAAGCGGCACACGAGCTCAAAGGCGACGCCCGTGAGATCGAAGGCGGGCTCGCCCAGCTGCCGCTCCCCGACTTGATGCAGATCATGTCGATGAACCGGCGCACCGGCCGGCTGTCGCTCGTGCACGGCCAGGAGCGCGGCGAGATCCACATCGCTGAAGGCAAGCCGGTGAACGCGCGGGTCAACGACATCCAGGGCGAGAAGGCGCTCTTCCGGTTGATCGGCTGGCGTGACGGCACGTTCGCCTTCCACCCCGGGCCCCCACCTGCGCGCGCGAAGATCGATCGTTCGATGGAGGACGTGCTGCTGGAGGGCATGCGCCAGACCGACGAGCGCGAGCGGCTGCTGAGTTTTCTGCCGCCGCTGGCGCAGTCGCTGGCCCTGGTTCCCGATGCAGGCGAGCTGATCGAGCCGCACCCGGTGACGAAAGAGATCCTCCGCGTGCTCTCGCAGCCGCGAAAGCTCTCCGAGTTGATGGACCTGGCCGACGCCGCGGACCTCGACATTCTCGGAGCGGTCACCACCCTCATCGAGAAGGGCATCGTTCAGCGCTTCGACGCGGTGGGCGTGGCGGATGCGCCGCTGCTGGGCACGGCCGAAGTGCACGCGCTGCGAGGCAAGCTGCTGCGCGGCCGCGCTCACCGGAACGCGTTGGTCGCGAAGGTGATCATCGTCGGCACCGGGCCCAAAGCAGGGCGGTGGTTCCTGCGAACGTTGCCCGGCATCAAGGCCACCAGCAGCGATCCGGCCTGCCTGCGCAGCAGCTTCGGCACCCTGGGCACGCTGGAGATCAGCGACGTGCTCAAGGTCGACTTCGTGTTCGCGCCCACGGCAGAGGCCGCGCGGCCGTTGTGGCGGCCGTTTCTCTCCGCGGCGATCGGCGCGCTGATCATCGAAGAGACCGACGCCTTGATGAAGCAGGCCCGCTTCTGCGCCTTCGAGCTGCGCCTGCCGGTGGTGTTCGCAGCGGGAGCGGCGGGTGGGGGGCTCAACTCCATCGAGTCCCTCCCGGCCGCGCTCCGGGGCGCTCCGGCCGGCGTGTCGCTGGTGAGCACCGACGTCTCGGGGGCCGTGCGGGCACTGCTGCTGGCGGCCATGCAGACGCCGAACCAGGAGATCCCCGAGTCGATGTCGACGGGTGAGGCCTGACCCTGCGTTCAGGGTGGACCCCGCGTCAGGGCCCTGACTTCAGGCCTCTGGCGCTGGCGTAAGCGCTGCAATGTGGGGCCAGCATGATGCCTCTGCTCGTCGCCCCTGCCGCCAACGACCTTCCTGAACCCAAGAACGCTGAACGTGCCCGCGAGCGCACCCGGGAACGCCGTCTGCGCGGCCCGAATTGGAGCGCTCCGGTGCGTGAAGTGAAGAGCGCCTGATCACTTCTGAAGGTCGTTGAGCAGGTCGTTCACGCCGGGCAGTTGCTTCAACAGTTCGAACTCCATCTCGTCGAGCATGGTGAGCCGGGTGGAGCGCAGGTGGTTGAGGCGGATCTCGATCTTCACCACCCCCTCACCATCCCTGGTGGCCACCACGCTCGAGGCGCCCCCCGCATCTCTGCACTTCGCGATGTCGAGCTGCAGCGCCTTGAGCCGCCGCGAGATGCGCATCGCCTGCTTGCCCTCGGGTGACTCGAAGGTATGGAAGTGCCGATTGCGCGAGAGCGGGGCCCCCTCGTCAAAGAGCCTGAGCACCAGCTTGCGCACGAAGGGATCCATCGACCCCGCATCGTAACATCTGTACTTTGTGATCCGATGCGACGACTGACCGTCCTGCTCGTAGGCGCGCTGGCCCTCTCGGCTTGCGAGGAGGCTGAGAAGGCCCGCGAACGGAAGAAGATCGAGACCACGGTCGATTTCGTGGCGCAGGGCCGGGCTGAGCTTTCTGCCGGCCGGCCTGAGGCTGCAGCGCGTGAGTTCAAGCAAGCCATCTCGGCCTCGCCCGAAGACGCGAGCCTGTATCTCTTACTGGCGGAGGCCTACAACGCGGCGGGCAACGAGGCGGGCGCGACGCTGACGCTCAAGCAAGCCGAGTCGGTCTCAGGCGTGAAGGACCCCAGCATCCGCCGCCAGCGCGCGGAGATGTTGATCAAGATGCACCAGGTGAAGGCCGCCACCGTCGAGCTGATGTCGATGCGTGATGACGACCTGCTCACCGATCCCGAGATCCTCAGCTTGAGCCGGCTCCTCGCGCACTCGGGGAAGATCACCGAGGCGTTCAAGACGCTCGAGCGCATTCAGCTGCGCAGCCCCGACGATGTCGAGGCCAAGACCATGGAAGCAGAGATCCTCTTCCTGAAAGGCGACGTCTTGCTCGCCGCGAAGTTGATGGATCGGTTGTTGACCGAGACGCCTTCGCTCACCTCGGCCCGGTTGCTGCGCGCGCGGTACTTCTTGAATGAACGTCAGCTCGAACAGGCCGAGCAGGACGTCAGCATGGTCGACCCGAAAGACGCCAAGCGCACCGATGTGGTGACGCTGCGGGCGCGGGTGCTCAACGAGCTGGGCCGGTCTGATGAAGCGGCGTCGTTGCTCGAACGGCTGGTCGATGAAGATCCGAAAGACGCGGAGACGCTGGCGCTGCTGGCGGAGACCCGGTTGCTGCAGGGGAAGGGTGGCGATGCCCAGGTGCTGGTCGATCAGATCCTCGCGATGGAGCCCCGGTGGGCGCGTGCCCTGTACGTGCGTGGCCGCGCGTTGGAGCAGCAGGAACGCCTCGATGATGCGCTCAACGATTACCAGTCGGCGCTGCTGACGGATTCGGGGTTCGTGCCGGCGCTCAAGCGCATCTGGCGCATTCAGGACAAGAAGGGGAACAAGGCCGAGGCCATCGACACGCTCGAGTTGTTGTTCTTCCACAACGACATCGACGCAGAGGAGAAGGTGCAGTTGGCGCGGTACTACGCGGAGACCTGGGCGAACGTGGATCGCGGGTTGAAGCTGATCAACGAGGCGCTGCGGAAGGATCCGAAGAACCCGGAGTACCTGAAGATCAAAGCCAAGCTCGCGAAGGGCGGGGCGAAGAAGCCTTCGGGTGGTGGCGGGATTCAGATCATCAGAGGCAAAGGCAGATGACTCCCTCTCCCTGCGACAGCGGGGAGAGGGTCGGGGTGAGGGGCGATCTCGGGCGCCAGTCAGGCCCCTCACCCCAGCCCTCTCCCCGCGTTCGCAGGGAGAGGGAGCGCGGTCAGCGAAGTAGTTTGGCGGCCTTCAAGATCACCGCCTCCGACTTCTTCTTCGCCGATCGCGGACCGACCGCCACGGTGACCATGCGCTCGGCCGACAGCCACTTCTTCGCGAGCCGCTGCAACTCCGCCAACGTCACGCGCTCCATCTCTGCCTTCTTCTGCTCGAACGTCTCGACCGGCCGGTACAGCTCGCCCGCGCCGAACCACCCGCACAGATCTCCCGGCGAGTCCTGAAGGAAATCGAGCTGCATCGCGAACCGCGTCTTCGCCCTGCGCAGCTCCTCGCGGCTGATCTTCCCCGCCCGCAGCGTGCCCAGCGTGCGGAGCACTTCCTGGAACACCTCCGCCAGGTTCTCCGGCGCCGAAGCCCCCTCGATCTCGAACGTACCCACGTCATGAAACGACTCGATCATCGCCCCGACCGAGTACGCGAGCCCGCGCTTCTCCACGATGTTGTGCGGCAACCGGCTGGAGAGCCCGTCATCGAGCACCCGCCGCAACAACCCCAGCCCGGCAGAGTCCGGATGATCCTCCCGCACCGTGGGAAAGCTCATGCGGAACTCGACCTGCGCCTCATCCAACGTGACGAACTTGAAGCGAGGCCCGGTGGGCGCGAGCTCCAACGGAGCCACCTCACCCAACCGGGGCCCGGGCGGCAGGTACCTGAACGACTCCTTCGTCGCCTTCACCACCCGCTTGCGAGTCACCGGCCCCGACACCGCGACCACGATGTTCCCGCCCACGTACGCGCGCTCGAAGTGTTTGCGAACATCGCGCAGGGTGAGCTTCTTCACCGAGTCGGTGGTGCCCGCGATCTTGTGCGACATCGGGTGCCCCTCGTAGAGCACCCGCTTCGACAGGTTATCCACGTCGACATCGCGGCCGCGTTCATCGACCTCGTCGAGCATCTCCTCGAGGATGATCCGTTTTTCCGTCTCGAGGTGGCCCAGCTTCGGCCGGGTCATCATCTCGCCGAGCACCGAGAGCGGCACCTCGAGGCCGTCCTGGTGCGCAGGCGTGTAGAAGTAGCTCGAGTCACGCATGGTGACGCCGTTCAAGTTGCCGCCGACGCTCTCGACGGCCGCGTTCATGCGCACCGAGTCGGGGTAGCTCTTGCTGCCGCGGAAGAAGAGGTGCTCGAGCAGATGGCTCACGCCGTTGTTCTTCACCTCTTCATGCCGGCTGCCGACGCGCACGTAGACCGCGACCATCAAGCTGTGAAGGTGCGGTGTCTCGATGGTGACGACGGTGAGCCCGGAAGGGAGGACATCCTTGAAGACGGAGAAGCTCACGCGCGAGGAAACTCCAGGAGAAAGGTGGTGCCGCCGTTGGGGGCGCTGTCTACGTCGATTCGGCCACCGTGCGCCTCGACGATCTGACGGGAAAGCGAAAGACCCAGGCCCGTACCGCCCGGCTTGGTGGTGAAGAAGGGCTCGAACAACTTCTCGCGCACCTCGGGGGGGATGCCGGTGCCGGTGTCGCTGACGCGCACGTCGAGCAGGGCGCCTGAGCTGCCCGCGCGCACCTTGAGCGTGCCGCCCGTGGCCATCGCCTCGCGCGCGTTGCGGATGAGGTTCAAGAAGACCTGCCGCAGCTGGCCTTCATCGGCCGAGATGGGGAGCCCCGCTTCCGGCAGCTCCGCGACGATCTTCACGCCCGCGCGCTCCAGCTCTTCGCGGGCGAAGCCGAGCACCTCTTCGAGGATTCTCTTCAGGTCCTCAGGCCGCTTCGCCGGAGTCGGCAGGCGCGCCAGGCGCAGGTAGTCTTCGGTGATCTCGGTGAGCCGATCGACCTCGCGCATCACCGAGGTCAGCAGGTCCTTCGCTTCTTTCGCGTCGGCGGGCGTCTCGAAGGTGCCCAGCTGATCCTGCAACATCTCCACGTTGAGCCCGATGGAGGAGAGCGGATTGCGGATCTCGTGCGCCACCTGCGCTGACACCCGGCCCACCGCGGCGAGGCGTTCAGCACGAATGAGCTCCTGCTGTTTCTGCTGCAGCTGCGCCTCGCGCTCTTTGAGCGCTTTGGCCATCGCGTCGAACTCACGCGCGAGCACGGCGATCTCGTCTTCGCCCTCGACGCCGATCTTCGCTTCGTAGTCGCCTTGCCGAATGCGCGAGACACCGTCGATCAGCGTTCGCAGCGGTCGCAAGTTGCGAGCCGCCAGTCCGGTCGCGAGCAGACCGACTCCGATCGCCACCACCGCTAGCAAGATGATCACCACGCCGGTACGGCGTTCACGCTCCTGGGTCAGCCGCACGCGTTCGTGGATTCGTGCCTCGAGCGAGCCGTGCAGCAAACGAATGGTGGACGAGAGCGCGTTCTCCATCTGCTGCAGGCGATCGAGCGCGGCGTTCGCTTTCTCCCAATCGGGCGAAGGCGACTCGAGCAGCCGAAACGCCAGGTCAGCGGCCTGCTCGTATTCGCCGAAGCGCACCTTGAGGTCGTCGAACTTCTTCGCGACATCGGCGACGAACGGCTTCTCTGCTTCGGGAGCGAACTCGAGCACCTTGACCGCGGTGTCCTTGCCCGACTGCAGCCGGCCCGCCATCAGCCCGGGAAAGTAGAGCCGGGCGAGGCGAATGAGGGCCTTGCGGGTCTCCACGCTCGTCTCATCGCGCAGGCGTTCGGTGTCTTTGGCCTGGTTCGCCTGGAAGGTCTCGATGGCCGCGACGGTCTGCGAAAGCCCCAGATACCCCTCGGAAACCAGCCGGATCTCGACCTGATTCTGCCGCAGCGTGAGCACGGAGAACCCGGACACCGCCCCGAAGGTGACGAGCACCACCGCGTAGCCGAGGAAGATGCGGGTGGTGAGGGAGAGCTTCACGTGAGTGGCGATTGACCGGGGGCGCTGGGGAACACTATGGTGCGTCGGCTAACCATTTGTTTTATCAGCCAAAACCAACCATGTCCCGTCTCATTCCGCTGATGTGTGTGGCTTGCGCCGTGGGGGCCTCATCTGCCTACGCGCAAAAGCCGCGAGTCGTCGTGCTGCCGTTCGCGTCGGGCGAGGGCGCGAGCGAGACCGCGTCTTCGAAGTTTCATGCGTTGCTGCTCGAAGAATTGAAGTCGCGCAACGACGTGCTCGAGATCGTCGCGCCGCCCTCGACCAGGCCCGCCCCGCCCCCTGAGAAGCCCGGCGTGGTGAAGCGGGGCCCCAGCGCAGAAGCCGTCGCCGCGCTCGAGTCGGGCAAGAAGGCGTTCGACGATCTCCGGTTCGAAGACGCCGTCGCGAACCTGAAGAAGGGCATCGAGGGGATGCTGAGTGATCCCGCGACCGCCGACTACGAAGGCGTCACCGATGCGTACGTGAAGCTCGCGGCCGCCGCCTTCCGCATGGGCGAGGAGAAAGAAGCGAAGAGCGCGTTGATCGAGTTCGCGCGCTTTGCTCCGAACTACGAGTTGTCGGCGGGTTTTCCCCCGATCTTCCAGCGTGAGTTCGACAAGGCGAAGAAGCGCCTGGAGAAGCAGCCCAAGGGCAGCGTCACCATCGAAGGGCCTTCGGGCTCGACCGCGTTCCTCGACGGGCGCGATCTCGGCATGGTGCCGGTGAACGACGAGATCATCCCGGGCGGCGTGCACTACGTGAAGGTCGAAGGCACCAAGGGCGAGAAGTTCGGTCAGACCATCAACGTGACCGGCCCGGTGAAGGTGAAAGCCAGCTTCGGAGGCGCCGGCGAACGCGCTCCGGTGGTGGCCAGCAAGCCGGTGATCGTCGACCCGGCGATCACCTCGAGCCTCGACAGTGGCACGCAGAGCCGCCTCATTCCGTACCTCAAGTCGGTCAACGCCGACTGGGCGCTGGTCGGCTACGTGTACAAGACGACGGACAGCCAGCTGACCGCCGGCACTGCGCTGTTCTCGGTGCGGAAGGGCCAGTTCGCCGCGCTCACGCCGGTCTCGTTCGATACCGACGTGCTGACCGCGAACACCGAAGCGTTCAAGTTGAGCGAAGAAGTGGTGAAGCGGCTGACCTCGTTCGGCGCTCCTGCTTCGTTGCCGGTGAACCTGGCCACGCGCCCTCGCACCGCCACCGTGCTCGCGAAGAACGACACGCCCAACAACACCGACGACATCGAGGCCTCGGGCCCGAAGTCGAAGAAGGTGGTGTTGCTGCCGCAGAAGAGGGTGAACCCCGAAGACCAGCCGCCGCCGGACATGGGCGAGAAGCCGCCTGAAGAGATCAAGCCGGATCCCAAGGCAGGTGGTTCTGCCGGCATGTGGATCGGCATCGGGCTTGGCGTGGTCGCAGCAGGGGCCGCAGCCACTTTCGGAATCATGGGTGCCACGAGCACGGGCCCGTTCAAGCCGGTGACCGGTACGGTCACGGCGACCTGGTGAGATCACACATGAAGCGATTGCTGTTGAGCGCGTTGGTGTCGTTGGCCGTCGCCGGGTGCGCTCCCAAAGAAGTGCCGTACGCCCTGAACATCGTCACGAGCAGCTGCGACCCCGCGACCAATCCGTTCGACGGCGTGCAGTTTCTCCGCGTTCGGGTGACGGGCAAGGAGATGGAGCCGGTCACCGCCATCTCCGCCTCGAACCCGGCGACGCGTGAGCTGAAGCTGCCCGAGATTCCTTCGGGGCAGGCCCGGGTCATCGAAGTGCGTGGCTACGACGGCGATCCGAACTCCGGCGCGCGCGTACTCTCGATGGGCAAGTCGTTGCCCTTCGACGTGCCCGACGTGGTGCCCGAGATGCTGATGGGCGGCTCGATCAAGGTGAACGTGATCCTTCGCAAGGTGAACACGTTCGCGCCGATCGTCTCGGCAGCGGCGCCGACGCAGTGCCAGCAACTGCGCGTGCCTCGCGCCGGCCACACGGCCACGTTGCTCAAGGACGGAAGGGTGTTCATCGCGGGTGGCTTCAATCTGAAGGCGGGCGTCGCGTTTGAGAAGAAGGCGCTGGCTGATACCGAGGTGTTCAACCCCGAGACGGGCGCCTTCCAACTCTCCAAGCCGCTGTCGATTACCTCTCAGGGCGCGGTCTACGAACTGCCGCGCGCGTACCACGCAGCCACCCGGCTCCCGAGCGGGCAGGTGGTGGTGTGGGGTGGCGAAAGCTATTCCGGTGGCTCCAACAACTCTGCCAGCACGATCGCCTCGATCATTTTCTACGACGCAGACGTCGATGACTTCGGTGCTGTGGGCCCACGAACGCCGGCCGCCATCACGAGGTCCCGTCATCAGATTGCGGTGGACGCGAACGGCAAGGTGCTCGTCGTCGGCGGGGTCAATCGGTACAGCTCGGGAGGGGGCGTCATTCTCGCCAATGAGGTCGAGTGGCTCGACCCTACTGCTGGAACCAACATCTACAAGATCGTCGATGGCGTGACGCTTCCTCGGCTCGAGGCGACGGTGATGCCCGTGAAGAATGGCGAGTTCATCGCGGTCGTGGGTGGCACGGACGGCACGACGGTGAAGAGCGACATCTCGTTCTTCAAGTTCAACGGCACTACGTTCGCGAAGCAGTCGACCTCGATGCCTCCGATGTTGTCGGGCGTGGGGCGTCGTGGTGCGGCCGGCGCGCTCATTCGTGACTCTGCGGACTTGGTGATCCTCGGTGGCTACGGCGATCCCACGCTGGTTCGTCCGGTGGCTTCGTCGGAGATCCTCAACGCGTCGGCGGCGACGGTTGCTCCGGGCCCCGACATCCGCACCGCGCGTGGTGACGTCTGCGCGGTGACGATGGGTGACGGCACGGTGCTCGCGGTCGGTGGCCGCACTTCAGACTCCGGCAATCCTCCGCGTTCTGACGCGACGGCGGTGCTGATCACGGCAGGCACCAGCGGCGGCGTCACCAGCATCGGTGGTCCGAATCTGCCCAAGGCGCGTTACGCACACACCTGTACCACGCTGCTCGATGGGACCGTGCTGGTGACCGGCGGCATCAACGAACTGGTCGACGGCACGATCGAGATCCTTCAGGACGCGTACATCTACACGCCGACGCCTCCTGTCGATTGATTGCAGCGACTTAATGCAACCGCCTCCCTTGGCGTCGAGTCGACGAAGTCATTGCAGGTCGCTCGAACAGCGGGCAGGCTGAGTCAATGACAAACAAACGGGCGCTTGGGGCGGTGGTTGTTCTGCTTTCGTCGTTGTGTTCACTGTTGGCGCAGGCGTCCACGACTTGGGCATCGATCGGGTCGCCGTACTCTTCTCCTGCATACACCAACGCATTGGCTCAATCCGCGCCCATTGGGGTTCCCTGGCTCTCACCCACTGGCGTCGCCACCGTTGGTCATGACCGTCAACTTGCGTGGAGGGACAGTAGCAGCGGTTGGAATGTTCTCGATTCGAGGTTGCAGATGGACGAGCCGAGCTACGTTCAACTCGGGACCGTCGGGACGTGCGTTTCCTATGCGAACCGGGCGTCAAACGAGAGCATCGACGTAACAATCTCGGCTCCGAATGGCGTAGGCGGATGCACCACCATCACGAACAATATTGGTGGATCGACCACCCTCCCACCAGCCATCTCGGCCTGGTTTGTTGCCGGCTCTGACATCCGGGTTGATGTTTTTATCAACCAAGACTCAAACCTGATGGTGAGGACCTTCTCCGGCAGTCACATCCTAAACGGAACTTGGAGTGCTTGGACGTCCCTCAGTGGGCCCGTACGAGGAGGGCCGGCCGCGGTGTCCTGGGGCGTGGGTCGCACGGACGTCTTCATCCGTGGAACAAATAATCTTGCCTACTCGAAGTCGTATGCGGGCGGGTCATGGACCTCCAGCTTCTACCCCCACGGTGGCGGCTTCACGTCAGACCTGTCTGTGATGTCGAGTGCCAGCAATCGATTGGATGTTGTTGGGCGCGGCACAGACAACGCGATCTGGCGGCTGTCGTGGAATGGAACAGCTTGGAATTCCAACTGGCGGACGTGCAATGGAAGCGCCAACTCGAGGCCGAGCATCGTTTGGGATGCCAGTTCTTCTGTCGCGCGCCTCTACATTCGCGGATTCAGTTGGGACATCCAATCGGCGAGCGGCAACTGCAACTGATTGGGTATTGCCCGCGGTCGCTGAATCTGGGTGGTGAGCCGTGATGGACCTGCGGCTTCAACCACCCGGTCTGTAGGGCGCGTACATTTACGCATCGACACTGCCTGCGGGCTGGTTCGGTTGCAATTCGCTCATTCGCACCAGGCACGGGTCTGCGAAGCGGGGTTGCAATCGGAATAGCGACTGCCGGCGCCACCGCCCCAATCCGATGGCCTTCACTTGCGCGAATAGCCCTTTCGCTTGGACAGCGAGGGGGCGCCGCTGACCGAACCCTCAAGCCGCATGATGGGCTTCTGCTTCTTGTCGGCGCGGATGCGCTCGAGTTGGGCCCGCACGAACTCGCTCTTGGGAATACCGGTCTCGCGGCTGACCTTTTCCAGCCAGCGATCGAGTTCATCCGTAAGTCGAATCGTGAGCCTGTGAGTCACGAAGCGAACTGTAGCTCCGTCGGCCTCAGTGATGGAGCAGCCTGGCCAGCCAGGATTCGAACTCGGCCGCTGACGGCACTCGGCGATCGTTCCGTTCGACGGGAGGAACAGCCACGTTCAGCGGCTGCGCCGGCCTGAGCGGGAAGTCGTCGTAGGCACCCGAGCCATCACCATCGACCAGGATCGCGTTGGTCACGCCGAACGCGCGGCTGTTCGAAGGCGTGCAAATCCCGCCAGAGCAGCTCACGCCATCCCACGCCAACGGAGCGAGCGTGCGGCTGGCCGAAGAAGACCGCACCATCGCCACGAACCAGGTGTCGGTCGTCGGCGTCACCCGGAAGGTCTCGCGAACATGCACGCGCCGGGCGGCGAAGCCGTTCAAGCCCGGCACCGCCTCGAGGGTGAGCATCGTCGGATCGTACGTGCGGCGCAGCGCGGTCTGAGCAGGCAGCAAGGTGTTGTTCGACTCCCCGTTGAGCGCTCCGCGGCCCGGCGCATGGGTGTGGAGTTCGATCGAGTCGAACTGCATCCACTCCGGGGCCTGCACGTCGACGGTCAGCTCGAGCTCGCCCGTGCCGGTCGCCGTATCGCCCACCTCGAACACAGGCCCGGTCGGCAGGCCGCCCACATCGAGCCGCCGCGCCGTCAGGGTGATGAACGGACCGCTGGAGAACGACGCCTTGCGCTGCTTCATCGCCTGCACGAAGCCGGCGGTGGTGAACTGGCCCGGCTGATCCACCCCGAGCTTGAGCCACGTGCGCCCGTACCCGCCGATCACGTTGTACGTCACGTGCGTGTCGGACACGCCGGTGGCCACCTTGAGCCAGCCGCGCGACATGAAGGTCATCCAGTCGTTGAGCACCGCGGTGCTGGGGCTGGTGCCGTTCATCACCTCGAGCGCGTCGTAGTCGTTCGAGTACAGCCTGGTGTCGAGCGAGGTCGCGTCGGGCGCCGGCTCCTGGCGGAAGTTCGCGGGATCCGCGTGCGTGGCGGCGGTCTCCGTATCGATCTGCATCATCGTCAACGCGCCACCCGGTGAACCGCGCGGGTGATTCATCTGAATCATCGCGTCGGGGTTCGCCTCCCGAATGCCCTGGTACATCTGACCCAGCCGCAGGCTCGCCCCGTCGCCGCCGGCCCAATCGAAAGCGCCGCCGTTGAGCGTGGCGTGGCGAGCGAGCGGGAAGGTGTTGTGGTGGCCGTAGTCGAACGGAGTCACCTCACACCCGATCATCGAGGCCATGGTGTTGGAGAGCTGCAGCTCGGCCAACACGGGCGCGTAGTCGGTGACGAAGTCGTGATCGGTCGAGACGAGCACGTCGACGCCTTCGGCCGCGAAGCTCATCGCGCGAATCGAGTTGCTGACCGCGCTGTCCGGGCTGCCCATCGCGTGCACGTGCAGATCGGCGCTCATCCAACCGGCGGTATCGACCACATGGGCGAGCGTGGCAGCCACTGTCTGATCGCCCGTGCGGAGGTCGACCAGCTGACCGCGCGTGGGGAAGGTATCGGGGAAGGCCGAGTACTCCATGCCGCGCGAGACGAGCACTTCGTACTCACCCGGCGGCAGCGGAATGACCGCGCGCCCATCGACCCCCACGTGAACGATCGCTTGAAGGTCAGACGGCTGAGCTTCCACGTTCGCCCACAGCCGGTAGTCGGTGAGCTGATTCGTGCAGGGCGGGTTGGTGCAGCGCACCACCACCTTCGCGGTGAGCGGGAGGTTGAACGGATCGGCGACCTGCACGGTGAGCGTGCGCGAACCGCCGCGTTTCACGGTGATGTTCGACTCCCCATTCGAAGGCACGGAGACCGCGGTGAGCGGCTCGAGTGCAGCGCCCTGAGCGCCGGTGCCAATGAGGTAGTTCCCGGGCCGCACGTCAGCGCGCGCGAGCCCCTGCGCATCGGCCACCAGCAACGTCAGCATGCGCCCCGACTCGGCGTTCTTCACCGTCACGCGCCCACCCGGCACAGGCGTGCCATCCGCGTTCTGCACGGTGACGCTCAGGCGCGACTTCGGGGCCGCGTCGAGACCGAGCATCGCTCCGGTGATTTCACCGAGGTCTTTACCCACGAAGAAATCGCGCAAGAAGGTGCGCTTGTCGCCGGGGAGCACGCCGAACGAGCCTGGGCGCCGCGTCGCATCAGCGTCGACCCACGAGAGCAGGCCGGCCTGGTTCTCTCCATCTGCCAGCACCGCCGCCACGCCCGCCACGTAGAGCAGCGCGTTGGTCGAAGGCGTCTTCGAGTCGGCAAACTTGTACGCGCGGTAGCCGTAGGCGACGCCATCGGCCTGGTATCCGAACCAGGGCATGGGATCGATGAGGCAGCTCTTCGCGCCGAGGCCGTTGGTGCAGCCCTCGGGGTTGAAGATCTCGCTGACGCCGCCTTGATCGACGAGGTCGCCGACCTGCATCGAGACGGTGTCCTTGCCGTTGTTGCAGAAGGCGGACAACACGCGCACGCGGCTCTCTCCGGGCGACAGCACGTAATAGGTGGTCACCAGGAAGGGCAGGGGCGCGTTCGGATCGCGCACCAACTGCACGTTGCCCAGGAACTCACCGATCACGTTGTTCACGTTCACGTAGTCGATGACGGTGTCTTCGCCCGTGGCCGCGATGACGGCATAGCCACCCTTGGAGCCGTCGTTCACCACCTCGACCTTCGTGTGATTCACGGTGCGGCCAAAGGCGTAGACGAGCCCCATCTTCCCGAACTCGTCGCGGCCCGCCACGCCTTCGCTGCGTTTGAGATCAGCGTCGATGATCGTGCCGCCATACGGGATCGGCGCGATGAAGTGAGACGGCTGCTGAATCACCACGCGCACGCGATCGTTCTCGAGCAGCAGGTCTCCCACGCGGCCTTGCGCGTAGTTGCCGCCGATGAGCTGGCTCGCGTCGGCGATGGTCTTGGCGGTCGCTCCGGTGCCGACCTTGGAGAACTGATCGAGCGCGGCGAGATCGATGTCACATCGGCCGGTCGGGTCTGGCGGCTGCACCATCTGCTTGTTGGGCGGACACGCCGTCAGCAGGACAAGGACAGCGAGAGCGGAACGTCGCATGCCGCGGTCTCTACTCGTCTTGTGACGAATCGGTCACGACGCAAGTGGTCAGGGCTGGTACCTTCAAAACCGGATGCCCGCCGTGAGGAGCGCAGAAGAACTTCGAGCTGCCGTCGACTCGATGTTCCGCATTCGTGCCGTGGAGTCGCCGCCCGACGCGGGTGGGCTGCGCAAGGTGTGGCATCGAGGCGCCCGGCACGCCGAGTTGGTGAGCGAGATCGACGTCACGGGGCGCGTGGCCCGGCACGAGTTCTCCCTGTTCGATGACGTGGTGATCTGGGAGCGCGGCCGCGGCTTCGTCACCGGCATGGCGCAGTTGGAAGGCAGCACGCGTGGCGCGGCGAACGTGGCCTTCGACCTCACGAGCGATCCAGAACGGGTGCAACGCATCGCAGCGGCGCTCGAGCCGTACAGCGGGCGGGATCGCATCATTCAGCACCTGCGTGAGTTGGTGGTGACGACGCAGCAGGGCCAGCAGCCGCTTCAGGATCTGGGTGCGGTGACCGGGAACAACAAGATCCCCGATGAGGTGCTGCAGTTCTCATCGAAGGCGCCCGCGCGATCGCAGAAGCCGCTCGTCTGGATCGGGATCGGCCTCGTGGTGATCGCCATCGCGCTCGCTTTGCTCGCCCTCCGATGAAGACGCCCCTCGCCCTGCTTCTGCTTTTGGCCGCCTGTGCGCACCAGCCGCCGAAGGAGCCGTGCAACGACACCACCACCTGCCGGGACAGGATGCTCGAACGTGAGCAGGCCTTCGCGCACGCGGTCGCCAACGAGCCCCGGTATTTCAGGCTGCAGGTCGAGCCCGTCTCAGAGAACGTCGTCGTCGAGAGAGCCCGCCAGATCATCTACGTGCTCGACCCCGTGCTGGTGGCGCTCGACCTGCAGACCGGCAAGGAGCGCTGGCGAGCGAAGGACGTCTCGGGTGACGCCATCTGGCGAGCGGGGCGGTTCCTCGCGATCACCAGTCAGCAGCACACGCTCCCTCCGAAGGTGACCTTCCTCGATCCCGGGGTGGTCGACCGGCCCGTCGAATGTACCGTGACGATCCCTTTGCCGCAGACCGCGGACAGGGCGGCACTTCACGTCTTCGATCGTGCAGGGCAGCCGTATCTCTACTGGCGGAGCGGGTGGTCCTACTCCGGCGGCACGCGCCCCGGCCCTGCGGAACTCGAACGTCAACGTGACTCGACCGCGTGTGGCGTCGTGAAGATCGACGCCCAGAGCTGTGCCCAGGCAGAGCAGCCGCTCGCAGACTTCGTGTGGAATCCAACGGGGAGCCGAGTCCAGAGCACGCAGGAGCTCTGTGCGAACCTCTCGCCGATGGGCGATCTGCCGGCGGCCGCGGCCTCGGCTGCGAAGTACGCGCCGAACACGCTCTCGGTGACGAGCCAGCGCGAGCACGTCGACCGATGCAATGACCTCGAACGGTTGACGCTGGTCTCGCGAGACGAGGCGGGGGCCGTCGTCTGGTCGCGCCCGCTCGAGAGCCGGCAGCTACCTCTCTGCAAGCCCCCTTGATCCACTAGGGTGCCGCGCCATGGAGAGCGCGCGCGTCGCCGGCTTCGGCACTTCGATTTTCAGCGAATTTTCCCGGCTCGCCGTTCAGCACGGTGCGGTGAACCTGGGGCAGGGCTTCCCGGACTTCGACGGACCGAAGGAGATCGCACAAGCCGCGATCGACGCCATCAACGGGGGCGTGAATCAATACGCGGTCGGGCAGGGCGCGCCGCAGCTTCGTGCCGCGATCGCCGCGCATGCGAAACGGTTCTACGGCCAGGTGCTCGATCCCGCGACAGAGATTGGCGTCACCTCGGGTGCAACCGAGGCGATCTTCGATGCGGTGCTCGCGCTGACCAACCCGGGCGACGAAGTGGTGTTGTTCGAGCCCTTCTACGACTCGTATCTGGCCTCGGTACAGATGGCGCACGCAGTGCCGCGGTTCGTTCGGCTGCGCGCGCCCGATGTAACGCACGCGCAGTGGTGGCTCGACGACGCCGAGCTCGCGGCTGCGTTCACCTCGAAGACGAAGCTCGTGATCATCAACACGCCGCACAACCCGACGGGCAAGCTCTTCACCCGCGCCGAGCTCGAACGCATCGGAGAACTCACCCGGAGGGCCGGCGCGGTGCTGCTGAGCGACGAGGTCTACGAGCACCTCGTCTTCGATGACGGCAAACACGTGCGGCCGGCGACGTTGCCGGGCTTCAGCGACTTCACCCTGACGGTCTCGAGTGGCGGGAAGAGCTTCTCCTTCACGGGCTGGAAGGTGGGCTGGCACCTCGGGCGGCGTGAGTTGGTGGCCGCGGTGCAGAAGGCGCATCAGTGGGTGACGTTCTGTTCGGCGGCCCCGTTTCAAGCGGCGATCGGCAAGGCGCTCGAGCTGCCTGATTCGTATTTCCAGGGCTTCGTGGAGAGCTACACGCAGAAGCGGGGCTTCTTGTCGGCCGCGTTGACGAAGGCGGGCTTCGAGGTGCTCCCCTGCGCGGGCACATACTTCCTGATGGCGCGAACGGATCGGCACAGAAAGGCCGGTGAGGACGACGTGGCGTTCTGCCGGCGGCTGCTGGTGGACCACGGAATCGCGGCGATTCCGCCCTCGGTGTTCTATTCCCCTGAGCACGCGTCGCACGTGCACGGGATGGCCAGGTTCGCCTTCTGCAAGACGCAGCCAGTGCTGGACGCCGCCGCCGATCGGCTGGCAAAACTGTAGACGAAGAACTCCCTCTCCCTGCGCGAGCGGGGAGAGGGTCGGGGT
>JAUYRZ010000005.1 GCA_030695565.1 Archangium sp.
TTTCCGGTGACTATGTCGGAGGGGTCACACCCGTTCCCATCTCGAACACGGAAGTTAAGCCCTCCAGAGCCGATGGTACTCCGCGGGAAACCGCGCGGGAGAGTAGGTCGTTGCCGGATGTTATGCCCCCACCTCGTGAAAGCGAGTGTGGGGGATTTTTTTTGCCTTTTCGTGCGGCTGCGCGCGACCGAGTTGCCCGACCCGATCGGCCTACCGGCTGATTGACGCACCTCCGCGAGACGACTATCGTTTTTCGCTCTTGTCTCCCCATCCTGCACCCGTTTCCCAGGCCTGCGCGTCTACTGACCGATGAAGAAGCCCAGTCTCTTCGGCAAGTACCTGCTTCTCGAGCGCCTCAACGTCGGCGGTATGGCCGAGGTGTTCGTGGCCAAGGCCTTCGGCGTGGAGGGCTTCGAACGAATCCTGGCCATCAAGAAGATTCTCCCCACGATGGCGGAGGATGAAGAGTTCATTACGATGTTCATCGACGAAGCGCGGATCAGCGTTCAGCTGAATCACGCCAACGTGGTGCACATTCACGAGCTCGGCAAACACGACGACGCCTACTACATCGCCATGGAGTACGTGCCGGGCAAGGACCTGCGCTCGCTCCTGGAGCGGTTCCGCCGGCGCAAGGAGATCATGCCGACGGCCATGGCCGTCTACTGCGCCACCAAGATCTGCGAAGGCCTCGACTACGCGCACCGCAAGAAGGATGCGCGCGGGCAAGAGCTCTTCATCATTCACCGCGACGTCTCGCCTCAGAACATCCTCATCTCGTTCGAGGGTGAGGTGAAGATCATCGACTTCGGCATCGCCAAGGCGGCGAACCGGAGCCAGAAGACCCAGGCGGGCATTCTCAAGGGCAAGTTCGGCTACATGAGCCCCGAGCAGGTGCGCGGGCTGCCCATCGATCGCCGCTCCGACATCTTCGCGGTGGGCGTGATCATCTACGAGATGCTCACGGGCGAAAAACTGTTCGTGGGCGAGTCTGACTTCTCCACGCTCGAGAAGGTGCGCAACGCCGAAGTGCCGGCGCCGCGCCAGTTCAACCCCAACATCCCGGCGGGCCTCGAGAAGGTCGTGATGAAGGCCCTCGCCCGTGAGAGCGAGGAGCGCTACCAGTGGGCCTCCGATCTCCAGGAAGACCTGATGCGGTTCCTCCTCGCGGGGGACGCCATCTATTCGGGCAAACACCTCGGCGCGTTCATGAAGGACGCCTTCGCCGAAGACGTGCTGCGCGAGAACGAGAAGATGGAGCGCTTCGCCTCGGTGGAGAAGCCCGACTCGGTCGACGCCTCCAGCGTGAGTGCGCCTCCCCGGGCGCCCGCTCCGGTACCGGCTCCCGCCGCCCCTCCGCGACGGAACACCGCGCAGCCCTCTGCGGCCATCTCGGCCCTGAGCGGTGGTGCGAGTGGAGGCCGTCGCCCGACCGCGAACGTCGCGGTGGCCACCGGCTCAGGCGCCGTGGCGATGGGTCTGCAGAGCTCGAAGATCGAGATTCCCCCTCCCACCGAGGAGGAGCTGGCCGAGATGGACGGCGCGAAAGACCGCACCGTGATGGTGTCGCTCGACGCGACCGACAACTCGACCGCGGTCGGTATCTCTCCGTTCAGCGCGCAGCAACCCGAGACGACCGCGCCCGCCAGCCGGCAGCTCCGGCCGGCCGCTCCGACTTCGGGCAGCTCGACCACCTCGGACAATCTCAAGGCGGCCCCCGCACCGCGCGCCAGCGTGAAGAACCTGAGGGATCTGCCTGCTGACGAGACCCTGGTGCCCCAGCCGCGCAGCTCGCTGCTCGACGAAGACACCGGTTCCCACGATCTGCGCCCCATCGAAGCGACCGGCTTCCGCCCGGCGCTCGAGGTCGACGCCGATTCGAGCACCGGCGAGCAGAACGCCTACGACTCCACCATCCCGCCCAAGAGCAACGCCAAGCCGAAGATCGTGATCGGCGACGACGCTCCGGTGGGTGGGGCGACCAGCATCGGCCCTTCTCCGTTCGCGAAGAACGAGACCCGGATGTACGAACAAGACGGGTCGGAAGAAGAACAGTCGAACGAAGACGGTCAGCAGGACGAGCAGGACTACGACCAGAACCAGGACGAGCAGCAAGAAGAAGAGCAGCAGCAGGACGAGGAGCCGCAGGACGAAGAGCCGGTCAGCAACGAAGCGGATCAGACCGCCGCTCCGCGCCAGCTGCCTTCCAAGGCGAAACCGCCTCCCAAACGCCCCGCGAACAAGGCCGCCGCTGCGCCTGCAGATGGCAAACGCAAGGGCCTGCTGATCGCCATCGCCGCCACCGCCGTGCTCGCCCTCGTGGTGATCATCGCGGCGGCGGTGAAGTTTGCCGGTGGCCCGAAGAGCGCGCTCTTCGTCACCGCCACGCCCAAAGACGTGCCCTTCTCGGTCACCATCAACCCGGGCTCGATCAAGGTCGAGAAGCCCACCAAGGCCATCGAGCTCGATCCGGGTGACTACACCGTCGAGTTCAAGCCCCTGGTGCCGGGCTACCTCTCGGCGAAGAAGCCCATCAAACTCGCCGCAGGCAAAACCGCCCCAGTCAGCGTGGTCTTCCAGAAGGCGGAGCCCTCCGAAGTGGCGGGTAAAGATCCCGAGCCGAAGACGCCTCCTGACAGCAACACGCCTCCGGACACGAAGAACCCGCCCGAGCCGACCCTGTGGGAGCTCACCATCACCAGCCCCGAGCCCGGCGTGGAGATCTTCCTGGACGGCAAGTCGCGCGGCCTGGCCCCGGTGGTGGTGAAGGATCTCGCCCCCGGCAAGACCTACGAGTTCACCGCCAAGAAGAGCGGCTTCGAGAACCAGTCGTTCTCCGTGTCGAACGCCGAGAAGCAGGCGAAGGTCGAGAAGGCGCTTTCGATGGTGAAGGTGGCTGTGGTGGCCAAGCAGGATCCCCCACCGAAGGCCGACCCGCCGCCCAGGGCCGATCCCCCCCCCAAGAAGGACCCGGTGGTCGTCAAAGCCGATCCGCCGCCCAGGGCTGATCCGCCCCCCAGGAAGGACCCGGTGGTGGTCGCCAAGGCTGATCCGCCCCCCAAGAAGGACCCGCCCAAGGCCAGGGGTTCAGGCAAGGCGGCGTTTGCCTCCAAGCCGACCGGGGCTGAAGTCTGGGTCGACGGCAAGAACACCGGCAAGAAGACCCCCGTGCCCCAGCCGCAGGCCCTGGAGTTCAGCCTGGGCAAGCACAAGGTGGTCTTCAAGCTCGACGGCAAGAGCTCGGCGCCCCAGGAGTTCGAGCTGACCGAGGAAAACAAGGACAAGCCCAAAGTCGTCAAGGGCGAGATCTGACTTTCCGCGTCATGCGCTGAGGCTTCAAGAAGTCAGCGGCCCGTGGCATAGGTTCCCTATGCAGACGACGCCAACAGCTTCAGCTCCCACGGCAGCCGGAAAGCCCGCCGAGCAGCCGTTCGCCTACCCGCTCACCCGCGCCTTCGTCGAGCCCGATTGGACCCGCATCCCGGGGTACCAGGGCGTCTCGAAACAGGATTGGGAGAGCGCGCTCTGGCAGCGCCGCAACACCATCAAGAACCTGAAGGAGCTCAAGGCCGCGCTCGGCGCGCTGCTGCCGGAGACGCTCGCCAACTCGATCGACCGCGATCAAAAAGAGCGGGCGACGATGTCCATCCTGATCACGCCGCACATGATCAACACGATGAACACGGCCGATCTCTGGAACGACCCGCTCAGGCACTACATGTTGCCGGCGTTCGACGATCGTCACACGGCGTGGCCCAACCACCCGATGGCCTCGCGCGACTCGCTGCACGAAGCGGAGATGTGGAAGGTCGAAGGCCTGACCCACCGCTACCCCACCAAGGTGCTCGCCGAGCTGCTCTCGACCTGCCCCCAGTACTGCGGTCACTGCACCCGCATGGACCTGGTGGGCAACGACGTGCCCCAGGTGGAGAAGCTCAAGTTCTCCATCGCCCAGCCCGAGCGCTGGAACAAGATGCTCGAGTACCTGCGCCAGACGCCCACCGTGCGTGACGTGGTGGTCTCGGGCGGCGACGTGGCCAACGTGCCCATCGGCCAGCTGGAGAGCTTCGTCTCGCAGCTGCTCGACATCCCGAACATCCGCGACATTCGCCTCGCCTCGAAGGGGTTGATGGGCATTCCCCAGCACTGGCTGCAGGACAACGTGATGTCGGCCCTCGATCGCATCGCCAAGAAGGCGTTCGAGCGCAACGTGGACATCGCGGTGCACACGCACGTGAACAACGCCAACCAGGTCACGCCGTTGCTGGGCAAGGCGGCCAAGAAGCTGCTCGAGATCGGCTTCCGCGACGTGCGTAACCAGGGCGTGCTGCTGCGCGGGGTGAACGCCACTTCACGCGACCTGCTCGAGCTGTCGTTCATGCTGCTCGATCACGCGCGGATCCTCCCGTACTACTTCTACATGTGCGACATGATCCCCAACTCCGAGCACTGGCGGGTCTCGGTGGGCACCGCGCAGAAGCTCCAGCACGACATCATGGGGTACATGCCGGGCTTCGCCACGCCGCGCATCGTGTGTGACGTGCCGTACGTGGGCAAACGCTGGGTGCACCAGGTCGCCAACTACGATCGCGAGAAGGGCGTCTCGTACTGGACCAAGAACTACCGCAACGGCATCGAGATGAACGACCCCGAGGCACTCAACAAGCAGTACGAGTACTACGACCCGGTCTTCGATCTCCCCGAGTCGGGCCAGCAGTACTGGCGCGACCAGGCCGCGAAGGGCACCCAGCCCTCCCACTCGGTGCACGCGTAAGCGTCCTGTGAGTCTCGAGTCTTCAACGCCGCCCACGGGTCAGCTCGAGCCGCAGCAGCCCGCTGATCCGGCTGAGCGGAGACGCGCGCTCTGGCCCGACGCCACCGACGCGGAGTGGAACGACTGGCGCTGGCAGATGCGCCACGCGGTGCACGACGCGAAGGGCCTCGCGAAGCTCATTCCGCTCACCGACGACGAGCGCGCGGGCCTCGACGAGACCGCGAAGCTCTTTCGGGTGGGCGTCTCGCCCTACTACCTCTCGCTCATCGACCCAGCGCACCCGTTGTGCCCCGTACGGATGCAGTCGATTCCCGTGCGCGCGGAGGCCCGGGTGCGTGACGGCGAGCTGGCCGACCCGCTGGGTGAAGACCCGCACCGGCCGGTCGAGGCGATCGTTCACAAGTACCCCGACCGGGTGCTCTTCCTGGCGACCGATACCTGCTCGGTCTACTGCCGCCACTGCACCCGGCGCCGCATCACCAAGGGGGGCGAAGCCCAGCTGACCCGCAGCGCCCACGAGCAGGGCTTCGACTACATCCGCGCGCACCCCGAAGTGCGCGACGTGTTGATCAGCGGCGGCGATCCCTTCCTGCTGTCCGACGAACGGCTCGATCAGCTGCTGGCGCCGCTGCGGGCCATTCCCCACGTGGAGATGATTCGCATCGGCACGCGGATGCCGGTCACGCTGCCGATGCGGGTGACCGAAGCGCTGGCGAAGGTCTTGCGAAGGTACGCGCCGCTCTTCGTCATCACGCACTTCAATCACCCCAAGGAGATCACCGCCGACGCCCGCCGGGCCTGCGAGCTGCTGGTCGATCACGGCGTGCCGGTGGAGAACCAGTCGGTGCTGATGCGGCGGCTCAACTCCGAGGCGCGCATCATCAAGGAGCTCAACCACGCCTGCCTGCGCATGCGCGTGCGGCCCTACTACCTGCACCAGATGGACGTGGCGGAAGGCTGCGAACACCTGCGCACGCCGATCTCGGCGGGGTTGGAGATTCTCCAGCAGCTGCGTGGGTGGACCTCGGGCCTGGCGGTGCCGCACCTGGCGATCGATCTCCCGGGCGGCGGAGGCAAGGTGACCCTGCAGCCGGAGTACGTCATCGAACGGGGCGAAGGCGAGACGGTGTTCCGCAACTACAAGGGGGAACGCTACAGCTACCCCGAGCCTGAAGTGACCGACTGTGCGTGCCCCTACGACGCCGTGTGGACTCAACGAGCCCAGAGATGAGCAGCCGGGGTCGGAAGGTGGAGACGCTCGCGTTCTGGGCGTTGCTCGTCATGTCGTTGGGGTTGTTCTTCTGGCGCTGGAGCGCCCAGACGCGTGGCCTGTCGGCGGAGCAGTCGGAGTCGCTGGTGCTGGCGCGCTCGATCGTCGACGGGCTGGGCCTGCGGCTGACCGCCTGGTCGACCCCCTCGGCCGGCCCCCAGAACCTGCCCTGGCTGGCGGTGCAATCGGTGGTGCTGCGTGCGGCCGCGAGCCCCGAGGTGTGGTTGCCCCGGCTCTCGCTGCTGTTGATGAGCCTGGCGTTGGTGGTGGTGGCCTTTCGCGCGTCGTGGGTCTGGCGAAGGCCGGTGCAGGTCGAAGACGTGCTCCCGGCGCTGGGTTTGAGCCTTTCGACCGCGGCGGCGGAGGTCGCGGGCCTGGGCAGTGGTTCGTCGGGTTGGGTGCTGGCGCTGGGCGTGGCGGCGGTGTTGACCGGCCGCGGCATGGCCACGGGCCAGACCACGGCGGCCGCCCTGGCGATCGGGACGTTGTGTCTGTTCAGGCCCTCGGCGGTCTGGTTCCTGGTGGCGACGGTTCCGACGTGGTGGATCGCCGCGCGCGTGGAAGGCCGGCCGGCGCTGCGTGAGGCGTTCCGGTTCCTGGTCGCGGGCGGGTTCGTGGTGGGGCTGGTGTTCGGCTTCCGGTACGTGGTGCTCGGCTCGCTCCCGGTGGAGGGGCTGCTGCCTTCCGAGGCGGGCCGGGCGGCCACGGCGGCGTTCCTGGCGCGCCAGTCGCGGTGGTTCTGGGCCGCGATCGCCGGCGCGCTGGTGGCGGGGGTGTGGCGGCGCTTTCAGCTGCGCGGCGGCGGCACGGTGCTCGCGTGGGTGCTGATGACCATCGGGCTGGCGAACTGGACCGACTCGGCCCGAACGCTGTTCCTGGGCTGCGTGCCGCTGTTGGCGATGTTGGTCGGAGATGGTCTGTCGGCTTCGCGCGAGGGTACGAACCAACAGGCGGAGCGGCCGCAGCGGTCGCTGGCGTGGGCCGCGTTCTGTGGACTGGCCGTGTTGCTCTCGTTGGCGGCGGCCACGTCGTTCTCGCTGGGGCCGGTGATGGAGGTCGCCTCCAGCCCCGTGGTGAGGCCCGAGGTGCGGCAAGAGCTGCAGCGGCGGGGGTTGCGTCAGCCCCTGGTCGGGTGGACCGACGGCGCGGAAGCGTCGGTGCTCTTTCCCGATGCGCGGGTGGTGGTGCTGAAGGGCCCGACCCTGGCGATGGAGGACCTGCTGATGAGCGAAGGGCCTCCGGACGTGCTCGATTCACGGGTGGTGGTGGAGGGGTGGCCGCGGTTGGGGGCGGCAGTGACTCCCGGGCCGGGGGCGTGGTGGCTGGCGGAGCAGTCGCCTGACGATGATCCCCGGTGCCCTGATGGGCGGCTGGCGCTGTTGTCGACGTCTCCGCAGCAATTGCTCGCGCAGCTCGAGGCTGACGTGGCGGAAGACCAGGTGCAGCGGGGGCTTTCACGCTGGCGGTGTGCGTTGGGGGCGCTCGATTTTTCGCAGCTGCCCGAGGTGCGCGCCCGCCGGGTGGTGGCCGAGACGGTGGCCGCGCGTTCGGAGGTGCTCGAGCGGCAGGGCCGGTTGGAGTTGGCGGTGCGTGCGGCGTCGTTGGCCGCGTCGCTCGATGGGGAAGACGTGCAGCGGCGCGCTCGGGCGGAGCGGCTGCGGAGCCGGTGGTTGGGTCAGTCGTCCTGGCCCTCACCCTGACCCTCTCCCAGCGGGAGAGGGGAGCTCATTGACCTGCGTCGGGGACTCTTCGGCAGAGGCCGGCGTCACCACACTCGAAGCCTTCGGTGCACTGCTCGCCGGGCGGGGCGGTGGCCTCGCAGGGCTGTGACTCGGGATCGAACTGGGTCACGCAGGTGCAGCCGCTGCCCAACGCCGCGAGGAGGAAAACCAGCTTCACGGGCCCACCACCGCGAGCGCCTGGCGCTGGAAGTCGATCACCCGCTGCGCTGCGCTGCGAATGTCTTCTGCGGTCACCGCGGCGATCTCTTCGGGGTAGCGCAAGAACGCCTCGGCCCCCAGGCCGTAGCAGGCGTCGAGGGCCATCACGCCCGCGCGTGCTCCGTTGCGCTGCAGCCCGATGCCTTGCGTCCCGATGAGGTGTTCCTTCGCGCGCGAGAGCTCGGCATCGGTGACCAGGTCGACCTGCAGCTTCTCCAGCTCCGCGCGGATGCCAGCCAGGGCGGCCTCGACCTTCTCGGGGCTGGTGCCCATGTAGATGCTGAACGATCCGGGATCGATGCCCTCCATCAACATCGCCGACACGCTGTAGGCCATCGACCGCTTGTCTCGCAGCTCGAGGAACAAGCGCCCGCTCTGGCCCGAGAGCAGCGTCTGCATCACCTCCAGGCCGCGCCGCCAGGGGTCGGTCATGCGCGCGCCGGGAAACCCGAGCACCAGGTGCGTCTGTGCCTTCTGCAAGGTGCGCCGCGATTCGCGCGGGCCGGTCCACGCGGGTTCCGGTGCGACCGTGGGAGCGGCCGCTGCGCCACCCCGCGTACCGCCCAGCGCCGCGCGAGCGCGCTCCAGCACCACCTCGGTGTCGACGTCGCCCACCACCGCCAGGGTCATCTGCGACGGATCCATCCACTTCGCGTGGTAGCGGCGCAGGGCTGCAGGGCTGAGCTGCTCGACGGTGTTCTTCTCACCCAGGGTCGACTGCCGGTACGGGTGCGCGAGCCACAACGTCTTGGCGAACAGCTCGAAGGCCAGCGACGACGGCCGATCATCGCGGCTGGCGATGTCTTGCAGCTGCTGGGTGCGTTCGCGCTCGAACTCCTCGTCGCTGAAGGCGGGGTTCTGCAACGAGTCGGCGAACAGCTCGAACGCGCGGTCGAAGTGTTTGCTCAAGAACTCGCCGCGCAACGACATCGAGTTGCGCCCCGCGATGGCCGAGAGAGAACCCGCCATGGAGTCGACCAGGTGACTGAACGCCTCGGCGCCCAGCGTGCTGGTGCCCCGGGTGAGGGTGCGGGAGAGCAGCGTGGTGAGGCCGCTCTCTTCGGGCGTCTCGTAGCGCACGCCGCCGTGGAAGCTGGCGCGCAGGGCCATCAACGGCACGGCACGTTCTTCGCGCACGATGAGGGTCGCGCCGTTGTCGAGCTTGTGGAGGGTGGTGCCCGGCTTCTCCTTGCGCACGTTGCCCACCAGGCGCAGCGGCGTGGGGGCGGCGAGGGTTCGGGCCGGCAGGGTGGCGGGGCGGTTGGCGGCGACGTGGGTGAGCACCTCGCGCACGCGCTGCTCGCTGAGCTGCGTCTCGTGGGGCAACAAGCCCGTCACCACCGCGCGATCGAAGGTGAAGTAGGTGTCGGCCACCTCGCGCAGCTGCCGCGCGGTCACCTGGCTGATGGCTTCGTAGTACGAGGCTTCTCGCTCGAGACCACCGGCCATCGACTCGTAGTAGCCGAGCTTGCGCGCGAGGCCTTGTACGGTCTCCCGTTGGTAGACGGCCTCGGCCTCGATGAGCGCCTTGATGGTCTCCACTTCATCGGGCTCGGCTTCCACCCGGGTGAGGGTGGCCATCACGCGCACGGTTTCTTCGAACGCCTCCGAGAGCGTCGCGGGGGTGGTGGTCAAGGACGCGGCGAAGAGCCCCCGTTCACGCGGCGTCCACGCCCAGGCGTTGACGTCGCGCGCGAGCGACCGTTTGCGGCGCACCTCGAGGGAGAGGCGCGACGCGTCGCCCTGGCCCAGCAGCATCGCCAGCACGTCGAGGGCGGCGGTGTCGCGGTGTTCGACGCCCGGGATCTGAAAGGCGAGGTGCAGGTGCGCGTCTTTGACGTCGTCGCGCTGCAGCACCACGCGCACGCCGCTGAAGTCGGGCTCGGCCGCGCGGTGGAAAGCGGGCCTGGGCGCGCGGGCCCACTCACCGCCGAAGAGCTCGTCGACCTGGGTGCGCAGCGTGGCTTCGTCGAAGTCGCCCACCGCGGAGAGCACCATGTTCGAAGGTTGGTAGTGCTTGCCGTAGAACGCGAGCACCCGCTCCCGGGTGTGGGCGCGCACGTCGGCTTCGAAGCCGATCACCGGTCGCCCGTACGGGTGGGTCTTGAAGGCCTCCCCGAACAGGGTCTTGGAGGCGCGGCGGCCGGGCATGTCGAGGCTGCGTTTGATTTCTTCGCAGACGACCTCGATTTCCCGGGTGAGCTCGGCGGCGTCGAAGCTCGAGTTCCGCACCGCGTCGGCGAGCACATCGAGGCCCTGGCGGGCGTGCCGGCTGGCCATCACCACGTGGTAGACGGTCTGATCGAAGCTGGTCCAGGCGTTGATTTCACCCCCGTGGGCCTCGATGGAGCGGGCGATTTCACCCAGCCCACGCCTTCCAGTGCCCTTGAAGAGCATGTGCTCATGAAGGTGTGCGAGGCCTACCTCTTCGGGCGACTCATCGGCGCTGCCGACCTTCACCCAGACCTGAAAGGCCACCACCGGCGCGTGCCGCTGTTGTTCGAGCACGACGGTCAGACCATTGGGCAACCTGTAGCGAGCTGTCATTGCTGCCCAAGCTCTCAACTTCGCGCATTGGGGGGAAGGGGTTAGGCTGCCGATCAGCCGGTCCCGTACAAAAAATGCCGCCCAACGATCTCGATCCTCTCGCCAGCTTACGAAGTGAGCTCGGCGAAGATGATGAACCTCTTTTTCCTGCGCAGGCGGGAAGACCGGGGTTCGCCCAGGCTTCCGTTGCCGCTCCGGCTGCGGCGCCGCGGGGCGCTCCGTTGACGCCGATGGCGGGCAAGCCGGCCGTGCCGCCGCCGATGCCTCCGCCGCTGCCGCCCAAACCGAAGACGGGAGGGTACCCCCAGGCCGCTCCGCATCAGCCGCTGCACCAGCGCACCGCGGTGGTGCCCCCGAACGCGTCGCCTTCGATCGGCGCGTTGCAGGGTCTTCAGCCCGCCCCCGCTTTCGCGATCCCCAACATCCCCAACGCGTTCCAACGCCCGCCGCCCGGAGATCCGTTTCAGGAGCCGGCGGAGCCGCGCATTCCGGTCGGGGTCGACTCCGAAGAGAAGCTGAAGGTCTTCCGCGGCATCATGAAGGGCAAGGACGAGGCGCTGGGTCGCGGCCGCGCCCTGTACCAGGCGGTCGATCTCGAAGCGCAGCAGCTTCGGGCGATCACCACGCAGATGAAGGGCCAGCTCGAGCTGGCGATGGTGGAGGTGCAGCGCGCCGCCGACTACCCCCAGCAGCTCCAGTTGCTCAAGGACATGCTGGAGAAGGACACGGTTCGGGCCGACGCCGCCGAGAAGAAGATGGAGGATCTGGTCGTTCGGTTCGCCGAGGCGGACAACGAACGCAAAGATCTCACCAACGCGCTGGCCGAGGTCGAGCAGCAGTTCCGCGACGCGAGCAGTGAGCTCGAGGAAGTGCGCAAGGCGCGGCAGCACCTCGAAGAAGAGCTGGCCGGCCTCAAAGAGGCGCTCCACAACGCGCAGGATCGGGTCACCGAGCTCGCCGGGCGGCTGTCGACGGCCAGGGAGCAGTACGAGGCGCTCCAGCAGCAAGCCTCGAAGTTCGCCGAAGAAGCCCAGCAGCACTCGATGGAGGTCGATCGTCTCAGGGGAGAGCTCGACGGCTCCACGCTCGAGCTGCAGGCCGAGAAGCAGCGCGCTGAGACGGCCGAAGAGAAGCTCAAGAACATCGAGAGCGAGCAGGACTGGGCCAAGTCGTCACTCGATCAAGCGCAGTCGCGGGTCACCGAGCTCGAGCAGGCCGTCGGTGAGCTCAAGGGCGAGAAGGAAGCGATCGAAGGCGAGCTGAGCAATCGCCAGTCTGCGGCCAGCGACCTCGAGAGCCAGCTGGGTTCGTTGCAGGGCGAGAAAGAAGCGCTCGAAGCCGAGCTCACCAATCGCCAGCAGGCCCTCGACGATCAGCAGGGCCGGCTCGAAGCGGTCGAGGCCGAGCTCGAGCGTGAGCAGCGCGACAGCAAGGCGCGGGTCAGCTCGCTCGAGGCGCAGCTGCGCGAGACCGGTGGGCTGGCGCGCACGCAGCTCCTTCAACTCCAGGGCGAGCTGCAGCAGGTGCGCGCCGCGTTGGAAGAAGCGCGCACCGCCGCCCAGGCCCGCGACCGGGAGCTGGAGAACCGCGGCAACGAACTTCAGCAGCTCCACCTCTCCACGCAGCGGCAGCAGGCCGAGCTGGGCCGGTTGCAGGCGGAGCTCGAGCTGGCCGAAGGCCGGGCTTCCGTGGCGCAAGGCGAAGTGGCCGAGCTGCAGGGTACGCTGGAGGCCGTCTCTTCCCAGAGCTCGAGCGCCAACGACGAGCTCGACCAGCTGCGCGCCTCGCTGGCCGCGTTGCAGAAGTCGGCCGCCGGTTCCGACGCGCAGGGTGCGCAGCTGCAGGCGATGGTGAATCAGGCCAACCTGCGCGCCACGGCGGCGGAGACGAAGCTCAAGCAGCTCGAGTCGTCGTCGCGGCAGCAAGCGGGCGGCGCCAAAGAATTGGAAGAGCTGCGGCATGCTGCCGAGATGCGGGCCACCCAGGCCGAAGCCCGGCTCAAAGAGACGGCAGAACGCGCAAAGGCGGCGGAGACCAAAGCGGCACAGCAAGAGGCGCGAGCTGCGCAGGCCGAAGCGCGCGCGAAAGAAGCGCAGTCGAAGGCCGGCTCGGGCAGCGACCAGAAGTCACGCGCGGCCGAAGCGAAGATCGCCGAGCTGGAGCAGCGGGTTCGCGCGATGTCGGGCATCGAAGAAGAGTTCCGCGCGATGCAGGGCCAGGAGATTCAGCTCAAGCTGCGCATCCAGGAGCTCGAAGATCGCGAAGACGCTCCGACGGCGACCAACCTGGTCGCGCAGCCGGCCAACGGCGAGCTGGACAATCTCAAGGTCGAGAACGCCAACCTCAAGAAGAAGCTGATGTCGGCCGAGACGGCCATCGAAGCGGCGGCCTCGCTCAAGTCGAAGGTCGCGAAGCTGGAGGCGCAGCTGAAGGGCGCTGCGCCGCGGAAGTAGTCTCAAGTGGCCCCCCGCGCGCCAGTCGACGAGTTCACGGGTCTCGAGGCGGCACGCTTCGGGGTGTACGTGCACTTTCCGTATTGCCTCTCGAAGTGCCCGTACTGCGACTTCGCCTCGACGGCGGCGAAGCAGATACCCGACGAGCGGTACACGCGGGCGATCCTCACCGAGCTTTCGCGGCGGGTGGAGCAGCAGCAGCTCAAGGGCCGCGAGGTCACCTCGGTCTTCATCGGCGGCGGCACGCCTTCACTCTGGGCGCCCCGTTCGGTGGCCACCGTGCTGGAGGCGATCGGCGCGCAGCTGCAGGTGGCCCGCGACTGCGAGATCACCCTCGAGGCGAACCCGGGAGCGTCCGATGCGGAGCGGTTCTCCGCCTACCGGGCCGCCGGGGTGAACCGGCTCTCGATGGGCGTGCAGAGCTTCGAGGCAAGCACCTTGAGCACCCTGGGCCGCGCACACGACGGCGCCACCGCGCAGCGCGCCTTTGCCGCAGCGAGGACTGCGGGCTTCGACAACGTCTCGATGGATTTCATCTACGGCGTGCACGGCCAGACCGAAGCGCAGGTGGAGTCGGACGCGCGCAAGGCGGTCTCGCTGGGCTCCGAGCACCTCTCGGCGTACGCGCTGACCCTCGACAAGGCGTCGCTGGCGGAAGAAGTGCCGCTGGCCCGACAGCTGGCGCGCGGTGAAGTGCAGCTGCCTCCGGACGACACGGTGGTGGCCATGCAGCGGGTGGTGCGCGACGTGTTCGCGGGTTCAGGGCTGCAGCGCTACGAGATCTCGAACTACGCGAAGCCCGGCTTTCACTCGCGGCACAACGCGCTCTATTGGACGGGCGGCGAGTACCTCGCGGTGGGCACCGGCGCGACCGGCTACGTGAAGGCGGAAGAGCCGGTGCGGTACTCGAACCAGCGCAGCGCCGAGAAGTACCTGGTGGAAGTGGAAGCAGGGCGGTTGCCGGAGGCGAACCGTGAAGTGCTCACGCCGCTCGAGCTCTTCGAAGAGCGCCTGGCCATGGGGCTGCGGTTGGTGAACGGGGTCGATCTCGAAGCGGTGTGCAAGGCGTTCGGTCAGAGCAGCGAGGCGAGGGCCGTCACGGTGCGGCATCTGCTTCACGCCAAGCTGGTCGAACGGAGAGACGGGCGACTCGCCCTGACGGACACCGGCTTCGACCTGCACTCAGCCATCAGCGCCAGATTGATGTAGGGAGCGGGGCGTCATGAGCGGGTACTTTCAGTGGTTCATCTTGACGGCCATCACCGGCAGCCCGCTCGGCTCGGCGGTGGCGCTCATCGTGTTCTGGCTGGTGGTCGATCGCTTCACGCTGGGTTTCCTGCCTGACCCGGTGCGGTGGGTGATGCGGTGGCGCCGCGCGGCCCGGCTGGAAGACGTGCTGCTGGGGAACCCGCATGACGGGCGCGCCCGGCTCGAGCTCGCGCAGCTCTACGTGGAGCGCGGCAGGGGCAAACGAGCCGTCGACGTGTTGCGCCCCAACTTCGACAAAGGCGCCGACGACATCCAGAGCGTGTTCACCATGGGCGAAGCGTGCTTGCTCGCGGGCTACGTCGACCAGGGCGAGAAGCTGCTCGATCACGCCGAAGAGCTGAACCCCGAGTTCCGCGTGGGCGAGATTCAGCTGGTGCGCGGGCGGCAGCGGTTGGCGCGGGGTGATTTTGCCGGAGCGAAGAAGGCGTTCGAGTCATTGCTCGCGATCCGCCGAGGCACGATCACTGGCCGGGTGATGCTGTCGATGGCGATGAAGGGCCTGGGTGACGACGCCTCTGCCGCGCTGATGCGAGACGACGCCTGGCGAGAGTACGTGAGTGCCCCGGGGTTTCAGCGGCGCAAGGAGCGCTCCTGGGCCTGGCGTGCACGGCCCTCGCGGCCCGCGACGTACCTGCTGATCTTCGTGTTGTGCTTCTCGTTCTTCGCCACCGTCATCGCTCCGAAGATCTCCACCTGGAGCGCGATGAACCGGCACGGCGGCACCTACACCGATCCTTCATTGGCGGACCCCGACGACGAGCAGTGAGCCCGACGCGTGAGAGCTCGTCGAGGAAAGACCGCCTCTTTCTTCCGGGACTCACATGACGGAATGTTGCGAGCGGTCGCCCCGAGGCGAGACTGCGCCGCCATGCTCGAAACAGAAGTCGCCCTCTGGAAGCCGCCCGCCCACCTCGAACGCGGAGACGATGGCCTCGCCACCCTGCGCGGCATTCCCCTCTTCCACGAGCTCAAGGACCCCGAGCTCAAGCGCGTGGCGAAGCTGCTGCACGAGCGCCACTACGAAGCGGGCGAGGTGGTCTTCCGCGAGGGGCAGACCGGCGCGGGCATGTACATCATCAAGGAGGGGGCGGTGGACATCGTGCTGCGCCTCGCCGACGGCGCGGAGCAGTCGGTGGTGAGCCTGCACGCGGGGCAGTTCTTCGGCGAGCTGGCGCTGCTCGAGTCGAGCCCGCGCACCGCGACAGCCGTGGTGCGCAAGCCTTCGGTGCTGTTGGGGCTCTTTCAGCCTGACCTCGAACAACTGCTCGACCGCGACTCGAAGCTGGGCGCGCGGGTGGTGTGGAACCTCGCGCGCATGACGGGCCTGCGCCTGCGTGAGCTGTCTGACCTGATGCGCGCGCGCGCCGCGGCAGACGCGGAAGGGGCGAAGTGAGCGCCCGCACGCCGCCTGTGTTCCCGGCTGGTGCGCTCATTCCTCCCCGGCAGGAGCTGACGCTCGGAGAGAAGGTAGTGCGCGGGGTGCTGCTGATCGCCGCGCTCGGCCTGCTGGTGTCAGCCGGGTGGCTGCTGCGCTTCCTGGTGCTGCCGCTGGTGCTGGGGCTGTTGCTCACCTACGTGCTCGCCCCGCTCGCGGATCGGCTCGAGAACCGCGGGCTCTCCCGGTCGCGGGCGGTGAGCCTCTGCTTCGGGCTGATCCTCGGCGGGGTGGCGCTGCTGGCGTACGGCATCTTCCCCACCATCGAGTCGTGGTTGATGGAGGCGCCGAAGGCAGGCGAGCAGAGCGCCTTCGAGTTGCAGCTCGAGCAGCGGATCGCCGGCTGGCAGGCGTCGCTCACCCGCTCGTACCCGAAGGTGAACTGGGGCTCGCTCTTCGAGGCGCTCACCGGGTTCCTGCAGCATCAGCGCAAGTCGCTCGTGGAGGGCCTGCCGGCGATGGCGGTCGAGCTCGCCTCGCGCGCGGGCTCGGTGGCGCTGGGGCTGATCATCGCGTTCTTCGTGCTGCTCGACGGGGCCGTGATGAAGAAGGCCGTGGTGGCGCTGATGCCGAACCGGCACTTCGAGAACACCCTGCTCATGCTCCACCGGGTGGATCGGCAGATCAGCTCGTATCTGATCGGCACGGCGCTGGAGAGCTTGCTGGTGATGGTGATCGTGGCGATCCCGCTGCTGGCGCTGGGCATGCCCAACGCGATCCTCTTCGCGGTGCTGTTCGGGCTGGCGAACGTGATCCCCTTCGTCGGGCCCTTCATCGGTGCGTCGGCGGCGCTGTTGTTCTCGCTGCTCGACCCGTCGGCGCCGTCGCTCATGTCGCTGGTGATCGTCTACGTGGTGGTGCACTTCATCGACGCGATGCTGATCAACCCGTGGGTGATGGGCAAGAGCCTCGGCATGCACCCGCTCACCGTCATCGTGGGCATCGCCATCGGAGGGACGCTTGGCGGCGTGGCGGGCATGCTCGCCATCATTCCGCTGATCGCCGTGAGCAAGGCAATCGCGACGACGGTTGCAGAGGGCGCGCGCAACGCGGCAGCGGCGTGAGGTGGATCGGAAAGCCCGGCCCGGGCCAACGCCCTGGAGCGGGCATCAGGTACCGCCAGTCGCGCGACGAACAGGGCGCCGACCCGCCGCGCACCGACGAAGAATTCGGACGCTGAGCGGGTTCCTGTCAGAAGGAGGGAGTGCAGGAAGAGCTCGATCACTTCATGGAGCTGCTGGGCGCCTGGGGCTACCCCGGGCTCGGCCTGGCCGCGCTCATCGAGTACCTCTTTCCGCCGTTCCCGGGCGACACGGTGGTGGTGCTCGGGGGGGCGTGGGCCGCGCGAGAGACGCGCTCCTTCGTGCTGGTGCATCTGGTGCTGACGCTGGGCAGCGTGCTGGGCATGGCGAGCACCTGGCGGCTGGGCCGTGCGCTCGCGGGAAGAATCAGGCACGCGCCGCCGGGCTCGCGGGTGTTCGGTCTCGAGGTGGGGCGCATTCAGCAGGCGCAGGTGTTGATGCGCACGCAGGGCTCGTGGCTGCTCGTTTCGAATCGGTTCCTCCCGAGTTTTCGATCCGTGCTCTTCGTGGCCGCGGGTGCGGCAGAGGTGCCGCTGTGGCGAACGTTGCTGCTGGGCACCCTCTCGGCGGCCACCTTCAACGGCATCCTGCTCGCCGTCGGCGCGGCGGTCGGAGACAACGCCGAGAAGATCGCGCAGTTCTTTCGCCACTTCCGCACTGCCTCGTTGGTGGGGGTGGCCGTGGTGGTGGTGCTCCTGCTGGCCCGTTTCCTCTGGCGTCGTCATCGGGCTAAGTCGCAGGCATGATTCGCCGCGCTGCCTGGCTGTGTCTGCTCCTCCCGGCGCTGGCGGGCTGTCAGTGCCGCACGCCGGGCCCCGTGGAGCCCATCGAGCTGGGGCTCCGGGTGCAGCCCGCTGAGCTCGACTTTGGCCGCGTGCTCGAAGGCGGCACCCGGGTGCTCAGCGTGACGTTGACCAGCGCGACCCGCGCGGCGATCTCGGTGGAGCTGGAGACCGAAGCGCCCTTCGAAGTGGCGGCCACGGCGGCTGTGCCGGGCGGCGGCGATCTCGAGGTGCCCGTCACGTTTCGCGCAGGCAACGGCGCGGTGGAAGGGGTGCTGCGCCTGACGGTGGGAGATCGCTCGGCAGTGCTGCAGCTGCGCGGCGTCGGTGTGCGCCCCCCCGACTGCACGCCATCGGGCGTGTGCATCGTGTCGGTGTATTCGCTCGAAGAAGATCGCTGCATCGAATCGCAGGCCGCAGATGACGCGCCGTGTGACCCCGACAGCGTGTGTCTCGAGCAGGGCCGCTGCCGCGCAGGTCAGTGCCTGGGCATCGCGCGCCGCTGTGACGACAACGATCTGTGCACCGACGACGCCTGCGCGATGGACATCGGCTGCATTCACACGTCGCACGTCTGCCCCGCGCCCGCGGGTGCCTGCCGGGTGGCCACCTGTGATGCCCGGCTGGGCTGTGGTGAGGGGCCCGCTCCCGATCTCACCACCTGCGGTCCGCAAGATTGCGTGGAGGTGAGCTTCTGCTTCGAAGGCGCGTGCCGGAAGCAGCCGACGCCGGAGGGCCTGCCGTGTTCGCCCGCGATCGCCTGCCTTCCCCAGGCGGAGTGTCGCAACCAGGTCTGCACGCGCGTGAGCGACGCCGACTGGACCCCGGCGTGGTCGGCCCGCCTCGCCGGTGAGCCGGTGGGTGGCCTGGTCTCTTCGGGTTCGACCCTGTTCTTCTCGGTGTGCGTCGACGGCGGTGTGCTCGACGCGGGAGCGGTGGATGCGGGGACGGATGACGGGGGCTCCGACGCGGGCGCGCCCGATGCGGGGCCCGCTTGGTGGCCGCTTGCCTGCAGCCTCAGCTCGTACACGGGCACCGGCTTCGAACGTTTCGAGCGCGATGGCGGCATGCAGCCGCAAGACTACGCCGATGGTGCGCCTCGCTCGGTGGTGGCGGTGAACAGCGGCGGTGTGCTGGTGCAACGCGATGGGGGGCTCGAGCTCAGGTCTCCCGTGACCGGTGCGTTGCGGCATGCGCTCGAGGTCGCCCCCCCCCGATCGCTGCTCGTGCTCGATCGGGATCGCGTCTTCTTCTGGGCCGACGGTGGGGTGCACGCCTGGGTCGACGGCGGGGTGAGCTTGCTCGCTTCGGTCGATGCGCCCACCTCGATCGCGCGGGGCAGTTCGTTGTTCGCGTGGAACCCCGATGCGGGCGTGCTCACGCGGCTGGCGCTGCTCGCTGATGGCGGCGTCGAGCGGGAAGAACTCTCGTTGCCCAACACCGCCAGCGACGCGCTCGCGGTCGTGCAGAACACCGCCGTCTTCGGCTCGGTGGGACAGGCTCCATTCTTCACCGACGCAGGTGTGGTGCCCTTCGACTGGAGCGGCGCGAGGGTCTCGCAGTTCCTCGATGATCAGACCTTGAGCTCGGGCCTGGCGACCAACGTCTTCTACCTGCGCTGCGACGGCGGCTGTGGTGGCCCGGAGCAGGAGACCCACGTGCGCGTGTTCGAGCCCTCGACCGGCGGGCCGCTGTGGGAGGTGCCGGTGGTGCAGCCCAGCTTCCCTGGCCAGATGATGGCCACCACCCTGGTCGAAGGCAGACCGGGTTCCTTCATGACGCTGCTGCGAGCGGAGACCGACGCAGGGCCGCGCGCCTACGCCGCGCTGTTCTCCGACGGTGAGCGCAAGGCGGTGTGCCGGCTCCCCGAGCTGTCTGGGGCGATCGAGCAGGCGCACTTCTCCACGTCGGCGTTGGTGGTGACCGTGCGTCGCCCTGACGGCACCGTGGTGCTGGAGAGCTACGAGCTCGGCGCCTTGCCGGTGTCGCGTTCGAGCTGGGCGACGCCCCAGGGCGTGGGCGGGACGCGGAGTGATCGTCAGTGAGGTTGCTGGCGCTGTGTTGTCTGCTGAGCGGCTGTGCCCACTCGACGCTCACCGCCGATGCGGCGCGGGCTCGGGTGAAGCAGGGGGCGTTGCTGCTCGACGTGCGCAGCCCCGGTGAGTTCGCAGAGGGGCACCTGATGGGTTCGGTGAACGTGCCGGTCAATGAGCTCGAGTCGACGCTCCAGTCGCTGCCGGCGGATCGCCGGCGGGAGATCATCGTCTACGGCGCGGGCAGCTCGAAGGCGCGCACGTTGTTGCTTCGAGCGGGCTACACGAAGGTCGAAGACCTGGTGACCTGGAAATAGCGGGCTCCCCTCTCCCCGCTGTCCCACGCTGTCCCAGGGAGAGGTCAGAGCTGCGTGATCAACCATGGCCTGCGCAGCAGCGCGGCGAGCTCTTTCCCCGTGACCAGCACCCGATTCCCCGCGGTGAGCGCTCGAATCGACGGCACCGGCCACACCAGAAATCCCCGCCGCCGAAAATGCGCAGAGGCGCGTGCGAGGTGAAAGTCGCAGGTCACCAGTAAAATCTCACGCTCCCCCCGCAGCACCTCCGCAGCGCGCGCGGCGTTCTCGAAGGTCGAACGGCTCTGCGACTCGAGCACGAGCTGCCCCTGCTTCGCGCCGAACTCCATCGCCAGCCGGGCCATGGTCTCGGCTTCAGGCGAACGACCTGACAACACCAGCCGCTGCGCCCGGCCTTCCAGCAACAACGCGACCGCCACCTGCACGCGATCCACCAGCGCAGGGCTGGGCGTTCCATCAGGGTGCACCTTCGCGCCGAGCACGACCGCGGTCAGGGGGTGAGCGGGAAACCGCGGGGCCTGCTTGCCCACCAGATGAACGCGTGTGACCACGCCGAGCGCCAACAACCCTGCGACGCCCAGAAGCCACATCACTTCGCCTTCAATCGCACCGCGCCGTCGAAGAAACGAAGAAAGAAGCCGCCACTGACCGCGCGCGGAAGCTCGAGATACCGCCGCGTGGCGAGAACCGGATCATCCGGCAGCACCGAAGGATCGGAGGCCATGCCGTTCGCCGCGGTGACCCACGCGTGTGGATACGCCCGGCCGTCTTCGATGACGAGGCCGACAGACACCATCGAACCCGGCTGCCGCGCCGACTCGCCACGCGCCAGCACCAGGCAACGCACGCGGCCCACGCTGTCCGCCTCGCCGGTTCCCACTGGGGTCCGGGTGAGCCAGCGCGCGCCTGCCACGGCCGGCTCCAGCACCAGCTCGCCTGCCGGCACCTTCACGCCGCGCACGAAGGGGCTCTCGATCGGCGGGCTGACCGGCCTGGCCGCCGCCGCCCAATGCGCTGAGCCCACGGTGATGCCGGTGAGTCGAGCCTCGGCGTCGTAGCTCGCCACGAACGCTTCACCGGCGATGGTGCCGGTGACCTCGTTGCCCTCGGCAGCCTCGACGCAGAGTGTCTCGGGCGTGCGGCTGCGTTCCTCCAACACCTCGCGGCAGCCGGGCCTCGGTCGACGCAGCAGCGCCAGCACCTCAGGCAAGGGGCCTTTGCCGAGCGCGAGCTCCACGTGGTGTTCGCGTGGGCCTTCTTCGAGAAAGTGGGTGGCGTCGTAGAAGTAGCGATCGCCCTGCACCGAGATCCTCAACTCGGCCACGGGGAGCGCGCCGACCTCCAGCACGAAGCGCGCTTCGATGGGGGCGGCTGCCAGCAGGCTGATCACCAGCGCAATCAAGAGCGCGATTGTGCCACAGCGTGAACGTGACGGTGGCGCTCGGCGCGAATAGGGTCCAGCGCACTCATGGCGAACCGTTGGTACCTTCTGTTGTTCGGCCCCGCGGGTGGACTCCTCACGGCGCTTTTTACCGGGCTCGTGATGTTGGCCATCACCGGGCAACCGGGCACCTGGGTCGGCTGGTTCGCGTTGTGCGTCAGCTCGATCGGCTGCTTCACCCTGGGCGGCTGGCTGACTTTCTTCCAGCTCGGCACCCGACGTTCGCAGCGGCGGCGTGAGGTGATCGAACGTTTTGCCGAAGGCGATCTCACCGTATTGCCGGTGACCGAAGGCACGGACGAGACCGATCTCCAGCGCCTGGCGCTCTCGTTGCGCCGGGCTCTCTGGCAGGTGCAGCGGGTGACCAGCTCGCTTCACGTCACCGCGCGCGGCGTGGAAGAGCAGGCCCGCAACGTGCTCGACGCCGCCCGCCGTCAGGGCGCCGCCGTGGAGCGCAGTGAGAAGGCCGTCGCCGGCATGGGCGAGAGCCTCGAAGGCAGTGGCAAGCGCGTCACCCAGCTCGAGTCGTTTGCCCGCGAGACGACGGCGTCACTCACCGAGATGACCGAGAGCATCGAGCAGGTCGCGCGTGCGCTGACCCTGCTCAACACCGCCTCCGAGAAGACCTCGTCGCGCGTCGATGCGATGAGCCAGCGCTCGGTGCTGGTGGTGGAGGCGAGCAGCACGGTGGGCCGCCTGACGGTGCAGACGCGTGAGGCCGTGTCGGCCGCGGAAGACGCCATCGACGCCGTGCGCCGCCGCAGTGACGAGACCGGCGATCTCGCCCGTGAAGTGACCGCGACCGCGACCCAGGGCGCACAGCTGGTGGGCGACGCGCTCAAGGGCATCAAACGCATCGACGAGACGGTGAGCCGGGCGGCCAACCTGGTCGACGAGCTCGGCGTCTCCAGCCAGGAGATCGGCCGGGTGGTCGAGGTGATCCAGGAGATCGCCGATCAGACCAACCTGCTCGCGCTCAACGCCGCCATCATCGCCAGCCAGGCCGGTGAGAGCGGTAAGGCCTTCGCGGTGGTGGCCGCCGAAGTGCGCAACCTCGCCGAGAAGACCAGCCGCTCCACGCGGGAGATCGGCCAGAAGGTGAAGGCCGTTCGAGAAGGCGTGGAGCGCACGGTGGAGCTGGTGAGCCGGGGCCGCACCGAAGCCGCCGCGGGCGTGACCCTGGGTGAGAAGGCGGCCGATGCCTTGCGCGCGATTCAGTACACCTCGCAGCGCGCGTTGACCGCCGTGGAGTCGACGCAGGCCGAAGCGGCGCGGCTGGAGACCCAGGGCGTCTCCCTGGTGGCCGTGAGCCAGCAGGTGACCGAGCGGGTCGACGAGGTGATGCGGCTCGCGTCGGATCAAGCCTCGCAAGGCCGCGAGCTGGTCAAACACATGCAGGACATGTCGCGCACCGCGCGCGAGGCCTCGACCCAAGCCGACGGCCAGGTCACCACCGGCCGCGAGTTGTCTGACTCGGTGCTGCGCCTCACCGCCGCGATCGACGAGATCCGCGCGTCGCAGACGGTGCTCAAGCAGGGCGACGCGGCGATCAGCGAAGAGGTGGCCGAGGTCCGCGAAGACGCCCAGCGGGTGGTGCGCATCGGCGACACGCTCAGCCGCATGGTGGAGCAGCTCAGCCACGAAGCCGACACGCTCGAAGCCGAAGTCTTCCGCTTCAAGCTGCCGCTGGCCCGCGCGGGTGGAACGTTGCAGATCGGCCTGCACCGCGCGCTGAGCATCGAAGACACCCGCGGGCTCGACCCGCTCTTCACCATCGACCTGCAGATCACCGAGATGTCGGCGGCGATGTACTCGACCCTGGTGCGTTACGAAGACGGCATCCTGGTGGCGGATCTCGCCGACAGCTGGGAGGCCGATCGCACTGCGCTCCGGTACCGGTTCTCCATGCGCAGGGGCGTGACCTTCCCCGACGGGGTGGCCCTCACCGCGACGCACGTGAAGGCGCACTTCGAGCGGCTGCTCGACCCGAAAGTGGGCGCGCCCGACGCCGTGCTCTTCAAGGACATCACCGGCGCCGCGGAGTTCTTCTCGGGTGAAGCCAAGAGCGTCTCGGGCATCGAGGTGCTCGACGAACACACCATCGAGTTCAGGCTCAACGAGCCGCGCGCGTTCTTCCTGCGGTTGTTGGCGCTGCCGGCCACCGGCATCACCCGCAGCGACGGCGGGCGAATCCTGGGCACGGGGCCGTTCCGCCTGGTCTCCACCTCGGCCGACAAGGTCACCCTGGAGCGCAACCCCACCTTCTACAAGCCGGGCCTGCCGCTGCTCGCCCGGCTCGAGTTCCAGCTCTACCAGTCACGCCGCGCAGCGCTGGAGGCGTTCACCCGGGGCCAGGTGCAGGTCGTCTCGTATCTGCACGCGGAGAACCTGAAAGACGCGGGGCTCAACCCGGCCGAGGCCTTGACCGTCAACACGCCTTCGGTGTGGTTCCTCGCGTTCCATGCGCAGACCGCTCCGTTCGATGACGTTCGCGTGCGGCGGGCGATCCGCGCGGGGCTCGATGTGCGGGCGCTGGTCGATGGCTTTCACCCCGGTGCGCGCGTGGCGAAGTCACTCACGCCGCCCGCGCTGCTGGAGAGCGAACGGGTGCACGAGCCTCGCACCGACATCGCGCTGGCGCGCCGGCTGCTCACCGAAGCGGGGCACTCGCGGGTCAGGCTCACCATTCAGTACGCGCCTGATCGCGACACGCGTGAAGAAGACCGCGCGTTGTTCAAGCCGCTCACCGATGCGGGCCTGGTCGATCTCGAGCACGTCGAGCTGAAGGACTTCTGGTCGCGCGTGCGTGAAGGGCGGCTCGCGGTCTACCGCGGCAACTGGATCGCCGACGTGGCCGACCCGGACAACTTTCTCTACGTGCTGCTCAACTCGAAGGCGCAGAGCTATTACGGCGTCGGGTACAAGAACCCCGAGTTCGACCGGCTCACCGACGAAGCGCGCGTGTCGATCGACCCTGGCCTGCGTGAGGCGCTCTACCGGAAGGCGGAGAGCCTGGTGCGCGAAGACTGCGTGCTGGTGCCGCTGTACCACGAGCGGTTTCACGCGGCCGCCACCCAGGAACTGCAGGGGCTGCGGCTGCATCAGACGCCCCCGCAGGTCCGCTTCGAAGAGATCTGGCTCGCCTCATGATGCTCGAACCTGCACTGACCGAAGCGACGCGGCCCGATGGCGACGAGGAGTCGTATTGGGCGGCGGTGAAGGTGGTTCAACAGCGGCCGGCCGCGAAGGTGTGGCCTGAGCTGCAGCCGTTGGTGGTTTCCCCCGAGCCTGAGCTGCGCGCGCTGGTGCCCGACGTGTTGCGGCGGCTGGGTGGGAAGTCACAGCCGTTTCTTCAGGAGACGGTGCGGTTGTTGCGAAAGATGCTCAAGGCCGAGACGAGCCCGCTGGTGCTCAGCGCCATCGCGAGTGCGTTCGTGGATCTCGGGCACAAGGATGTCGTGGATCTGTTGTTGCCGCTCACGCACCACGAAGCGGCAGAGGTGCGGCTGGCGGCGGTGCATGGGTTGCTCCAGGCGGCCAAGCAGGTCACGCCGAGGTTCATCGAGCTGACCGCGGATCCGGATGACGAGGTGCGGAGCTGGACGCTGTTCGTGCTCGGCACGTTGGCTGAGCTGGGGTTGCGGTTGGATTCGATGCGGGAGGCGTTCGCGAGCCGGCTCGAGGATCCACACGAAGAGGCTCGGGCAGAGGCGGCGCTCGGCCTCGCGCGGTTTCTCGATGCTCGCGCGGTCGAGCCCACCAGGGCGGGGCTCGACCGGAAGGCGACGCAAGAGCACTACGCACAGGCGGCGGCGCTTCTGAAGGCCGCGGGGCTGATCTAGCGCGGCACAGGGGCTGTTCTCAGTGACCTCAGTCCGTCACTTCAGTTCCCACGCCTCGACGGTGTTGCCCTGGAAACGGGGCACCAGCACGCGGTTGCGCTTGGTGTCGAAGCCGAAGTCGGCTGGGGCCTCGAGCTCGGTGAAGGCTTCCTTGAACTCGCCGCCCCGCTTGCCGCGGTAGATGGCCTTCGCCGCCCAGCTCGAGATGAGCAGCTCGTCACCGACCATCACGATGCCGTCGAGACCGCCGTTGGGCAGCTTGGTGAACTCGCCCACCTTCTTGCCCTTCAGGTCGTAGGTCTGCAGCTCAGGCGCGGAGAAGGTGACCACGTGCACCGCGTCTTTCGTCACCAGCAGCCCGTTGGGGCCGTGCAGCTCCTTGCTCTTGAGAAACGCCTTCGCCGTCGGCTTCTTGCCCGGGGTGATCACCCAGATCGCGTCGGTGCCAGTCGACTCGAACTTCGGGTTCAGCCCCGAGTCAGACACGTAGATCTTCCCATCCGGCCCCGCGGCGACGTCGTTGGCGAAGGTGGCGCCCTTGAGCGCGACCTCACCCTTCGGCGCCCCCGTCTTGCGATCGAACAGGCGCACGGTGTCGATGTCGGCGACGTAGAGCACCCCGTCCTTGATCACCGAACCCTTGGGCGCGTTCAAGGTGACCTTGTTCTGGCCGCCCTCGATGAGCTTCGCCTTCACCACCGAGCCATCGGGGTTGAGCTCGGCGATGTACCCGTTGTTGTCCTTGTCCAACGGCGCGCCGTTGATGTTGCTGACCAGGTACGTGTCGGTCTCCGCGTCGTAGAGCACCGACTCGGGAGTTGCGATGCCTTCCTTGAACGTCACTGCCGCAGTGGGCTTCGCGGCGACGCCGGCGTCCTTGGCCTGCGCGAAGACGGTGGCAGCGACGAGACACGACGAAAGCACGAGACGCTTCAAGGGGAACTCCAGGTCGAGGTGGAACTTCGAGCCCGAGATAGCGAGGCCCTCACCAGCTCACAACGAAATCAGCGGCGGGCTTCGCTCGACACCGGCGTCAGCACATCGCCGCGGCGCGGTTCAGCGCGGTCGACCACGGTGCCGTTTCGCACGAAGTTGATCAGCTGCAACGGCAGCCCATGCGCGGTCTGCCAGTCAGCGGTGTCCATCAACTGGAAGTGCAGATGCGGCTCGGTCGACATGCCGCTGTTGCCCACGCGCGCCAGCCGCTGACCCTGCGTCACCCGGTCACCGGGCTTCACCAGGAGCGACCCGTTCTTCAGGTGCCCCATCAGGGTGAACTCTTCGGTGCCGTGATCGATGACGATGAGGTTGCCGTACAGGTTGCCGCCCACGGCGTGGTTGGGCTGGTTGTCCACCACGCCATCATCGGCCACCACCACCACGCCATCCGCGGGCGCGACCACGGGCTGGCTCCAGGCGAAGTAGTCCTCGTTCTTCTGGCCACGTCCGACGGCGCTGCTGCCGTTCTTGCGCTGCAGCAGGTCGAGCGCGAAGCGCATGTCGGAGACCGACGCGTGGCGATTCTCTTCCCACGTGCGGCCGCCCCAGAGCACATGCCAGGTGTCGTCGAGCGGAAGGCGGAGCTTCACCAACGCGCGATACGAGCCGTACGCGGTGGCTGCTTCTTTGGTGGGGAACTTCATCGAGGCGCCCAGCAGCCGGCCCTGACCATCCATCGTCAGCTCGACCTCGAGACCGCGCGCCCAGTTCGTCACGCCCGCGACGCGTTGATACACGGCCAGGCCGTTGCGCTCGGAGAGCCCTTCGCTGACCAGCTTCGATTCTTCGCCGTAGCTGCGGAGCCCCGCCGCGAACTTCTGCAGCGCGGCGAGCGACTTGAACTGCTGACCGGGCGCCTTGCCACTGCGAGCCCACGTCTTGTTCAGCTCACCGGTGCGCAGCGCCTCGACGTGGGCGCGCCCCTGGCCGAGCGAAGGCGCGCTCTGAGAGAGCATCAGGCTGAGCAGGAGTCCCAGTGTCATTGGAGGCCCGCGGAGCATAACGAATCGCTCCGGAGCCGGAATGTAGGCCTTTTCCCGCTTTGAGCCGCTACTCGAAGGGAATGATGGAGACCTTGTCTCCGGGCTTCACCTTGAGGAGCTCCTTCGCGGCCTTCGGGAAGAAGACCACCTGATCCTCGTAGCGAACCTGGGTGCGCACCGCGCGAAACCGATTGGGCCCGGTGGCGCGGGTGATGCCGACGAGCACCTCCTGCGCTTCGAGATCCCACGGCTCCTTGCCGACGGCCGCCGTGCGGAAATGCCGGGTCAACGACACCTCGCTCAGGTTCGCCTCGTAGTGCGGGCCGCCATCGAACGGATCGATGTGGTTCGAGTAGCGGAACCCGATGCGCTCGAGCATGCGCTGCACGCCGCGGGTGTTGGGGCCCACTTCACCGATCAGCTTCTGGGCCTTCACGGGGAAGAGCGAGGCGTAGATGTCGGAGGCGGGGAAGAGCTCCTTGATGAACTCTTTGTTCTTCCGCGAGAGCTTGTCGGCCTCGGGATAGTCGAGGCCGGTGAACTTCTTGCCGATCGACTCCCAGAGGAGCGAACGCCCGTCTTCCATCAGCGGCGGCAGCAGCTCGGCCAACACGCGCTCGCGGAACAGGGGGCGGTGCATGCCCATGAAGAGGAAGCGCACGTAGCTCAGCTGCTTGCCGGGCTTCTCGGTGCCGCTGCGGTACGGAGGGTCGACCACCAGGCCGCCGATCTCCGTGGGCCCGTCGTAGTTGTACCCAATCGACAACACCTTGTGCCTGAAGTGTTTGTCGATGCTGGCCGAGTAGTTCTCGGCCTCCGTCACCTGGAAGTAGATGTGCGGCGCGTCTTTGGTGCCGTGCTGCGCGATGATCATCGAGGTGCCGATGATCTGCTTGTTGCGGAAGTCCTCGAGCACGAAGAGGTACTCGCGCTTGAAGGGATCTTCGATCTTCCCCGAGAAGCTCTGAATCGACTTGGTGATCAGCGCGGCCAGCACCTTCTCGTTGTTCGGAAGGTTGACGCTGTTGAGCGTCGCCGCCAGACGCTTGAGCCCTGCGAGGTCCCCCCTGGCTACGTCCCGGAGCAGCAGCATTCCCGAGCCCTTACCTGAGCCTCCCACATCAGGCTACCTGTGGCTGGAGGTTGTCGGTGCAAGTCACTGGATTAATGGGAGAAATCGACATCTCCGAGTTACTCTCACGGCCTCATGAGTGAAGCATCGGACTGGCTGGGCACACAACTCCCCGCGATGGAAGCCGCCCTGGGCGCGCTGGTGGAGATCAATTCGTTCACGGCGAATCGTGACGGCGGGCAGCGCGTGGTGCGGCTGCTGGAGGACGTGTTCGCCATGCCGGGCCTCGACGGTGAGCGCATCGGCAGCGAACGATTTGCGGATCACCTGATCTTCCGCTCGGCGGGCAAGCCGGGCGTGGAGCCCATCGCGCTCATCGGCCACCTCGACACGGTCTTCCCCCCGGGGTCCTTCGAGGGCTATCGCGTCGACGGCAATCTTCGCCGCGGCCCCGGCGTGCTCGACATGAAGGGCGGCCTGGTGGTGATCGCCTGGGCGCTCAAGGCCATCGCCAGCACGGTTGGCTTGAACGCGATCGCTCCCGTCCGCCTGGTGATCGTCTCCGATGAAGAGGTCGGTTCACCTGAAGGCGCACCACTGCTGCGGCACACCATCGCCGGCAGCCAGCTCGCGCTCGTCTTCGAATCGGGCCGCGCGAACGACGCGATCGTCACGCAGCGCAAGGGCACGGGCTCAGCCAAAGCGGTGGCCATCGGCAAACCCGCACACGCTGGCAACGCGTACTGGGAAGGCGCCAACGCCATCTGGGCGCTCTCGCGTTTCGTCGATTGCGTGCAGTCGCTCTCCAGCAAGGAGACTGGCGTCACGGTGAACGTCGGGGTGATCAACGGCGGCACCTCGAAGAACACCGTGCCGGCCGAAGCGCGCGCTGAGCTCGATCTGCGCTTCCCCACCAGGGCGCTGGCCGATGAGCTGTGGGTCAAGCTTCACCACGCCGCCCAGTCGCTCGCCGTCGAAGGCGTGAACGTGAAGGTCGAGCCGGGCGCCGGCCGCATGCCGATGGAGAAGCTGCCCGGCACCGACGCGTTGGTCGCCCGGTACGCCACGTGCGCGAAGTCGCACGGACTGGCCGCCGACGAAGCGCCCCGGCAGGGCGGAGGCAGCGATGGCAATACCGCCGCCGCCATGGGGATTCCCACCATCGACGCGCTGGGCCCGCGCGGCAAAGGCTTCCACACGCCTGACGAATACATCGAGGTCGACACCTTGATCAGCCGTGCCCAGGCGTTGGCCGATTTTCTCCTAAGTCCCTGATCATTCAGGGCTCGAGAGCCCCCCGGAGAGAGGGTTGAAACCGGGAGGCCTCGAGGCGCATGGTGCACACGCGTGCTTCGACTCCTTCAGCGGACCCCGGTCATCACCCCCGAGACGCCCGATGAGGCGTTGGTGCGGCGTGCCCAACAAGGCGAGTCGGCGGCCTTCAAGGCGCTGTTCGAGCGGCACGTGGTGTCGGTGCGACGGTTCTTGAGAGATTTGCTGCGGCAAAGCGACCTGGCCGACGACGCGACCCAGGAGACCTTCGCGCGCGCCCACGCGCAGCTGGTCAAGCTGGCCGATCACGATCGGTTCAAGCCCTGGGTTCTGGGCATCGCGCGCAACGTGGCCTTCGAAGCGCGCCGCGTTCGCCAGCATGACGTGCTGGAAGATGAAGACGACGGCACACCCTCGGCGGTGATTCCTTCACCCGACCCCGAGCGGGTGCTGCTCGACGCCGAGCTCGAGAAACACTTCACCGAAGCGATGGGCACCTTGTCTGCCAATCGCCGCGCCGCGCTGTTGATGCGGCTGGATCACGGGCTTGGCTACGAAGACATCGCCGCCGCGTTCGGCTGGTCGATCCCCACCGTGAAGAACGAGATTCACCGCGCTCGCCTCAAGCTGCGCGCCCACCTGTTGCCTCACCTCACTGGAGAGAACTCATGAGCCGCTGCGGACGAACGGCCCAACTCGAAGCGGTCGCGATGGGAGAAACGTCCCCGGCCGTCTCCATGGAACTGCGCGCGCACGTCAAACAGTGTGCCTTGTGCCGCCACGAGCTGAACTGGCTCGAGACCGAGTCGGCGATGTTCCGCCAGCGTGCGGGCCGCGATGAGGTGGCCGAGCTGTGGAAGGGCGTGGAGAAGCGCCGAGGCCTTTCCGTGGAGCCGCGTTCGTGGCCCCGCGTGCTGGTCGCGATGGCTGCCGCCGCGGTGTTGCTGGTGATGGTCGGCCGCGCTGCACCGCAGCAGACCTCGATGGCCACCGACAGCTTCAGCGTCGAAGAGACGCTCGAGTCTTCGATGTTGGCGAGCCCGGCATTTCTCTTCTTCGAACCCAGCGAGCCGTGCTCGAAGTTGCCTTCGGGGGTCGGCTTTCAGTGCAGCCCCGTGGTGCCCGCAAGCTTCCTCGCCTCCCGCTGAATGAGAAGCTCCCTCTCCCTGCGAAGCGGGGAGAGGGCTGGGGTGAGGGGCCGTCGAAGCTCCGGCCTTCGTCGATGTGAAGTGGCCCAGGTGGCCCCTCACCCCGACCCTCTCCCCGCTGGCGCAAGGAGAGGGAGACCTGATTCGTGACGAATGGTTCTGAAGACCGCTTCCTGCCGCTGATCCCCGCGGGCTTGGGCCTCGTGCTGCTGATCATGGCCACCACCTTCGGGAGCATCGGCCGTTACCAGCAGAAGAAGTCGCAGGCCCTGCTCACCTGGCCGTCAGTCGAAGGTACGGTGACCAGCTCGGGCATCTCTCGCTACCGACTCTCCGGCGAAACGCAGGACCGGGAGCACGCAGTCGCCACCTTCGCGTACGAAGTCGAAGGCAAACGCTACGAGTTCACCCGTACCTATGGCGGTGGGCGCTTCGTCTACGAGAACGCGCCGCCCTCGCTCGAGTGGGCCGAAGGCCAGAAGGTGCCGATCTACTTCGACCCGAACGATCCTTCAGACCGCGAGCTCTCCCGCACCCGTGACGACACCGAGCTGCTCTTCCTGGGCATCGGGATCTTCTGCGGGCTGCTCAGCCTGCCGTTCTTCTACGGCGCCTGGCGCTGGAACCGCAGTCAGAGGCTGGCGAGCGCGACGCGGTAGAGCGCGCGGTAGCCCATGCGGGGCGCCAGCTCGAACTTGTCGGCGTGGAAGCAGTCTTTGAGCACCGCCGCGCCCTCAGGCGTGGAGTGCATCGAGAGCAACATCTTCTCGAGCTCCGTCACCGTGGCAGAGCCTGCGCCCATGGAGACCGCCACGCCGTCATTGGGCGCCTCTTCCGTGAAGCCCAGCACGCGGAACGAGTTCTCCTTCTCGGGCCACATCTGCGCGAGCCCCGTGGTGGCGGTGGTGCCGGCTTTCGCGGCGGGCGCGAACACCGAGGTGACGTCGGCCTTGCCCTCGAGCACGGCCTCCAGCGCGTTGCGGTAGTTGCCCAGGAAGTCCTGCTGCGCGAACGTCTTCATCGGGTCGAGGCCGCGATCTCGCAGGAACGCCATGGGGAGCAGGAAGCCGCCCACCGAGTCGCGATCACTCCACGCCGCGGTGGTGCCCTTGAGCGTGTCGAGCGTGAGGTTCGAGTCTTTGCGGGTCAGCAGCGCCGCCCGGTACGCCGAAGCGCCATCACGCACCCCACGCACCAACACGCGCACGCCCATCGCTTCGATGCGCGCACAGACGAACGGGGGCGCCCACGCGGCGTCGACCTTGCCGGAGAGCAGCTCACGCGCCAGCTGCTCGTAGGTGGCCGGCTGCACCACTTCGGTCTCGCGGCCCAACGCGGCGGTGAGGTGGGCCTGGAGCTGCTGCGCCCGGCCACCGACCTCGTTCCCCAGCGAGGAGGGGATGGCGAAACGAACGTGGGTGCGGGGCGCCTTCGTCGACACGTCAGCTCTCCACCGTGATGCGAGCCACTTCGTCGTCGGCCAGGCCGAAGGTCGCCTGCAGCAGGTCGAGCACGCGCAGCTCGGCAGGTGAAGGTTTGCCGCTCGCGTAGGCCACCCGCACCGCCAGCCGGAACGCCTTGCTGCGTTGGCCGTGCGTGCTCAGGCCCTGCGCCAGCACGGTGAGGCGCTGCGGCATGCCTTCGGTGGTGATGTTGTTCACCGCTTCACGCAGGTACTGCTGCGCGGCCTCCATCGAGGCTTCTTTGAACACCGGGTCGCCCGCGAGGTTCTCGAGCATCGCGGAGAGTTCGCCTTCGCGCACCTTGCCGTCCGCGGCCGACACCAGCACCATCGTCTCGGCGTAGAGCTGCTCCAGCGGCTCGCCCAACACCTCGGCCAACGAGTCACCGGCCTCGACGTTCACGAACACCCGGGAGACTTCGTCTTCCGTGAGGCCCAGAGACGCCTGGAAGGTCTTCAAGAAACCCAGCTCGTCGCGGGTGGCCTTGCGATCGGCGAGCGCCACCGCGGTGGCCAGACCGAAGGCGAGCAGCCGGTTGCGGTGATTGGGCAGGCGCTCCTTGATGCCGTGCAGCAGCTCCTCCAGCGAGCGGCCGTGCGCGAGCCTTCGGGCCGAACCCTCGACCATCGCGGAGAGCTCCTGGGCCCTGACCCCATCGAACTCGGGGCGCTCGATCACCCGGGAGAGCACCTGCTTCAACTCGCTGGGGCCGATCTGCCCGTCGGCGCTGGCGGCCAGCACCATGGCGTCGAGCAGCGCGGCGTTGCGGTCATTTCGGGCCTGCGAAAGCGCGTCACGCGGCATCGGTCTTCTCCGTCTCGAGCGAAACCAGTCTCACTGGAGAGGCTTTATCCCCTTCAGCGGCGGCGGGAAGTGCCTCGGTGGGCAGGGACCACAACTTCTGGTCGAGCAGGTGGCTCGGGTGAATGTTGCCCATGGCCGACATCAACGAGTTGCGCACCATGGGAATCTCCTTGGCCAGGTCGTCGACCAGCCGCTTCACGCGTTTGCGTTGGAGGTTCTCCTGCGACCCACACAGATCGCAGGGAATGATGGGGAACTTCATCAGCTCGGCGAAGCGGGCGATCTCGGGCTCTGCGGCGTAGGCCAGCGGGCGGATGATGGTGTTGCGGCCGTCATCGCTCTTCAAGCGGGGCGGCATGGTGGCCGTCTTGCCCGCGAAGAACTGGTTGAGCAGCAGGGTGTGAATCATGTCGTCGCGGTGGTGACCGAGCGCGATCTTGGTGCAGCCCATCTCGACCGCGGCCGTGTAGAGGATGCCCCTGCGAAGGCGAGAACACAGGCTGCACTGGGTGACGCCGGGTTTGAGCTTCTCCAGCACCACGCTGTAGGTGTCTTCTTTCAGCAGCCGGTACTGGTACTCGTTGTCCTTGAGCCAGCCCTCGAGCATGGCCGCCGGGAAACCGGGGTGCCCCTGGTCGAGGTTGACCGCGATGAGCTCGAACTTGATGGGGGCCCGGCGCTGCAGCAGCCGCAGCAGGTGGAGCATGGTGTACGAGTCTTTTCCCCCCGAGATGGCGACCATGATGCGGTCGTTGGGCTCGATGAGGGAGAAGTCGTGCACGGCCTTACCGACATGCTTGAGAAGCGATTTCTCCAGCTTGTTGAGCTCGTCCACGTTCACTCCCGATGTGAGGGACCCCCGCCCTCAACGCGCGCCGATAGCCCACAATCAGGGGTTTTTGCTAGTGGCGTATCCGTGCCTATTCCGATGACGACCCTCGATGTGACCCGTGCAGACCAACTGGGGCAGGTGGTGGCCACGCTGGGCCCCGTAAAAGAGCTGGCCGTCGACGTCGAAGCCGATTCGATGCATCACTTTCGGGCGCGCCTCTGCTTCGTGCAGCTGGGCACCGACAAGGACATCTTTCTCCTCGACACGCTGGTGCCGGAGGTGAGCCCCCAGGCGCTCGCGGCCACGTTCGAGAACCCCGCCATCACCAAGTTCTTCCACGCGGCGCAGGGTGACCTGCAGTACCTCGCCGAGGAGGGAGTGCGGGTGCGCGGGCTGTTCGACACGCACCGCGCGGCGACCTTGTTGGGGTGGCCCAAGGTGGGGCTGGTCGACCTCGTCAAAGAGAAGCTGGGCGCGGCGCTCAAGAAGGAGCACCAGCAGTCGGACTTCTCCATTCGCCCGCTGCCGCCCGAGCTGCGCGAGTACATCGCCGACGACGTGCGCTACCTGTGCGAGGTGGGGCGCTGGGTGCGTGAGGCGTGCGTGAGCGCCGACATCCTCGAAGAGGTGCTGCTCGACTGCGATCGCATGTGCGACGACGCGGCGGCCCGGCCTGACCCCGAGAAGGACTACAACCCCAAGCTGCCCCGGCAGGGTTTGTCGCGCGAGCAGTACGTGGTGGCCTTTCACGTGGCGCACGCGCTCCACAAGAAGCGCCTGGAGTGGGCGGCGGCGGAAGACCTGCCGATGGGCCGCATGCTCTCGAACATGGCCCTGGGGGCGATCGCCACCAAGCCGCCGTCGGATCTGCGGACGATGGTGAAGCTGGAAGGGGTGCGGGGGTCGTTCGTGCGCGCTCACGGTGACGAGCTGATGGCGATCATCGAGCGCATCCAGGCCGAGGTGAAGGCAGGGGCCCTGGAGGCGCCGGAGGAGAAGAAGGACCGCGATCCCAAGCGCAAGAAGCGGGAAGAGGCGTTGATGGATTGGCGCAAGGCCGAGGCGGTGGGGCGCAAGGTGACGCCCTCCGCGGTGCTGTCGAACGGCCTCGTTTCAGAGCTGGCGGGAGCACCTCCGGCGACCCTGGAGGGCTTCGAAAAGGTCCCGTATTTCGGGCCGAAACGGCTCGACCGGTACGGCCGGACCCTGTTGGCGTTGCTCGATCCCCTTCGGTGACCTCCCCTGTTGGGAGGCTAGACCTCGTTATGAGTTCGATGTAGGTGGTTGTTTTTTAAGCTCTCGAAAGGAGTCGGCCCATGTTCAACGGACCCTCGAAACGTCAGAAAGAGCTCGCCCGCCTGGAGCACAAGAAGGAGAAGGCGGCGAAGCTGGAGGAGCGCAAGAAGGAGAAGGAGGCTCGTGGTCCGAAGGACCCGAACGCCGTCGATCCTGACATCGCGCACATCGTCCCGGGACCGCAGCCCATCCCGGAAGAGTAAGTGAAAGTGGTGTCCCCCTCTCCCTTTTGGGAGAGGGTCGGGGTGAGGGCGCTTGTCGAACCTGGTCCTCCTCCTCGTGTGTTTCTTCGTGGGCGTATTCGCACGCCGCACGAAGGCGCTCCCTGCTGACAGTCATCGCCCGGTGAACGCGTGGGTGATGTACGTGTCGTTGCCGGCGCTGGTGTTCCGCTCGATCCACGGAGTGAGCATCGACGGCGCACTGCTGCTGTCATCTGCAACCTTGTGGCTGGTGTTCCTGGTGCCCGCGGCGTTGGCGCTGCTGTTGGTGCGAAGAGGCAGCTCTCGAGAAAATCTGGGAGCACTCGCGCTCTGTGCGGGCCTGAGCAACACGGCCTTCGTCGGCCTGCCGTTGATCGAAGCGATCGCAGGCAAAGAAGCGTTAGGCCCCGCCGCGGTGGTCGATCAACTCGGGAGCTTCCTCGCGCTCTTCCTCTTCGCGATGCCCTTCGCGACCCACCTCTCTCCCTCGCGCCGCGAGCGGGGAGAGGGCCGGGGTGAGGGGCCGTTCTGGCTCAAGCTGCTCAAGACGCCAGCGATGATCGCGCTGGCACTGGCAGTGCTTTTCACAAACGCCGAAGTCCCGGTGTCCGTGTCGGAAGTCCTTTCGCGGCTCGCCGACATGCTCAGTCCACTCGCGCTCGCAAGCATCGGCTGGCAGCTCGATCTCTCCGCGCTCTCCGGCAACGGAAAGAAGATCGCAGCTGGCCTGACCTGGAAGCTGTTCCTGGCGCCCGCGATGGTGCTGGGCCTGATGCTCCTTTTCCGGGGAACTCTCGGCCTGACCGAAAAAGTCGTGGTCGCCCAGGCCGCGATGGCGCCGATGGTGACGGCAGGCGTGGTCGCCGCCGACAACAAGCTCGCGCCCGGTCTCGCCGCCGCGATGATCGCCGTCGGAGTTCCCCTCAGCCTTGTCACCGTGCCCTTGTGGTGGCACGGAATGTCCCTCTTATGAGCCGCGCCGGAATCATCGAGTTGGGGATCGCAGGGAAGGGCCCGACACGAGGCTACGTGTTCGATCAGCACCGGCTCGCGCTGCCGTGCTGGGCGGAAACTCCCGGCCCGTCGTTGCTCCTCACGTTCGATCGACACTTCGACACGGTGGTGCCGAAGAACCCGCCGCCGCGAGGCTTGTCAGTCGACGAGTACGATCGGCACGCGCGGGATCTGCTCGATCACCACAACTACGATCACGTGCTCGCCGCGATGGAGGCGGGGATCATCTCAGACGCGATCATCGTGGCGAGGGCGAAGCCGGTGGGCGCAGTCACTTCGGATTGGCATGAGCACGAGATCATCGCAGCCTCGACGCTCGATCTGATCACCGCGGAGTGGGGCACAGCGCACGCGACGCCTGAAGGAAAAAGGGCGCACGCAGCGGTGGCGCGGTCGAAGTCGATCATCCTCGATGTCGATCTCGATTGCTTCACGACGCCGAGTGACGCGGATCCGACGACGGTGGTGCCGTGGTCACTCGAGCTGATCCGCGACTTCATGAAGCCGCGAGGCAGTGCCGAGTTCTGGTCGTCGGTGCTGAACAAGTGCGTGGGCTTCACCTTCGCGCGCGAGCCGTCTCACTGCGGCGGGCTGATCGCGTCGGGCCGGCTGTTCGAGCACGCCTGCCAGGTGCTCTTCGCTGAGCTGTTCGAGACCGATCTGCCCTGAAGAGCGTGGTGTCGAAGGTCTTCGATGCGTGCGCGTCGCGGGCAGGCCTCTCGACTTCTGCCGAAGATGTTCATGTGACCCGGTCGCAGTAGCACGCACCTTGCCTGTTGCGGATTGTTCAATCGCCGCAGCATTTCGTGACGCGTCGTGCGGACGGTCGCGTCCTACTCCGTCGATTGTACATTCTGCAACAAGTGAGGGTCCTCGCCCGAGGCCGAGAGGCCTGCCCGACGCGACCTCGATGGAGATCACGAACCCCCTGCGTTCCCTGAGGCGAAGAGGTACTACCTGGCCAACTCGCGAATTGCCGCAGCGCGCTTCTTCACCAGCCCGCCCAGCTTGAGCAGCACGCCGAGCCCTCCGCCCCGACCGCGCGCGATCAACGCATCGACGAACTGAGTCAGCTCGGCGTTGGCCGGAATCCACCACGCATCGGGCTGCTTGCCGGAATCGATGATCACCGTACGAGGCCGGGTGAACACGCCATAGCTGTGCGTGCTCGCCGCGACGCCGGGTCCCGTCTCCTTCACGCCGGTCCACGGCACGTCCGCCAGAATCCCCGCGAAGCCGTGGTTGTTCACGTAGCCCACGCCGACTTCCATGCGCCGCACCAGCGCCGCGCCGCGCTCGATGTTGGTGGTCCACACCGAACCGTTCAAGCCGTACCGAGAATCATTCGCCCGCTTGAGTCCGTCCTCCGCGTCCTTCACGCGCACCACGGCGATCACCGGGCCGAAGGTCTCATCACGCACGACGTCCATGTCGTCGCTGCAGTGATCGAGCACCGTCGCCTGAAAACCAAGACCAGGTCCGACCCGCGCGCCGCCCGCGGTCACCTTCGCGCCCTTCGCCTTCGCCTGTTCCACGTGCTTCTCGACGATCGCCAACTGCGCCGCGTTCTGCAGCGGGCCGAGATCGCTCTCGTTGTCACCGGTCGACACGCGCAGCTTCGAGACCACCTTGCTCAACGTCGCCACGAAGCGGTCGGCGATGGCTTCCTCGACGTACACGCGCTCGATGGCCGCGCAGTTCTGACCACAGTTGTGCATCGCCCACTGCGCGACACCGATGGCGGTGCGATCGAGATCACAATCAGCCAGCACCAGCGCGGCGTCTTTGCCACCCAGCTCGAGCGACGTGGGAATGAGCCGCTCTGCTGCGCGCGCCGCGACCCGCTTGCCCGAAGGCACCGAGCCGGTGAACACGATCGCATCGGCGGTGTCGACCAGCGCCTGGCCGACTTCACCGGCGCCTTGCACGAGACCGACGAGCCCCTTCGGCATCACCTCTGCGCAGAGACCCGCCAGAAACGCGCCCGTGCGCGGCGTGTGCTCAGACGGCTTGAGCACCACGCCGTTGCCCGAGAGCAGGGCAGGGAAGAGCGACTTCCAGAAGTTGCCCAGCGGGTAGTTCCACGGCGCGATGATGCCGATGACGCCGCGGGGCACCGCTTCGGTGACGCCCTTCTTGCCGGGGAAGTCGAGCATCGACAGCCGTACCTTCGAGGGCGCGAGTGCTTCCTTCGCCACCACGATCGCGGTCTCGATGTACGGCACCAACGAGGTGAGCTCACTGGCTTTGCACTCGACCACGGAGCGGCCGGTCTCCATCGACATCACCTTCGCGAGCTCGTCGGCTTTCGCGAGCACCGCCTGGCCGAGTGCACGCATCGCGTCGGCTCGCGTGGCGAGGGGTAGGGCGACCCAGTTGGCCTGGGCGGTGCGCGCGGTGGCGACGGCCGCTCGGACCTCGTCAGGGGTCGAGGCCTTCACTGGCTCGAGGGCCTTGAGATCGGCGGGGTTGATGCTTCCGGGCGCGTGAGCGGTCATGCGGCGCACCCTGTTCGATGCAGAGGAATCGCTCAAGCCCTCTCCCCCGCTGGGAAGAGGGAGCGCACGGGAGATGGAGAGCGCAAGAGGTGTGGTAAGGCCCCCAAAAGTGAGAACCAGAAAGTCTCAGAGCGGGCTGGAAAACGTGAAACAAGCTCCCTTCATGTCTGACACTGCTCCCCGGCGCATCGCGCTGTTCATCGACTTCGAGAACCTCGTCACCAACACGGGCATCACGCCCTCGAGCTTCGACCTGCAGCCTTCGCTCGACCGCCTCCTCGAAAAGGGAAAGGTGATCTTCCGCCGCGCCTACTGCGACTGGTCGCGCTTCAAGGAAGCGAAGACCCACCTGCACGAGTTCGGCGTCGAGCTGGTCGAAGTGCCGCCCTCCACCCGTGCCGGCAAGAACAGCGCAGACATGCGCCTGGTCATCGACGCCCTCGAGCTCTGCTACGCGCGTGAGCACATCGACACCTTCGTGATCGCCTCAGGTGACTCCGACTTCGTGCCGCTCGCCAGCAAGCTGCGCGAGAACGACAAGTACGTCATCGGCATCGGCGTGAAGCAGTCGACCAGCCCGGTCTTCGTGAAGGCGTGCGACGAGTTCCTCTACCTGAAGACCGAAGGTGGCGGCCGCCGCGGTCGTGAAGATCACCGCGACGAGGGCCGCAGCGAACGCCGCCCCGAGAGCAAGCCGAAAGCCGAAGGCGCCGCGAGCACCGGCGGCAGCAAGAAGCGCGAGATCCCGCAGATCGCCCGTGAGGTGGTGGCCAGCCTGCTCAGCCGCGCCACGGGGCCGATCAACCCCTCCTTCATCAAGGAGACCATCGTTCGCAAGGAGCCCGACTTCGACGAACGCGAGTTCGGCTTCTCCACCTTCAGCCGCATGCTGGAGGCGATGGAGAAAGAAGGTCTGTGCCAGCGCATTCAGCAGGGCCGCCAGTGGTACGTGGTCTCGAAGGAAGGCGGCGGCAGCGGCAAGTCGACCGTGCCCCGCGAGCCTGGTGACGCCGGTGATGAAGGTGTGGAAGAACACGTCGAGGAGCTCGGCGAAGAGCTGATCCCCGACCCCGAAGAGTAAGCTGCGCAACCCCAACCCGAAGGAGCACACCATGGCCATCCGCACCACGAAGCGCGTCGAGACCCTGCTGTCGAACAAGAAGGTCAACAAGGAGTCCAACGACTACCGCTCCTACGGGCGCACGTTGCCGGGTCACACGCCGCCGCTGTTCGGGCAGCAGTACAAGTTCGGCAAGGCCGAGGCCGTCAAGCTCAGCAAGTCGATCGTGGCGGACTACACGCCGGCGACGGCCAAGCGCGTGCTCAAGGAGATCCACGCGCGCTCCAGCACCAACACCATGTCCAAGGGCACGGTCGCGCTCACCCGTGACGCCGCCGCCGAGCTCAACAAGCTCGCCACGCAGCTGGGCGTGGAGCTCAAGTTCGTCTCGGGTCAGGAACGCCCGATTCACCCGGTGGGCTGAGTTCCCATGGCTGGGAAGAAGACGCTCGAGAGCGACGCTGAGGTGAAGGCCGCGGTGGATTCACTGCTCGGCCAGTTCGGCGTCGTGGGCGAAGCAGATGGTGACTTCGATGACGGTGCGTTGCCGGTGGTGAAGAACGGCGAGCGTGCTGACTTGGCTCCTTCGGGCGAAGTGGATGCGCTCTGGGGCGGCAAGAAGAAGTGACCCACCGTCCATCCCGAGCCGGGACCGGCGCCGGCGATCTCCTCCGAGGGAACAGACGCACATCGGGCGCAGTCGAGATGCCACCTCCTCTTCGCGCGGCAAGTGCTCGCTCGACTCCGCTCGGGGCGAACGGTGGCCGCTAAACGAGCTGGCGCCAACGCAGTCCCGGGCGGCACCTGGAAGAAGCTGCGCACCGCTCGCGCGGCCCGGCTTCGCTCCGCGATGTTCGAGTTGCCTGCAGGTTCACTTCCCAGGAACGACGCCGCGAGACGCTTCTGGTCCGAGCGCACCTGGAGCGAGTTCGCGGCCGTGCCGGCGGTCTCGCAGGTGGTGCTGGCGTTGGTGCGCGAAGGCGCCCCGCTCGACACCCTCGGTGCGTACACCTCGATCGCCGATGACGAGGTCCGTCACGCGCTGTTGAGCCGCGAGCTCGCGCAGAAGCTGGGCGGCTACGTCGACGAGATCCCCGAGGGGCTGGCCTACGCGCCACGAGGCCTGGCCACGCCGTCCGATGTGCCGGTGCACGTGTGGGCGTTGGCGAACGGCTGTTTTTCCGAGACGGTGTCGCTGTCGTTGATCCGCGCGCGTCACGCAGAGACCAAACACCCGGTGGTGCGTGCGGTGTTGGCCGAGACGCTCAAAGACGAAGCGGTGCACGTGCGCGTGGCGTGGGAGCTGGCAGAAGGGCTGCTGCCCACGCTCGATGCCGACACGAAGACCGATCTGCGGGGCTACGGCGCGGATCTCGCCGAGATGCTCCGGCGCACGTTCGGTACGCAGGGCCTTCCCCCGGCGCTCTCGCGCAGTGAACGCAAGCTGCGTGATCGCACCGCCGAAGCGGGACTCGGCGCGTTGACCGCCCAGGCCGAGAACGCCGTGGTCGATCGCGCGCTGGAAGACATCGATGAGCGCCTGAAGTCGCTGCTCGACTGATCAACTCCCTCTCACCTCGGGTGAGGGAGACACGAGGAAGTAGGTGTTCATCTCGCCTTTGCCTTTGATCGCGGTCAGCCCGCGCGGCTCGAAGGTGAACTGACCTGCCAGCAGCTCGTACGTCGCCTGTGACACGTGCACGCGGCCGGGCTGGCCATGACTCTCCATGCGGCTGGCGGTGTTCACCGTGTCGCCCCACAGATCGAACACGAACTTCCGCTTCCCGATCACCCCGGCGACCACCGGCCCGCTGTGAATGCCGATGCGCAGGTTGAGCTTCTCGAACTCAGGACCAATGAGCTCCTTGAGCATCTGCACCATGTCGAGCGACATCGCCGCTACGGCCTCCGCATGATCCACGCGCGCTTCAGGCACGCCGCCGACCACCATGTACGCGTCGCCGATGGTCTTGATCTTCTCCAGGCCGTACTTGTCGGCCAGCGCATCGAAGCCGCTGAAGATCTGATCGAGCATCTGCACCAGCTCGGTCGCCGGCGTGCGCTCGGAGAGCTGGGTGAAGTTCACCAGGTCCGCGAACATCACGGTGGTGGAGTCGAACCGTTCGGCGATTGAACCTTCTTTGCGCTTGAGCTGCTCAGCGATTCGACGGGGCAGCACGTTGAGGAGCAGCGCTTCGCTGCGCCCCTGTTCCGCCGTCAGCTCGTCTTCGGCGCGCTCGGTCTGCATCACCGAGTAGTACGCGAGCGCCTGGAGCACGACGTAGAGGCTGAGCTTGTCGGCGGTGTTGAAGGGCAGGGCGCCTGCCCGGAGCAGCGCACGCGCCGGGGCGAAGAGATCGATGCCCAGCATGATCGCTCCGCACAACACGGCCACCACCGCGGCGATCCACCGCTCGCGCCGAGGCGTGAGAAACCAGCCCGCGGTGCCCACCGCGATGAGGAAGAGGTGCTGCTCGGTGTCAGCGCCCATCAGGAGCCCGTCGGCGCCGATCCACACCACTGAACCCAAGCAGAGCCACAGCCGCGCGAGCAGGTGCCAACCCCGGCTGGCGAAGAAGGGCACCGCTGCGTAGACGAGGATCGCTCCGAGCGAGATGGCCTCGAGCGCCCGGTTGCCCAGGACGCGCGGGTCGGCGAACGCCAGAAACGCGAGCCCCATCACCACGAGGCTGACCTGATTGGTCAAGCGAATGTGCTTGGTGTCCTGGGGGCTCTGGCCGTCGACTCCGGCGTTGATGACCCGGTTCAGGAACGCACGCATGGCGCCTTCTGGCAGAGCGCTTCTCAGCTGCCGAGAAAACAATCGGCGAAACCTGTTTCTGCTCAGCGCGACAACTCACACAGCAGCGCACTTTTCACCGCACGGGAGTTCATCTTGAGGATCGGCCGCTGGATTTCGAGTCTGTTTCGCCGCCCGGTACCCCCTGCGCCGCGGACGCCGTCGACGCCCGCTCCCACCACCCCCGCGCCGACCCCGACTCCGACCCGCCCGGTCGACACCTTCGAGCCCGGCGCTCCGATGCGCGTTTCGCTGGGCAAGGTGACCGGCTACTCGGCGGCCGAGCGCCAGAAGCTCGACAAGGCGACGCAGCTGATGGGCAACGTGCTCAACAGCCAGGAGTTCCGCGACGCGGTGCTCAGCGCTGACTTCGCCGGCAAGCCGGGGTTCGCCAGCGAGACGCGCTCACCGCAAGACGTCTACGCCGCGATTCGTGCGGCCAAGGAAAATTACACCGACGCTGCCGACGGCGAGGTCGACTTGAACGTGAAGCTGGAGAACATGTCGTGGTTCCAGCGCAACGTCGTCGGGTACACGACTGAGTCGAGCGACACGCTGACCACCAACCGGCGCTTCTTTTCTGGGTTCGAGCCGAGCGAGATGGCGGGGCACCTGGCGCACGAGTGGCTGCACAAGCTGGGCTTCGAGCACGACTTCAAGGCGACCGCGCGCCGGCCTGACTCGGTGCCGTACGAACTGGGCGATCTCGTCGAACGTCTCGCCCGCGGGCCGCTCACGCCGCTGGCCTGACACGCTCCCTCTCCTCCGCGAAGCGGGGAGGTATTCGAGCTGCGGGTTGTTCTCCCGCTGCCTTCAGCGGGGCGAGCGAACTGCTCCATCGTTTTGACTCCATCCCTCTCATCATCCTGATGGACTGAACGGGAGGGGCACCTCGCCGGTTGCGCTGCTGGAAACTTCGCCGCCCGTATTGCTGCTACTCAGAGCGACCCCATGTCGCCGCACCCTTTGGTCCCAGACCCGCTCATCGGCCAGAACGTGGGCGGCTACCTCGTCGAAGAGGCGCTGGGCGAAGGCGCGGTCGGGCTGGTGTACCGCGCGCGACACCCCACGCTGAACCGCCACTTCGCGATCAAGGTGCTCCGGCCGGAGATCGCCGTCGACGTCACCTCGTCACGCAACTTCGCGCGCGAGGCGCAGACGCTGGCCAGCCTCAAGCACCCTTCGATCATCAACATCATCGACTTCGGGCCCATGAGCGGCGGCCGCCAGTACATGGTGATGGAGTTTCTCCTCGGGAAGACGCTCGAGCGCGAGCTGCTCGAGGAGGGCCGGCTGGAGCCCGAGCGGGCGCTGCGGATCTCCGACGAGATCCTCGACGCGCTCTCGGCCGCGCACTCGGTCGGCGTGATTCACCGCGACCTCAAGCCCTCGAACGTCTTCCTGGAGAAGATCTCCGGTGGCCGAGAGGTGGTGAAGTTGCTCGACTTCGGGCTCGCCAAACAGCGGCCCGCGGTGCTCGGTCTTCAGACCGGCCCGCTCGAAGACACCAGCATCGCCGGAACGCCCGAGTACATCGCGCCCGAGCAGGCCTGCGGCCAGGCGGCCAGCCGCCAGAGCGATCTGTATTCGTTCGGCGTGGTCCTCTTTCGCATGCTCACGGGCTCGTTGCCGTTCAAGGCCGACCTGAACCTGCCAGACAACCAGCAGGTGCTCGCGCTGATGAAGCAGCACGTTCATCAGGCGCCGCCCACCCTGCACGAAGCGGCGGCCGGGGTTCAGTTCCCCGAGGGGCTCAGTGAGATCGTGGCTGATCTTCTCAAGAAGCTCCCCGGCGATCGGCCGTCGAGCGCAGAGACCGCCAGGAAGCGGCTGAGCCGGGCTCAGCGCAGCCTGCAGCAGGAGGCGACGCAGGCGAGGCCCAACCCGCTGCTCACCGTGCCTCTCGTGAAGAAGAAGCGCTCGTCGGGCTGGCTCGTCGCGGTCACGTTGATGCTCGTGATCTTACCTGGCGCGGCGTGGTGGTTTGGCCGCGCAGCGCCCGTGGCGGCGATCGTGCTGCCCCCTCCGATCGCGGCGCCCTCAATTGCGCCCGTCGTACTCGAGGAGGAGCCGCCTCCGCCCGTCGATGAGCCGCTCGAAGAGCTCCTGGGGCTCTCCCGAATCGTGAGGGCGAAGAAGCGGGTGGCCGCACCCCTTCCAGCGATCGTCCTGGCGGCGCCTGCCTGCGCGCCCGATGACGACTGGAAGAAGCGCGCCCGGGCCGATCTCAACGAGCTGATGACGCGCGCGGCGAAGTCGAGCCCTGAGCTGACGTTGTGGGCTGCTGATCGAGAAGGTCCGCTGAGCGCGGCGATCGAAGGTGCGACCAGCGAGCCCGATTGCCGGGTCGTGGGTCTGCAGCTGGAGTCGCTCAAAGAAAAGGTGAGTCGAAGATGAGCCGTTCAATGCGGGTCGGGTTGATCCTCTGCGCGAGTGTCGCCGCTGCTCAGAACGCGCTGCCGGAGCTGGCGCCCTTTCCTCTGGAGATCATCAGGACCTCCGACGAGTGCACCCGGGAAGATCGGGAAGAGCTCAAGAAGCTGTTGCCGATGATGCTGCGCACCGCAGAGGTGACGGTGCCGGGGAGCGCCCGGCTGACGGCCGCACTCGCCGAGCTGAACCGCGAAGACTGTGATCGCGACGACGCGTGCCTGGCGAAGCTGGGCAAGTTGTCGGGCAGCCTCTATGCGTTCTACGGCCAGGTGGACTTCGATCTCGACGGCAACGTCGTCGCGAGTGGCCGGGTGGTGCGTGACGATGGCAGGGCCGTTCGGGGCCCCCGGACGGTCAAGATTCCCGGGGCGAATGCTGCCTTCAAGGTCACCGCGCAGGTCGCGCTCAAACAACTGCTCGCGGAGCTCGACGTCGCCGGGCTTTCTCCGGTCAGGCCGCTCGAGCCTGTCGTGGAAGTGCGGGCCGCGCCCCTGACGGTGTCCTCCACGCGCAGACCCTGGGCCGGTGTCGGCGTGGCCGGCATCGTGGCGGGTGCCGCGAGCGTGGGCGTCGGCATCGGCTTCTTCGCGACCGCAGGCCCGCCGCGCATCGACACCAGCCAGGGTGTGCAGCGCGTGTTCAACGAAGATGCCGACAAGGTCGCTGGCATTCAGCGCTCGCAGGCCGTGGGCGTCGCCCTGCTCGCAGCGGGGGCGGGCGTTGCGGTGCTCGGCGCGGGATTGATTCTTCTGGGCCCGGTCGAGACGGTGACGACCGTGGTTCCGACCAATGGCGGTGCGGCCGTGATGATGACGGGACGGTTGCCTTGAAGCACGTCGTGATGGTGTCGGTGCTGTTGCTCGCGGGCTGTTTCAGGCCGACGCCGTGCACGGATGACTCCGAGTGTGGTGGCCCGGGTGGCAGGTGCGATGTGAGCCTGTCGTTCTGCGTGACGACGGTCGAGGTCTCCGACGCCGCGGTCGATGCAGGCGCGGTCGTCGATGCAGGCCCGGGTGACGCGGGGATCGATGCAGGGCACGACGCCGGAACGGACGCGGGGGAAGATGGAGGATCGGACGCGGGGCTCGATGCGGGTCCGGCGCCGACCGTGATCGCGAACACGCCGATCACGCTGATGAAGAACGTGCCGATCGAAGTGAAGCCAGGTGCGACCTTCAGTGACGCGATGGACGCCTCGACGATCTCTGCGTTCTCGTTCACCTTGATGCAGGGCGCACAGCGCCTCGACGGTGGTGTCACTTTCAACGAGGCGACGAACCGCGCGACCTTCGCTCCGGCGGTGCCGCTGCGGACCAACCTCGTCTACACCGCGACCATCACGACGGATGCGAGGAGCGCCGGAGGGGTGGCGTTGGAAGCCAGCCACAGCTGGACCTTCACCACCGCGCTGCTCGCGTTGCGAAGCGCGCAGACGTACTCGGTCCTGGGGGCCGCAGTGTCCAACACGGGCCCGACGACGCTGAGTGGAGATCTGGGCGTCAGCACGGCGGCTCCGATCACCGGTGGGGCGACGATCACCGTGGGGGGCATGACCCACGCGGGTGACGCGGCCGCGACGCAGGCACGCTCCGATGCGTTGGTGGCTTACAACGCGGCCGTCGCGCTCACCCCGAGCATGAGCCTGGCCACCCTCGATGGGCGCACGCTCACCGCGGGCCTCTACACCTCGAACGGGGCGGCGCTTTCGTTGAGCACGACGCTGACGCTGGATGGTGAGAATGATCCCGACGCTGTCTTCATCATCCAGATCGATGCCGCGCTCGACACCGGAGCCACGACCAGCAACGTGAGCCTGGTCAGAGGGGCCCGCGCGGAGAATGTCTTCTGGCAGGTCAGTGGAGCCGTGACGCTGGGCGCGACCTCGACCTTCCGGGGCACGCTCCTCGCGTTGGGCGCGATCACCATCGGCGCAGGCACGCAGCTCAACGGGCGCGCGCTGAGCATCGACGGTGACGTCACGCTGGCCAGCAACGTCGTCACCGACTGAGTGGTAGTGCTCCCCTTCGATCAAGTGGAATGACCCGCAGATTTTCGCAGCGACCAACGGCGATGTTGGCGTCGTGTCGACCGACTGGCGGGTGGGCTATTTGCCGAATTGTGCCTGGGCCTCGAGGATGACGACCACAGATTTGGCAGCGGTTTCGGATTACCTGGCTCGCCTTGACGCTCTGCTGCTGCGCGATGTGAGAACAGCGCTGGAACTCGGCGCATGGGAGCGCGAAGCGATAGAAATGTGGCTGGTCATCAGAGACTTTCCGCTCGCGACCGCTGAAATCCCAGAGAGTCTCTGGCACTTCCTGTCCGATGCGGACGTTCGTTTCAAAGAGAGCGTGCCAGTGAGCCAACTTGATCCCCAGTTGGCGCAAGACCTGTACCTCTTGCGCCACCGGGTGCGGGCCGCGCTCGCCAAGCAATCCGATTGAGCGCTCCTGGCTCAGTGGAGCGTGGTGCCGACCGAGCCGGGTTCTTTGACCGCACGCACGAGGTCGCCTTTGCCGAGTTTGCCCAGGATGTGGATCGCGCCCACGCCTTGTTCGATCACGGCCATCGCCTCTTCCAGCTTGGGGATCATGCCGCCGGTGACGGTGCCGTCTTTGATCGCCGCCCGCGCCTCAGCGCAGCTCAGCCGCTCAATGCGTGAGTTCGGATCATTGATGTCCTTCAGCACGCCCGGAGTCGACGTCACCAGAAACAGCCGCTCTGCCTTCAACGCCGCCGCGAGCTGGTTGCCCACCAGATCCGCGTTGATGTTGAACACGCCGCCTTCCGCATCCGCACCCAGACACGCGATCACCGGCACGTAACCTGCGACCCACAGCGTCTCGAGCAGCGCCAGGTTGAAGCCCGTCACATCGCCCACCAGGCCGAGGTCGACCGGATCAGGCCCCGCGTTCGGGTACGGCTTGGGCGGACGACGCACCGCCTTCACCACCAGCCCCGACGCGCCGTGGAGCCCGACCGGCTTCACTCCGGCCGCGACCAGCGTGGCGCAGAGATCGACGTTGAGCTTCCCGGCGAGCACCATCTTCATCACGTCGAGCGTCGCGGCATCCGTCACCCGACGGCCGGCGATCTGCTGCGTGGGCAAGCCGAGCTTCTTTTGCAGATCCGTCGCCTGCGGCCCGCCACCGTGCACGATGGCGATGCGCGCACCGCCGTCGATCAACACCCGCAAATCCGCCGCGAGCACCGCGGCTTCACCCGAGCCGACCACCTCGCCACCGATCTTCACGACGATGGGACGCACGCTCACGGCCAGTTCCCCGTGTCTTCCAGGCTCGCGCGCTCATCACAGCCGAGCACGATGTTCATGTTCTGAATCGCCTGACCGGCGCCGCCCTTGATCAGGTTGTCGATCGCCGCAAAGCAGGTGACCGTACGTTTGCCGTTTTGCACCGCGCTGCCGGCCGTGAAGCCGACCTCGATGAAGTTTGAGCCCGCGACGGCGACCACTTCAGGCAGGCGCTGCTTCGGGCGGCGAGCGAACGGCTCCTTCGCGAAGGTCTCGTCGAACAGGCTGGTGAGGCGCGCGGTGTCGATCTCCGCGGGCAGCTCGAGGAAGCAGGTGGTGAAGATGCCGCGCGTGAGCGGCGCCGAGATGGGAACGAAGCGCAGCTCGAGCCCCTTCGCTCCGGCGTCTTCGAGCGTCTGCACCACTTCAGGCACGTGCTGGTGCTCGAGCGGCTTGTAGGTCTTCAGGTTGCCCGCGCGTGACGGGTGGTGCGTGCCGGCGCCGGGCGCGATGCCCGAGCCTGACGAACCGGTGATGCCGGTCACGTGCACGATGGCGCCGTTGAGCAGCCCCGCGCGCGCGAGGGGGAGCAGCGCCAGCTCCATGCTGGTGGCGAAACAACCGGGCGAGGCGACGTACTTCGCCTTCTTGATCTGCTCGCGGTTGAGCTCGGGCAAGCCGTACACGAACGAGCCCAGCAGCTCGGGGTGCGGGTGCTTCGCGCCGTAGAACTTCTCGTAGAGCGCCGCATCACGCAGGCGGAAGTCGCCCGACATGTCGACGATCTTCACGCCCGCGGCGATCAGCTCCGGCACCTTCGAGGCGGTCACCTTGTGCGGCAACGCCAAGAGCGCCACGTCGCAGCCCTTCGCCGCTTCGGTGGGCGTGAGGTTCTCGAACTTGAGCTCCGTCGCGCCTTCGAAGTGCGGGTGCACCGCGCTGAGCGGCTCACCCACGTGATCGATCGACGCCACCCGGACCAACTCGACGTCGGGGTGCATCAACAATCGGCGCGCCAGCTCAGCCCCGCCGTACCCACTGCCGCCGATGATCGCTGCCTTGAATTTTTTGGCCATAGCGACCGCGGGTATGCCACGCCCACGACGCGAGGTGAATGCTCCGATTGGTCCCGGGGAATGGGGGGATCAGCCCGCGAGCGCCCGTAACGCGTAGGCGGTCGCGAGCCCCAGGTACGTCCCCAGCGCGATGCCTGCCAGTCCGAGCGTCAGTCCCGGCCCCACCAGCGCGCGGTTCTTCAAGGAGGCCGCCACGGCCCCGATGAAGGGCGGGCCGAAGATGGTGGCGGTCGAGCTGATGATCGCCGTGTCCACGTCGATGCGGAACAACGCGCACAACGCGAAGTGAATCACCGCCGCCACCACCATCACGATGCAAACGAAGGAGAACAAAGTGAGGCTCGTGCCGGTGACTTTGCTCACATCGGCCAGGCTGCCCATGCCCGCGCAGAAGATCAGCAGCACGTACTCACCCAGCTCGAACGAGCCGTCCCAGCTGCGCACCTTCTTCGAGAGCGACGCGCCCAGGCCCAGCGTGGTGATCGCCAGCATCAGCAGCCCCACGTGGAGCTTGCCCATCACCAGGAAGGTCAGGCCGACCGACGCTCCGACGATCAGCAGCGTGAGCCCGAATGACTTGCCCATCGGCTTGACGTGTCCGCGCGTCCACTTCGAGAGTGACTGCCCGGGGTGCTCGAAGGCCTCCTGGTGTGCGTCACCTTTGAAGGCGGGAAGAATCTTCGAGAGCAGGCGCTGTGCGAGCGAGAGCAAAAAGAAGAGGTACGCGCCGCCGGCGATCAGGTCGGCGGTGTTGAGCACCACGAAGGTCTCCTGCTTCACGTCGAGCGCGTAGCCGACCGCCGACATGTTCGCGGTGCCGCCCACGTACACGCCCACCAGCATGCCGGCGATCTTCCACCACTCGTCGGTCGCGTCGCGGAAGTACCAACCGACCATGCTCGCGGAAGCGACCGCGGCGATGCAGGCGAAGAGAAAGGACAGCAGCAGGCTCTTCGCGAGCGAGAGCCACTTTCCGATCTCCGTCGAATAGAGCAGCAGGGGAATGGCGATCAGCACGGCGCCACCCGCGAGGCTCTGGCCGAAGCTCTCGTCGAGCTTCACTCCGGGGATGTTCGCCAGCACGATGCCCGCGGCGTACGAGAGCACCACCGGCCCGAGCACCTTGGCGGGCTTGAAGCGGTCCGCCGCCCAGATCGCGATCGCCGGCGTGATGAGACAGAAGAGCAGGTGAAGGATGTTCATGAGCGGGCCACCAGAACGGCGCCAGCGACGAGCAGCATCACCGCCACCACGATCCGGAAACGCACTTCATCGAGCCGGTGATGCACCCACTCACCCGCACCGATTCCCACGCCCAGGGGCAGCAGCATGAGTCCGCTCGTCTGAAGCGTCGTCACCGTCACCTGTCCGTCCATCACCAGCCGCGGCAGCACGAGCGCATTCAACACCAACCAGAGCATCGAGAGGGTTCCGCGAAAGACCGCCTTGTCGGGAAGTTCTCTCGCTGAGACGAAGACCGCGAGCGGGCCGCCGGTCGCGAAGATGCCGTGGATGACGCCGGCGGTGAACAAGGCGGTGATGCGGGCGGGGGCGGGCAGGGGGGCCGTGACCTGCGATGGTTTGAGCGCGGTCTTCAGCTGCCAGGCGGCGACTGCAATCACGAAGGCGCCGAAGAGCGGCTTGAGCCAGACCGCTTCGTTTGCTCTCGCTGCGACCAGCGTGCCCAGCAGCAGGCCCAGCGCCATCAGAGGGATCATTCTCGTGCCCAGGAAGCGCCAGCCGATGAGCTGCCGGCCTCTGATCACGAGGTAGGTCGACAGCACCATGTTCACCGGGATGAGCCAGCCCAACAGCTCGTTCACGTTGAACCAGAGCGCTCCGAAGGTGAGCGCGACCACCATGCTTCCGAAGCCGGTGGCTGCTTCGACCAGGAATGAGGCGAAGACGATGAGGGCGAGGATCAAGGTCAGCCCTCTCCCCGACCCTCTCCCCCTCGGGGAGAGGGAGCTGTTGGAGCAGTTGGTGTGACTGGCTTTTGCGACTTCACGCTCGGTTGAAGAGCCCGTCGAGGAAGTCGACCAGGAAGTCGTCGACCTGCTGCCGATCAGGAATCGTCCCGACCATGCCGTACATCGCCGCGCTGCCATCGGGCGCCGGCTCACCCGCCGTCAGGCTCTTCGCGCACTCCGTCAGATCTTTCAGGAACTGCTCGAGCACCGCCGCGTGCGCCGGAGTCACCATCACGTGCAACGCCGGCGGGTTCATCTGCCGATCCAGCTTCCACCCGCGCGCGTCCATCGCGTCGCCGAGCTCGTACACGTTGATCGAATCACTCCCGAACGCGAACACGCCGCCGACGGGTTCAGCGAGCACGGCGAGCCCCGGAATCTTCCGAATGCCCTCCTGCATCTTCTTCGTGCTGTCGAGAATGCTTTGCGCGCGGGTGAGGTAGCCCTCTTCGCCGAGGTGATGCATGACCGCCCACGCTGCGGCGATCGCTCCACCCGGCCGCGTGCCGCAGAACGAAGGCGACGCGTAGAGCCCGCCATTCCACCCCGCGTAGGTGAAGAACTGATGACGGCGCAGGCCACCGCTCCGGTACAGCACCACCGAGGCGCCCTTCGCCGCGTAGCCGTACTTGTGCAGGTCGGCCGACATCGAGGTCACCCCGTCGACCGCGAAGTCGAACGGTGCGATCGCCCGGCCAAGCTTGCGCGCGAACGGCAAGAAGAACCCGCCCAGGCACGCATCGACGTGGCACAACATGCCGCGCGACTTCGCCAGCCCCGCGATGGCGGTGATGTCGTCGATCACCCCGTGCGGGTACGAAGGCGCGCTGCCGACGAGCAGCACCGTCTCGGGGCGGATCAACTTCTCCATCGCCACCACGTCGACCCGGAAATCGGGCAGCAGGGGCGCGTGCGAGTAGTCGACGTCGAAGTAGTGCACCGCCTTGTCGAACGCGGGGTGCGCCGACGCGGGCACGATGATGTGCGGCCGCTTGATGCCTTTGATCTTCTTGCCCCACTCTCGGGCCGTCTTGATCGCCATCATGATGCTCTCGGTGCCGCCTGAGGTCATGGTGCCCGAGACGTCTTCATTTCCGCCCAGCAGATCGGCGGCCATCGACACCACCTCGCACTCCATCTGGCGCAGCGAAGGGAATGCCACGGGCGACAGGCCGTTCTCCGCGATGAACTCGCCGTACGCGTCTTTGAGCAGTTGGGAGACCTCGTCACCCGCGAAGTACACGAGGCTGAAGGTGCGCCCGTCCTTCCACTTCGCGTCGTCGGTGTGCAGCGCCTTGAGCTGCTGCATCACGGCTTCGCGAGGCGTTCCGGTCTTCGGGAGGGTCTTGGCCATGGATCAGGGCCTTAGCCGGGCATTTCGATGCCGCGCGCTCTGTTTTGCGGATGCATGTCGAACAATCCAATGCATAGGGTTGGGCGCACCGCGTCGTAGCCCCGTCTTGCCCCCAACGCCGTCGCCCCAGGGGGCTTTGTTCGAAAGGAAGTACCCGTTGATCCTGGCCCGCTCGTTTGTCCTCTGCCTCGCCCTGGTACCCGCGCTCGTCAGCGCCCAGCCGTTGACCGACGTGGTGAAGGTGCCCCGCCCCGAGGGTGGCGAGTTCATGGGCCTGTATTTGAAGGGCCAGAAGATTGGCTACATGTTCAGCAGCATCACGCTCTCGCCGAAGAAGGACACGGTGACCGCGCTGACCGAGCTGCACTTCAAGGCCAAGGTCGGCGCCGCCGTGAGCGATCGCATGATGAAGGAGACCCGCGTCTACGAATCGAAGCAGGGCGGCAAGCTGCTCACCTTCGTGATGGAGCAGTCAGGCGACGGCGGCACCCAGAGCCTCGAAGGTACCGCGCTGCCTGATGGCATTCGCGTGGTGCGCAAGAAGCCCGGCCAGCCCAACGAGATCAAGATGCTGCCGCCTTCGAAGGAAGTGGTCGAAGACGCTGATCAGGCGCGCGTGGCCCTCAAGCGCAACGCCAAGGTGGTCGGTACCATCACCGACTCCACCGACCTCGAGCAGTACACCGTGACCACCACCGTCGGCGGTACCGAAGCGCGCGTGGTCGGTGGCGTGAAGGCGCAGCTGCGAAGGGTCACCACCATCTCCGAGAAGGAGAAGGTGCCGACCGAGGCCTGGGTCGATCAGAAGGGCCGCATGGTCGAGGTGCAGTACGGCCCCATGATGACCGGCATGCTCGAGCCCGAAGAAGTGGCCAAACGCGTCGACCTCGTCGAGGTGTTTTCGCTCACCCGGGTGAAGCTGCCGAAGCCCGCGCCCCCCGAAGCGAAGACGGTACCCGGCAAGTTCACCCTGGTGCTCACCGGCGTCACCGAGCGCTTCTGGAACAACACATACCGGCAGCAGTGGAAGCAGGAGGGGGACAAGGTCGTGGTCACCGTCTCCGCCGCGCCGCCGAAGATCCTCAAGGCCCGCCCGCTCGCTGATCCCAACGGCGGCAAGAACCTCAAGTCCACCATCGCGGTCGAGTCAGACAACCCCGACATCATCGCGCAGGCCAAGGCGATCGCCGGCACCGAGAAAGACGCGTGGACCGTGGCCAAGAAGATCAACCAGTGGGTCTACGCCAACCTGGAGAAGGACTACGGCGCGTCTTCTGACAGCGCGGGCGACGTGCTCAAGCTGCGCAAGGGCGATTGCACTGAGCACTCGCTGCTCACCGTCTCGATGCTGCGATCGCTGGGCATCCCGGCCAAGCGCATCGACGGGCTCGTGTACCTGATGAACGACGACAAGGTGCCGGCGCTGTACTGGCACGAGTGGGTCGAGGCGTACGTCGGCGAGTGGACGCAGCTCGATCCCACCTTCGGGCAAGACGTGGCCAACCCCGCGCGGCTCGCGGTCGGTGAAGAGAGCAGCGCGGAGATCACCCCGCTCATCGGCTCGATGATGGTGGTCGAGGTCCGCTGACTTCCTTCGGTCACTACGAGCTGGGCGAGCGCCTGGGCTCAGGCGGCATGGGCGAGGTGTTCCTCGCGCGCAGGGGCTCGCAGACCGTGGTCATCAAGCGGATCCTCCCGCGGCTCGCGGCCGACAAGGCGTTCCTCGACCGGTTTCTGCACGAAGCGCGGGTGGTGGCCCGGCTGAACGATCCCACCATCGTGCGCATCGTCGAGCTGGGTGATGTCGACGGGCAATGGTTCCTCGCCATGGAGTTCGTCGACGGCGTCGACCTGCAGGCGCTGCTCGCGAAGGGTGCACTCCCGCGGGGGGCTGCGCTGCGAATCGCGCTCGAGGCGGCGACTGCGTTGAGCGTGGCGCACGGCGCGAAGGATGCGGCGGGCCGGCTGACCCCCGTGGTGCATCGCGACGTGAGCCCTCACAACCTGCTGGTGAGCTCCGCGGGCGCCGTGAAGTTGATCGACTTCGGCGTGGCTTCGTTGACGGGGCAGGGTGAGACCGGCGGCAAGCTGGCCTACGCCGCGCCCGAGCAGCTGCTCGAGGACGTCACGGACGCGAAGAGTGATCAGTACTCACTGGGCGTGGTGCTCTGGGAGTGCCTCGCTCACCGCCAGGCCTTCGATGCCGATGACGATGTCGAGGTGATCCGGCTGGTCACCGAAGTGGGCTTGCCCCCGCTGCCTGAGGAGCCGTTTCGCGAAGTCGTCGCGAAGATGACCGCGATGGATCCCGCGGATCGTTTCGAGAGCGTGGTGGCCGCGCGCGCTGCGTTGTTGGCAGAAGTGCGCGAGCGGAAGCTCGACGTCTCTGCGGCGTCCCTCGCGGGACTGGTGCCGGCCCGCGGCCAGCTGGCTGTTTCGCCCAACACGGCTCTCGAGACGAAGAACGCCGTGGCGTTGGATGCGACGGAACAGCGAGTGCTCGACGTACTGCGTGATGGCATGACTCTCGACGAAGCCGAGCTGGCGATCGATGCCGCGTCGCTGCCCGGTTCTCCGTTCGCGCTCGATCTGTTGCAGGCGCTCGTCGAGAAGGGCGCGCTGCGATCTTCAGACGGTCACTTCGTCAAGACGGGCTGAGCATCAGCTCGTTGATGCGCCGAACGAACAGGGCGGGGTCATCGAGCTGACCGCCTTCGGCGAGCAGCGCCTGGTCGAACAACACCAACGACCAATCGTCGAACCGCGCCGCCTCATTCTGGAGCCGCAGCACCACGGGGTGCTTCGGGTTGATCTCCAGGATGGGCTTCACGTCGGGCGCCTTCTGACCGGCCGCCTTGAGGATGCGCGCCATGTTGCCCGAGACGTCGTGCTCGTCGGCGACGAGGCAGGCGGGGCTCTGGGTGAGCCGGTGGGTGATGCGCACCTGCTTGACCCGATCGCCCAGCGACCGGGCGATCTTCTCCGTGAGCTCCTTGAGGTGAGAAGCCTCTTCTTCCTGCTGCTTCTTCTCGGCTTCGTCCTCCAGCTTGCCGAGGTCGAGGTCGCCCTTCGCGACCGACACCAGGGCCTTGCCTTCGAACTCGGTGAGCTGCGCGACGACCCACTCGTCGACGCGGTCTGACAGGAGCAGCACCTCGAGGCCCTTCTTGCGGAACACCTCGAGGTGGGGGCTGTTCTTCGCCGCGTTGAAGGTCTCCGCGGTGACGAAGAAGATCTGCTGCTGCTCGGGCTTCATGCGCGCCACGTAGTCGGCGAGCGAGACGTTCTCTTCGGGCTGATCGGTGTGCGTCGAGGCGAAGCGCAGCAGCTTCGAGAGCTTGTCCTTGCTCGAGAAGTCGATCACGCCTTCTTTGAGCACCAGCCCGAACTCGGTCCAGAACTTCGAGTACTTCTCCTGCTCGGTCTCTGCGAGCGACGCCAGCAACGCGAGCACGCGCGTGGTGCAGCCCTTGCGGAGCGTCTCGATGTCTTTGTTCTGCTGCAGCAGCTCGCGCGACACGTTGAGCGGCAGATCGGCGCTGTCGACCACGCCGCGCACGAACCGCAACCACGGGGGCAACAACTGCTCGGCGTCGTCCATGATGAAGACGCGGCGCACGTAGAGCTTCACGCCGTGGCGCGCGTTGCGGTCGTGCAGGTCGAGCGGCGCGTGCGAGGGCACGTAGAGGAGCTGCGTGTAGTCCTTCGTGCCTTCGACCTTCGCGTGCACCCAGGCCAGCGGCTCTTCCTGATCGTGCGAGAGGTACTTGTAGAACGCCTTGTAGTCGTCGTCGGTCAGGTCGCTCTTGGGTCGCGCCCACAGCGCCGAGGCCTGGTTGATGGTGCGATCGCCCATCACGATCGGCTGCACCACGTGGTCGGCGTATTTGTGGATGATCGACTCGAGCTTCCAGTCCGACAGCAGGTCGTCCTGACCCTCCCGCAGGTGCAGGGTGATCTCGGTGCCTCGTTCGGGGCGCTCGAGGGCGGCGACGGAGAACTGGCCCTCGCCATCCGAGCTCCACTCGACGCCCTGGTCCGCCTTCTCGCCGGCGCGGCGGGTGCGCACGGTGACGCGGTCGGCGACGATGAAGGCCGAGTAGAAGCCGACGCCGAACTGGCCGATGAGGTTGGCGTCTTTCTGCTGATCACCCGTGAGCTTCGAGAAGAAGTCCTTCGTGCCCGAGCGCGCGATGGTGCCCAGGTTCGAGACGGCCTCCTCGCGGTTCATGCCGATGCCGTTGTCGGCGATGGTGAGCGTGCGGGCTTCGCGATCGAACGCGATGCGAATCTGCAGGTCACCGCCCCCTTCGAGCAGCGCCGAATCACCCAACGACTCGAAGCGCAGCTTGTCGCACGCATCGGAGGCGTTGGAGATCAGCTCACGCAGGAAGATCTCCCGGTTGCTGTAGAGCGAGTGAATCATGAGGTGAAGCAGCTGCTTCACCTCGGCCTGGAAACTCAGGGTCTGTTGGGTCGTGTCGGTCGTCATGGAGCGCGTCGCGCTTTCCATCACTCGCCCTCCACTTGCAAGATCTCGCGTGGGCGCGTGACTGAGGAATTTTCCGGTGCAGATGGCCGGCCTCGCACCCTCGCGGTGGACCCGTATGCTTCGGGGGCGTGTCTCAAAAGCCCACGGTCCTGCGCGTCGCGCTCCCCCCCTCCTTCGCGAAGCTGGATCCCGAGCGGAGGAAGCGGCTCGAACAGTTCCTCAACTTCGCGACGTCGTTGCCGGTCGAGGTGACCGCCGCGCCCAGCTACGACGCGCTCGCCGGCAGCCTGCTCTCAGGAGAGACGAGCCTCGCCTGGGTGCCGCCCTTCAGCTGCGCGCGGCTGGAGAACGCGGGCATTCCGGTGATGGTGCGCGCCGTGCGGAAAGGTGCTGCGACGTATCGCGCTGCGCTGGTGTGCCAGGCGCGGGCGAGCATCAACGTCGGTCAGCTGCGAGGCCTTCGCGCCGCGTGGGTCGATCGCGAGTCGACCGGCGGCTACCTGCTGGTCGCGGGTTTCTTGAAAGGTCGGGGCGTCGAGCTCGATCGCACCTTCGGCTCGCAGCAGTTCCTCGGCTCGTATCAGGCAGCCCTGGGCGCGGTGATCGCCGGGCAGGCTGACGTGTCGAGCGTGTACGCGCCCCCGTCTGAAGTGGGCAGCACGTTGCACCTCGAAGATCTGGTGCCGGATCATCAGGGCCAGCTCAAGGCGATCGCCTTCACCGATGAGGCTCCCAACGATGGCGTCGCGTTGGCGCCCTTCACGCCGCCGTCGCTCGTTCGGGCGATCGAGCAGGCGTTCGTGGGGGCTGAAGAGCTGCCCATGGGGCCCGACGTGCTCGAGCTTTTTCAGGCCGACCGTTTCGAGGTCGCTCCCAGGAACGGGTATCGCGCGTTGTATCTGGCGATGCGCACGTTGCGGTGAAGACCGTCAGACGATCGGCTTCGACTTCGCGGGAATGCCCACCGCGATCGAGTCGGCCGGCACGTCGCTGAGCACCACCGCGTTGGCTCCGATTCGCGATCGTGCACCCACCCGCACCGGGCCCAGAATGCGCGCCCCCGCACCGATCCACACGTCGTCTTCGATCACCGGGTAGCCGTTGTCGCTCGCCGTGCCGATGGTGTTGCTGCCGTAGAAGCGCACCCGGTTGCCGATGACCGCGTTGCCGCCGATGACCACGCCGACCGGATGCACGAAGTACACGCCTTCACCCAGCGTGACCTCCTTGCCGATCTCGATGCCCGCCATCGCCTGCTGCGCCGAGCGCAACACCGTGTTGATCACCGGCAGGTGAAACCTGCGCGCCACCTCGCGCAGCCGGTTCATCACCAGGATGCGATAGCCGTCGGTGGTGAGCACGGTCTTGAGCATTCCACGCGCGTCTTCACCGAACTTCGCGGCGCGGCGCAGCTCCAGAGCATCGGCGATGAGCGTCTTCCACATCAGGCTCATGCCCTAACACAGCTCCGCTTCACCGGATTCAGGGAGGTGAGAACGGTGACGGAAATCACCGGGGCGATGCGAGTGACTTTCAGCGGCGCCGGCCGTAACAGGCACAGGTCATGCGCATCGCCACTCTCCTCACCCTCGGCGTCACGCTGCTGGGTTGCCGCAACAGCGCCGCCGCGCCTCCGAACGCCACCTTCGCTCCGGGCACCCGGACCACCAAGACGCCCAACGTGATGGCGTGGATCTACAGCGGCGATCTCCAGAACGGCTGGCAGGACCATGGCTGGGCGAACCGTCAACCGCGCAAGAGCGGCGAGCCCGAGAAGCACCTCATGTCGAACTACGGCGGGTGGATCCTCACGCGCTCCGGGTTCACCGGCACCTTCGGCGGCCTGGTCTTCCGCATCAAGGGCACGCCGCCGGTCTCTGATTTTCTCGAGGTGCGCGTCGACTCGGAGCAGGCCGACGTCTTCCCGCGCGTGAAGGTCACCCCCGAACACCGCACCGATTTTCCCGACGGGTGGAGCGAGGTCTACCTTCCCATGACCGAGCTGAACCCGATGTTGCGCCCGTTCGATCACGTGGTGTTGCGCGCGTACAAGCCCATCGCCGAGCCGGGCCTGGTGGAGATCGACAAGGTGGGGCTCACGCCCGCCGACGCCGAGCAGGTCAGGAAGGCCGAAGCAGCGCTCAACCAGCCGGGGCTGCCCGCCGCGTTCTCCGTCGACTGCAGCGCCAAAGGCCAGGAGATCAGCCCGCTCATCTACGGCATCGCGCTCAACGCACGCCTCGACGAGAAAGACACGCACCAGTGGAAGCTCAACGCCACCTCCCGGCGCTGGGGCGGCAACCCGATGAGCCGCTACAACTGGGAGCTCGGCAACGCCTGGAACACCGCGGCCGACTACTACTTCCGCAACGTCGATTACGTCGGCACCCCCGGCTACAGCTGGAAGAGCTTCCTCGACCTGAATCGGGATCGCCGCGTCGGCTCGGCCATCACGTTGCCCACCATCGGCTGGGTGGCCAAAGACACGCGCTCGTCGTCGTTCCCGAAGGCCGACTACCCCGCTCAAGAGGAGTTCGACCCCGACGGTCACAACGCGGGCAACGGCAAGGGCAAAGACGGCAAGCCGATCGCCCCTGGCAATCCATCGCGCACCAGCATCCCCGCGCCCCCTGACTTCGTCGCGCGTTGGGTCACCGCGATTCGGGCGCACGAGGCCAAACGCGGCAAGAGCGTCGACGTGTACTTTCTCGATAACGAACCCGCGTTGTGGAACGACACCCACCGCGACGTTCACCCCGAGCCCGTCGGCTACGAAGAGCTGCTCGAGCGCACCGTGAACTACGGGTCGGCCGTGCGCAAGGTGGCCCCCGACGCGGTCATCGCCGGCCCGGCGGAGTGGGGCTGGCCCGGCTATTTCTACTCGGCCATCGACGCGAAGGCGGGCTTCAGCCTCAAGCCCGATCGCCGCAAGCACGACGACGTTCCGCTGCTCGACTGGTGGCTCGCCAGGCTGGCGGCGCACGAGAAGAAGACCGGCACCCGCGTGCTCGACGTGCTCGATCTGCACTACTACCCGCAGGCCCGGGGCCTGGGCGTGGGCACCGACGGCAAGACCGACGCAGAGACCAGCGCCCTGCGCATTCGTTCGACCCGCGGCTTGTGGGATCCCAAATACACCGACGAGTCGTGGATCAAGGAGCCGGTGCGGCTGATTCCGCGCATGCGCGAGCTGGTGAAGGAGAACTACCCCGGCCTCAAGCTCGCCATCGGCGAGTACAACTTCGGCGCGGAGCGGCACCTGTCGGGTGGGCTCGCGCTCGCCGAAGCGCTCGGCCGGTTCGGTCAGGAGGGGCTGTATGCCGCCTGGTATTGGACCTACCCGCCCGAGGCCTCGCCGGCGTTCTGGGCCTTCCGCGCGTTCCGCGACTACGACGGCAAGGGGGCTCACTTCGAGCAACTGGCGCTGCCCACCACCGCGCCCCGCGATGCTTCGATCTTCGCGGCGCGCTCGACCGATGGAAAGACGATGACTTTGGTCGCGCTCAACTTCTCGCCCAACGACGCGCTCGAGGCGAACGTCGACTTGAGCGGGTGCGCGGTGGCCGAGTCGCAGCGGGTGTTCACGTACACCGGTGACGCGCGCGGCTTCGTGCCTCGCGAGGTGCCGGTGGGGCGGCCGTATCGGCTGCCTCCGTATTCGATCAACGTGATCGAGATGAAGTTGCCGGGGAAGAAGTAGGCCCTCCGCCTCACCCGGCGGGGGGCGGGGGGCGTGGGGCGCTGCACTCCCTTCACATCGCGGCCCTGATTCGTTTTTGCAGCGTTCGCGCAAGTTCCATCGCGCGGGGGCTCTTCTCCAGCAATGCTTTCGCCTGCGCTTTGGCCTTCTTCAGGAAGACCTCCTTCAGCGGCGGCGTGCCCACCGGCCCGATGATCCGGTTGTGGGTGGCGTACTGAAACTTGTACGCCTCATCGCCGATGAGGAAGTCGAACTCGAGATCGCCGCGGTCGTAGCTGGCCGCCAGCAGCTCCTCGAGCATCAACCGGCCCGGCGAGAACTTGCCGAACTTCGCGTCGTACGCCGGCACCCACCAGCCGAAGCGCCCGTCGTGAAACGAGCCGAAGTGCACCGCCAGCAGCGTCTCACCTGCGCTGAAGCTGCTCACCTGCAGCACCCCGCGCTCCCTCAGCCTGCGAAACAGCGCCACGTTGCGCGGGTCGGCGAACATGTCGGTCAGCCCTGTCGCCTTGTACTGGGAAGACTTCCACTGCACGCAGGCGTCGAAGACCTCGGGCCGCGGGTCGTCGAGCACGAAGCGCACCGGCCCCAGCTCCTTCTCCAGACGCCGCCGTTGCCGCGCGCCGTCGTGGGTGCGGGTCACCGCGCTCGTTCTCCACAGGGTCTCGAAGTCTTTCCAGGTGGGCAGGCGCTTCCAGTCGACCCAGGGCGAAGGCTGCAGGTCCTGCGGCTGGGGCGGGTTGCTCCCCGTCAATGGCACGGTCTCCAGCACGGTGCGCGGCAGGTAGAAGATCTCGCGATCCACCGGGCCCTTCGCGTCGGCCATCGGCTGGGGAAAGTCGTAGAAGGGCATGCGCCCCACCACCTCTTCCCCATCGAGGACCAGCAGCCTCAGCCGCCTGCCTTCGAGCCGGCACACCTCGATGGCGCGTTTGCGCTCCGGGTAGAACAGCGCTCCGGCCGTTTCGAGAAAAGCGTCAGTGGTGAAGATGTTCATGGTTATTGCAGCCGCGCTGAGGCGGCCCCCCTGGGCCGAGTTCAGGCCGTTCATGGTAGTTCTCAAATCTCATGTCGAAACTCCTACTCCTCTCGATTTGCTTCGCGCTCGTGAGCGTTCCGCTCATGGCCTCTCGCGATGCTCATCCGGTCCGCGGACTTAAGCGCGCGCTCCTGGGAGTGCTGCTGTTCAACCTCTTCTACGTGTTTCTACTGCGGGTCGTCATCCCGCGAGTTGGGTGACCTTGCTCGAGTTCTCCCGCATCGTGCTCAAGCGCTACCGGTGGGCCGCGTTGTTCTGCGCGTTGCTCACCTTTGCCTGCGCAGTTCTGGCGTCGCAAGCCGTGCCGGAGATGTGGCCCGTGGAGGCCCAGGTGCTGGTGGTCGAGCCGGTGGTGGTGCACCGCCTGGCCAACCCGTTCGCCGCGGTGCCTTCCTCACCCGACGAACTCAAGAGCGTGCCCGAGCTCCTGAAGTCCCGCGAGCGGCTGGTGTCGATCGTCAAGCGCACCGGCCTCATCGATCAGTGGGATGCCGGCCGCCCCTGGCCCCTCAAGCTGAAGGATCGCCTGCAGGTCGCCGTGCTGGGGCCGGTGGAAGAGAAGGATCGCCTCGAGGCGTTGGTGGCCATTCTCGACAAGCGGCTGTCGGTGACCGTCGAAGCCAACAAGGTGCGCATCTTCGTGGAGTGGCCCACCCCCGAGCTCGCCCTGGCCCTGGTGGAGAACACCCTGGGCACCTTGCTTCAGCTGCGCGCGCAACGTGAAGGCAAGACCTTGCAAGACGCCGCTGATGCCCTCGACGTGCAGCTGCTGAGCGTGCGCGGCGAGATGGATGAACGGGTCAACCGCATGAAGGCCACCCTGCTCAAGCCCGGTGGCTGGGCGCAGCTGGAGAGCGACAAGGATCAGCTGTTCCGCGATCAATCGCGCGCGGCCGATCTCATGGTGGCCGCCGAAGAGAAGCGCATCAGCGCCGAGGTGTTCCGCCAGAGCAACACGCTGCGCTTCAACCTGGTGCGCCCGCCGATGCGCCCGCGCGAGCCTTCGGGCAACGGCCACTTCGTGCGGGTGGTGACCGGCGTGGTGGCGTCGATCGTCGCGGGCCTGGTGGGCGCGTTGATGCTCGCTTTGACCAGCCGGCGGATCCTCTCGGGCAACGAGGTGAAGACGGTGGTCGGGTTGCCCGTGCTCAGCGCCTTGCGCCAGAAGGTGAAGGAGCGCGTGCTGCCCACCCGCAAGGGCCTGCTGCTGTGGCTGTTGGTGGCGATCTTCACCGGCGCCGCGGTCGGCTTCTCCAAGGGCCGGTTCGCCGTCTCGATTCTCCCGCCGCTGGCCTTCGTGGGCGCCTGGCTGTTGTGGACCCGCCCGCTCAAGTGGCCCTTTCTGCTGCTCGCGTTGCTGGCCGTCACGCTCGACGACCCCACCGACCGCGCTTACGTCGGCGTCTGGCAGTCGCCGCTCTTTGCCGTGGGCAGGGCGTTCTTCGGCAACGTGGCGCTCTTCACCGGCATCGAGCTGGCCATTCTGGGGCTCACCGGGCTGATGGTGCTGCGCCGCATCTGGATGCCCCGCGAGCAACTGGAGAAGCTCGACCCCATTCGGGGGCAGGCGCCCCGGCCGTTGCAGCTGGCGTTGATCGGCTCGATCCTCGCGGTGGGCGCGCTGGTGGTGATGGGCATGGCGCGGGGCGGCGATTTCCGCGAAGCGCTCTGGCAGTTCCGCGCGTTGTTGATGTTGCCCATCATCGCGTCGCTCGCGCTCTACGCGCTCGACATTCCCAAAGACCTGCCCAAGCTCTTCGGCGTGCTGGTGGTGGGCAGCCTGGTGAAGGCGCTCCTGGGCATCTTCTTCATGTACGCCATCGCCTTCCCTCAGGGCGTGTACCCACCACACACCACCGGCCACAACGACACGATGCTCTTCGTGACCGCGGTGGTGACGGCGCTGACGCTCTTCTGGGAAAAGCCGATTCGAAGACACTTCTGGTTGATGCTGCTGTGGGTGCCGGTGATCGCCCTGGCCTTGAAGCTCAACGATCGCCGCATCGCCTACGTGGACATCGTGATGGCGCTGGGCCTGATCGCCTGGCTGAGCCCCATGCACGAGATGAAGCGCAAGCTGAAGCGGGTGGCCGTGGCGCTCGCGCCGGTCGTGCTGCTCTACCTGGCCGTCGGCTGGAACGCGCCCCACAGCAGGATCTTCGGGCCCGCCCAGAAGGTGCGCTCGATCATCGCGCCTGCGGAAGACACCGAAGAAGAGAGCTCCAACGTCGAGCGCGACATCGAGAACTACAACCTGACGAAGACCTGGGAGAACAACATGTTCTTCGGCCAGGGCTTCGGGCACGCCTTCACCGAATACGTGCCCAGCAACGACTTCAGGCAGTCGGGTTTCGGGCACGTCGGCCACAACTCCATCCTCTGGCTGATGTGGATCGGCGGCATCTTCGGCTTCACCGCGGTCTTCGCCTACCTCGCCGTCGCACTCTTCTTCCTCGGGAGGGCGCTGCCGTCGACCGCCGACTGGAGACAACGGGTGGCGCTGCTCGTCTCGTTGAGCGTCATCGTCACCTACTTGATGCAGGCCTTCGGCGACATGGGCACCCAGAGCGAGATGTTCGACCTCTTCGTGGGCAGCTCGTTGGCGATCATCGGCCGGCTGGCCACGCGGGTGAATGCGTGGAAGGTGCCTGCCGCGCTGCCCGTTCAGGACCCCGAAGCGATCACCGTGTAACGATCGCCCGCGGTGGGGCCGCCGCTCGCGTCGAGATCCTCCCACTCCAGCACGTACCAGCGGGTGGTCAGCGTCGCCCGCGCGGGCAACAGGGTCTGCACGAAGTAGCGCGCCGCCGCCAGCGTGCCCGGCGCGTGGTACCCCTGGGCACTGAGCACCACCGAGCCCGAAGGCGCGCGCACCACCTGCACCACCACGCGATCGAGCGTGGGGCCCAGGGTGGCCGCAGGCACCGACGAGACCACGCCGCCATCGCGCAGCGAGTAGATCGCGTTGACCGCGTCGCTGGTGTCGCTGACCTGCGCAGCGCCGTTCTGCTCGAGCCAGCGCACGGCCTGTTGGCGAAAGGAGCCCCCACCCGCCACCAGCAACTCACCCCACACGACGGGCTCGCCGCCGGCCGTCAGCACGCCGCCGTCACCCTGGGCGACCGCGCGGCGGGTCACCGCAGGCGTGCAGCTCGCCACCAACGCCGCGGCCATCGACAGGCCCGCATCGTCGTCTTCGGTCACCTCGTCCAGCAGCACGGTCGCCAGGGGGAGTTCGCAGAGCTGCGAAAAGTCGGCCGCCCGGCAAGCGCTGCTTCCGCAGAACTGATCGCCCGAACAAGCGCGGCCACATTGTCCGCAGTGAGCGGGATCGCGATCAGGGTCGACACAGTTCCCCGCGCAACACGCCTGCCCCGCGGAGCACCCTCCGACGTCCACACAGGCCGCTCCAGCATCACGTGCGTACACACCCGCATCGACTGCGCCGCCCTCTCGCGCTCCTGCGTCGGAAGCGCCCGCATCTGGACCGCCCCCAGCAGCCCCAGAACAGGCAACCGCGAGGAAAAAGAGGGCCGACCCGACGGTGGAACGACTCGTGCTGAACAGGGAGGACGCAGTCATGGGGGCCAGCGCTAGCAAGAATCACAGCTGGGCTTTGGAGCATCCATGTCTCCATTTTTGGGGACAGCTCCCTCGAGGTGAGTCGTCAAGCTTGACTACAAGTTGCCGTATTTCGGAGGTATAGCGCAGTGCGTCGGAGCGGCCCCGAACGTGCATTCCACCGGGGTCACAACTTGAGACCTGTAAGGTCGACTAACGCGTTGCGTTGTGCTTTTGGAGCGCTGAGAGAAGATTTTAGTGAAGTCGAAACTTTTGCAGTCCGAAATCCGAGATACCCACATGAACTCACTTTTCGGGAGAATCGCTGCCGGCGCGGTCGCCCGCACGAGTCTTCTCCTCGATCTTCTCGCGCTCGTCCTCGCCTCCATCGGCGCGACGGTGCTCTCGGGGCACCCGCTCACCACGAGCCCTATTTCTACCTTCGCGCTGGCCGCCATCGGTACCTGGTTGGTCACCGCGATGGCCCTGCGTCACTACGATCCCTGGGCTTCTGATCGCATGCCGTTCGACGACGGCGCGATGACCTCCATCCTCGTGCTGGCGGTCACCACCGTGCTGGCCGTGATGGCGCTGGTGTTGCCCGACGCCGGCCTGCCCAACGTGGGCATCTTCCTGCTGGTGCTCTGGCCGGTGGCGCTGGTGCTGCGCGCGACCGTCTTCCGCACCTTCTCGCCTCGTTCAGGCCCCATCGACGAAGTGCTGGTGGTGGGCATCGGCCCGCTGGCCCGCGCCACCCTCGACGATCTCCGCCGCAAGGGCCGTCACGAAGTGCTGGGCATGGTGCGCTTCAGCAACGAGCAGCCCGCCCGCGCCTTGAAGGCCCGCGTGCTCGGTTCGGCAGGCGACTTCGAGTCGGTGCTCCGTTCCGTGCCCGTCGCCGAGGTGTACTTCGCCTCGACGCACTCGGCGCACTTCGACGAGATCCAGTCGGCGGTGAAGGTGTGCGAGCGCTTCGGCGTGCCCTTCGCGATGCCCGCGGTGAACTTTCGCCTCGAGCGCGCCCGCCCGCTGCCCAGCCACGGCGTGGGTGACGGCTACATTCACTACCAGTCGGTGCAGTCTCGCCCCATCGGCATGGCCTTCAAGCGCCTCTTCGACATCGTCTCGTCGGGCGTCGCCTTGTGGGTGCTCGCGCCGCTGCTGCTGGGCGTCGCCGCGGTCATCAAGCTCACCTCGAGCGGCCCGCTGCTCTTCCGCCAGACGCGCACCGGTCTGCATGGCCGACCGTTCCAGATGCTGAAGTTCCGCACCATGGTGGAGAACGCCGAGGCCCTGAAGGCCCAGCTGGCTCAGCAGAACGAGGTCGATGGCCCGGTCTTCAAGATGAAGAAAGACCCGCGCATCACGCCCATCGGCCGCATCCTGCGCAAATTTTCCATCGACGAGTTGCCTCAGCTGATCAACGTGCTGCGTGGTGACATGAGCGTGGTCGGCCCGCGCCCCCCGCTGCCCAACGAAGTGGCCAAGTACGAGCCCTGGCAGCGCCGCCGTCTGTCGGTGCGCCCCGGCCTGACGTGCATCTGGCAGGTCTCCGGGCGCAACGAGATCAGCTTCGAGCAGTGGATGTACATGGACCTCCAGTACATCGACACCTGGACGTTCTCGAAAGACATCAGCTTGATTCTCAGGACGTTCCCCGTGGTTCTGACGGGTCGCGGCGCGAGCTGAAACCGTTCTGGGGGGCGGGCGGAGCGGGGTTTGCAACGACCCCGTGACCGATATGGGAACCCCCAGAAGACGAATCGTCGTGGGTATGAAAAGAGCCCTTTCCATGACCCGAATCCCGCTTGCCGTGCTCTGTGTGTTCTCGCTCGGATGCTACACGCCGCGCGGTGCCTTCGTGGAGGTCGACGAAGGCGCCGTGATCGACGACTCCGGGTATCTGATCTCCACCGCCGACGTGCTGCAAGTGCGTGTCTTTCAGCAAGACGCAATGTCAGCGCGGGTGAAGGTGCGCGGCGACGGCAAGGTGTCGCTCCCGCTGATCAACGACGTGATCGCCGCCGGCAAGTCGCCCAGCGTGCTCGCCGCCGAGCTGCAGGTGCGGCTCAAGGACTTCATCAACAACCCGGTGGTGACCGTCTCCCTCGAGGAGTCGCGCCCCGTGGTGGTCTCCGTGGTGGGCGAGGTGATGCGCCCGGGCGTGGTGACCCTCGAGGCCGGCTCCGGCGTGCTGCAGGCGCTGGCCGCTTCGGGGGGCCTGACCGACTTCGCGCACCGCGACGGTTTGTTCGTGCTGCGCAAGATGGCCGCGCAAACCGCGCCCAAGCGGCTCCGCTTCACCTGGGAAGTGTTGTCGCGGGGCGAAGGCCCGGCGGCACGGTTCACGCTTCTTCCCGGTGACGTGGTGGTCGCCGAATGAGCCTGGGGCTGCGATACCTGCTGTTCGTCGCCTGCGTGGCCTCTCCGGCCCTCGCAGTCGATGTGCGGTACGGCGTCGCGGTCCGCACCGACGCCCGAACGCGCACGCCGCTGCCGGGCGACCTGGGCACGGTGATCACCGGCGATCTCGAGGTCACTCCCCGGGCCGACCTCTCCCTGGGGGTCGACGCGAGCACCTTCTCCGCCTTGTACGCCCCCAGCTTTCTGTGGCGCGAGCCGCAGGCCAGCGGTGGGCGTTTTCTCCCGCTGCACCGCGCCCGCCTGGCGTTTCAAACCGTCTGGTCGCGCGCCACGTTCCTGATCGCGCAAGACGGATCGTATGGCGTCGCCGACGTCGGTTTTTTGCGTCTGCCCGACGGGAGCCTGCCCAGCACGGTGGCCGAAGTGCAGACCCTGGGCAGCGTTCCCTACGTGCGCTCCGCCACCCTCGTGAGCCTGGAGAGCCAGCCGGGTAACGGCGTGAGCCTGGGCCTGACCGCCGGCTTTCAGATCTCGGGCAGCACCGATGACAGCCAGCAGCAGCAGCTGCCGCTGCAGTATGGCCCGACCGCCGCGGTGCGCCTGCGCAAGGCCGTCACCCGCAGCGATGGGTTGACCACCTTCGGCCAGGTCAGCCAGGCCACCTTCGTCACCGGCCAGAATCAGTTCGTCGCCCAACTCTCGGAGATCTGGGACCGGCAACTCTCGCGCACGCTCCTGATGAACCTGGGCGTCGGCCTCGCGCTCACCCGCGAACACGTGATCGCGATGCAGGGTATCCCCGGCGATTACCTGGATCTGCTGCCCATCGCGCTCGCTTCCCTGGCCTGGCGCGACGTGCTCTCGGGCCACCCGCTGCTGGTCACCGCGTCTTTGCGCATGGCGCCGTTTTCCGATCGGTTCACCGCCAACGTCTACGAGCGGGTCGAGGCGCGCCTTCAGGCTGAATGGCGCCCCGCCAAAGATTGGATCGTCACCGCCGCCACCGGTGGCGCGTACGCCGTGCCTCTTGGCCTCTCGCTGGCAAAGCCCATCGCCGCGACCCAGATCGATCGCACGGGGCTCGATCAGTCGGGTGACCGGCTGGTGTTTGGTGAAGGTTCGGTGGTGTGGGCGGTGAAGACGTGGTTGCTCCTGCAGGGCTCAGCGCGCGTGCTATGGACGGAACAGCCCCGTCTGCTCGCTCAAGGACAACTTCAGGCGGTGGGCACGGTTTCCGTGACCGTTCAGCAACAAGACTCTCTGGCCTGGTGAGGAAGACGCCGTGACCATCGACAAGCGAAGCGTGTTGGTAGTGGATGACGACCCCGAGATCCGCAAGCTGCTGGTCACGGCGCTCGATCGCATGGGCTTTACCGTGTCGCAGGCGGCCGACGGCAAGACCGCGATGAAGCGCCTCGACGAGCGGCGGCCTTCGTTGTTGTGCATCGACCTGATGTTGCCGGAGTCGTCTGGCTACGACGTCTGTGAGCACGTGAAGAAGACGCCCACCTTGAACGGCCTCCCCATCTTGATGGTCAGCGCGCGCACCATGCCCGAAGACCGCGCGCAGGCCGAAGAGCTCGGCGTGCGCGTGTACCTGAGCAAGCCGTTCACCCAGACTGAGCTCAAGACCGCGGTCGCTCAGGCGCTCGAGGGCAACAGCCCGTGATCGAACCGAAGCCACTGCCGCCGGGCACCGAACCAGAGCTGTTCGACACCCAGCTCCTGCGCCAGCTGGTGGGCTTCGTCTTTCGAGGCGTGCGCCGCCATCGCTTTCTCGCGGCGCTGAGCTTCTTGATCATGGTGTTGCTGGGCTCGGTGGCCGCGGTGGTGTTGCCCCGCACCTTCCACGTCGAGTCGCGCCTGCTGGCGAACAACAACGATCTCATTCGGGCGCTGGGCAACCCGCGCTCCAGCCTGCCTTCGGAAGACCCCACCCGCGCCGCGCGTGAGCTGGTGTTCGCGCACGACAACCTGGTCTCGTTGATCAAGCAGACCAACCTGATGAAGAACTGGGAGGAGACCCGCCCGGGCATCGTGAAGGTGAAGGACCAGGTGGTGAACTTCGTCGCCGGCGAGCCCACCGAAGAAGATCGCATCGACGCGATGGTGGGGCTGCTCGAGAAGAAGCTGCAGGTGGGCACCGATCAACAGACGGTCACCATCTCCATCGACTGGCACGACGCGCAGATGGCGTACCTGCTGGTGGAGACCGCGCAGCAGAACTTCCTCGAGACCCGCCACGTGACCGAGATGACCGCCATCAGCGAGGCGCTCTCCATTCTCGAGATGCACGGAGGCCAGCTGCAGAAGATGGTCGACGACGCGTTGCACGAGCTGGAGCGCGTGCGAGACACCCGCCGCAAGGGCAGCCTGGGGGCCCCCGGTACGATGCCCGGGCCCGAGAGTGGCAGCGTCGCCTTCGCGCCCGAGCCCAAGCCGGTGCAGGATCGCAGCGACGCCCCCAGCTCGGCGACCGAGCAGGAGCTCGCGCAGCTCAAGTTTCTCCTCAACTCGAAGAAGCGCGCGCTGGGCGATCTCGAAGACTTCCGCAGCCGCCGCGTGACCGAGCTCACCGCGCAGCTGCAGGAGCAGAAGGTGCAGTACGCCGATCAGCACCCCATCGTGATGGACATGCGGCAGCGCATTCAGGCGCTCAAGCTCGACTCGCCCCAGATGTCGCAGGTGAAGGGTGACATCGACGCGCTGGAGCACGAGTACCGCCGCAAGGGCGGGCGTGATCCCGAGGCGCTCATCGAACCCTCGCGGCCGCGCAACGCGTCGATGCGCCGGGCCGCCGTGCCGCAGATGGCGCAGGCGGCGATGACCAACTCCGAGCTGGCCGATGACCCGCTGGTGGAGTTCTCGCGCAACAACCTGCGCGTCGCCGCGGCCAAGTACGAAGAGCTGCTGATGCGCATCGACTCCGCGCGCATCGAGCAGGACACCACCCGCGCGGCCTTCAAGTATCGCTACAGCGTGGTGCGCCCCGCCTCGGTGCCCAAGAAGCCGGTGAAGCCCGACGTGGCCATCATTCTGGGGGTCACCGGGGTGCTCGCGTTCTTCACCGCGCTGATGGCGGGCGCGTTGCGCGATTGGGTGAGCGGCAGGTTGGTCGAGCCGTGGCAGGTCGAGCGCGCGTTGGGTCTTCCCGTGCTCAGCCAGGTGAAGCTTCCGTGAACGAGGTGCTCGGGTTTGCAGGTGAGCTGGCCCTGCTGGTGCTCTGCGTGCCGGTGCTGACGTGGGCGCTGTATCTGGCAGCGCTCTCGGTGCTCTCGTTTCCGCCCAAGCCGCCGCTGGCACCGAGCCCGCCTTCGTCGCGTTTCGATTTCGTGGTGCCCGCGCACAACGAGTCGTTGGGCATCGCGGCGACGGTGAAGAGCCTGCTGTCGGTCGACTATCCAGCTGAGCTGTTCCGGGTGTTGGTGGTGGCAGACAACTGCACCGACGACACGGCGACCAGGGCGCGTGAAGCGGGCGCGATCGTGCTGGAGCGCTTCAACGCTGAGCTGCGTGGCAAGGGCTACGCGCTCGAGCACGCCTTCGCGCGGTGTTTGAAGGAAGGCGCCGACGCGGTGGTGGTGGTCGACGCCGATACGCTCGTCTCGAAGAACCTGCTCTCGGCGTTCGCGGCGCGCCTGGCTGCGGGCAACGTGGCTGTGCAGGCGCACTACGGGGTGCAGAACCCGAACGCTTCGTGGCGCACGCGGTTGATGCGCATCGCGCTGTCCATGTTCCACCAGGTGCGGAGCATCGGGCGCGAGCGGCTCAAGGTCTCCGCGGGGCTGCGCGGCAACGGCATGTGTTTCCGCACCTCGTTGCTGCGCGAAGTGCCGCACGACGCGTACTCGCTGGTGGAAGATCTCGAGTACGGCATTCGCCTGGGTCGGCGTGGTTTCCGCGTGGCGTACGCGTGGGAAGCCGACGTGTTGGGCGAGATGGTGTCGGGTGAGGCTGCTTCACGTTCCCAGCGCAACCGCTGGGAGCAGGGCAGGGCGCAGATGCTGGCGCAGCATGGCTGGCCGTTGCTGCGTGACGGGCTCAAGGAGCGCAGCGCGCTGTTGATGGATCTGGCGATGGACGTGCTGGTGCCGCCGCTGAGCCGGGTGGTGGGCTTCTCGTTGCTCGGTGCGATGGCTTCAGCGCTGCTGCTCGCGCTGGTGGGTCACGGGGCGATCGCCTCGGCGGCCTTCGGAGTCGCGCTCTGGTGCGTCGCGCTCTATGTGTTCGCCGGTTGGCTGCACTCGGGGACGGGCCTGCGCGGGCTCATGGACCTGGGGCTCGCCCCTGCCTACGTGGCCTGGAAGGTGGTGCTCGCGTTTCGCGTGCCCCGAGGCCAGAAGCAGACCGAGTGGGTCCGCACCACGCGCGAAGGGGAGACGCGGCCATGACGAAGCCAGCGGGAACGCAGCAGCAGCTCTACCAGCAGCTCCTCACCTGCATGCGCGGGGAGTGGCACTCGATGGTGGTGATCCCCGCTTCACCGGGCGCCTCGGCTTCGACCGTCGCGCACGCGCTGGCTGAGGTCAGCACGTTGGTGAGGGGGAAGAAGGCCAAGCTCTTCAGCACCGAGGGGCTCGAGGTCAACGACGTCTCGCGCATCATCGTCGACATGATGCAGCACATCGCGAGTGGTGGGCTGGCGATCGTGTCGATCGACTCGGTCATCGGGGCGCAGTCAGGCATCCCCGTGACGCTGGCGGTCGACGTGGCCTTGCTCGTCGTCGAACTCGGCGTCACCCACACGGACGACGCCAAACGAACGGTCGATCTGGTCGGAGCTCAGAAGTTCCTGGGCGCCGTGACGATCGAAAGCTGAAACGTGATCCCCTCTCCCTTCGGGCCCTTCGGGAGAGGGTGAGGGGCTCGAGTCACTTCACCGCAACCGAATACAACGACCCGCCACGCCCAATCGTGAGCAGCGAGTTCTTCGCGCTGAAGATCACGACGGTGTCCGCAAAATCCTTCGCGAGCACCTTCCAGGTCCCAGTCGCCAGATCACTCTCGTAGAGCTTCCCGGTGGTCTCCGTCGTGTAGAGCTTGCCATCGAGCACCGCGGCCGCGGTGGTGCCGCGCCAATCGCCGGGCTTGCCGATGCCCTTCCACGAGCCCGTCGCGGGATCGATCTCGAACAACGAGCCGGCCTTCTCGATGCTGTACAGCTTCGAGCCCGAGCTGAAGAGCACCACCGTATTCCCGTACTCCGGCTTGCCGATCGCCTTCCACGTACCGGTGGTGAGGTCGGTCACATAGAGCCCGCCGTTGACCTCGGTGCTGTAGAGCTTGCCGTCGTGCACGACGCCCGCAGTCGTCGCGCCCCACGCGCCGGCCTTGCCGATCTGCTTCCACGATCCGTCAGCGGGATTGATCACGTAGAGCGAGCCGCTGGTCTCCATCGAGTACAGCTTGCCGTTGCCGCTGGTGATGAACGCGGTCTTGCCGAAGACGCGTTCACCGATCTGCTTCCACGAGCCGGTGGTGGCGTCGGTGACGAAGAGGCCGCCGCCGACTTCGGTGGTGTAGAGCTTGTCGCCCATGGCGGTGCCGGTCTGCACGCCCTTCCAGTCGCCGGCCTTGCCGAGCTGTTTCCACGAGCCGGGCCCGGCGAGGGCAACGGTTGCACTGAGCAGCACTGCCATCGTCAGGTTGTTGGTTCGCATGCGCGAGGTTGTAGCGCAGACTCGAGAGCTCAATGACCGGCGGCCCAGAGAATCTGCACACCTTCCTGACACCAGCCAGCGGTGTCGGCTTCTATTGATGCGTCGTCGCGACCAAGTGGGGCCCTCACCCCGACCCGAAGGGCCCGAAGGGAGAGGGAGTTCTCACGGAAAACGATGCTTCGTGCCGCGCGCCCTGAAGTCGAGTGCTCGCGCGGCGATCCACCCGGCGAGCGTGCGCGCGTCTTTGAGCCCATCGATCGGGAAACGGGGAAGCACTCCACCGGGCCGCAACTCTTCCATCCGGTAGGGCCGCGCCTCCGTCGTCCAGATCGGAAAATCACCCAGCGCACGCAACCAATCGACGTGCCGTTGCTGGAAGTGATGTTGCGGCGTGCCGAACGGAAACGCGAACTCCGTCTGCTTGCCGAACAACCGAATGAACGTCGCCGTCGACCGCTCGAAGTCCGCCTTCACCACGTCATCGGGCGTGTTCGCCGCCGACAAGTGCAGGCTCGTGTGATTGCCGAGCCGCACGTTGGGCAGCTTCTCCAGCGCCTTCAACTCGTCGACGGTGCACAGCGCGTAGTCCTCGAGGCCCGCCAGCGCGCGCAGCTCAGGCCGCTCATTCTCGTGCAGCACATCGGCCGGCGCCTTCAGCAACTCGTCGCGGCGATCCACGCCCGACTTGATCGACTCCTCCACCAGATCCCAGCGGAAGCCGGTCTGCTGCTCGGCCTTCTCCGGGCAGATGAAGAACACGAAGTCGACCTCGGGATACTTCGCCGCCCGCGACCGCAGGTACGCCGCCACGTCGCGATACCCATCATCGAACGTCACTGACAACCGCGCGGGCCGGGCTGCGAGCAACCGCTCGATCAACTCATCCACTTCAGGCGCCGGCATCGACAGCCCCGGCTGCCAATCCGTCGGTCGTGGGCGCGCCGCGATCCGGTGCATGCACAACGAAACGCCCAGGCCCTGGAGCGCACCGGTGAGCAGCGCCCCCAGTGCGGGCCCCGGCAACCAGCGGCCGGCCATTCCCGCGAGCTCGTCGGGAGACGTTCTGCGTCGTTCTGAGTTGCGGGGCATAGGGCGCGCGTACCATATGAGTACGGTGACGACGACCCGGCTGCGACTCGGAAAAGTACCCATCGACGTCCTCTCCTTTGGCGAGGCGCTCGACGCGGTTGACCGTTTGGTAACGGCGAAAAAGGGCGGCTTCGTCTTCACGCCCAACGTCGATCACATCGTGATGGTCGACGACCACGCGGAGTTCGAGGCCGCCTACCAGCGCGCCGATCTCTGCCTGGCCGACGGCACCCCGGTGGTGTGGGCTTCGCGGCTGTTCGACACGCCCCTGCCGGAACGCGTTTCCGGTTCGGATCTCATCGGCCCGTTGCTGGAGCGCGCCGGCCAGAAGAAGTGGCGCGTGGCGTTCCTCGGCGCAGGCCCTGGCGTCGCGGAGAAGGCGGCCTCCATCGCCTTCCAGCGCTGGGGCACCAACGTGGTCAGCTGCGAGGCGCCCATGGTGAACCTCCAGGACACCGCGCAGCTCGACGCCATCGGGGATCGGGTGGCCGCCGCCCAAGCCGACCTGGTGCTGATGGCCTTCGGCGCCCCCAAGCAGGAGCTGCTCATCGCCCGCATCGCCGAACGCGTGAAGCCCGCAGTGCTGCTGGGCGTGGGCGCGAGCCTCGACTTCATCGCTGGCACCATCAAACGGGCGCCTCCCATCTTCCGGCAGTTCGGCTTCGAGTGGGCGTACCGCCTGGCCCAGGAACCCCGGCGGCTTTGGCGTCGCTACCTCGTCAACGATCCCAAATTTGCGCTGATCCTGATGCGATCACTCCGGGAAGCCCGGCAACGCTGAGCCACGGCGAGCTTCTTGCTGTAGAGAGAACCCATGATTTCGTTCGCCCGAATCGTGTGGAGCAAGCTGCAGCGAGACAGGCATCTTTCGCTGCGTCAGATCTTCGACAAGAGCGTCGACTACGCCGGCTCGACGCTGCTGAGCCCCTTCATTCTGCGCCACGTCGATCACGTCGGAGCCCGCGTGCGCACGATGGGCGGCGCGCCGCGCCTGATCAACTACGGCTACATGAGCATCGGCGACGACTGCCGCATCGCCTCGTACATCACCAAGGTCGAGCTCTGCACCAGCAAGGGCGCCGAGCTGATGATCGGTGATGGCGTGAACCTGAACTACGGCGTGTCGATCGGCGCGACGAAGTCGGTGCGCATCGGCAATCGCGTGCGCTTCGGCCCCTACGCGCGGGTGATCGACTCTGATTTTCACGACGTCTACAACCGGGCGCTCCCGGCAGTGCCTGCGCCGGTGGTGATCGAAGACGACGCGTGGATCGGGATGAACGCTGTCATTCTCCCCGGCGTGCGCATCGGCCGGGGGAGCATCGTGGGCACCGGCTGCGTGGTGACCAAAGACGTGCCTCCGTTCACCGTGGTCGGCGGCGTACCGGCGAAAGTGATTCGCCAGCTCGACCCTGCGAAGTTCATCGTCGATCGCACCAACGCGATCGGGGCTGAAGACGCTGCGTAAGGCTCGAGACCGTCACGCTCTCGAGGTCAGCGCCTTCCAGCTGTGCGAGCCGAGGTCCTTGAGCGCGTTGCTCAACGAGCCCGCTTCTTCACGCACGCCGCGGAAGTACTCGAGGCCGTAGCTGAGGGTGGCGCCAGCGATGGCCACGCGCGCGAAGGCGGGATGCACGTCGCGCACCTTGTCGACGGTCTCCGCCGCCTTGTACGCCGCGCGAGAGAGCAGCTTGCCCACCGGGGGCGCCGTCACCGCCGCCAGCAGCAGCCCGCGCGAGATGGGGTTGACCAGGAACAAGAAGTGCCACGGGTCGGCGTCGAGCCGATCGGGGTGCTTGTGGTGGATGCGCGAGTCGAAGACGCCGTAGTTGTAGTTGCGCCGCATCCACACCGAGAGGTCGGTGTGATCGCTGCGGTGCCGGGTGCGCGCGTGCTCGGCGAAGTACAGCTTGCCGCCCGCCTTCTGCAGGCGCACGCCCAGCTCGCGATCTTCGGAGCGGCTGAGCGTCTTGTCGAAGCCGCCCACCGCCAGGTAGTCCACCCGGCGGAACGATACGTTGCCGGTGCACACCATCACCCCCCGCACCGCGGTGGGCTGCTCGCGATAGCGCGCCACGAACTTCGCCAGTTGCTCCGCGTGAAAACGTTCGAACAGCGGCTTCTCGCCGAGCGCCTCGTCGGCGAGGATCTGCCCGAGCACCACGGTGTTGCCCGCGTCGTGCGCCTTGAGGTGTTCGGCCAGGAACTCCGGGGGCACCAACATGTCGTCGTCGGTGATCACCACCACGTCGCCGGTGGCCTTCGTGATGCCGGCGTGCCGCGCTGCTGCCGCGCCCGCATTCGCCTGGGAGACCACGGTGAGTTTGAAGGGGTCTCTTCGCTGCTCCAGGGCCTGCGCGACGGGCTCACGGCTGCCGTCGTCGATCACCACCACCTCGAAACGGTCGGCCTCCAGGGTCTGCTTGCCGAGCGCATCGAGCAGCTCCTGCAGCAGGGGCAGTCGGTTGAAAGTCGAGATGACGACGCTGACGCGGTGGCTCATGTTTCCGAAACTGCCACTCCCAGACATGGGCTGGAAGCCCCCGTGCCGATCGCGTAACACTTCTGCCATGGCCAACCCGCTCACGACGTTCCTGCAAGCTGTGCGCGCCGACTACAGCAGCGTCCAGCGTTACCGGGCCAAGTACCATGGCGACGAGCGCTCCTCGATGCGCCTCCCGGTCGATGCGGTCACCAAGATCGGCTTCCAGATGATGATCGCCATGCGCACCATGGCCTTCTTCCGCGACGCCCGGGTGCCCCTCCTTCCCCAGGTGGCCAGCCGCCTCATCCGCCACGCCTACGGCGCCGAGGTGCACTGGAACACCACCCTGCGTGACGGCGTGTCCATCGTCCACGGAACTGGGCTGGTGTTGAGCCATCGCGCCGTCATTGGGGAGGGCTGCATCCTCTTTCACAACGTCACCCTCGGTGAGGGGCTCGACCCGGAGACCAAAGAAGCCGGCGCTCCGACCCTGGGCCGCGATGTGCACGTGGGGCCGGGCGCGACGCTGCTGGGGCCCATTCACGTGGGCGACCGCACGAAGATCATGGCCGGTGCGGTGTTGACCCGCTCGGTGCCCGCAGGTTCCCTGGTGCGGCCGGCCGAAGCCGTCGTTACCGAACGGGCCCCCGCACGCCCCCGAGTCGCCCGCTGACATGTTGACCGTTCGTGAACTGAAGGAGCTGACAGTACGGCTCGACGTCGAGGCGCTCGCACGACAGCTCGGGCCTTTCGTCTTCGTGCAGCACCCGCTCTCGGCTTCGGCCAGCAAGAACGCGGGCCTCGTCACCCGCGCATTGCCCAACCCCGGTGCTCCGCCCAGGGGCGTGTTCGACTTCGAAGATCTCTGGGTCGCCACGCTGCCTCCGCTGGCAAGGCGCGACAGCTTCGTGCTCGGCCGCTCACCCGACTGCGAGTTCGTGATCGACGAGGAGTCGGTCTCCAAGCAGCACGCGCAGATCGACTGGAACGACGGCATCGCCGTGCTGCACGATCTCAGGTCGGCCAACGGCGTGTTCGTCAATGGGCAGAAGGTGGCCATTCACAAGCTGACCGACAACGACCTGATCACCCTCGGCTCGGCCCGCATGTTCTTCATGCTGGTGGCCACGCTGCGCCGCCGCATGGGCATCACCAATTCAGATCGGTGAGGGGCGGGTCAGGGGCGCCAGCAGCTTCTCCAACGCCTCGGGGCTCTGCACCGGCCGCTGGCAGGCGAAGTGCTGGCACAGGTAGGCGCCCGAGCCGATGCGTGCGCTCAACACTTCGCGGGTCACCTCGGGCACGGGCGCACCCGTCACCTGACGCAGCAGCGCGACCGTGGGCAGGTAGGTGCGATCGACCACCGCCTGCAACGAGGCGATCGACTCGGCAGACCCCACCAACGTCAGCTCGGCCGCACCATCGAGCAGCGTGTCGGCGCAGAGCAGCAGGTGGCCAAAGCCCAGCGGGTTGTCGAGCAGCTCTTCCTTCATGCGCTCCAGGTACGTGGTGGCGCGCTCGAGGTGACGCGACTTGCTGGTCATCGCGGTGAGCGCCAGCTGCGCCTCGGTGAGGGTGGAGGCGCCCGACGGAAACGCGTTGTCGTGCAGCGCGTAGGTGGGCACCAGCAGGTCTTTGGTGCCCTTCGGCGCGGCCAGCCACGCCTTGCGGCCGTCATCCCAGAACCGTTCGAGCGCGGCATCGACCAGCTGCTCGGCCGCCTCCAGATACTTCGGCTCGGAGGTGGTCTGCGCCAGCGCCACCAGGCCCGCGGCGAGATCGCCGTAGTCTTCCAGCATGCCCGGGTGACGCGCTTCACCCCGTTGCACCGAGCGGAAGAGGGTGCCGTCGGGCGCACGCATGGCTCCGAGCACGAAGTCGGCGGCGCGCGCCGCGAGCGCGGCCCACTGCGGTTTGTCGAACACCCGCGCGGCGAAGGCCAGCCCGCGGATCATCAAGCCGTTCCACCCCGCGAGGATCTTGTCGTCGAGACCCGGCGCCACGCGCTGGTGGCGTGCTTCGAAGAGCTGCTCCTTCGCGCGCTCCAAGCTCACGCGATCGGCGATCGGCGCGTTCACCGCCAGCACCGTCGTGCCGCCTTCGAAGTTTCCCGCCGCGGTGATGCCGTAGTGCGCCTTCACCAGCGCGGCGTCTTCGAGCGACAACACCGCGTCGATCTGCCTGGGCGTCCACACGAAGAAGGTGCCTTCTTCACCTTCGCTGTCGGCGTCCTGGGCGGAGAAGAAGCCGCCCCCCGGGGCGGTCATCTCGCGCTCGAGCCACTCGACCGCGCGTTCGGCCACTTCACCCCAGAGCGGGCGGGGCGCCACCTGCTGCGCCTCGGCGTAGACGTGAAGCAGCTGCGCCGTGTCGTAGAGCATCTTCTCGAAGTGGGGCACCAACCAGCGCTCGTCCACGGAGTAGCGATGGAAGCCGCCGCCCAGCTGATCGTGCACGCCGCCCAGGGCCATCTTCTCGAGCGTGAGCAGCGCGCCCATTCGGGCGTCGGCGTCGCCCGTTCGCCGCCACGCCCGCAGCAGGAAGGACAGGTTCATCGGGTTGGGGAACTTGGGCCCACTGGCTCCGAAGCCGCCGTGCGTGGGGTCGATGCGCGCGGTCATCTTCCGGGCCGCGGTCTGGAGATCGGCCTTCGTCCACGTGCCGGGCGTTCCATCGAGGCCGATCGACGCGTACTCGGTGAGGCCCTGTTCGAAGGTCTCCGCCTGTTTTTCCAGCTCGGAGCGTTCGGTCTTCCACGCCATGCCGATGCCTTCGACCAACGCGGCGAAGGAGGGCAACCCGTGGCGGGGCTCGGGCGGGAAGTAGGTGCCGCCGTAGAAGGGCTTGAGCGCGGGCGTCATGAAGATGGTCAGCGGCCAACCACCACCGCGGCCCATCAGCTGCACCACGCCCTGGTAGAGCTGGTCGACGTCGGGCCGCTCTTCGCGGTCGACCTTGATGTTGATGAACTGCTCGTTCATCACTCTTGCGATCTCGGGGTTCTCGAATGACTCGTGCGCCATCACGTGGCACCAGTGACAGGCGGAGTAACCCACCGACAGCAGCACCGGCTTGTCCTCCCGTTGGGCCCGGGCCAGCGCCTCGGGGCCCCACGGGTACCACTCGACCGGATTGTCAGCGTGCTGGCGAAGGTAGGGCGAGGGTTCTTGGGCCAGGTGATTCATGAGTTCTCCACACTAACGTGGACTGATTGAGTCCACCCATGCGCCGGGACGTCGACCACTTCATCCGTTTCACGAGGCTGCTGGAGACCGAGCGGCAAGCCGAACGCTCCCGAATCGCGCAGGAGAAGCAGACGCTCCCGCTCGCCGAGCTGGAGGCGCGAGGCCTGGTGGTGCTCGATCTGGAGACCACCGAAGAGAACGTGGGCCTGGGGGGCCGGCACCTCGTCACCTTCATGCACGAGTCGAAGAAGCGGCTCACCACGAGGCTCGGCCCCGGCGACATTCTCGCCGTCTCACCTCGCAAGGCGGAGATCGAAGACCCGCCCCAGGGCACCGTGGTGTCCGGCACCCGGAACAGCGTGGTGGTCGCGTTCGATCGCAACCCGCCGGAGTGGATGCGCGAAGGCCGGCTGCGCCTCGACGTCACCGCCAACGACGCCACCTTCGATCGCGCGAAGAAGGGCCTCGCGCAGTGGCAAGCGATGGACAGCGGGCAGAAACGCGATCGCCGCGAGATCCTGCTGGGCAACTCGCCTCCGCGCTTCGACAAGCCGCCCGCCTTCACCCCGCACCGGAGCCTCAACCCCGAGCAGCACGAAGCGGTCTCCCTCGCGCTCTCGGCCCGCGACGTGGCGCTGGTGCACGGGCCTCCCGGCACCGGCAAGTCGACCGTGCTCTCCGAGCTCGCCTCGCAGTGGGGCGCGCAGGGAAAACGAATTCTGTGCACCGCCGCCAGCAACGCCGCGGTCGATCACCTGCTCGAGCTCTGTCTCGACGCGGGTCTGCGCTCGGTGCGCGTGGGGCACCCGGCGCGCGTGTTGCCACACCTGCAGGAGCACACCCTCGATCTGCTGGTGGAAGCACACCCGGATCGCCAACTCGCCCGCGAGCTCTTCGAAGACGCGTTCGATCTGCTCGGCTACGCGCGCAAACAGCGCAGCCGGGGCCGCAGCCGCGAACGGTTCGGCAACGCGCGCGAGGCCAGCGCCGAGGCGTACAAGATGATGGATGACGCCCGCGTGCTCGAGCGCAAGGCCACCCGCTCCATCCTCGATGGCGCGCAGGTGGTGTGCGCCACGCTCTCGATGCTCGAGGGCTCGCTGCTGCGCAACGAGCAGTTCGACGTCGCGCTCTTCGACGAAGCGACCCAGGCCATCGAGCCGCTCTCGTTGCTGGCGTTCTTGAAAGCGCCGCTGGTGGTGATGGCCGGAGATCCCAAACAGCTCGCGCCCACCATCATCTCGATGGATGCCGCGAAGCAGGGCCTGGGCGTCTCGTTGTTCGAGCGGCTGCTCGAGGACTCCGGCGACGAGGTCAAGTGCATGCTCAAGGAGCAGTACCGCATGCACGAGACCATCATGCGGTTCCCCAGCGACGAGACCTACGGAGGCCAGCTGCGCGCGCACCCTTCGGTCGCCACCCGCACGCTCGCCGAGGTGTTGCGGCCCGAGAGCACCGTCGACGCGCCGCCGCTGCTGTTCCTCGACACCGCCGGCAAGGGCTTCGACGAGAGCAAGGCGCCGCAGACCGAGTCACTGCGCAACGAAGGTGAAGCCGAGCTGGTGGTGGCGCGCGTGCGGGAGCTCTTCGCCGCGGGCCTCAACCCCCGCGAGCTGGGCGTGATCACCCCGTACCGCGCGCAGGCCCTCTGGTTGCGGGAGCAGCTGATCGATCTCAGCGAGCTCGAGGTCGACACGGTCGATGCGTTTCAGGGCCGCGAGAAAGACGTCATCATCGTCAGCCTGGTGCGCAGTAACGCAGAGCAGCAACTGGGTTTCCTGGAGGATCTGCGGCGCCTCAACGTGGCCATCACCCGGCCGCGGCGGCACCTGTTCGTGGTGGGCGACTCCGCCACGCTCTCCAGCCACCCCTTCTTCGCGCGGTGGATCGAGTTCACCCAGGCCGTGGGCGGCTATCGCTCCGCGTGGGAGTGGTCTTCGGCGCCGCCTGCCTGACCTCTTTGCAGAGTCGGATTTCATCGCTGAAAAACGTCATGTGGGTCTGGTGGCACGCGAGCGCGAATCTCACGGGTTGGCCGCGGCACGGGGCCTGCTTTGAGGAGGCGTCATGTCGCAATCGAAGTCGCCTCAAGTCACCAAAGAACTCGACGTCTGGGTCGTGAGGGTGGAGCGCACGGGCGGCAAGTTCCAGGAGTACCGCTGTGCGACCGAGGCCCAGGCCCGTCAGCTCGAGGTGGAGCTCAGCAAACAACCGGCCTGATCACTTGCTGCAGGGGATGTCGGTACACGCGCCCCACATGCCTGTTCGGTCGGTCCTGGCTTCGGCCTCGTAGGTGGCGAACTCCTCCTGCCGCGCCTGCCCACCGGGCGAGACGTAGAGGAAACAGGCGAGACCCTGCTTCGCCAACTCGGCGTTCAATTCCACTCCGTCGACCGTCACGTACGCCAGGGTGCGGCCGAACCGATCGGTGCAGCTGCCTTCGTCGTACGCGAGGTTGATGGTCTTGCCCGCCACGCGCGAGACGGTGAACGCCTTGGCCTGCTCGCCGTAGCAGTCGTTCTTGCCCTGCGTGGTCTCCGGCGTGTCGACCAGCAGCAGGCGAACGCGCGTGCCATCGAGCAGCGCGAGGGTGTCTCCGTCGATCACGAAGTCCACCTGCGCCGTCGAAGGGCCACACGTGCTCTCGGGAGCGGGTGCTGAACACCCCGAGAGCACCATCACCACGAGCGCCGCCTGTTTCACGGGCAGGCGACGTTGGCCACGCCGGGCGTGCCGCGATTACCGCTGGTGCCGTACACGGTGCCCGTGGGCGTCAGGCAGTGGTTGGTGTCGTTGTCGGCCGGCGTGAGGAAGTTCGGGTTCACCTGCTCCGAGACCCCCGCAGCGCCGCCTGCAGTGGTCACCACGTCAGCCGTGCCGCCGTCGGGGTTGAAGAGCGTCACCACGGTGGTCGAGGTGAGCGCGCTGCTGGTGGTGGCCACCAGGGGGGGCAGGTTGCCGTTCATCGCCGTGTTGTTGTTGCGGCCGATGAGGAAGTACTGGTTCGGCGTCGCCGGCAGGCAGTTGACCGAGGTGACGATCAGCGGGGGCGTGGTGGAGCCCAGGCCGAAGCGGTACCGCACCCCGTTCAAGTCGAACGCGCTCTTGGCGAGGAACTCGAAGTACTCGCCGTTGGCCGCACCCACCGCGCCGGGGTCCGACATCCACTCGGTGATCAGCAGGTCTCCGTCGGGGGGCGGCCGCGCGGGCCGGTTCATGCTGGTGCTGGTGTCGAAGCAGCTCCCGGGCGCCACGCACGCGTCGTTCACCGTGCCGGGAGAGCCGAAGTCGCCGCCACCATCTGCGTGCCACTTGTTGGGCGCGAGACAGAAGTTGCCCGGGCTGTCGTTGGCGATGGGGTCGAGCAGGGTGGGGTCGAGCGACCACGACCTGCCGCCGACGGAGGGGCCGAGCGCGATCTCGTCGATGCCTGCGTCGCCGCGCGACAAGCCGATGCGCTGGTTGACGCCGTTGGCGAACGAAGGGCCCGAGTACACGATGCGCGGCGGGGGCAGGTCTCCGTTCACGAAGGAGTCCGAAGAGCGCGCCAGCAGCACGTACTCGCCGGGCTGCACCGAAAGGCAGGCGCCGCTGGTCAGCCGCGCGCTGCTGGTGCTGGTGTAGACGGTCAGATCGTTCAGGTCGACCGGCGCACGCGCCAGCACCTCGAACCACTCCGTGGTGGTGTCCGTGCCCGTGGGGTCGGCCATCACCTCGGTGATGATCACGTCGCCCGCGTTGGGCGAGGTGATGGCCCGCATGCCGCCGTCTTCGATGCAGGTACCGGTGGTCGCCTCGGGAATGCAGACGGGGTTCTCAGCCCCGGGCGTGCCTGCATTTCGACCGAAGTACAGGGCGCCCGGAGGGGTGTCGCAGTAGTTGGCCTCGATGGCGAAAGCAGCCGTGGGCGTCTGCACGCCGTCGAGCATGCGGCTGCGCGCCGACTTCGCGGGCGTGTTGTAGGTGAACTCGGCCAGAATCAGACTGCCGCAACGCACGCCCACCACGCCGCTGCTGTTGGCCAGCGCGCCCAGGCCGGTGCCGTAGGCGTAGTTGATCCAGGCGGGGTTGGTGCCGCTGCGCACGTCACCCATCACGAAGTAGCCGTTCGCGGTCACCGAACCACCGGTGATCGAGTGCGTCACCTCGCTCGTGCCGTCGACGTTGCGTTTGTAGAGCGTCAGGCCCGTCAGGTCGGTGTCGGTGCGCTTGGTGTTGAAGAGCTCGATCCACTCGTTGCCGGTGTCGGTGCTGTCGGGGTCGAGCATCACCTCGGTGATCACCAGGTCGCCGGCTGCCCGGCCGCTGCAATCGATGACGTTGCCACACGAGGGGTTCGCCACGCCCGGGCTGCCGAAGTCGCCGCCCGCGTCGGGCACCCAGCGCTCCGGAGCGCGGCAGAAGTTCGCCGGGTCGTCGTTGCTGATGGGGTCCTGCTTGGTGGGGTCGAGCTGCCACGCCTTGCCCGAGGTCGCTGCCAGCAGCGAGACCGAGTCGATGGTGCCCGCGTCGCCGCGCACCAGCTGCAGCTGCTGGCTGGTGTCGGCCAGCGAGAGCGCGCCGTAGACGTACTTCGGGGTGGGCAACCCGCCGTTGACGAAGGCTTCGCCCGAGCGGGCCAGCAGCACGTATTCGCCGCTCTGCACGCGCAGGCAGGTCTGGCTGGTGACCCGCGTCGAGCTGGTCGAGGTGCGAATGGTCATGTCGTTCAGGTCGACGTTGGCGCGCGCGTAGAGCTCGATCCACTCGCCGCTGGTGTCCGAGACGGCCGAGGGGCTGGTCATCACCTCGTTGATGACCAGGTCACCTTCGCTGGGGAAGGTCATCGCCCGCACGGTGCCGTTGTCGACGCAGGTGCCCGAGGTCGCTTCGGCCTGGCACACCGGGTTGGCGACGCCGGGCGTGCCGGCGTTGTTGCCGAAGTAGACGCTGCCTGCCGGGGTGTCGCAGTAGTTCGCTTCGATCGCAGCGACCGCGCTGGTGGGCTCGCTGACCCCGTTGAGCATGCGGCTGCGCTGCGGCTTGGCGGCCGAGTTGTAGGTGAACTCGGCCAGCGTGGTCATGCCGCAGCGAATGCCCACCACGCCGCGCGCGTTGCCCATCGACCCCAGCGCATCGCCATAGGCGTAGTTGATCCACGACGGGTTCGGCCCGGAGCGGATGTCGCCTGCCACGAAGTACCCCCGGGCCGGAGCGGTGCCAGCGCGGATCGCGTGGGTCTTGGCGCCCGAGCCATCGGTGTCGCGCACGTAGAGCGTCAGGCCCTTGAGATCGAGCGGCGTGCCCAGGGTGTTGAAGAGCTCGACCCACTCGCCACCGGTGTCGGTGCCTTCGGGGTCGATCATCACCTCGGAGATCACCAGATCGCCCGCCACCCGGCCCAGACAGGCATCAGGCGCCGGCGGCGGAGGACAGGACATCAGCAGGGCCGCGGCAGCGGCGATCGAAACGGAAACTCGGTTCATCATTCTCCCTCATCCTTGTCGCTGCTCCCGGCCTTGGAGTCAGTCGACAGCATCTGCTCGAGCTCCTCGCTGGGGGCGAGGACCTGACCTGGCAACGTTACCTGCATCTGGAGCGCATCGAGGCCCCTGGAGTTGCGGTATTTCTGTACGACTCCGCGCACCTGCACGTACTCGCCCCGCTTGAACTGGAGCCCGGTGTTGAGCAGCACGTCGCGATCCCAGAAGACGATGTCGAAGTTCTGCGTGCGGGTGCGGGCGAGCTTGACCACCGCCGGCCCGTTCTCCCGCTGAATGACCTCCTGCACGGCGCCCAGCACGGTGACCTCCTGGCCCAGGCGCTGCTCGAGCTTGAGCATGGCGTCCCAGCGGGTCAGCGCGATGTGCGACTCGGGCTTCTCGTTCTGCTCGCGTTCGAAGCGGGTGATGCCGGCCTCACGTTCTGCCCACCAGCGCAGGCGCTCGTCGTAGTCGTCGTAGTGCATCGTGCCGGGCTTCCAGATGCCGCGCTTGGCCTCGATGGCTTCTTTCTGCGCGTCGACGAACTCCCGGTGGAAACGGCGGCTGCGCCCGTACTTCACGAAGTAGGGGCTGTGGCCCGCGCGCACGCACTCGACGTTGTAGTTGACCCACTCACCGTTCTTCTTCGCGAAGATGTAGGCGAGGTAGCGGCCGTAGAAGTCGCGGATCTCGCCGGGGTGATCGCGCTCCAGCCGCACCGTCTCGATGCCCTCGAAGAAGTCGACCGCGAAGTGTTTGGCCTCTTCACCCGCAGGGGTGGCCATCTTCACCGGGCGCACCGAGTTGCCGCGCATCTTCTTCTTGTAGTCTTCCCAGCCGGCCGCGAACGCCTGGCGCTCCCAGTCTTTCTTGAAGGTCTCTTCGGTGTCGATGGCCAACAGGCGCAACGAGGCCTGCAGGCCTTTCACGCGCACCGTGTCTCCATCGATCACCGCGCCCGGGCCGTCGAAGGGGAACTCGCCCAGCTCGAGGCTGACCACCTCGAGCTTCTTGAGCAGGCTCGAGGTCTCGTTGCGCGTGAAGCGCTTCGATTGATCGGTGGTGTTGCAGCCGCTCAGCAGCGGAAGGACGATCGCGAGGAGTGCGGGTCGGAGTGAGCGCATGATCAAAAGGCAGCCCTGAAGTCGACCTGGAGCCGATGCTCGGGGTTCGGCACCCGGTTGGCCGTGGTCGCTCGTACGTCGAGCCACTGGTAAATGTCGTAGCGCAGGGCGAGCCGGTTGCCCTTGCCGAAGATCCAGGCGCCTTCCACGAAGCTCCAAAGACTCTGCTCCTTGTAGGTGTTGTCCGAGATGTCTTCGTAGAGGTACTTGGACCGCACGCGAAACTGGAGAAAGTCGACCGGCTGCGCGCGCAGCTCGACCCAGACCTGAACGTCGTTGCGGAACCGATCTTTGTAACGAACGTCGTCTCGCCAGGTGAAGGCGGTCTGCACGATCGCCGACAACTTGCGGCGAATCGGAATGGCCTCGAGGCGGAGCGACACTTTGTAGAAGTCGCCGCCGCACAGGAACGTGTCACCCTCGGTGAGCAGGTAGCCGCTGGAGCAGGTGCCGTGCACCGACGAGGCGAGGTTCTTGTTGCGCACGTCGACCCACAACGCCGGCTGGAAGAACCACCAACCCGTGAAGTCGACCCGGCCCAGCAGCCAGAGATTGGCCACCCCCGCCGGGCTGGCGATCTGCGGCGCCATCGGGTCGCCGCCATACGTGGGCCAGGGGTTCATCCACAGGTTCGCCGTGACGCGCGTCTGCCAGTCGCGCGAGAGCTTCGCGCTCCAGCGGAAGCGGGCGCCTGCCTCGTTGCGGGCGCGCTGGCCCTCGAGCATGTCGGGCGAGGCGATCGGCCGGGAGTAGGGCGTGCCGAAGCCGTCATCGTAGAAACGCAACGAGAACTCGAACTCGTGCTGCCTGGGGCTGAAGGTGGTGCGCTGCTCGACGCCGTAGCCGCCTTTGGCTCCGCTGCCGAAGCGGCCGTCGAAGTTGTGCGTCGCCTCGAGGAAGAAGTTGAACTCTTTGAAGCTGGTGTGGGCGTCGACGCCGACCGCTCCGAAGGCGCCGCCGGTGGGGTAGCGGCTGTACTCCTGAAAATCGAGCTCGAGCGGCGACTGGCGGAAGAACGGCATCGCCGCGTAGCTGGTGACGCCGAAGGTCCAGCGGTAGTTGGGCTTGAAGGTGACGTGCCCGCCGCCGGTCAGCTCGTCGAAGGCGTTGGTGAGCGTCGAGAAGGCGAGGCGGGTGGCGCCGTCGGGCAGATAGACGTTGGGCGACTTGCAGAAGGTGTCGTCGTCGTCGCGCGGGTCGGGGCAGAAGCGGCGATCGTAGAGCTGGTACTGGTAGATGGGCCGCTGTTGGTACGAGAGGAACCCGTAGACCGACAGGCTCGCCTCTTCGCCCAGCTTGAGGTTTTCAATCGAGCCGGCCACGCCGCGGAAGCTGTCGCGCCAGCGGTAGTCGGGGGTGATGTAGAGGTTCTTCTCGGTGGTGGGGTCGCAGCCTGAGCTGGGGTCCAGCTCGAAGCCCGAGCTCGAGAGCTTGCAGGTCTGGGTGAGGTCCTGCGAGCGGGTGTAGTCGTCGACCAGGTAGATGCCCTGCGGGGTGATGCGCCGGGTGTTGTCGAGGGTGAGGCGCTCGGCGAAGCCGATGGTGAAGGTGCCCACCACCAACCGTGCTTTACCCGGCTTCCACTGCACGAACACGCGGGGCAGATGGGGTTGATAGAAGAAGCCCTTGCTGGTGAGCGCGTCGTTCACCGCATCGTAGGTGGGCGTGTCTGCGCGCCTGCGGGTGGTGAACATCATGAAGCCTGCCGACAAGTTGAGCGGGCCCTTGAGGCGGGCGCTGAGCATGGCCGGCGGAGGCACGTTGTCGGTGGTGGTGAAGCGGCTGACGAGGTGCATCTTCCCGCTCACCGGCAACACGGGGCGGGCGGCGTCGATGCGGATGAAGGGGGCGATCTGCAGCAGTTGCTCTGCCGTCAGCGCGCCTGCGCCCACCAGCTCGGCAGGATCGTCGATGCGGCCCTTGCCCTTGCGGTACTCGAGGATCGCGTCGACGTCGGCATAGGTGATGCCCGGGAGGTCGTAGAGCTCTTCGCGATCACCGTTGTTGAGGTCGACGCCTTCACCGATGATCTCGATCAACGTCTCGGCGGTGTCGCTCGAGATGTCGCCGCGCTGTTCGGCCTCGAAGATGTCTTCTTCGCTGTCGACCGTGATCGAGTTTTCGTAGATCGCGGCGCGCGCTGACCCTGCGACAAGACACGCGGTGAGGACAAAGGCTGAAAATCGCATCGGGACCGGGCGGCCAACGTACCGCACCGCGCAGTCCCGGATCTCCTTAGATCTTCACCGGAATTCCGAGGATCACTCTCGCCCGGCCGTCCATCGGAAGTTCCACTTCGGTCACGATCAGCCCCTGCGTGGTGGCCAACTCGCCCAGGTGGCGCATCCACGGCTTGTAGGGCATCGAATTGTCCGAGCAGCAGGGCACGATCGCGAAGGGCACCCGGTGCTTCGCCGCGTAGTCGATGATCACCCGCGTGGCCCCGTCGGGGTGCATGCCCACCACCAGGTCGCAGGCCAACGGCTCTTCGAGGGTGAAGTCGCGCTCGGCGAAGGTCACCGGCAGGTGTTTGTGCCGGCGATCGAAGGTGAGCACCTCGCAGCCGCGCCGGGTGAGCGCCTCGTTCAACTTGCCCTGGCCCCCGGCGACGTCGAACACACGTTTGGCGTCGGGGAAATGCCCGCGGAGCAGCTCGGCAAAGAGATCGAAGCGGCGTTTGTCAGCCATGGATGCGGAACCCTGCTTACTCCACCGAGACCAGCCGCACCTTCTTGTAGATGCGCCGATCGAGCGGGAGCCGCATGTCGATGAAGCCCAGCGCTTCGTCGAACTCGAAGGTGAAGGTGGGCACCGGCGGCGAGATGGAGATCACCAGCTCGAAGCTCCAGATGGAGGTGAGGCTGGCCCGCCCCTCCAGCGCTTCGGGAGGCGGCGGCGGCAGCTTCTCTGCGGCGGTGCGCACGTCGACCAGCGCTTCTTTGTCGATCTTCGCGTCACTGGAGGGCTGCACCAGCTCCACCGCGGTCAGCTTGCCGCTGGCGTCCTGCACCACTTTGATCACCGCGCGCCGGGTGGCCTTGTAGGCCTCGCGCATCTGCTTCTGCAGCTCTTTGCGCTGCTCGAGATCGACGCCCGCGATGCCGCCGACGCGATCGTTGACCGCGGCCCGGCGGTTGGTGGTGTTGGGCAGGTCACCCAGCGGGTTGCCGCTCTTGCCGTAGATCGAGGCGCGCTCGGCGTAGATCTCGTTGTACAGCTTGAGGTTCTCGCCGGTCTGCTCCATCAGGCCCTTGAGTCCGCTCTTGGCCACGCGATCCGCGTCCCAGTTCTTGAGCAGGGCCTTGCCGAGCTGCGAGTAATACGGGTGCACCAGGCCCCGATCGACACGTCCTTTCCCGAGCGTCTCTTTGGCGAGCAGGCCCACGAGATCTTTGGGCGGCTCCAGCGCTCGAAGGCCCCGGTTCTTGTCGACCTCGGCCTCCACGTCGATCACGCCCGCGTCGAGCGAAATGGCAAACGCAGAACCGGGAACGAGGGTGATCTCAGCGCGAGGAATGTCTCCCTCTCCCTTCGGGAGAGGGTCGGGGTGAGGGGCAGGCGGTTCCTGCGGTTGTTCGATCACCCGCTCTTTCGGCCGTTCCTGGCTCCGCCGAGGAGGTCGCACGACGGCCACGGGCTCGGGAGCCGGCTCAGGCTCAGGCTCGGGAGTGGGTGCCACCAGCGGAGGCTCGACAAAAACGAACTCCGCGCTGACGGCTGGCTTTTCGACGACGGGCAATGGCCGCCACACCATGTACCCCGCGAAGGCACAATGAAGCGCAACGCTCGCCACGAGCGCCACAACCCCTCCTTTTCGCTCCTGCGGCCCCACGATGATCGACTGTGCCTCAGAGTTTGAGAACGCGCTCAGGGCTAACAGTTCCTGCCCGTCGCCGCCGCACGAACCAGGGCACCAGGAGCCCCGGCCACCACCCGAAGCCGGTCGAACAACTGCGCGCCGCGCTCAGCTCCACCCGGGCCACCGGCAAGGTGACCGGGGGCGGATCCTGACACGCGTTCACGCCCGAGACCCCGGCGTTGCACCGCTGACCCGGCAGGCAATCCGCGGCGCGCCCGCAAGGCTGGCTGCACTGCGTCTGATTCGTGTCGGGGCCGTTGCAGACCGCGTCATTGAGACAGAACGTCGCGCCGATGCGGCACGGTTCTCCCGGTCTGGCCACCGGCAGCTGGGGCTGTTGGCACACCCCACGCGTGACGTCGCAGCTCAGGCCGCCCGAACAATCGGCATCGGTGCTGCACACCCGCGAACAGTACGTCTCGACGTGCTGCGCATCGCCCACGCACTTCCGCCCGCGGCACTGCCACGACGCCTGGCAGGCGCTGCCGAACGAGGCGCAATCGGGATCAGCGGGCAGGCACGAACCGACCGCGCAGACGAAGTTGGCCGCGCAGTTCTCTTCCCGCTCCGAGAGCCACTCCAGAATGAACGCCGCCTGCGCATCGACGCGCGTGTCGGCGCCATCGAGACAGTCTTCGGTGCGGGTGAAGCTGTGCACGCCGACCAACCGCTCCACGCCATCGGGGAAGGTGTGAAACGTGGGCCCGCCCGAGTCGCCGTGGCACAAGCCGATGCTGACGAAGTCGCCCAGCGAGATGAGCTCCGGGGTGAACTGGCGAATGGTGAGCGGCGCCGTGCGTTTGGTGCCCGTGCCGCCATCAGGTGCATCGGCGCCGTAGCCCACCACGCGCACCGCTTCACCGCCCAGGCCCGAGAGGCTCTCCCGGTTCCACGGGCTGGCGCTCGCGTTCGGCGCCGTCTCCAGCAACAACAGCGCGAGATCAGAACCGAGCCCGGCAGCGGCGTTCCAGCGCGGATGCAGCCGGGTCTCCACCACCAGCAGCGTGTTGGCGGGCGTCATCTGGGCGGCCGTGGGCGCGTTCGAGGCGGTGATGATCAGGCTGGCTTCGCCGAGCATCGCGGGGTCGACGCAGTGCGCGGCGGTCAAGAGCGTGCGGGGCGCGATCAAGGTCGCGCTGCACCGGGTGGCCGCGCCGTTGGTGCCGCGGATGTCGAGCATGAAGACCGCCTCGTCACCCCCGGTGGGGGTGCCGCCGACGATCGCCTCGCGCGTTTCCCCTGTCTGCTCCACGGCTTCGCCCTGGCGTGAGCAGCCGAGGCAGAGCAGGCAGAGGGCGGCGAAACGAAGCGTGCTCACTTCGTTCAGTCTGCCAAATCGTTCAGCGGCGCGCCCGTCGGCGCCGGAGGAGGGGAACCGCGAGTAACCACAGCGCCATCCCCATTCCCGTGGCGGAGCAGCCCTGCGACTGCGCCCCCAGAGCGGCCGGCGCGGCGGGCAGGTTGACGATGTTGAAGCGCACGTTGGCCGGGCGGCAGAACCGCTGCGAGTCGGAGCCCGCTTCGCACACCGAGCCGCTCGGGCAATCGTTGGTCACCAAACAGCTCTTCACGCAGCGCGAGATGCCGCCCGCGGGGCCCGTGCAGATGCCCTCGAGGCAGTAGTCGGTCGCCGCGTAGCAGCTGTCGAACAGCGCCCGCTCGGGGCGTTGCTTGAGCACGCACGAGCCCGCGGCGCACTGCATGGTGGCCGGGCACTCCGCGTTCGTCTGGCAGCTCTTGCTGCAGTAGGTGCTGGGGTTCTGGCGATCGTTCACGCACAGGCGCGACTGGCACTGCACCGCGGCGGCGCAGAACTGACCGGTGCCCGCGCAGTCGGCGTCGGGGCGGCCGCAGGCCTGAACGGAGCAGATGCTGTTCTGCGCGCAGTCGCGGGGGCAGTCGGGATCCATCGCCGGGTCGGTGCACTCGGAGCCACACACGCCGTCGGCCTTGCACACGCAGTCTTGATCCACCGGCGTGCAGCCCGCCAGGCAGGCGCCATCGGTGGCGCAGGTCGGCTGCTCCCACGAGGCCATCGTCTGGCGGATCCACGGAGCGGCCACGTCGACGCGCCCGTCGTAGCCCTCGTACATGCAGTTCTGGTCGCCGTAGCTCACCACGCCCACCAGCACCTCCTGGGTGCCGCCGGGCATCACCATGAAGCCCGGACCGCCGGAGTCGCCCTGGCAGGTCTGTTTGCCCTGGGCGCCCGACTCGATCGTGTACGGCGTCACACGGCGAAGCCCGTAGCTGACCTCCCGTTTGGTGCCTGAGGTCTGCCCGCCCGCGACGGTGAGCCCGAAGCCCACGTGGCGGATGGCCCGGCCGATGTGGGCCTGCGTGATCGCCGTCTCGTTGATGGCGATCGGCGTCACGTCGAGCACCGGCGTGGCCAGGCGCAGAATGCCGAAGTCCCATGCGCTCTGGTTGTAGTTGGGGTTCTTGTACTGCTGCGCCACCAGCACGGCCCTGGTGGGCGAGGCGGAGTAGGTGCCGAAGGTCACGAAGTACTGCACGTTGGTGCCGTAGGCGTTGATGCAGTGCGCGGCGGTGAGCACCGTCTTGGGCGCGATGAGCGTGCCGGTGCAGACCGACTCGTAGCCGCCGCCGTAGCGCACGGCCATCGCCACCACCGCCGGGTCGCCCATCGCCAGGGTTCCACCGATGATCGCGTCTTCCTGCGAGGCAGCGGGCTGCGCCGCAGGTTCAATCAACTCCGAGGGGCCACAAGCGAGCCCAACGAGGGCGCCGGCCAACGCCACGTGGATTGCTCTGCTGTTCATCAGTGGGAACTCCATTGTCAGAAACACAACCGCGGCGTCCGCCTTAGCAAGGTGTGTGCCCTTTCCGGAGGTTGAGCGATTTCAACCGACTGAGAGCTACATCGCCCTGTCTGCCGCGACGTGGGCGACTCGATCTGAGTCGGTTGAGGACAGGCCTGCACCATTCCCTGTGAAGCGGCTTGTCGAACGAGATACCCTCGCGCCCTCAGTGGCGACCGTTCTCAAAGGGGGGACCATCGTCGATCTCGAGCCCGCGGGTGTCGAGGTCGCGGATCTCCGGATTGAAGGTGATCGAATCGTCGAACGCGCCACGGCGCTGGAGCCAAGCCCCGGCGACGAGGTGATCGACGTTCGCGGCAAGGTGCTCTTCCCCGGTCTCGTGTCGGCGCATCACCAGCTCTACGCCACCCTGCTGCGAGGCGCGCCCCGCGTGGCCGCAGGTTTTGGCGGGGAGTCCCACGTGCTGCAGCGGCTCGAAGACGTGATCGATGGGGATCAACTCGAGGCGGCCTCCACCGCGGGAGGTCTCGAAGGCCTGCTGTCGGGCACCACCACCGTCTTCGACGTCAGCGCGGCGCACTCGCACGTCGCAGGCTCGCTCAGCCGCGTGGCGCACGGGCTCAACGCCGTCGGGTTGCGAGCGGTGCTCGGCTCCCAGGTGACGGATCGGTCGGGCGCGATGGTGCGCGAAGAGGCGCTCGAAGAATGTGTCTCGTACTTCGGCCGCGCGCGGGGCCGTTTCCGCGGGGCCTTCGCCATCGACGGGCTGGGCACCTTGTCCGATGACGCGCTGGCCGGCGTGAAAGAAGCGCGGCAACGCGTCGCGGCGATGTTGCTGGCGACGGTGGCCGAAGATCCCCGCGAAGAAGCGATCAGCCGGGCGCGTTTTGGGCGCACCGCCGCTGAGCGCCTGGTGAGCCTGGGTCTCACGGGCAGCCGCGTGGTGCTCTCTCACAACGTGCACCTCACCTGGCCGGAGCTTTCGTCGTTGATCGCCGAAGGCACCTGGCTGTCGCACAGCGCGCGCTCGAACATGGCCTCGCAGACCGGCCTCGCCACGCCTTCCAAGTTCGGCGTGCGCGGGTGCCTGGGCACCGACGTGATGTCGCTCGACTGCTTCGCCGAAGCGCAGGCCGCCACGCTGCGCACCACCGACTCAGGGCAGCCCATCGACACCTTGCGATTCCTGGCCAACGGCCACCGGCTGGCCAGCGAAGCGTTCGGCACCACCATCGGGCCCCTTCAACCGGGCTCGTTGGCCGATCTGCTCGTGCTCGACTACCACCCGCCCACGCCGCTCGACGTCAGCACGTTGGCAGCGCACGTGCTCCACGGCTTCTCGTCGCGCTGGGTCGAGTCGGTGATGGTGGACGGGTTGTGGCGCTTGTGGAAACGCAAGGCGCTCTCGCTCGACGTGGCCGAAGTGGCCCGGGCCTGCAGCCAGGCGGCGAAAGCGGTCTGGGCGAAGATGGAAGAACGTGGCGCAGCGGGCTGACCGCCGCTACTGCGAGGATCTCGATGCTCTCCTTGCTCCTCACCTCGGTGTTGGCCGCGCAGCCGATGGTCGGTGGTCTCGCGCCCGACTTCACCGTGAAGGACGTGGATGGCGTCGAGCTGAAGCTCTCGTCGCTCGTCGAACGTGGCCCTGTCGTGTTGGCCTTCTTTCCCAAGGCCTTCACACCTGGCTGAACGCGTGAGCTCACCGCGTACCGGGACCGGTATGCCGACATTCAGAAGAACGCGGGCACGGTGATCGCCATCTCCACGGACGACGTGGAGACGAGCAAACGGTTCCGCGACTCGCTCAAGGCGCCGTACCACTTCGTGGCCGACGAGAGCGCGAGCCTGGTGAAGGCCTTCGACGTGAAGGTGTTCCTCTTCACGATCGCCAGGCGGGTCACCTTCGTGGTCGGCCCCGGGCGGAAGATCCTCTCCATCAGCGAAGGCAGTGACGCGATCGATCCGTCGGGCGCGGTGAACGCGTGCAGCCTCAAGCCGCCCGAGGCGCTCCGATTCATGACGGGTCAGGGCACCGCCGATGCGGGCGCGCCTGACGCGTCGCAGCGTTGGAAGTAGAGGCGGAGGCTTGACCTGTGGGGAAACGCGTGGTGTTCCGCGCACCCATGAACCTCAAAGCTCTCTCCTTCGGTGCCGTGCTCGGCTTCATCGTCGCGGTGATCCCCTCGTGTGGAAGCAACGCGTGCGGACCTCAGAACTGTGCCGGTTGTTGCGACGCGACGAACAAGTGCGTGCCTCTGTCGGCCAGCAACTCGAACGCCGCGTGCGGCCGGCAGGGCCTGACCTGCGCGAACTGCTCCTCGATGGCGCAGGTGTGCAACACCACCTCGTTCGTCTGTGAGACCCCCGCGGGCCAGGGGGGCGGCACCGGCACGGGTGGCGGCATGGGCACCGGCGGCGGCACTGCGACGGGCGGAGGCACGGCGACGGGCGGCGGCACCGCGACGGGCGGCGGTACGGCGACGGGCGGCGGCACGGC